>NZ_LZSY01000101.1 GCF_001665625.1 Mycolicibacterium peregrinum | reverse complement strand
CCGCCGCGGGCCACCAGCCCGAAGCGAAGATGCAGACCCTCGAATTCCGGTGAGTACACGAAGATTTCGGAAAGGGGACGTGGCTGTGGCAGCTCGTCGACGGACTGGGCATCGAGTTTGTGGACCAGATAGGGCGCCCAGACGGTGAGGGCATCGGGCGCGAACGCGTTGGTGCGCACCGTGGCGTTGATCAGATTGTGGTACGCGCGGAGGATCCGGTCGGCGTCGATGTGCAGCACCTGATCGATCTCGGTGGCCACCTGCTGCTCAGCCGCTGCGATGCGGGAAATGCGGTGGGGGCTGTCGGCGGGTTGTTCGGTGCGGTCGAATCGGGCCTCGAACAGATCCAGCAGTGCGCGCGTGGCCGCCGGGTTGTCCAGCAGGACCCGTTGGATGCGCGTCTGGCCGTAGGGCATCGGCAGCTGCCGAAGGTACCGGCTGTAGCTGCGCAGCACGGTCACCTGACGCCAGCTCAGGGCGGCCCGCAGTAGCAGCGCATTGAATCCGTCCGATTCAACCCGGCCGGCCCACATCGCCCGGAAGGTCTCGCGGATGCGGTCGACAGTGTCGTCCCGCGGCTGGGCCACCGCCTCGACGACATCGGGACCGGGCTGCAAGAGCAGGTGGTAGACGTGGCAGACCCGCCCGTCCGGCCTGGCCCAGGTGCCCGCCTGTTCCTCCAGGACCTCCAGGTCCATGCTCTGCAGCGCGGGCAGCATCCGGCGCAGCGGCACCGGCTCGAGGGCGGCGAGCGCAAAGTTGAGCCGTCCGTCCGCGTCGGTCCAGTCGAGGTTCACCTCGACGGCATCGCCCGTCAGATCGTTGAGCGCCTTGGCTTCCAGTAGCCGGCTGGGTACCACAACCCCGGCCTGCTGATCCTGCATATCGGGCGCAATAGGGTTGGCGCGCAACGAATCCACGGTTCCGGTCTCCTCAATCGTCGTTGATCGATGCCGTCGGTTGCGTTCGACGGTGCACACAATCCTGTGGTGAGGAGCACGCGTTCAGATGCTGCAAAGTGTCAGTGAAATGTGGCCTGTCATTACACTGTGTCGGCCGGGCCCGTCCTGACTTTCCTAGCCCGTCGGCACCACGCCGCGCGGCAGGATCAACGGAAGATCGTTGTAGGTGACGATGCCGGGTGCGGCGTTGACCACCGCGGGGATCGCATTGATCGGGGGAGTGGCGGTCATGATGTGCCCGAGCACCATGAATTCCTCCAGGGTGGTGGCTTCGAAATCCGGCGGTGGCAGGAAGCCGACTTTCATCGTCACGGTCGGCCGGCCCGCGACCTCGATGACCCATCCGTCCTGATCGATCTGCCAATCCGGTTCCAACGTCTGGCCTTTGCGCCAGCGCAAGGTGAGCTCGACACGGGTGGTATCGCCGATGATGCCTTTCCAGCTGACGAACACGCCGGCGACACAGCCCGCCGGAATCGTCCACGAGCCCAGGTCGAGATCCTCTGTGGTCTGGGCGTATTCGGCGTCGCAACGAACTTCGTCGAACTCGATACCGAGTGCGTCGCCGATCATCCGCACCGCCTCACCGAAGACCCCGGTGCCATGGGCGGTCATGGCTTGCAGGTCGGGATGGTCGATGGGCTGGCCGAACCCGACCGGCTTCTCGGTTTCCGGTGAGTCGTAGAAGGTGGTGTCGGCGGCCTCGTTGACCGTGACCTTGTCCACCCGGTCGCAGATTCCGGCGGCCACCACGGCCAACTGGTTGACGTAGCCGGGGCTGATGCCCGATCCGAACATCGTCGAGCCGCCCTTGCGGCAGGCCTCGACGATGCGATCGCGGCCCTCGCCCTGATTGTGTCCGGTGATGAATGAGGCCGTCGCCACGACATTGATGCCGGCGGAAAGGATTTCGACGAGTTCGTCGACGTCGATCCACATGGGGTTGTAGACCACGACGTCCGGTTTGAGGGCCAGCAGTGCCTGCACGTCATTGGTGGCCGCGACGCCGAGGGGCTCGATGCCGACGAGTTCGCCGACGTCTTTTCCGGACTTGTCCGGCGACCACGCGTAGCAGCCCACCAGTTCCAGGTTCGGGTTGCGGGCGATAGCCGCCACCGAACTCTTCCCGACGTTCCCCGTCGTCCACTGGACGACCCGGTATGGCGAAGTTTGTGACACGGCAGCAGCTCCCTTGCTCGGTTTCCGGCAGTTTTCCACGACCGTGAGAAAAAAGGAAGAGTGGTACGTCCCCGGCGTCGTGAGCAACTAGAATTGCCCATGTGACCACCGGAAACGCGCCCCGTCGGGGGCGCGGCCGCCCACCGCGTATCGATCAGCAGCAGATCGTCGCCGCGGCGCGTGCGATCCCGCCGGGTGCGTTGACGATGCAGGCGGTTGCCGATGCGCTCGGGGTGGACCGAACGACGCTGCACTACTACGTCGGCGACCGCGACGGCCTGCTCGAGCTGGTGGTGGCCGACCTGTTCGAGGCCGAGTTGCGCTCGATCAAGCTGCCCGAGGACGCGAGCTGGCAGGAAATTCTGCGGGCCTACGGAACCGCGATCCGCCAGGGTGTGCTCAAGCTCGGTGTGACGGCGACCAGCTTCCGGTTGAGTGGTACCGGTGGGGCCGCGAGTCTGGCGCTGGCCGAGCAGGTGCTGCGGGCACTGACCGCGGGCGGATTCGGTACCGACGACGCCGGGCGCGTACTCACCTTGGTGTCGGGGCTTGCGATGTCGGCCGCGCACGATGTGTTGGGTTCGGCCGGGTCCCGGCTGCACCATCAGACGCCCGAGGTGGTTCGGGCGTTGAAAGACCTTCCGTCGAGCGACTTCCCGCTGCTCAGCGGTGTCGTTGCCGATCGTGGGGTCGCGGGGACCGCGGCCCAGGACTTCGACTTCAACCTCGACATCGTGATTGCCGGCCTCGAGCGGTTTCTGGCGGAGTAGACGCCGAGTCGTCGGCCGAGCCTGACTCGGGTACAGTGCTCAGCATCCTCTTAGGCGGAACTTGAGTTCCGTCTGGGTCAATTAGTGAATAGTAGGTCGGGGAGAGGCGCAACTGTGTTCAAGTTGCTCAAGAAGGCGTGGATGCCACTCACTTTGGTGGTCGTCGTCGCGTTGGGCGCGTACGCGATCCTTCGAATTCGGGATGGCGGGCAGCAGGGGCCGAACTTGGCAGAGGGTTCCGGAATTACCGAGAACTTCAATCCGAAGCACATCAAGTACGAGATCACCGGTTCCGGGGGCACGGCGAACATCAACTATCTCGATGAATACGGTCAACCCAACCTCATCGAAAATGCCCCGTTGCCCTGGTCTTTCACGATCGTGACGACGCTGCCGTCGATGTCGGCCAACATCATGGCTCAGGGCGAGCGCGACGTCACAGACCTCGGGTGCCGGGTGACTGTCGACGACGACGTGCGCGACGACCGGACGAGTACCGACACCTTCAAACCGTTCATCTACTGCTTGGTGAAATCCGTATGAGCAACGCACACAAGAACTCCCATCGCCCGTTCCTGGGCCGGATGGTTCGGATCTTTTCGCTGCCGATCATCGTGTTCTGGGTGCTCCTCACGATTGCGCTGGGAACTCTTGTCCCGTCACTCGATGAGGTCGCCGCATCCCGGTCGGTGCCGCTGAGCCCCACCAGTTCGGACTCCTACAAGTCGATGCTGAACATCGGCAAGGTGTTTCAGCAGTACGATTCGGATTCCTCAGCGATGGTGGTGCTGGAGAGCGACGAACCGGTCGGTGCGGCCGCGCACAAGTACTACGACGAGATCGTCGCGAAGCTGAAGGCCGATACCGAACACGTCCAGAACGTTCAAGACTTCTGGAGCGATCCGATGACCGCGGCGGGTTCGCAGAGTGTGGACGGCAAGTCCGCTTATGTGCAGATCTTCCTTGCCGGGGACCAGGGCACCAGCAAGAGCCACGATTCCGTGGCCGCCGTGCGTGACATCGTGGCCTCGGTGCCCGCTCCGCCGGGTATCTCGGCCCACGTCGCCGGAAACAGCGTGCTCAACGCCGATACCAGCGTGGCAGGCCATCAAAGTATGGCGAAAATGGAGTTGGTGTCGGTCGGCGTCATCATCTTGATGCTGCTCGCGGTGTACCGCTCCGTCGTGACGCTGCTCGTGTCGATGGTCGTCATTCTTCTTGAACTGTTTGCCGCACAGGGTGTTACGGCTGCCGCCGGTTACCTGAACATCATCGGCCTGACCCCGTACGCGGTGAGCATGGTGACCATGCTGGCCCTGGCCGCAGGCACCGATTATGTGATCTTCCTCCTCGGCCGATATCACGAGGAGAGATCGAAAGGCCTGGACCGCGAAGACGCGTTCTATGTGGCCTACAGCGGCGTATCGCACGTCATCCTCGGCTCCGGGTTGACGATCGTCGGGGCCTGCCTGTGCCTCACCATGACCACGCTGCCCTACTTCCAGACCATGGGTCTGCCCTGCGCCATCTCTGTTCTGGTGATCATCATCGCCGGACTGACGTTGGCGCCTGCCGTGCTGACCATCGCGTCGAAGTTCGGCTTACTCGATCCCAAGCACAAGATCGCGTCGCCGGGGTGGCGCAAGGTC
>NZ_LZSY01000100.1 GCF_001665625.1 Mycolicibacterium peregrinum | reverse complement strand
TAGGTGTAAAGCATCAGCCGAAACACTGTCAGCCATCAACCGGAGACAAAACGTCAAGCATCACCCGACGTCATACAAAAACGTGAGTGCCCCCGGCAGGATTCGAACCTGCGACACCGGCTTTAGGAGAGCCGTGCTCTATCCCCTGAGCTACGGGGGCTCGGGACCTATCGAGATAGGTGTTCTACAACCCTAAGGGACGACTCATCGTAGTTGGCGAAGCGCCGATCAGCGGCATCGGGGCTGTCGCGGGGTGGTGTTCATGTCGGCCGAAAGCCACGAGGAGATTGTCCCGGCGCTCGCGTAACAGCGGATCGGCCATACTGGCCCGATGGGGGGATTGGCTTTCAATCGGGTGCAGTTGTCGACCGGATCACGCGGTAGCGGCCGGCGTCGCCGATGAGCCACATACTGTTCGCCGCGGGCATCGCCGTTGTGGTCGCGCTTCTGCTGACCCCCGTGCTGATCCGGATGTTCACCCGGCTGGGGTTCGGCCAGGAGATCCGCGACGACGCCCCACAGACCCACCAACGCAAGCGTGGCACCCCGACAATGGGTGGTCTGGCCATCCTCACCGCGATCTGGGCCAGCTATTTGAGCACCAACCTCATCGGGCTCGCACTCGGGGGAGGCGGCCCGTCGGCATCTGGTCTGCTGGTCCTCGGATTGGCCACTGCACTGGGTGCGGTCGGCTTCACCGACGACTACATCAAGTTGCGGCGCGCACGCAATCTCGGCCTGAACAAGAGAGCCAAGTCTGCTGGGCAACTCGTCGCCGGAGTGCTTTTCGCCGTGCTCGCACTGCAATTCCGTAACCCTGACGGTCTCACACCGGCAAGCACCCAACTGTCCTACGTCCGTGAGATCGCCTCGTTCGCGCTGCCGGCCGTGGTGTTCGTCCTGTTCTGCATCATCGTGGTCTCGGCCTGGTCGAATGCCGTCAACCTCACCGACGGACTCGACGGACTCGCCGCGGGGACCATGGCGATGGTGAGTGCCGCCTACGTGCTCATCACATTCTGGCAGT
Source organism: Mycolicibacterium peregrinum (assembly GCF_001665625.1). GTDB lineage: Bacteria > Actinomycetota > Actinomycetes > Mycobacteriales > Mycobacteriaceae > Mycobacterium > Mycobacterium peregrinum_B. Next base: position 2,007 of record NZ_LZSY01000100.1, on the reverse strand, counting down.
TCCGAAACGCATGTGCCGTCACCGCGGAAGCCGGGTGCTACCACGTCCGCGACCCTCTCGATCTGGCCCTCGTCGCCGCTGCCACCGCCGGCGCCTGTATCGGATTCCTTTGGTGGAATGCCGCACCCGCCAAGATCATCATGGGTGACACGGGTTCGCTCGCGTTGGGTGGCATCATTGCCGGCTTATCGGTGGTCAGCCGCACCGAGCTCCTGGCCGTCATCCTCGGTGCCCTGTTCGTGGCCGAGGTGACTTCCGTCGTCATCCAAGTCGTGGCGTTCCGCACCACCGGACGACGGGTCTTTCGATTGACCCCGCTTCACCACCACTTCGAGCTGATGGACTGGCCGGAAAGCGCACTGACGATACGGTTCTGGCTGATTGCCGCAATCGCCAGTGGCCTCGGAGTCGCGCTCTTCTACGGCGAGTGGTTGACGGCTGTCGGAGCCTGAGCGCTGGGCGGACGGCGGAGCACTCACGGACCGATGCGGATCGCGCCGGGACTCCATAGCCCACTGCGAGTGGCAGTTCCGAGCTGCAGGGCAGCTTCGGACGCGTCGACTACGGGGGTGAAGCGGCGCAGGGAACCCCAGTCGCGGCCCCAGTCCCGGGACAGGTACGTGGGCATGACATGAGCCCGCAGCATCAGATCGGTGATACCCAACGGGCCGCCGTTGTCGCCGGACTGCCAGGTGTCCGGCATCTCGACCTTGGCGGGGTAGTCCGGTGAGATCCGATAGGTGGGGATCTGCATGACGCCGTTGGCGTGCAACATGGGCTGCTGGCACGGAAAGACCAATCCCACAGCCCAATCCAGCAGTATCGGCTGCGTGGAGCCGAGGTATTCCTGCATCGACCGGAGCTCAGGCACCCGCGGCGGAGTGATCGCGACCCAATCTCCCGGGTCCAGTGAGCGGTCGTCGGCGACAATTCGGACGTAGGAGGCGTCGGCGGGGATGGCGGCGCGGGCGAAACGTAGGTTGCGCCAGGCTGGTTGCGGCCCGATGTCGTAGGGGGACAGTCGTCCGCCTGCCACCGGTGCACCGCCGGGGCCGAGTGTGCCGTATTCCAGGGCGACGGTCTGGGCAGCGGTGTGCCCGGAGAGGACGCTGTCGCCGGTGATGGTGCCTGCCGCAGTGATCGCCACGAGCGGGTGGGCGTCGTCGGCGGCCGGAAGCCGATACCACGCGGAGGTCAGCGTGCTGACCTGTTGAGGGCCGGCGGTGAAGCTTCCGGCCACCGGCACGCGGGTTGGATCGAGACCGTAGGGCAACACGACGCTGGAGCCGTTGACCCCGGGCTGATCCAGTGCGGTGGGCGCATCCCAGTCGTAATCGGTTCCGGATTTCGCCTGGCTCTGCCAAACAGCTTCTGCCAGTGTGTGTTCAGGAAGGCCATTCGGGTTGAAACCGATCGGCTCGGTGCCGCCCAATGCACCCAGGGGACCGTCGCGCCCGTGCAGTGGTGCCAGGAATCCGGCGTTGGCGTCGGGTTCGACGAGAACATCGTCGGCCAGCCCGCATCCGGCGGCCAACTCACGCAGGTTGGCCCAGCCGTTGGAGTAGCTGGGGTACTGCTTGACCGCGCCGGTCAGCATCGATCCGGTGCACACCAGCACCATCAGCCCAGCGGCCACCGGCAGCGGTGCTGCGGTCAGCGCCCGGGCCAGTCGCGCCGGAGGTCGCCGCGGTGGGACCAGGTGTAGCCAGCCGGCATAGCCCGCGGCCGCGAGAGACAGCCAGAGGAACACCGCGCTCGCGGTGACCGGGCCCCAGTGCGGACTGCTGTCGTTGAACGGCACCCCGTAGCTGGAGACGTACCAAAACCCGTTGGTGGAGGCGAAACACAAGGCCAGAACCAACAGCACGATGGACACAAACGCCGTCTGATTGCGTCGTGAACGCAGCACCGTCGGACCGAAGAGCACCGTGGTCACCGCTGCCATCGCGGCGCCGGCGGCGGCGAACAGCCCGAAATGGTGGATCCACTTGGTCGGGGCGAACGTCA
>NZ_LZSY01000099.1 GCF_001665625.1 Mycolicibacterium peregrinum | reverse complement strand
ATGCCCAAACGCTCACGCACCCGCGAACAAGACCAACGTGACCGCATCGCCGAAGAACGACGCCTACGCGCCGAAATCAACAACGACCTCGCCTACGAAAGCGACTACCAAGCCTGGCTCGCCGAAGAAAACGGACCACCACCACCCTTCTGAGCAGGGGCGATCAAGCTTCGGCGCGTTCCTTCAGCCGCTGCAGGGTGAGCTGGATGTGCTCGGCGTTGGCGCCGTCGCGGTCGGGCACCCCGGTGGCCAGCCCAGCGACCTTCTTGAACCAGCCCGCACGGCGGTCCCAGGTGGACTCGGTCACGGTGCAACCGCCCTCGGCGGGAGTGATGTCGTAGCGCCAGTGCGCCACCGGGAACACCAGGGACTTCACGTCGAAGGCGAACGTCTTGCCGGGCTCGGCGTCGGTGACGGTGCACGTCGTGCTCCAGGCCTTCGAGCCATTGCGGTTGTGACCCTTGAAAACTGACCCGGGGGTGGCCGAACTGCCCTTCTGCCACTCCATCGCATGAGCCTCCTCGGCGAGCGAGGCCAGCGTGGGCAGATCGGTGATGAGTGCGTACACGGCTGCGGGATCGGCAGCGATCGACACAGTGGCTTTCACAGGCGCGGTCATGGGCCGATCGTAGACCCGGGCTACCGGTCGATCATCCGCATCTGGGCCTCGGTGTGATGGTCGCCGGCGGGCGCGGCGAGATTGTCGAGCCGGGACAACTGGTCGGGAGTCAGCGTGACCGCATCCGCCGCGATGTTCTCCTCCAGTCGTTCGACCCGCCTGGTTCCCGGAATCGGCACGATGTCGGGGCCCCGCGACAGCAGCCAGGCCAGCGCGACCTGCCCTGGCGTCGCTCCCGAGGCCTCGGCGATGGTCCGCACCTCGTCGGCGAGCCGCAGATTCACCGCGAAGTTCTCGCCGGTGAACCGGGGGTTGTCGCGGCGGGTGTCGTCGTCGGCGAGGTCGTCGACGGATCGGATCTGGCCGGTGAGGAAGCCGCGTCCGAGAGGTGAGTAGGCGACGAAGCCAATACCTTTCTCGCGCAAGATATCCAGGATTCCGTCCTCGGGGTCTCGGGTGAACAACGAGTACTCCGATTGCAGTGCGGTGATCGGGTGGACGGCGTCGGCACGCCGGATGGTCTCGACCCCTACCTCGGACAACCCGATATGGCGAACCTTGCCCTCGGCGATGAGGTCGGCCAGCACGCCGATGGTCTCCTCGATCGGCGTGGAGCGGTCCAGGCGGTGCTGGTAGTAGAGGTCGATGTGGTCGGTGTCCAGGCGGTGGAGCGACCCCTCCACCGCGGTGCGGATGTTGGCCGGGCTGCTGTCCGCCCCGTCGCGGCCGGTGTGGGAGATCATCCCGAATTTGGTGGCGAGCACGACCTTGTCGCGTCGACCCTTCAGTGCCTGCCCGACCAACACTTCGTTGTCGTAAGGGCCGTACACCTCGGCAGTGTCGATGAGGGTGACACCGAGGTCGATGGCCCGGTGGATGGTGCGGATCGACTCGGCGTCGTCGCGACCGGCGCTGCCATAGGCGAAGGACATGCCCATCGTGCCCAGACCGATCCGCGCCACTTCGAGGTCACCCAACCGTGCGGTCTGCAAAGTACCCATCGCTCCAGTCTGCCCGGGAATCGGTGGCCGCGCCGTGGTGTTGTGCCGCATATGACCGAGCGCCAGGTGCTGCAGCCCAGCGCAGCCCACCCCATCACCATCACCCCGACCGGACGTCGGGTCACCGTCACCGTCGGCGGCGCGATCATCGCGCAGACCGATGCGGCCCTGACCCTGCAGGAGTCGACTTATCCAGCCGTGCAATATATTCCGCGCGCCGATGTAGTGTGGGAAACGCTGACTCGTAGCGCCGCCACCACCTACTGTCCCTACAAGGGTGAGGCGAACTATTACCACGTCGGCGACGTCGAGGACGCGGTCTGGACCTACGAGCAGCCGTACGCGGCCGTCGCTGAAATAGCCGATCACCTGGCCTTCTACCCGCAGAAGGCCGACATCGCCCTGGCCTAGTCTGGAGCGGTGCCCTCAATCAGCGTCACGTTCGAAGGCCCGGCCAGTCCGGGGCTGACGCTGGCTCCCTGGCGCCGCGGCGGGTACGACCCGACCAACCGGATCAGTGTCGACGGCGCGATCTGGCGCGTAAGCGCGATGAAAACCGGTCCGGTGACCGCACGGATCACCAAGTCGGCCGTCGACACCGTGGACTGCGAGGCGTGGGGCCCGGGTGACGCGGAGTTCCTGGACGGTTTTCCGGCGCTGGTGGGTGCCGACGACCACGCCGCTGACTTCGATCCCGTCGAGCCGACCATCGCCGAGGCGCACCGGCGCGTGCCGCACCTGCGTCTCGGGCGCAGCGGCCGGGTATTGGAGGCGTTGGTGCCCGCGATCATCGAGCAGCGGGTCTCGGGCATGGATGCCTGGCGAGCCTGGCGGCGGTTGGTGACGAACTACGGCGCCCCGGCGCCCGGTCCGGCGCCTGACGGGATGCGCGTGCCACCTACCGCCGACGTGTGGCGACGTATCCCGTCGTGGGAATTCCACCGGGCCAACGTGGACCCGGGCCGGGCCCGCACCATCGTCGGCTGTGCCCAGCGCGCCGATGCCATCGAGAGGCTCACCGCCGAGCGGGCGGTGACGGCGTTGCGCTCGTTGCCCGGTGTCGGTGAGTGGACGGCGGCAGAAACCGTGCAACGCGCCTTCGGCGACGCCGATGCGCTGTCGGTAGGCGACTATCACCTGTCGACGATGGTGGGACGCACCCTGCTCGGCCGGCCGATCGACGATGCGGAGATGGTCGAACTGCTCGAACCTCTGCGCCCACACCGGCAGCGGGCCGTCCGTTTGTTGGAAGCCAGTGGGCTGGCCCACAATCCGCGTTTCGGAGCGCGTCAGGCCATTCCGAACCTGCGCGCGCTGTAGCCGGGGTGATTGCGCGCCGCCGTTGTCGGGTACCCCGGGGCGGAACCGATCGTGAACCGAAAGGAGCCGCAATGACCTCGTTCACCATTCCCGGTCTGACCGACAAGCAGGGCAACGAAGTGGCCCAGCTCTTGCAGAAGCAGCTCAGCACGTACAACGACCTGCATCTGACGCTCAAGCACGTCCACTGGAACGTCGTCGGCCCGAACTTCATCGGCGTCCACGAGATGATCGACCCACAGGTGGCGCTGGTGCGCGCCTACGCCGATGAGGTCGCCGAACGAATTGCTGCGCTGGGCAAATCGCCGAAGGGGACCCCGGGGGCCATCATCTCTGACCGCACCTGGGACGACTACTCCGTCGGACGTGACAACGTGCAAGCGCACCTCGCGGCGCTCGACCTCGTCTACAACGGGGTGATCGAGGACACCCGCAAGGCGATCGACAAGTTGGAGAAACTCGATCTTGTCTCCCAGGACGTTCTCATCGACCATGCCGCCGAACTCGAGAAGTTCCAGTGGTTCGTCCGGGCTCACCTGGAGAGCGCCGGGGGCACGCTGGCCCATGAGGGCGCACCTACCGAGCGCGGTGCCGCCGGCAAGGCGCGGCGTAAGAGTGCCTAGGCTGCGTGCTTGACCTCAACAGTTGTTGAGGTGCCAGGCTCGCTGTCATGCCTACCTGGATCTGCACGGGATGCGGTGTGGAACACCCGGATTCCGCCATCGAACCGGCCGACAGCTGCCCTTGACGCAGAGTGGCTTCCGGCTCCCGATCCGCTGATAAAGCAGTGGACCGAGGAGCTGGAACCGCTGCCCGGAGTGCGACTGATCCACGTCGGCGGTCACATGCGGGGCAGTTCGGTGGCGCTGACGGCTGACGGCACGCTGTTGGTCGGGGACACCATCTCCGGCGGACTGGCCCGCAACTGGGTGTCGTTTCAGCGCAACTTTCCCAAGCACGTCCCGCTGTCGGCCGCGGTGGTGCGCCGGATCGTGGATCGGCTAGACGGGTACGACTATGACCGGCTCTACACCCTTGGCGGCGACGAGATAGACAGCGCCGCCAAGGAGGTAGTGCACCGGTCAGCTGATACTCATATCCGTTGGGTCAGTGGAGAATTCGACCATCTGACCTGATCTAGCGGGTGCGCTCCTGGTCCAGGGTGTCCTCGCGCACCGGGCGCTCGGCCAGCGCCTCCGGGGAACCGAACAGGAACGAGTAGGCCAGACCGGCGATGGCCGCACCGACCAGGGGGGCCAGCCAGAACGCCCACAGCTGCGCGGGCGCGCCGTTGCCGTTGAAGAACGCGACCGCCGTGGAGCGGGCCGGGTTGACCGAGGTGTTGGAGATCGGGATCGAGATCAGGTGGATCAGCGTCAGGGTGAGGCCGATCGACAGACCGGCGAAGCCTTTCGGTGCGCGGTCATCGGTGGAACCGAGGATGACCAGCAGGAACACCGCGGTCAGGATCACCTCGGCCAGGAGCACCGCGGCCAGCGAGTATCCGCCGGGGGAGTGTTCGCCGTAACCGTTGGCGGCCATGTTCCCGGTGGCAGACCAACCGTCTTTGCCGCTGGCGATCACATAGATCACCACGCCGGCCACCAGACCGCCCACCACCTGCGAAATCCAGTACGGCAAAACGGCCACCCACTCGACGCGGCGGGCCAGTGCGGCACCCAGCGTGACGGCCGGGTTGAAGTGCCCGCCGGAGATGGTGCCGAAGGCGTAGACGCCGGTCAGCACCGTCAGGCCGAACGCGAGGGCCACCCCGAGGAACCCGATCCCCACGGAGAAGCCGTCGGAGAGAAACTTCGCGGCGAAAACCGCGCTACCGCAACCGCCCAGGACCAGCCAGAACGTCCCGATGAATTCGGCTGCCAATCGATGTGACATGCTCGGCGTACTCATGGCGAACTCCTCCGTAGATGTGGTTCATCCGGAGGGTTTCACGCCAGTAGCTGATGGCAGAGTCGTTGTTGCCGAATTGATCGCACAGTGAAATTTACGTTGCCGTGGAAATCAGCGGTATGCGGTCAACCGGGCCACCAGCGCCACCGCGCCGTCATCGCCGATGGCCTGCGCGTCAACCGCTCCTGAGCTGCGTCCGACCCGCAACGTGCGCGCCTCGTAACGTGATTCGTCACCGCCACGGAACTGGCGCAGGTAATTGACCCGCAGCGAAGCCGTCCGCCAAGGCTCGCCGGCGTCGGCACCGAGGGCCGCGGAGCCGACGAGTTCCAGCGCCGCTGCCGATACTCCACCGTGCACGATGCCGATGCTGTTGTTGATGACGGGGTCGGGCAACTGCCGCAGCACCGCGGTGCTGCCACCGGTCTCGGCGACCTGGACCGACATGCGGTCCTCCAGTGCCGCAGGTAGCGCGCCCTCGGTTGAGTCGGTGGGCCATTCGAGGATGTGCCCTGGCGCATGGATGTGGAAGGACCGCACCGTCGCGGTCCCGATCAATTGGTCTCCGTGAGTCAGCTCCGACAGGCTCAGCGAACCTGTGCCCTTCGGGCCGAACGGACGGGCGGTCGCCACCACGGGCACATCCGGCGTGGCAGTGACCAGGTCTATGGCATTCGGGGTGAGCTCGATGGCCAGCTCGCTGGACACGGTCCACTCGTCTTCGTTGCGGCGAAGGTGGTTGATCAGCCCGCCGATGTGATCGACCAGCATCGCCAGCGGAGCGATGGTCGGTACCCGCGTCAGGGGATTGAGTAGTCCGCCGACGGGGATGGAGGCCACGCAGCGATCCGGGCGCTCTTCAAGGGTTTGTACGCCCATGCGGCCCAACGGGGTATTCAGCGGATAGTGCATCGCTGTCAACAGTTACGCCCACCACGGTAGCCATATACCCCCTAGGGGTATACAGTGGCGACATGGCCACGACCGAACACGCGATGCACGAAGACGAACACGCCGGTCATGCGGGACATGCCGGCCACGGCGACCACGTCGCCCAGTTCCGCCGGCTGTTCTGGGTCATGGCGGTTCTGGCAGTGCCGACGGTGGCTCTCTCGCCGATGTTCGCGATGCTCCTCGGCTATTCGATCCCGGATGTCCCCGGAGCACGCTGGATCTCCCCGGTGCTCGGCACCGTCATGTACGTCTGGGGCGGTCGGCCCTTCCTGACCGGTGCCGTCAGCGAGATACGTTCGCGCGCACCGGGAATGATGCTGCTGATCGGATTGGCGATCACTGTCGCGTTCATCGCGTCGTGGGGCGCGAGTCTCGGCGTACTGCACCATCAACTGGACTTCTGGTGGGAACTGGCGCTGCTGATCGTGATCATGCTGCTGGGCCACTGGATCGAGATGCGCTCCCTGGCGCAAACCACTTCCGCTCTGGACTCGCTGGCTGCGCTGCTGCCCGACGAGGCCGAGCGGGTCGAGGGTGACGGCGAGGCCGAGCAGGTGGTGGCTGTTCCCCCAACGGATCTGCGGGTCGGTGATCTGGTGATCGTCCGGCCGGGTGGCAGCGTCCCCGTCGACGGCCGGATCACCGACGGTGCAGCCGATATGGACGAGTCGATGGTCACTGGTGAGTCGCGGACGGTGCGCCGGAGCGTGGGCGACGACGTCGTCGCGGGCACCGTCGCCACCGACTCCGGATTACGCATCCGGGTGACGGCCGTGGGCGACGACACCGCCCTGGCCGGCATCCAACGGCTGGTCGGCGAGGCGATGAACTCGTCGTCGCGAGCGCAGCGACTGGCCGACCGGGCCGCGGGCTGGCTGTTCTGGTTCGCCCTGGGATCGGCAGTGCTGACGGCGCTGGCCTGGACCCTGTTCGGCGAACCTGACCAGGCCGTCGTCCGCACCATCACCGTGCTGGTGATTGCGTGCCCGCACGCCCTGGTCCTGGCCATCCCGCTGGTGGTGTCCATCGCGACCGAGCGGGCCGCCCGCGGTGGTGTGCTGATCAAGGATCGGCTGGCGCTGGAAACCATGCGCACCGTCGGGGCGGTCCTGTTCGACAAGACCGGCACGCTGACCAAGGGTGAGCCGGCCGTCACCGCCATGGCGGCCACCGAGCGTCCGGACAACGAAGTGCTGGCGCTGGCAGCGGCCGCCGAGGCCGACTCCGAACACCCGCTGGCCCGTGCCATCGTCGACGCGGCTCGTCGCCGCAACGTCGACATTCCGCCGGCCAGCGACTTCAGTTCGTCACCCGCGGTCGGTGTCAGTGCCATGGTCGGTGGGCATCGAGTGCAGGTCGGCGGCCCCGCATTGCTCGACCAGGCCGGGCGCTCCGCGCTGCCGGATGCCTCCGGGTGGGACGGCGCCACCGTGCTGCACGTGCTGGTCGACGGGGAAGTGGCCGGCGCGCTGGCGCTGGCCGACGAGGTGCGCCCGGAATCCCGGCAGGCCGTCGACGCGCTGCACGACCTCGGAATCGAAGTGGTGATGATCACCGGTGACGCAGCGCCCGTCGCTTCGGCGGTGGCGACAGAACTGGGTATCGACCGGGTCTTCGCCGGCGTGCGGCCCGAAGACAAGGCGGCCAAAGTCGCCGAATTGCAGGGTGAAGGTCTGACCGTCGCGATGGTCGGTGACGGCGTGAACGACGCGCCGGCGCTGGCCCAGGCCGACGTCGGCATCGCGATCGGCGCGGGAACCGACGTCGCCATCGCATCGGCAGGCGTCATCCTCGCCAGCTCGGACCCCCGGTCGGTGCTCTCGGTAATCGAGCTTTCCCGGCAGTCGTACCGGAAGATGAAGCAAAACCTTTGGTGGGCAGCGGGTTACAACCTGATCTCGGTGCCGTTGGCTGCGGGAGTGGCCGCTCCACTGGGCTTTGTAATGCCGATGTCGGTCGGAGCGATACTGATGTCAGCGTCGACGGTTGTCGTGGCACTCAATGCGCAGTCGCTACGTCGTCTCGACCTACGGCCCGAGGCCGGCGTGCGCAGCGTTGCGCGGGCCTCGGGACGTTGATCATGCAATTCTAAGAATCTGACTAAGCTTTCCTGCAAATATTGATTGTTGATATAACGGCACTATAACGGCACAATGTGATGTGTATGGCAAACTAAATTGACGCGAGGGGTTACTGTCGGGCACGGCGGGGGCTGAGATGCCCTCAATGGGGTCGGCATGAAATCCTAAGGGCTGCACTGGAATTCGCTGGTTTATCGATCGGTCGGCGAGCGTGTTCCAAAGCCGCCAAGCAAGTATAGTTAGGCTTGGCTAAGTTGGCATCTGCCACGGTAGTTGCCTTATCGTTTTCTCCACTTATGGCGTGTGGGACATAGCCGTCGTCCAGTGCTGCACGGAGGCGCCCACGCCGAGCCGGCTTCTTCGTAGAAGCGTGTTGAAGGGCAAGGTGGGAATGGCGCCCAGCAAGGTCGGGCTGTACAACCCCGCATATGAACACGATGCGTGTGGTGTGGCAATGGTGGCAGACATCCATGGTCGCCGCAGCCGGGACATCGTGGACAAGGCGATCACAGCACTGGTGAATCTGGAGCACCGCGGTGCCCAGGGCGCAGAACCGAACACCGGCGATGGCGCAGGCATCCTGCTGCAGGTCCCCGATGCGTTCCTGCGTGAGGTAGTCGATTTCGAACTCCCCGAGGCCGGAAGCTACGCCACCGGCATCGCCTTCCTGCCGCAGTCGTCGCGTGACGCGTCGACGGCAGCCGAGGCCGTGGAGAAGATCGTCGAGGCCGAGGGCCTGAAGGTGCTCGGCTGGCGCCAGGTGCCGACCGACGACTCATCGCTGGGCGCACTGGCGCGCGACGCCATGCCGACGTTCCGGCAGCTGTTCATTGGCGGCGCCACCGGCATGGACCTGGAGCGCAAGGCCTACGTCGTGCGCAAGCGCGCCGAACACGAGTTGGGCACCAAGGGCCCGGGCCAGGACGGCCCCGGCCGCGAGACGGTGTACTTCCCGAGCCTGTCCGGGCAGACCTTCGTCTACAAGGGCATGCTGACCACGCCGCAGCTCAAGGCGTTCTACCTGGACCTGCAGGATGAGCGGATGACCAGCGCGCTGGGCATCGTGCACTCCCGCTTCTCCACCAACACGTTCCCGTCGTGGCCGCTGGCCCACCCGTTCCGGCGGATCGCCCACAACGGCGAGATCAACACCGTCACCGGCAACGAGAACTGGATGCGCGCCCGTGAGGCGCTGATCCGCACCGACGTGTTCGGCACCGACGGACTCGACAAGATCGTCCCCGTCTGTACCCCCGGCGCATCGGACACCGCACGTTTCGACGAGGTGCTCGAGCTGCTGCACCTCGGTGGCCGCAGCCTGCCGCACGCCGTGCTGATGATGATCCCCGAGGCGTGGGAACGCCACGAGTCGATGGATCCCGCGCGCCGTGCCTTCTACGAGTTCCACGATTCGCTGATGGAGCCCTGGGACGGACCCGCCTCGGTCTGCTTCACCGACGGCACCGTCATCGGCGCCGTGCTCGACCGCAACGGCCTGCGCCCCTCGCGCATCTGGGTGACCGACGACGGCCTCGTCGTGATGGCGTCCGAGGCCGGCGTCCTTCCGCTCGACCCGTCCACCGTCGTCAAGAAGCTGCGCCTGCAGCCCGGCCGGATGTTCCTGGTGGACACCGCCCAGGGCCGCATCGTCTCCGACGAGGAGATCAAGGCTCAGCTGGCCAGCGAGCAGCCCTACCAGGAGTGGATCGAGGCGGGCCTGTTCCCGCTCGACGAGCTGCCGCCGGGTGACTACGTCCGGATGCCGCACCACCGCGTGGTGCTGCGCCAGCAGATCTTCGGATACACCTACGAGGAGCTGAACCTGCTGGTCGCGCCCATGGCGCGCACCGGTGCCGAAGCCCTCGGTTCGATGGGCACCGATACGCCGGTCGCCATCCTCTCGGCCCGGCCGCGGATGCTGTTCGACTACTTCCAGCAGCTGTTCGCCCAGGTCACCAACCCGCCGTTGGACGCCATCCGCGAAGAGGTGGTCACCAGCCTGCAGGGCGTGATCGGGCCCGAGGGCGACCTGCTCAACCCAGGTCCCGAATCCTGCCGGCAGATCGTGCTCTCGCAGCCGATCCTGCGCAACGCCGATCTGTCCAAGCTGATCTGCGTCGACCCCGACCACGAGGTCCGGGGCCACAAGCACGGCATGCGCGCCGCGGTGATCCGCTGCCTCTACCCGGTCAACCGCGGCGGCCAGGGCCTCAAAGAGGCGCTGGACAACGTCCGCGCCAAGGTGTCGGAGGCCATCCGCGAGGGTGCCCGCATCATCGTGCTGTCCGACCGCGAATCCAACGAGACCATGGCGCCGATCCCGTCGCTGCTGTCCGTCGCGGCGGTGCATCACCACCTGGTTCGCGAGCGCACCCGCACCAAGGTCGGCCTGGTGGTCGAGGCCGGTGACGCCCGCGAGGTGCACCACATGGCCATGCTGTGCGGCTTCGGCGCCGCCGCCGTCAACCCGTACATGGCCTTCGAGTCGATCGAGGACATGGTCGACCGCGGTGTGATCGCCGGAATCACCAGCGATCAAGCCAAGGCCAACTACGTCAAGGCCGCAGGCAAGGGCGTGCTGAAGGTGATGTCCAAGATGGGCATCTCCACCTTGGCCTCCTACACCGGTGCCCAGCTGTTCCAGGCCATCGGCATCTCCCAGGACGTGCTCGACCAGTACTTCGTCGGGCTGAGCTGCCCAGTGGGCGGCATCGACCTCGACGACATCGCCGCCGACGTCGCCACCCGCCACTCACTGGCCTACCTCGACCGTCCCGACGAGCGCGCCCACCGCGAGCTCGAGGTCGGCGGCGAGTACCAGTGGCGCCGCGAGGGCGAGTACCACCTGTTCAACCCGGACACGGTGTTCAAGCTGCAGCACTCGACCCGCACCGGTCAGTACTCGATCTTCAAGGAGTACACAGCCCTGGTCGACGACCAGAGCGAGCGGATGGCCTCGCTGCGCGGTCTGCTGAAGTTCCGTGACGGTGTCCGCCAGCCGATCTCCATCGACGAGGTCGAGCCGGCCTCCGAGATCGTCAAGCGCTTCTCCACCGGTGCCATGAGCTACGGCTCGATCTCGGCCGAGGCACACGAGACGCTGGCCATCGCGATGAACCGCCTTGGCGGACGGTCGAACTCGGGTGAGGGCGGCGAGAGCGTGCACCGCTTCGAGCCGGAGGAGAACGGCGACTGGCGCCGCAGCGCCATCAAGCAGGTGGCCTCCGGCCGGTTCGGTGTCACCAGCCACTACCTGACCAACTGCTCTGACATCCAGATCAAGATGGCCCAGGGCGCGAAGCCTGGTGAGGGCGGCCAGCTTCCGGGGCACAAGGTGTACCCGTGGGTGGCCGAGGTGCGGCACTCGACCCCGGGTGTCGGCCTGATCTCGCCGCCGCCGCACCACGACATCTACTCGATCGAGGATCTGGCGCAGCTGATCCACGACCTGAAGAACGCCAACCCGGCCGCGCGTGTGCACGTGAAGCTGGTGTCCGAGAACGGCGTCGGAACGGTCGCCGCGGGTGTCTCCAAGGCACACGCCGACGTGGTGCTGATCTCCGGCCACGACGGCGGTACCGGAGCCACCCCGCTCACCTCGATGAAGCACGCCGGCGCCCCGTGGGAGCTGGGCCTGGCCGAGACGCAGCAGACCCTGCTGCTCAACGGCCTGCGCGACCGCATCGTGGTCCAGGTCGACGGTCAGCTCAAGACCGGCCGTGACGTCGTCGTCGCCGCGCTGCTCGGTGCCGAGGAATTCGGCTTCGCCACCGCGCCACTGGTGGTGTCGGGCTGCATCATGATGCGCGTCTGCCACCTCGACACCTGCCCGGTGGGTGTGGCCACCCAGAACCCGGTGCTGCGTGAGCGGTTCAACGGCAAGCCCGAGTTCGTCGAGAACTTCTTCATGTTCATCGCCGAAGAAGTCCGTGAACTCATGGCGCAGTTGGGCTTCCGGACCGTCAACGAGATGGTCGGCCAGGTCGGTGCACTGGACACCACCAAGGCCGCCGAGCACTGGAAGGCCCACAAGCTGGACCTGACGCCGGTGCTCTACGAACCCGAGTCGGCGTTCATGAACCAGGACCTGTACTGCAGCTCGCGGCAGGACCACGGTCTGGACAAGGCGCTCGATCAGCAGCTGATCACCCAGAGCCGCGAGGCCCTGGATTCCGCTTCGCCCGTCCGTTTTTCGACAAAGATCACCAACGTCAACCGCACCGTGGGCACCATGCTCGGCCACGAGGTCACCAAGGCCTATGGCGGGCAAGGGCTTCCGGACGGCACGATCGACATCACGTTCGACGGCTCCGCAGGCAACAGCTTCGGCGCGTTCGTCCCGAAGGGCATGACGCTGCGGGTCTACGGCGACGCCAACGACTATGTCGGCAAGGGTCTGTCGGGTGGCCGGATCGTGGTCCGCCCCGCCGACGAGGCACCGGCCGACTTCGCCGCCGAGGACAACATCATCGCCGGCAACGTGGCACTGTTCGGCGCCACCAGCGGCGAGGCGTTCCTGCGCGGCCAGGTCGGCGAGCGGTTCGCGGTCCGTAACTCCGGCGCCCACGCGGTCGTCGAGGGTGTGGGCGACCACGGTTGCGAGTACATGACCGGCGGCAAGGTCGTCATCCTCGGACCCACCGGCCGCAACTTCGCGGCGGGCATGTCCGGCGGTGTCGCCTACGTCTACGACCCGGCCGGCGTGCTGGGCGAGAACCTGAACACCGAGATGGTGGAGCTGGAGGCCATGGAGGCCTCCGACGCCGAATGGTTGAAGGGCATCCTCACCGCCCATGTCGACGCAACCGATTCGGCTGTGGGACAACGGGTCCTGTCTGATTGGGTTAACGAGTTGAAGCACTTTGTGAAGGTCATGCCGCGCGACTACAAGCGCGTCCTGGCCGCCATTGCCGCCGCCGAACAGGCCGGCGAGAACGTGGACGAGGCGATCATGGCGGCCGCCAATGGCTGATCCGCGCGGTTTCCTCAAGCACACCTCGAAGGAACTCCCGACCCGCAGGCCGGTTCCGCTGCGCCTGAAGGACTGGAAAGAGGTCTACGAGGACTTCTCCCACGACAAGCTGCGGGACCAGGCATCACGATGCATGGACTGCGGTATCCCGTTCTGCCACAACGGCTGCCCGCTGGGGAACCTGATCCCCGAGTGGAACGACCTGGTCTACAAGGACCGGTGGCGCGACGGGATCGAGCGGCTGCACGCCACCAACAACTTCCCGGAGTTCACCGGACGGCTGTGCCCCGCGCCGTGTGAGGCGTCCTGTGTCCTCGGCATCAACCAGGATCCGGTGACCATCAAGCAGGTCGAGGTCGAGCTGATCGACAACGCCTTCGACCAGGGCTGGGTTGTCCCCAAGATGCCCGACGTGCAGACCGGCAAGAAGGTCGCCGTCGTCGGGTCCGGACCCGCCGGACTGGCCGCCGCCCAGCAGCTCACGCGGGCCGGTCACACCGTCACGGTGTTCGAGCGCGCCGACCGCATCGGCGGCCTGCTGCGCTACGGCATCCCCGAGTTCAAGATGGAAAAGCGCCACATCGACCGGCGGCTGGAGCAGATGGCGGCCGAAGGAACCCAGTTCCGGCCCGGCGTCAACGTCGGCGTCGACATCACCGTGGCGCAGCTGCGGCTGAACTACGACGCAGTCGTGTTGGCCGGGGGTGCCACCGCATGGCGTGACCTGCCGATCCCGGGCCGCGAGCTCGACGGCATCCACCAGGCCATGGAATTCCTGCCATGGGCCAACCGGGTTCAGCTCGGCGACGACGTCCTGGACGAGAACGGCCAACCGCCGATCACCGCCAAGGACAAGCACGTCATCATCATCGGCGGTGGCGACACCGGCGCGGACTGCCTGGGCACCTCGCACCGGCAGGGTGCGGCCAGCATCCACCAGTTCGAGATCATGCCGCGCCCGCCGGAGACCCGCGCGGACTCGACCCCGTGGCCGACCTACCCGCTGATGTTCCGGGTTTCCTCGGCTCACGAAGAGGGCGGCGAGCGCGTGTTCTCGGTCAACACCGAGGAATTCACCGGCGCCGACGGTCGTGTCACCGGCCTGCGTGCGCACGAGGTCAAGATGAATGCCGGCAAGTTCGAGAAGGTCGAAGGGACCGACTTCGAGCTCAAGGCCGACCTGGTGCTGCTCGCCATGGGCTTCGTCGGACCGGAGAAGGAAGGCCTGCTGAGCAAGCTCGGCGTCGAGCTGACCGACCGCGGCAACGTCTCCCGCGACGACAACTTCCAGAGCTCGGTGCCCGGCGTCTTCGTCGCCGGTGACATGGGCCGTGGACAGTCGCTCATCGTGTGGGCGATCGCCGAGGGCCGGGCCGCCGCCGCGGGCGTCGACCGCTACCTGATGGGCAAGTCCGCCTTGCCGGTGGTGATCAAGCCGACGGCAGCGCCGCAGCGGTAGGTTTCCACGGTTCGACTCGCCAACCGGGGGGTGGAAAGGTGAGGCTGCGACGTCGCGTCGTCGCAGGTGCAGTGGTTGTGGCTGTCCTGGCGGTGGTGGTGCACAACCACCTGGTGCCGTTCGGGACCCATTTCTTCGGGTTGACCGAGAACAACTTCGACCTGGACACCTACCGCGCCGGCGTGCACGCCTCCTGGGACGGTAGGAGCCTGTACCAGGAACCGGCGCTGCGCGGCGCCTGGTTCGTCTACCCGCCGTTCGCGGCCTTCGTCCTGGCGCCGTTCGCCTGGCTCGGTTTCGACGTCGCCAAGTACGTCCTGCTGGCCCTCTCGATCTGCTTGCTGGCGCTCATCGCGTGGCGGATCCTGCGACTGGCCGGGATCCGCGCCGATCTGCGGCTCGGCGTGATGAGCGCAGCGCTCGCGGTGATCGCCGTGGATGTCGAACCGGTGCAGGCCACGCTGTGGTGGGGACAGATAAATGTCCTGCTCATGGCGATGGTGGCGCTCGACCTGCTGCGCCCGGAACAGTCCCGATGGCGGGGGATCGGGCTGGGTGTCGCCGCGGGCATCAAGCTCACCCCGTTGGTATTTCTCCCGTACCTGTTGCTCACCCGGCAGTGGCGGGCTTCGGCCACGGCCGCGATCACCTTTGTCGCGACGGCGGCGCTCACCTGGCCGCTGCTGCCGAAAGACAGTGCGTGGTTCTGGACTCACCTCGGCGACACCGCCCACATCAGCTCGATCGACCACCTGGCCAACCAGTCGATCAACGGATTTCTGGCCCGGTACTTCGCCCCGAGCCCACGGCCGGAGTGGCTGTGGATCGTGGTGAGCCTGCTGGTACTCGCGGCATGCATGGCCATCGCGGCGTGGGCGCACCGACGAGGAGAACAGGCACTGGCCGTGGTGCTGGTGGGTTTGACCGGTTGCGCGGTGTCGCCGTTCAGTTGGGCAGCGCACTGGGTGTGGTTCGCCCCCGCGATCTTCTGGCTCGCCGCGAAGGCGTGCACGACACAGGGTCATTGGGCCCGCGGCTGGGCGTACCGGGCTGTCGGGCTGCTCGCGTTGACCTTCATGTGGACCCTGCACCGGCCCGGCCGCAACCACACCACCATGTACTTCAGCGGGGTGTACTGGAATTTCCTGGACCTCCGGCGCTTCTGGTCCGGCCAGCTCGCGAGCGGTTGGTACCCGCTGGTGTTCGGATGCTTCGTGGTCGCGACGGTCAGTTGGCTGCGGCTGAGCACGCCGCCGGAGCCGGACGATCCCGACGAGATCGCCATGACCTCGGACGACCTCGACGACTACCCGCCGGAGTTCCTCGACGAGGAGCTGGCGCGGGCCCAGTAAGGCAAGTTTGAGAGATTTCTTAATTAACTGCCGTGACCTGCATCACAGCGCATAGTCGCCTTGACCAGCGTCGAAATGTGATCCACATCTCGAAAAGGAGCAGTTCGGTCGCCTCAATCACCACATTAGTCTCATTAGAAACATCTGATGTTTTTGCGGCGTGCCTCGCCCAGTTTGCCGGATGGCGGGTATTTAATGACGTGGTGAGAGTGCTGCGGTAACGTAGAACTACGGGTACAGCAACCAGTAATTCGCAGGAGTGTTCACCGTGTACATCAACCCGATCAGTCGGTCACGGATGGGTCGTATTGCCTGGTCATTGTTCCGTCATCCGATGAAGAGCCGTGAGTTCCCGGCCAAGAACGAGCGCCTGGCCACGGCGGACGAGCTACTTCGCTTCGGTTTCTGACGGGTATCCGTCACAGCGCACGACGCCCTCGAATCGACGCAAAAGCGCCGGTCCGAGGGCGTAGCTGTTTGTGTCAGACGGTGAGCTGACCTGAGTCCCTGATTGCCTCGGCCAACGGTTCCAGCACGGCCGGATCGTAGGGCGGCGGCAGGTAGATGATCGCCAGATCCAGGCCCTCGGCGCCCAGCGCCGCCGCCTCGTCGACGACCTTCGCGACATCGTGGTCCGGACCCAGCCGCACGTGCGCCGACAGGGTGATCTCCTTGGGGTCGCGGCCGAGATCGGCGCAATGCGCGGCCAGCACATCGCGCTTGCGGGCGAACTCCTCGGGTGGACCGCCTACGAAATTCCAGTGATCGGCGTACTTCGCGGTGATGCGCAGCGTGCGCTTCTCGCCACTGCCGCCGATGCAGAACGGCGGATGCGGCTGCTGCGGGCCCTTGGGCTCGTTGCGGGCATCCTTGAGTTGGTAGAACTTGCCGTCGAACGTCGTCGTGTCCTGTGTCAGCAGTCCTTTCAGGACCTCGCAGGCCTCCTCGAACCGGTCGAAGCGTTCCTTGATCGAGCCCAATTCGATTCCGTAGGCACCCGATTCCTCTTCGTTCCAGCCGGCGCCGATGCCGAGGTCGAGGCGGCCGTTGGAGACGATGTCGAGTGCCGAGGCCATATTCGCCAACACGGCGGGATGGCGGTAGTGGATACCGGTGACGAGCACACCGACGCGCAACCGCTCGGTGGCCTGGGCGAGCGCGGTCAGCGTCGTCCAGCCCTCGAGGCAGGGGCCCGACGAGTCGGAGAAGATCGGATAGAAGTGGTCGAACGTCCAGCCGGATTCGAAGACGTCGATCGTGTCGGCCGCTTTCCAGATGGCAAGCATGTCGGCCCAGGTCGTGTTCTGCGGGGATGTTTTGAAGGCGAAGCGCACGCCTTCAGAAACTAGTCCCGTCGCAGCATTCATTCCGGACGAACCGGTCAATGCTGATTCCGTATCTTCGGTGCCATTTAGACGCCGCAATCGGTAGTCTCGGGCAGGGAAATATGCGGAATCACGCGATCAGACCATCTGGGAGTAGACATGAGCGAGTACGCAGTCACCGATCCGGCGACCGCAAAGGTGGTCGCCACCTACCCGACCTCGACCGACGCCGAGATCCAGGCCGCCATCGAAGCTGCCGCCAAGACCGGCCGCACCTGGGCACGTACCACCACGGTGGCCGAGCGGGCCGCGCTCATCGGTAAGGTCGCCGCCCTGCACGAGCAGCGTCGCGAGCAACTCGCCGACGTCATCGTCCGAGAGATGGGCAAGCCGCGCGACCAGGCCCTGGGCGAGGTCGACTTCAGCGCCGCCATCTACCAGTACTACGCCGACAACGCCGAGAAGTTCCTCGCCGACGAGGAGATCCCCCTGCTCGAGGGC
This sequence comes from Mycolicibacterium peregrinum, assembly GCF_001665625.1. Taxonomy (GTDB): domain Bacteria; phylum Actinomycetota; class Actinomycetes; order Mycobacteriales; family Mycobacteriaceae; genus Mycobacterium; species Mycobacterium peregrinum_B. The sequence continues at coordinate 10,080 of NZ_LZSY01000099.1, read as the reverse complement.
GAGGGCAACGCGGTGGTCAAGCGAGGTCCGGTCGGTGTGCTGCTCGGGATCATGCCGTGGAACTACCCCTACTACCAGGTCGCCCGCTTCGCCGGCCCAAACCTGATCGTGGGCAACACAATTCTGCTCAAGCACGCTCCGCAGTGCCCCGAATCCGCCGAACTGCTGCAGCTGATCTTCCTGGAGGCCGGGCTCCCGCAAGGCGCCTACGTCGACATCCGTGCCACCAACGACCAGGTTGCCGAGATCATCGCCGACCCCCGGGTGGCCGCGGTGTCACTGACGGGTTCCGAGCGGGCCGGTGCGGCAGTGGCCGAGATCGCCGGCCGCAATCTCAAGAAGTGCGTGCTGGAACTCGGCGGGTCCGACCCGTTCATCCTGCTGTCCACCGACGATCTTGACGCGACGGTGGAAGCCGCCGTCGAGGGGCGGATGGAGAACACGGGGCAGGCCTGCAACGCCGCCAAGCGGTTCATCGTCGCGCAGGACATCTACGACGACTTCCTGACCAAGTTCACCGACAAGCTGCTGGCGGCCGCCGACGGGATCGCCCCGCTGTCCTCGGAACTGGCCGCCGAAAGGCTCGAACAGCAGGTCAAGGCCGCCGTCGCGCAGGGTGCCGAGCTCAAGTCGGCAGGTGAGCGCCGCGGTGCGTTCTATCCGCCTGCCGTTCTCACGGGAGTGACCGAGGACAACGACGCCTACCGTCAGGAGCTGTTCGGCCCGGTGGCCGTGGTGTACAAGGCCGGTTCGGAAGACGAGGCCGTCGAGATCGCCAACGACACCCCGTTCGGATTGGGTTCTTACGTCTTCACCACCGACGCCGATCAGGCCGCCCGCGTGGCGGACCGGATCGATGCGGGCATGGTGTTCGTCAACGCGGTCGGTGCCGAAGGGGCCGAGTTGCCGTTCGGCGGCATCAAGCGGTCCGGTTTCGGGCGCGAGCTCGGCAGGTTCGGCATGGACGAGTTCGTGAACAAGAAGCTGATCCGTACGGTCACCTGACGCTGACGTGCGTTCGCGCATGTGCGATCGCATCGTCCAGCGAATCGAGCAGGTGGTTCTCGTGCCGTAGTGACTCGAACACGCCGACGTTGGCCAACAACTCGGCGTGTTCGGGTCGAACACCCTTGATGATCACCGTGATCCCGCGTGACTCCAGTTCGGTGGCGATCTCCGCGAGGGTGTGTGCGCCGGTGGCGTCGAGCATGCCGAGTTGCGACATCCGGATGATGACGACGGAAGTGTGTGGATGTTCGGCGTCCACGATCGCGCTCGAAATACGTTCGGCGGCACCGAAGAACATCGCACCGTCGAGCCTCAGCAGCGCGATCTCGTCGTCGCCGGGTAGCTGCGGACCGGGAAGTTCCTCTCGAACCACGCTGCTGCGCCGCGCCACGGAACGCAACGCGAAGAATGCGGCGACGACAATGCCGATCTCGACCGCCTCGATCAGGTCGAAGCACACGGTCACCACCGCGGTCAGAACGAAAGTCAGCGCATCGGAACGGGTGGAGCGCAGGATCTTTCGCACCGTACCCGCCGAGATCATCCGGAACGACGTCACCATCAGCACTCCGGCCAGCGCGGCGAGTGGAATGGTCGAGACCGGTCCGGTCGCCAGATAGACCACACCGAGCAGCACCAGTGAGTGCACGATCGCCGCGACGCGTGTTCGGGCGCCGGCCCGGACGTTGACCGCGGTGCGCGCGATCGCGCCCGTTGCGGGCATGCCGCCGAAAACACCCGAAGCCACTGACGCCAAACCCTGCCCGACCAACTCGCGGTCGGGGTCGTACGGTCCGGTCGGTGACATCGTGGCCGCAACCCGCGCGGAGAGCAGCGATTCGATGGCCGACAGCGCGGCAATGGCCAGTGCCGCGCCGAGCAGGGTGCGCAAGGCGCCCAGATCGGCGTGGGGGAACACCGGGGTGGGCAGGTGCGACGGCAGCTCGCCGATCGCGGCCACGGGGATGTGGAGGACGCTGACCAGCACGGTGACCACGATGACCGCTGTCAAGGATTCGGGAATGGCACGGTGCACGCGCGGGAGCGCGATCATCAGGAGCGCGACAACTCCAACCACCCCAAGGGTTTTCGCCGCCGTAGTCCAGTCGGCCTGCGCGATCACCGTGATCGCGGCGGGCAGCGTGCGCTCGCCGGCGGGTGCCTGTTGGGCGAATGCGGCGGGGACCTGCTGCAGGAAGATGATCATCGCGATGCCCAGGGTGAACCCCTCGATCACCGGCCACGGGATGAACGTCACCGCCCGGCCCAGGCCGGTGACGCCTGCGGCCAGCACCACCAGCCCCGCCACCACTGTCACCAGTGCGATGCTGCCGAGTCCGTGTTGCGCGACGATCGGCGCGAGGACCACCGCCATCGCTCCTGTCGGGCCGGACACCTGCACGTGCGAACCGCCGAACACCGCCGCGACCAGGCCCGCCACCACTGCCGTGACCAACCCTGCGGCGGCTCCCACCCCCGAGCTGATCCCGAAAGCCAACGCCAACGGCAGTGCCACCACGCCGACGGTCACCCCGGCGAGGAGGTCGCGGCGCCACGAGCGCGGCAGTTCGGTGTAGTCGCCGCGGTTGGGCAGTAGCCGAGACATGGTGGGACCTGACGAATTGATGGATTGAAGAATATCTCAATCCACTGTAGGGATGCCCGTCATAGGGCGCAAATGCACGTCCCGATGCGGGCACACTGGAGGTATGAACGGCGTCCTGTACTTCGACGGCAACTGTGGCATGTGTACCCGCAGCGTGAACGCTCTGACGAGCCGGCAGCGCACCGGCGATCTGCGGACCGCGCCTTTTCAGGCCGCCGGCACCGCTGACCGGCTCGGGGTGCCGGCCGATCAGATGCTCGAAGCGGCATGGTGGCAGGACTCCTCGGGCGAGGTGTACCGCGGCGCCGAAGCGATCAACGCCGCCGTCTCGGCCGGGTTCGGCACCAGGATTCCGTTGCGCGTGTACCGGGTGCCGGGGGTACGTCAACTGCAGAACGCGGTCTACCGCTGGGTCGCGGCGCATCGCTACCGGTTCCCGGGCACCACGCCGCACTGCGCGGCGCGGCCGGGGGACTGCTGAGCAGTGCCCATGGACCCGGTGACCGCACTACGTCAGATCGCGTACTACAAGGATCGCGCCCGGGAGGACCCGCGGCGGGTGATGGCCTACCGCAATGCCGCCGACATCGTCGAGGCGCTGTCCGATGCGCAACGGGAACGCCTCGGCGCGACGAACGGTTGGCAGTCGTTGCCAGGGGTGGGGCCCAAGACGGCGAAGGTGATCGCCCAGGCCTGGGCCGGCCGGGAGCCCGACACCCTCGCCGAATTACGTGAGGCGGCTGTCGATCTCGGGGGTGCAGAGGTGCGGGCCGCCCTCCGGGGAGACTTGCACGTGCACTCCAACTGGTCGGACGGATCCGCTCCGATCGAGGAGATGATGCTGGCCGCGCGCGACCTCGGACACGAGTACTGCGCGCTGACCGACCACTCGCCACGCCTCAAGATCGCCAACGGGCTGTCCCCGGACCGGCTGCGTGAGCAGCTCGACGTCATCGAGGACCTACGCGAGGCTGTGGCCCCGATGCGGATCCTGACCGGGATCGAAGTCGACATCCTCGAAGACGGATCGCTGGACCAGGAACCCGAACTGCTGGAACGCCTGGACGTGGTGGTGGCAAGCGTGCACTCGAAGCTGGCGATGGACTCGGAAGCCATGACCCGGCGAATGGTCAAGGCCGTCTCGAATCCGCACACAGATGTGCTGGGGCACTGCACCGGACGCCTGGTCACCGGCGGCCGCGGCATGCGGCCCGAGTCGAAATTCGATGCCGAGAAAGTCTTTACGGCCTGCCTCGAACACGGCACGGCCGTCGAGATCAATTCCCGTCCCGAGCGGCGCGACCCGCCGACCCGGCTGCTGACGATGGCGCTGGAGATCGGCTGCGTGTTCAGTATCGACACCGATGCACACGCACCCGGCCAGCTGGATTTTCTCGGCTACGGGGCCCAGCGCGCCCTGGACGCCGAGGTACCGATCGAGCGCATCGTCAACACCTGGCCCGCCGACGAACTGCTGGAGTGGGCCTCAGGCGGCTGAGGTGAACGGATTGTGTTCGGCGATCAGCTTTTCCATCCTGGCCTCATCGAGCCGGACCCGGATGGTGGTGGCTTCCTGTTGATCGCGGATCACCTTGGCCAGGGTGAACGAGCTCGTCACGAGGAATAGGACCGTCATCGCCAGGAACAGGCGCTGCCACAGGTCCAGGGGCAGGAACAGGACCCCGCCGAGCAGACCGAGAAAGCTGGCCCCGAAAGCGATGGCGGCCTGGAGGAAGAATGCGGCGGTGACCCTGGATGAGTCGTTGAAAGCGTTCATGTCTCGCAGCTTGTCGTAGTCCGGGGTGCGGCGGATGGGGGACATTACTCAGATTTCATGCTCAGTTCCGTTGCCACGGCCGCAGCACATCGGCCGGACGATCCTCGGTCCAACACCGCACCGCGGGTGACCGGCGGTATTCGACAGGCTCGTAAACTCACGCGATGCACGCGGAACTCGGCATCGACACCGTCATCACCCTGCTCGCCGCCGGCCTGATCTTCCTGCTGGCCCTGGTGCTCGGGGTATGGAAGTACCGGCAGATGGCCACCAGCGAGAACCACCTGGCCCACCCGTACGTCGACATCGCCCACCGGGCCGCGCTGCTGTACTCCTTCGCGACGCTGCTGGTGGCGGTCTTCGTCGAACTCAGCGCCTGGCCCACGTGGGTGAACCTCGCCGCAGCCATGGTGCTCGTGCTGTTCTTCGTCGTCGCCATCGCCGCCTACATCGAGCACGGTGCCAAGCGCGACACCACCAACCAGTTCGAGAAGCCCACCGCATCACTGCACGCCGGGATGATTGCCCTCATCGTCGGCGAGATCGGTGGGTTCGCCGTGCTGCTCGCGGGATTCATTGCCGGACAGTTCTTTTAGCACGCGCAACTCTTCTAGTAGGGCAGCGTCGGCATCTCCAGGCCCGGATCACGTCCGACCAGCACACCGCGGGTCAGCATCGCGTTACCGAACCGCTGCCGCACCTCATCGATGGCGCCGTCGATCGCGACCGGATCGGGTTCCGAGTCGAAAGGCAGCTCCAACTGCTGGCTGCCCTGGTGGTCGATGTTGGATACCGCGAACCCGATCAGTGTGAGCCCGCGCTCGGCGATCACGGGAGCTGCGGCCGTCACCAGTGCGCGGGCCGCGGCCAGGACCGCGTCAGTTGATGCGGTAGCCCGGGGCAGGGTGTGCGACCGGGTGGCCCGGCCGAAATCATCGAAGCGCAAGCGCAATACGACGGTGCGCCCGGTCCGGCCGGCCCCGCGCATCCTGCGGGTGATGCGGTCGACGAGGTTGACCACCACGACATCCACCTCCGCGGCCGACATCGTATTGCCGCGCCGGCCGAGCGCGCGTTGGGCGCCGACCGAACTGCGCCGGACCCCTGTCGTCACCCGGCGTCGGTCGATGTTGCGCGACAACGCATACAGCTGTCGCGCCATCGCACCGCCGACCATGGGCCGCAGAGCAGACTCGGGCAGCTCGGCCACATCGGCGACGGTCTCGATCCCGTGGGCATGGAGCTTCTCGGCCGTCTTTGCGCCCACACCCCACAGCCGGCGCACCGGCAACGGATGCAGGAACGCCAGTTCGCGATCGGGCGGGACCAACAGCAGCCCATCCGGTTTGGCCACCTGGCTGGCCACCTTGGCCAGGAACTTGGTGCGTGCGATGCCGACGGTGATGGGCAGGCCCACCTGCTCGCTGACCTGCTCGCGCAGGCGTCGGGCGATCTCCACCGGAGTGCCGGACACCCGCCCCAGCCCGGACACGTCGAGAAACGCCTCGTCCACCGACAGTGGCTCGACCACCGGTGTGGTGTCGTGAAAGACCTCGAACACGTGCCCGCTGGCCTCCGAATACGCCGACATCCGCGGCGGCACCACGATGGCCTGCGGGCACAGCGTCCGGGCCTGACCACCACTCATCGCCGTGCGGACCCCGAACGCCTTGGCCTCGTAACTGGCCGCCAGCACCACGCCGCCGCCGACGATCACCGGGCGGCCGCGCAGCGCCGGATCATCGCGCTGCTCGACCGATGCGTAGAACGAGTCGAGATCAGCGTGCAGGATGGCCGCGGTGTCGGACACGAACATATGTTCGCATAGGTGGCGGACGGGTTAGAGGGGCCGGCCGTAGATGCTGGTCAGCCAGATGTGGGCAAGGGTGTCGACCACCTCGTCGAAGGCGACCGCGGGTTGTTCGGCGCCCAGAGCCGCCATGATGGTGCGCTCGTTCATCAAGTTGAGCGAGGTCGCCAGGTCCATCGCGGGAATGGTCTCCGGGGCGGCGCCGCGCTCACGCTCAGCGGTGATCAGGGCGGCGGTGAGGTTGATCCATTTCTGCATGAGCCCGGACCAGAACACCCGGAACTCCGGGCTGCTGTTGAGTGCCTCGGTACCGGCGCGTGCGGTGGCCGGATGCGACCCGAACGAGCTGACGAAGATCTCGATCCCGTGCCGGATCGCCCGCTTGGGGTCGGTGGGCATGTCCTCAAGTGCGCTGTCGAAACCGGTGTCCGCCCGCTTGATCAGCGGGTCGATCAGCGACAGCAGGACCGCTTCCTTCGATGAGAAGTAGAAGTAGAACGTCGGCCGGGAGATCCCGGCACCTTTGGCCAGGTCATCGACCGATATGTCGGCGAACTTCTTGGTCTCCAGCAGCTGCCGGGCGGTCTCGAGGATGGCCGCCTCACGGTCGTCGCCCGATGGTCGGGCGGCGCGTCGACCGCGGGGGGCGCGCGTCGTACCGGAGGTGGTCACAACCAGCAGCCTAACACCGCGTTGAATTTATCAACAGACTGTTGACCGACTCAACACCATGTTGATACCGTCGGTCCCATGAACGAACACTTCGATGTTGTGATCGTCGGCGCCGGCATCTCCGGCATCAGCACGGCCTGGCATCTGCAGGACCGTTGCCCCACCAAGAGCTACGTGATGCTCGAGCGCCGGGAGAACATCGGCGGCACCTGGGACCTGTTCAAGTACCCGGGCATCCGCTCCGACTCGGACATGTTCACCCTCGGGTTCCGGTTCAAGCCGTGGGAGTCGGCCAAATCGATCGCCGACGGCCAGTCGATCTGGAACTACATCAACGAGGCTGCCGACGAGAACGGCATCCGGAAGCACATCCGCACCGGCCACAAGGTGGTGTCGGCGGACTGGTCCGACGCCGAGAACAAGTGGACCGTGACCGTCGAGCACGATGGCGAGGAGAAGCAGATCACCTGCTCGTTCCTGTCGGTGTGCAGCGGCTATTACAACTACGACGAGGGTTACTCACCGGAATTCCCCGGCGCCTCGAACTTCAAGGGCCAGATCATCCACCCCCAGCACTGGCCGGAGGATCTGGATTACGCCGGCAAGAAGATGGTCGTGATCGGCTCGGGTGCCACCGCGATCACGTTGATCCCGTCGTTGGTCAACGGCGGCGTCGGGCACGTCACCATGCTGCAGCGCTCGCCCACGTACGTCGGATCGTTGCCTCTGGTCGATCCGTTCGCCGTGAAGACCAACAAGTACCTGCCGAAGAATCTCGCGCATTTCGCGAACCGCTGGAAGGCCGTCGGGTACAGCACCGGCCAGTACCAGATCGCGCGCCGCTTCCCGTCGATCTTCAAGCAGTTCCTGCGCAAGATGGGCACCCGCCGGCTGCCCCAAAACTTCGATTACGACAAGCACTTCAGCCCGCGTTACAACCCGTGGGATGAGCGAGTCTGCCTGGCGCCCAACGGCGATCTGTTCAAGGCCATCCGGTCGGGCAAGGCCGATGTCGTCACCGACACGATCGACACGTTCACCGACAAGGGCATCAAACTCAGCTCCGGGCAGGAGCTCGAGGCCGACATCATCGTCACCGCGACCGGTCTGAACATGCAGTTGTTCGGCGGTGCCCAGGCCCTGCGCAACGGCGAGCCGATCGACCTGTCGGACACGATGACCTACAAGGGCCTGATGCTCTCCGGTGTTCCCAACATGGCGATCACCTTCGGCTACACCAACGCGTCCTGGACGCTCAAGGCGGATCTGGTCTCGGAGTTCATCTGCCGCGTGCTGAACTACATGGACGCCAACGGTTTCGACCGCGTCGAGGCCCAGCACCCCGGCACCGCTGTCGACGAGATGCCGTTCATGGACTTCACCCCGGGATACTTCCGGCGTGCCATGGACAGCCTGCCCAAGTCGGGCTCGGAGGCGCCCTGGCGGCTCAAGCAGAACTACTTCTTCGACCTGCGGACCATCCGCTACGGCAAGGTCGACGAGGAGTCGCTGATGTTCACCAAACACCGTGCGGCCGTGAAGGTTAGCTAGGCAATAAACGAGAAGAGCCCCCACCTTGATGAAGGTGGGGGCTTTTCTCGCTCCTGGTTTTAGGAAGCGGCGACGACCACGATGCCGTCCTCGTCGGCATAGGCGATCTCGCCGGGGACGAAGGTGACGCCGCCGAAGCTGACCTCGACGTCGCGCTCACCCTCGCCGGTCTTGGTGCCCTTGCGCGGGTTGGTGCCCAGCGCCTTGATCCCGACATCGATGGTGCGCAGCGCGGCGGCATCGCGTACCGCGCCGTGCACGATCACCCCGGACCAGCCGTTGTCGGCAGCCAACCCGGCGATGATGTCACCGACCAGCGCGGTGTGCACCGAGCCGTCACCGTCGACCACGAGCACCCCGCCGTTACCCGGGGTGGACAGGATCGACTTCAGCAGGGCGTTGTCCTGGAAGCAGCGCACCGTGGTGATCGGCCCGGCGAACATGGTCCTGCCGCCGTAGTTCTGCAACTGCAGATCGCAGCTACGGACGTCGGGGTAGATCTCGTCGACCAGATCAGCGGTGGCGCGCGGTTCGATACTCACCCCGCGATTATCGCAGCCCGCTAGCGACCGACACTTTGCACGATGATGTCGTGCACGAACTGGGCCAGCCCAGGCTCTGCATCGTCGTAGTAGCGGGCGAAGCGCTCGTCGTCGACATACATCTGCGCCAGGCACACATGCATGTCGTCACTGCAGTCGTAGAACCGCGAGATGGTGGCGCGATGCCGTGCCGCCAACTCGTCGGCCTGCGCCGAGCCCGGTTCGACCCCGGCGCGCTTACCCTCGGCCAGGGCGTCGAGCAGCGCGTCGTTCTCGGCCTTGAACTCGATCCAGTCCCGCTTGGTCATCTGCGCGGTCCGTTGCCGGGACTGTTTCCACTCCTCGGTATCGGCCCAGCGCGCTTCGGCCTCCTCGGCGTGCTCGTCGAAAACGGCGCTGCCGAAGATCTCCACCTGCTCCTCGGCGGTCAGCTGAATTCCTCTGTCGTGGGCGCTCATCAATTCCTCCACTGCCTTGATGGTCTGCTGCAGCTGCTCGGCCTGATCGCACAGGACGCTGTGCTGGCGTTGCAGGTGGGCGAGCACGTCGGCATCCGGATCGTCGAGCAGGGACCGGATCTCATCCAGCGCCAGCCCGACCGACCGGTACACCAGCACCAAATGCAACCGCTCGATATCGGCGTCGGTATAGCCGCGATAACCCGCCGCGGTACGCACGCTGGGCACCACGAGACCGATGTGGTCGTAGTGATGCAGAGTCCGCACCGAGATCTCCGTCAGCGCGGCCACCGCGCCGACGGATCTCACCTGCTGATCTGCGTGCACGAGGCCACTATCGACCCTGACGTCGCGTCAGGGTCCAGCCCGGGTCAGCTGTCCTCGGAATGCCGACGGCTGAGCACGACCAGGAGCAGGGCCAGGACGCCTACGGCCACCGCCGCGGCAAGGGGCAGCTTGGACGACGGGCTCTCGCTCAGTGTGGACGGCACCGGGCCCGACACTGGATTGGCGGCCGAGGTGACAGTCGACTTGGCTTGGGCGGCAGTCTCTTTGGCTGCCTTGGCGACATCCGGCAGAGGGATGACGGGCGCGGGGGCGTCCACCCTGAGCGAGAGCCCGTCGTCCAAGCCTCTCGCTTCTACCCAGCGGACGCG
>NZ_LZSY01000098.1 GCF_001665625.1 Mycolicibacterium peregrinum | reverse complement strand
TACTACAACAACCCGCTGCCCACCGCAGTATGAGAAAACGCGCGCCTCACGGCGCGCGTTTCCCATGCTGAGTTTGCCCGTAACGGGCTGCAGTCCTCGTCTCAGGCGAGGACTGCTTCTTTCTCCGGCTCGGCTTCGTCCGCGCCGATCATGTTCGCCAGGCGCCCACTGATCAGCTCCTCGGCCTCCGACACCATCCGCGAGACGAGTTCGCCGCAGGTGGGAATGTCGTTGATCAGACCCATCGAGGTTCCGACCGACCAGATGCCCGCGTCGAGATCACCGATCTCATAGACCTTCACGCCGCGTTTGCCGGCCACCAGATCCTTGACGTCCTCGAACTGGCCGCCATCTTTGAGAATCTGCACCACCTCACGCGAGACCGTGTTGCTCGCCACCCGCGCGGTGTTGCCCAGGCTGCGGAAGATCAGCTCGGTGTCGAGCTCGGTGCCCGCCACGATCGCTTCCTTGACCTTCTGATGAATCGCCGATTCCGCGGTGCACATGAACCGCGAACCCATGTTGATGCCGTCGGCGCCCAGCGCCAGCGCGGCCACCAGACCACGTGCATCGGCGAAACCGCCCGAGGCGATCATCGGGATGTCGATCTTGGCCGACGCCGCCGGGATCAGTACCAGGCCCGGGATGTCGTCCTCGCCGGGGTGACCGGCGCACTCGAACCCGTCGATGCTGATGCCGTCCACGCCCAGGCTCTGCGCCTTGACCGCGTGGCGCACCGAGGTGCACTTGTGCAGCACCTTGATGCCGTTGTCGTGGAACATCGGCAGGTGCGGCGCCGGGTTGGAGCCAGCGGTCTCGACGATCTTGATGCCGGAGTCGACGATCACCTGGCGGTACTCGTCGTATGGCGGCGGGTTGATGGTCGGCAGGATGGTCAGGTTCACACCGAACGGCTTGTCGGTGAGCTCACGACACCGCTCGATCTCCTTGGCCAGATCGGCCGGAGTGGGCTGCGTGAGCGCGGTGATGAAACCCAACGCACCCGCATTGGCCACGGCCGCAACGAGTTCGGCGCGGCCGACCCACTGCATGCCGCCCTGCACGATGGGATGCTCGATCCCGAACGTCTCGGTGAACTTCGTCTTCAATGCCATATCAGTCCTTACCTAGGGGCCATACGGATAGCACCGTCGAGGCGGATGACCTCGCCGTTGAGCATCGGGTTTTCGATGATGTGCACGGCCAGGGCGCCGTACTCATCGGGATCACCCAGGCGGGCCGGGTGGGGCACCTGCTGGCCCAGCGACTTCTGCGCCTCTTCGGGCAGCGAGCCCAGCAGCGGGGTCTTGAACAGACCCGGCGCAATGGTGCACACGCGGATCAGCTCACGCGAGAGGTCGCGCGCGATGGGCAGGGTCATGCCGACCACGCCGCCCTTGGACGCCGAGTAGGCGGCCTGCCCGATCTGGCCGTCGAACGCCGCCACCGAGGCGGTGTTGATGATGACGCCGCGCTCTTCATTCTTGAGCGGCTCCGTCTTGGCGATGCGCTCAGCGGCCAGCCGGATCACGTTGAACGTGCCGATCAGGTTGACCTCGACCACCTTGCGGAAGCCGTCGAGCGGAAACGCACCGTTCTTGCTCAGGGTCTTGATCGCGTTGCCGATGCCCGCGCAGTTGACGTTGATCCGCACCGGGCCAAGCGATTCCGCGACGTCGAGCGCCTCGGTCACGCCCGCCTCGTCGGTGACGTCGGTGGCGACGAACTTGGCCCGATCACCCAGTTCGGCCACGACCTCTTCACCCTTGAGGTCGATCACGACCACCTGGGCACCCGCATCCAGCAGGCGCTTGGTGGTAGCCAATCCGAGGCCGGAGGCACCGCCGGTGACAACGGCTACCGCGTCCTTGATCTCCATGTACCGCATTCCTTTCCGGCCGGCGTTCCCACCGACCCCTTTGGTCGAACCAAACAGTGGTTGGACTAAACCCAGTCCCGCAGAACAGCTTCCGTGTCGGCCCCGCGCGGGCCCGGTGGTGTCGGCACCGCCGGGACGCTGCGGGAGAACCGCGGTGCCGGCATCGGCTGCAGGTTGCCGCCTTCGTCGAAGAACGTGTTGCGCTCGGCGATGTGCGGTTCGGTGAGCACCTCGGCGAAGGACAGCACCGGAGCCGCACACGCATCGGTACCGGCGAACACCTTGGCCCAGTGGTCCCGGTCGTGCGCGGCGAATGCCTTGGTGAACGCCTCACGCAGCTCGGGCCAGCGCGCCATGTCGTTCTGGTCCGGAAGGTCGGCGTCATCCAGACCCAGGCCCTTGAGCAGCTCGGCGTAGAACTGCGGCTCGATCGCCCCGATCGACATGTAGCGGCCGTCGGAGGTCTCGTAGGTGTCGTAGTACGGAGCACCGGTGTCGAGCATGTTGGTGCCACGCTCGTCGGACCACAGACCTTGGCTGCGGAAGCTCCACATCATCTGCATCAGCACACTGGACCCGTCGATCATCGCGGCATCGATCACCTGCCCCTTGCCCGAGGTCTGCCGCTCGAACAGCGCCGAGAGGATGCCGACGAGCAGGAACATCGACCCGCCGCCGAAATCACCGGCGAGGTTCAGCGGCGGTACCGGCCGCTCACCCTTGCGACCGACGGCGTGCAGCAGGCCGTTCAGCGAGATGTAGTTGATGTCGTGGCCGGCCTGCAGGGCCCGCGGGCCTTCCTGGCCCCAGCCCGTCATCCGGGCATAGATCAGCCGTTCGTTGACCTTGGCGCAGTCGTCGGGTCCCAGCCCCAGACGCTCGGTCACGCCGGGACGGAAGCCCTCGATCAGGACGTCGGCCTTCTCGATGAGTTTGAGCACCAGCGCACGGCCCTCGTCGCTCTTCATGTCCGCAGCCACCGACCGGCGGTTACGCAGCATGGTGTCGGCGCTGGGCGTACCGGTGCCCTTGCCCGGTCGTTCGATGCGCACCACGTCGGCACCCAGATCGCCGAGGATCATTGCCGCGTGCGGGCCGGGGCCGATGCCCGCCAGCTCAACAACGCGCAAACCTTGCAGTGGTCCAGCCATGCTCTTTCGCCCCTTCGCGTGTGGGTCTCGGTTGACCGGTGACATAGCTTACTTGTATAACCTTCTCGACCCGGTATGGCCATAGCCGCCCCCGCCCGGAGCGGGCCACAGGCCCGCCAGACCTAAGGTGCACAGATGACCGCGACCCACGCTTACCCCGAAGTCAAAGACGTATCCGTGTTCCTTGAGGGCGGCGTTCTGTCGGTGACCCTCAACCGGCCCGACAGCCTCAACTCCCTGACGCAGGACATGCTCGTGGCGATCGCCGACGCCATGGATCTGGCCGCCACCGACTCCGAGGTGCGCGTGGTTCGCCTCGGCGGAGCGGGCCGCGGATTCAGCTCCGGTGCCGGCATCAGCGAGGACGACCAGAACGCCAAGAGCCATGACGCCGAAGGCGTGCTGGACGCCGCCAACCGCGCCGTCGCATCGATCGTGGCGCTGCCCAAGCCGGTCGTGGCCGTCGTGCAGGGGCCTGCCGCCGGCGTCGGGGTGTCGCTGGCACTGGCATGTGACGTCGTGCTGGCCTCGGAGTCGGCCTTCTTCCTGCTCGCCTTCACCAAAATCGGGTTGATGCCCGACGGCGGTGCCTCGGCACTGGTCGCCGCGAACATCGGCCGGATCCGGGCCATGCGGCTGGCGCTGCTGGCCGACCGCCTCAGCGCCGCCGATGCCTTCGACTGGGGTCTGATCAGCGCCGTGTACCCGGCCGACGAGTTCGACGCCGCGGTGGACAAGATCGTCGCCAAGCTGCGCTCCGGTCCGGCGGTGGCCCTGCGCGAAACCAAGCAGGCCGTCAACGCGGCCACGCTCACCGAGCTCGAGGGCGCCTTCGCCCGCGAGCGCAAGGGCCAGCTGCAGCTGCTGGTGTCCGACGACTTCCGCGAGGGCACCAAGGCCTTTCAGCAGAACCGGCGCCCGGAGTTCACCCAGCAGTAAGCGCTCCGCCGGACTCACGCCGGCGAAAATCGTTGGACTCAACCCACTCCGGGTAGGCACCATCGAATGTTGTGAGCATGCAGCACGACATCCAGACGCCGGTCGATCAGACCGGCGGCTGGCGTGTGCTCGCACCCTTCCGCATCCGCGAATATCGGTTGCTGATTGCCGCGGTCACGTTGTCGATCTTCGCCGAGGGCATGTGGTCGGTGGTGATGGCGTTGCAGGTCATCGCGATCGACAACGATCCGACCTCACTGTCGCTGGTCGCCACCTGCATGGGTGTCGGCCTTGTGGGCTTCGTTCTCATCGGCGGGATCACCGCCGACCGGATCAACCAGCGCACGATCATCATCGCGGTGGAAACCGTCAACCTCGTGACGGTCACGACCGTCGCGACGCTGGGCCTGCTCGGCCTGCTCAAGATCTGGCATCTGGCCGTCGCCGCAGGCATTCTCGGCATCGCCGCGGCATTCTTCTTCCCGGCCTACAGCGCGCTGCTGCCCCGCATCCTGCCGCCCGAACAACTGTTGGCGGCCAACGGTGTCGAGGGCGTGGTGCGGCCGGTGTTTCAGCGTTCGGTGGGGCCTGCGGTGGCAGGCATGGTGATCGCCGCGACCTTCCCGTCCCTGGGCGCGGTCGTGGTGGCTGCGTTGTTCGGCGCGGGCCTGGTCCTACTGGTCGCCACCCGCCCCACCGTGGACTCCGTTGCGGCACAGGATGCCGGCGAGCGCCCGCACGTATTGCGCGATCTGCGTGACGGTTTCGCGTTCATGGTGCGAACACCGTGGCTGCTGGCGACGCTGTTGTTCGCGAGCATGTTCGTGCTCGTCGTCCTCGGGCCGATCGAGGTGTTGCTGCCGTTCATCGCCCAGGACCGGTTCGCCGACGGCGCGCGGGCGTACGGATTCATCCTGGCGTTCTTCGGATTCGGCAGCGCCCTGGGGGCGTTGACGGTGTCCTCGCGCCGGATGCCGCGGCGCTACCTGACCACGATGATGCTGATGTGGGGCCTGGGCTCGGTGCCGCTGGTGGTCGTCGGCGTCACTTCGTCGTTCCCGTTGATGGCGTTGGCCACGTTCTGCATCGGCGTCACCGACGGTGCGGGCATGGTGATCTGGGGAACGCTGCTTCAGCGCCGGGTGCCGACGGAGATGTTGGGCCGCGTGTCGAGCCTGGACTTCTTCGTGTCGCTGGCCTTCATGCCGCTGTCGTTCGCGATCGTCGGCCCGTTGTCGAAGGTCGTCTCGATGGAGTCCATCTTCCTGGTGGCCGGACTGCTGCCCGCCGTGCTGGCGGCGGTGGCCGTGACCGCAGCACGGATGCCACGCGACGAGCTCGCGCACCCGCTGCGCTAGACGCCGAAGATCGGTGGCAGTACCAGCACCATGATCAGGCCCCAGAAGAAGTGGGTCAGCATGGGCGCCAGTACGCCACCGGTCATTCGGCGTTCAACCGCACAGACCGTGCCGAGCAGGATCGCGGCGAACCCGAGCATCGGGTTGCCGGACGCCATCACCGCGGCGACGTAGATCACCGTGGAGATGATCTCCGGGCGATGGTCACCCAGCGCGGTGTACAACGCGCCGCGAAAGAACAATTCCTCGGCCACCCCGTTGATCAGCGTGATCAGCACGACCACCACCAGGCTGCCGTGATTCGCGAATTCGAGTACCGCAGTGACATATTCGCGCAGACCAGGGATCAGGCGGGCCACCAGCGCGCCGACCACGAACACCAGACCGAGGGCCAGACCCACCGCAGTGCCGAGCAGCACCGGCCGGTGCCCGGTGCCCAGGTGCAACGGACCGGATGTCAGCGCACCCACCGTCCAGACCCCGGCCAGAGCCAAAGTCAGCCAGTAGAACGAACTCTCACCTGGTTCGACCCCCAGCGACACCGCCAGCAGAACGGCTCCGGCAACCAGTACCACGCCGACGACGACCCGCCGACGCAGCAACCCGGCCGGTTCGTCCGTCGTCACCCCCGGCACGCCGGCCTTCAGCCCCCGCTCGGAACCAGGCGGGCCGCCACATCGAGGCCGGAGCGCACCACGGCCGCGACCGGTCCGGGGATCGGGGGCAGCAGGCCGAGCACAGGCCGCGCGAAGCCGGGTGTGAGTTGCCGGATCCGCGCGGCGTCACCGCCGGCCCATACCGGGTCGGTGTCGGCCAGGTCGTGCGGATCGGCCAGTGCGCTGACCGGCCGCCGCTCGGCCGGCAGGGCATCGGGTCCCAAGGCCCGTCGGATCGCCTCGTCGACACCCAGCAGCCCGCCCGGCGGATCCGGCACCACGGTGCGGATGCCCTCGCGTGCGGCGCTCATCGGATGGTCGAGCGAGGTGATCACATCCGTTGCCAGACCGCCGGGAATCGGCAAGGTGGCCGCCGACACGCGGGCCGCCACACCGGCCGTCGGCCCACCGATCGGCACGGTCAGTCGGCGCTTGCCCGCGAGCCGGGCATAGGTCGCCACCAGGTCTCGATAGGTCGTGATGTCCGGTCCGCAGATGTCGTAGTCGCCGGCCGGCACCTGCTTCGATTCACCGGCGGCCACCAGGTAGTGCAGTACGTCGCGGATCGAGATCGGATCGATCCGGTTGGCCATCCAGGCCGGGGCGGGCAGGACCGGGAACCGGTCGGCCACATAGCGCAGAATCTCGAACGACGTCGACCCCGAGCCGATGATCAACGCGGCGCCCAACCACACCACCTCCGGCCCGCCGTCGACGCGCAGCGCCTGAGCTACCTCCGCCCGGCTTGCGAGATGGTCCGACAGGCTCGTCGAATCCGGCACGAAACCGCCGAGATACACAATTCGTTCGACGCCGGCTTCCTTTGCCGCGGCGGCGACGTTGGCAGCAGCCTGGCAGTCCGCCTCCCGGAAGCCGGACTGCCCGATGCCGTGGGCCAGGTAATAGACCAGATCGACCGGGCCGATCTGCTCGAACGCGGCGTTGGTGGACAGCGGGTCGTCGGCATCGAGTTGCACCGCGGTGACGTCGTGGAACCAGCCGTAGTCGGCGAGCTTGTCGAGGCTGCGCCCGGCCGCCACCACGCGGTGCCCCGCCGTCAACAGCACACTCACCAGACGCGAACCGACGTAGCCGCTCGCACCGATCACCAGAATCCGTTTACTCGCCGTATCAGTCACGCCGCGGTTAGTACCCGGCTTGGCGCGGCCGCAATCGTCGGGCAGGTCACTCCGCGTCGCGGTGCAAACCCGTCAGATGCGTGTAGGCCGCGGCGTTCAACTGGTTGTGGCCGACCTCGTCATCGTTGAGCTCGCGGCGGACCTTGGCCGGGACACCGGCCACCAGTGAGCGCGGCGGCACCACCATGCCCTGCGGCACCACCGCACCGGCGGCCACGAGCGAACCGGCGCCGATCACCGCACCGTTGAGCACCACGGCACCCATCCCGACCAGGCTGTCCTGCTCGACGGTGCAGCCGTGCAGCACTACGTTGTGGCCGACGGTGACCCCGGTGGCAACCCGGCACGGGAAACCCGGGTCGACGTGGACGGTCACCCCGTCCTGGATGTTGCTGCCCTCGCCGATCTCGATGGGCTCGACCTCGGCGCGCAGCGTCGCCCCGTACCAGACGCTGGCACCGGCGGCCAGCGAAACCTGGCCGATCACACTGGCATTGGGGGCAACCCAGGCGTCCGGGTCGATCTGCGGGGTGTGACCAGCGACGGAGACGATCAGCGGCTCAGGCATGCCGGTCATGGTAGACAGCCGACCGGCCGGCTCACGCGCCCTGGTACACCTTGCGGTAGCTCGACGGTGACATCCCGAGCCCGCGGCGCAGGTGATGACGCAGATTGCCCGACGTGCCCAGACCCGAACGCCTGGCCACCTCGTCCACCGGCAGGTCCCCCGATTCCAGAAGTTCGCGCGCCAGGTCCAGCCTGCGGCTGCGGACCCAGGTAGCGGGCGCCTGCCCGGTCTCCTCACGGAAGCGGCGGTTGAACGTGCGGGCGCTCATGTGGGCGTGCGCAGCCAGGCGCGTCACGGTGAGTTCCTCGGCGAGGTGCTGTAACGCCCATTCACGGGTGGCGGCGGTCGAGGCATGGTCGTTGACCGTCGGCCCGTGATCGATGAACTGCGCCTGCCCGCCCTCCCGCCACGGCGGCACCACGCAGTAGCGAGCCACCGTGTTGGCCACCTGCGCACCGTGATCGGAGCGAATGATGTGCAGGCACAAGTCGATTCCCGCGGCCAGGCCGGCCGAGGTGAGCACGTCGCCGTCGTCGACGAACAGTACGTCTTCGTCGAGGCGAACGTCCGGGTACAGCCGGCGCATGTCCGCGGCGAAGCGCCAGTGCGTGGTAGCCGGTCTGCCGTCCAGCAGGCCGGCGGCGGCCAGTACGAAAGCTCCGGTGCAGATCGAAACAAGCCGGGTGCCGGGGCGGATCCGCGACAGGGTCTCCCTCACCTCGGTGCCCAACACACCGTCGGCACGGGCCGGCGCGTACCTGGTGCCAGGGATCACGACGGTGTCGGCCGATTCCAGCGCCCCGGCTGCCGCGCCGGGCACCATGGCAAACCCGGTCGTCGACGGCACCGGGTCAGTGGTGAGCCCGCACGTCACCACGTCGTAGAGCGGATTGCCCTCGCTGTCGGTGGCATTGGAGAACAACGTCGGCGCGATGGCCGCGTCGAACCCGACCACCGGCGCCAGCAGCAGGACGGCAACACGGTGCACGACGCCAATTGTGGCACGTTTTTGATGATTGCTGTCGTTTATGCCACTGGTCGCGACGGCCATCCTCGGCAACAGTGTTCGGGTGACCTCGCCTACCCCGACCCGCATCGGCATCCACTGGGCCTGGGTGGTCGCTGCCGTGAGCTTCGTGGCGATCCTCGGCGCAGCCGGGTTCCGATCCATCCCGGGCGTGATGATGAACCCGCTGCATCACGAATTCGGTTGGTCGCACGGCACGGTCGGGCTGGCGATGTCGGTCAACATGATGTTGTACGGACTCACCGCACCGTTCGCCGCGGCACTCATGGACCGATTCGGTGTCCGCCCCGTGCTGACGGTGTCGCTGCTGCTGATCGCGACGGGTTCGGCAGTCAGCACCTTGATGACCGCGAGCTGGCAACTGGTGCTGCTGTGGGGCGTGCTCGTCGGCGTCGGAACCGGGTCGATCTCGATGGGGTTCGTGGCGACCATCGCGACCCGTTGGTTCGCGCAGCGCCGCGGTCTGGTCACCGGTGTGCTCACCGCGGCCAGCGCGACGGGACAACTGGTCTTCCTACCGGTTGTCGCGGCCGTCACCACCCAATACGGTTGGCGCTGGGCCTCTTTGATCGTCGCGGTGGCCTCGCTGGCCGTCGTCCCGCTCGTCGCGTTGTTCATGCGCAACCGCCCCGCCGACGTGGGTTTGGCACCGTACGGAGCCACTGAGCCTGCCCCGGCCGCGTCGGCTCCGACTGGCGGATTCGCCGCCGCTTTCGATGGCCTGCGCCTCGGCGCACGGACCCGCGTGTTCTGGCTGCTGGCCGCCAGCTTCGCGATCTGCGGCATGACCACCAATGGTCTGATCGGCACCCACTTCATTCCGGCCGCGAACGACCACGGCATGCCGACCACGGTCGCCGCAGGCTTGCTCGCCACCATCGGCATCCTCGACGTCGCCGGCACCGTGTTCTCCGGCTGGCTCACCGACCGCGTAGACCCCCGACTGCTGCTGCTCGTCTACTACGCGGGCCGCGGCCTGTCACTGATGCTGCTGCCGTCCCTGCTGTCCCCCCATGCCGAACCGAGCACGTGGGTGTTCGTCATCTTCTACGGACTGGACTGGGTGGCCACCGTGCCGCCGACCATCGTGCTGTGCCGGGACTACTTCGGGGATCGTTCGCCGGTGGTCTTCGGTTGGGTGTTCGCCTCCCACCAGGTCGGCGCGGCCGTCGCCGCCGCGGGTGCAGGATGGCTGCGGGATCTGAACGGCAATTACGACCTGGCCTTCCAGCTGGCCGCCGGGCTGTGCTTCGTAGCCGCCGTTTTGTGCCTCAGTATTCGAAAAGCGCAGGTCACAACGTCCGACCTGGTCACAGTTGACACTTCGGCTTTGCCGTAACCGCTTCGTAACCCTTAACATCCGATGCGGCGCCGCGGGGAACGCTGAGGCTGTCATTGCTCGTGGTCGCTCGCCATAGTCGCGCGGAGAACCGCGTAACGCGTCACCGACAGCCGACGAATACCAGGCTAGGCATGAGCGGGAGGAAAACCCACCAAATGAAGACTCGCACCAAGACACTGGGCGTTGCTGCGGCCGTCGCCGCGATCTCGGCGTCGCTGCCGCTGGCAGTCACCGCCTACGCCGACCCGGCGCCGACGACGACCACCGCCCCGGTAGTCGAAATCCCCGACCCGCAGGGCTCTGGCTGCGACAACTTCAAGAAGGCGATGCCGGATTGGAAGAGCTTCGCGGATCTGCCGACCGGCAAGGTGCTGGCCAGCATCCCGGACATCAGCACGTTCAACGCCGCGATCTCGGGTGGGATGAACCCGGCCGTCAACATCGTCCCGGTGCTCGACAACGGCCCGTACGTCATCTTCGCGCCGACCAACGACGCGTTCGCCGCCATGGAGCCCGGCAAGCTCGACGCGCTCAAGGCTGACGTGGCCGCGCTCACCAGCCTGGACTACTACCACGCGTTCCTGGGCCTGCTCGGCCCCGACGACGTCAAGGGCCAGCGGCCCACCCAGCAGGGCGCCGAGGTCAAGGTGACCGGCAAGGGCGGCGACATCAAGGTCAACGACACCGCCAAGCTGGTCTGCGGTCCCATCCAGGCGGCCAACGCCCGGATCTACCTGATCGACACCGTGCTGGATCCCAACAGCCCGCCGGAGGCCATCGTGCCGTCGGGCTCCAGCACCACGACCACGACCACGACGAAGGCCCCGGAGACCCCGGCGGCCGACGCCCCGATCGGCTGATTTCTTCCTCTGCGCCAGCAGACGCAAAACTGCCCATTTCCGTGTGGAAATGGGCAGTTTTTTGTCTGTTCGGCGAAAGAACTAAACGCCGAGCTCGCGTCCGATGATCTCCTTCATGATCTCGGTGGTACCACCGAAGATCGTCTGGATCCGTCCGTCGACGTAGGCCCGCGCGACGCGGTACTCCATCATGTAGCCGTAGCCGCCGTGCAGCTGCACGCAGTTGTCGATGACCTTCTTGGCGACCTCGGTCGCCCACCACTTGGCCTTGGCCGCCTCGACGGCGGTCAGCTCACCGTCGACCACGCCCTGCAGACAGCGGTCGAGGTAGTTCTCGGTGACCTCCAGCTCGGTATCCATCTCGGCGAGCAGGAACCGGTTGTGCTGGAAGCTGCCGATCGGCTGCCCAAAAGCCTTGCGGTCCTTGGCATACTGCAGCGTCTCCTGGAAGACCGCGCGCGCACCGTAGATCGCCGAGATGGCGATCGAGAGCCGCTCCGAGGGCAGGTTGGTCATCAGGTGGTAGAACCCGCGACCTTCCTTGCCCAGGAGGTTGGCGTTCGGCACCCGGACGTTCTCGAAGTGCAGCTCGGAGGTGTCCTGGCTGTGCAGGCCCATCTTGTCGAGCTTGCGACCGCGGGTGAAGCCCTCCATGCCGCGCTCCACCACGAACAGCGTGAAGCCCTTGTGACCGGCCTCGGGATCGGTGCGCGCCACCACGACACACAGGTCGCAGTTGATACCCGAGGAGATGAACGTCTTGGAGCCGTTGATGATCCAGTCGTCACCGTCACGTACCGCGGAGGTGCGGATACCGGCCAGGTCGCTGCCTGCGCCCGGTTCGGTCATCGCGACCGCGATGATGGTCTCGCCGCTGGCGATGCCGGGCAGCCAGCGCTGCTTCTGCTCGTCGTTGGTGAGGTCCTTGAAGTACGGGCCGACGACGTCGTTGTGCAGGCTCAGCGCCGGGCCGTGCACGCCGGCCTTGGCGATCTCCTCGTCGATGATCGCGTTGAACCGGAAGTCATCTGAACCGCCGCCGCCGAACTCCTCGGGCATGTTGAACCCGATGACTCCGTACTTGCCCGCGGCGGTGTACGCCGACCGGTCGACGATGCGCTCGGTCTCCCACTTCTCGGAATTGGGGACGAGCTCACGCTCGATGTATTCCTTGACCGTCTCCCGGAATGCCTCGTGCTCCGAGGTGTAGATCTGTCGCTTCATGGCTTACTTTGCCTTCCAAACGGGTTCGCGCTTCTGCGCGAAGGCCAGCGGCCCTTCCATGGCGTCCTCGGTCTTCAGCAGCGTGCTGAATTCGCGGTTGGTGCGCTTCCAGCCGTCCTTGTCGCCGGTGATGACGCCCTCGTCGACGCCGTAGGCGACGCGTTTGCTGGCCTGCACGGCCAGCGGTGCGTTGCCCGTGATCCGTTCGGCCAGCTTGAGTGCGGCGTCGACAACGGTGCCGTCGGGCACGACCTGGTTGATCAGACCCCACCGCAGCGCATCGGCCGAGGACATCGGCTCACCGGTGAACAGCAGCTCGTTGGCCACCTTGCGGGGCAGCTGCTCGGCGATGCGGAAAACGCCACCGGCACCGGCGATCAGGCCGCGCTTCACCTCGGGCAGACCGAATTTGGCGCTCTCCTCGGCGACGATCAGGTCACTGGCCAGAGCCAGTTCGGTGCCGCCGCCAAGGGCGGTGCCGTTGACCGCGGCGATCGTCGGCTTGTCGATGAAATGGCTGACGTAGCCGGCGAATCCGTATTCCGGATGCTCGGGGTGGAAGAGGTTCTCGCCGCGGGAGATCGCCTTGAGGTCGGCACCGGCACAGAACGACTTGTCCCCCGAACCCGTGATGACGACGGCCCGCACCTCGGGATCATTCTGGGCCTGCTCCAGTGCATCGCCGACAGCGATGCTGACGGAGCCGTTGATCGCGTTGCGCGCCTCGGGCCGGTTGATGGTGATGAGCAGAACGTTGCCGCGCTTCTCGACAATCGCGCCGGGCTGGGTGTCGGTGTCGGTCACAGGAGCTCCAGGATGGTCGCGTTGGCCTGGCCGCCACCTTCACACATGGTCTGCAGGCCGTACTGAATGTTGTTGTCCCGCATGTGGTACAGCAGGGTGGTCAGGATGCGCGCGCCGGAGCCGCCGAGCGGGTGACCCAGGGCGATCGCGCCCCCGTTGGGGTTGAGGCGCTCCTCGTCGGCGCCGATGTCCTTGAGCCAGGCCATCGGAACCGGGGCGAAGGCCTCGTTGACCTCGAACGCACCGATCTGGTCGACGCTCAGCCCGGACTTGGCCAGCGCCTTTTGGGTGGCCGGGATCGGCGCGGTCAGCATGATGACCGGGTCGGCGCCGGCGAGCACCGCGGTGTGTACCTTCGCAAGCGGCTTGAGCCCCAGGTCTTTTGCCTTGTCGGCCGACATGATCAGCAGCGCGGCCGACCCGTCGGAGATCTGGCTGGAGTTACCGGCGTGGATCACGCCGTCCTCCTTGAAGGCCGGCTTGATGGCAGCCATGGACTCGACGGTGCCGCCGCGGCGGATGCCGCCGTCTTCCAAAACTGTGCTTTCCCCGTGCTCATCCTTCACCCTGATCCCGACGATCTGGTCCTTGAACGCACCCGCATCCTGTGCGGCCGCGGCCTTCTCGTGCGAGCGCAGGGAGAACTCGTCGAGCTGGGTGCGCGACAGGCCCCACTGCTCGGCGATCATCTCGGCACCGACGCCCTGGTTCGGGGTCTGGCCGTTGTAGCGCTCCCGGAACGCCTCCGGGTAGGGGTGGCCGCCGTTGGCCAGCGAGGAGCCCATCGGTGTGCGCGACATCGACTCGACACCACCGGCCACCACGACGTCGTAGTGCCCGGCGACGACCCCGGCCACGGCGAAGTGCAGGGACTGCTGACTCGAACCGCACTGGCGGTCGACGGTGACACCGGGGACGGTCTCGGGCCAGCCCGCGGTCAGCACGGCGGTCCGGGCGATGTCGAGCGCCTGCTCACCGGCCTGCATGACGCAGCCCCAGATGACGTCGTCGACGAGGGCGGGGTCGATGCCGGCGCGCTGCACCAGACCGTTGAGCACCTGGGCCGACAGCTCCGACGGATGCACACCGGACAGGGCGCCGTTGCGCTTCCCGACTGGTGACCGGACGGCCTCGACGATGACGGCTTCAGCCATGACTTCTCCTTTGAAGGGTGGGGCGCTACCCCGGTTGGACCCGTTTGGGGCACTCGAGGTGAAAATAGACCAGTAGGTTTACTAGGTCAACCTACTGGTTGGTAGACGTCGATGTACCGTTCCCACGGTGAACAGATGGTTTACTGAGTTGTACAGCTGACCATCCGGCCAGCCTAAAAGTTGTCTCACCTGGGAGTGTCTGGTGGCTCGAACCACACCGCTGGCGCCGATGATCGGCCCCGACGCGATCGCACCGCAGGCACCGGTCCGTTCCCCGAAGACCGCCGAGCTCGTCGCGGGCACCCTACGGCGCATGGTCGTCGACGGCCAGCTCAAAGAGGGCGACTTCCTGCCCAACGAGGCCGAGCTCATGGAGCATTTCGGGGTCAGCAGGCCGACACTGCGTGAGGCCGTGCGGGTGCTGGAATCGGAGCGTCTGGTCGAGGTCCGCCGCGGCTCGCGGACCGGGGCCCGCGTCCGGGTTCCGGGCCCTGAGATCGTCGCCCGCCCGGCGGGTCTTCTGCTCGAGCTGTCCGGCGCCGACATCGCCGACCTGCTGGTCGGACGCGCGGCGATCGAGCCGATGGCCGCCCGCCTGCTCGCTGAGAAGGGCGACGAGGCGGCCTTCGCCGAACTTGAGCAGATGCTCGACGAGCACATCCCCAAGGACCATCTGTCGGACCAACTGGCCGCAACCACGGGCGACTTTCACCGCCGGGTGGTGGAGCTGTCGGGCAACGCCACGCTGGGCATCATCGCCGGCATGCTGCACGAGATCACCGTGCGCCACCACGCCTTCCTGTTCAAAGAGCGCCGGCCGGTGTCGAAGACCGACTACGACAAGCTCATGCGGTCCTACCGCAAGCTGATCCAGATCATCCGCTCCGGGGACGGCGATGCCGCCGAAGCACATTGGCGCAAGCACCTCGACACCGCACGCATCCTGATGCTGCAGGACATCGAGAGCGTCAAGGTCCGCGACGTCATGCGCTGAGGCGATTTTCGCCGAGCGTGCGCTCAGATCGGAAACTCAGCCCGAATCGCGATCTGAACGCACAGTCGATACCGATTCGACATGGACCGGCAGTTCGTCGTCCCAGGGCTGCCGCGTCACCATGTCGGCCACCTTGACGTATCCCCGCTCGAATTCCCCGGTGGCCGCATCGACCAATCGGTATTGCTGGGTCTGATGCTGGATCGGTTGCGCGTCGAGCATCACGATCCGCACCTCCCCCGGCTCGAAATGGCACCTCTTCTGCAGGGCCGCCACGAGCTGCTCATTGCTCATGTGCCCGTCACCGAAGTTCCAGCCGATGGCCGTCGAGACGATGCGCTCGCCATCGGTCAACACGTAGTCGTCCTCGTTGCAGCCGGCCATCGCCCGGTGCGCCAAAGTGAACAGCGCCCGGCCGTGAGAGTTGAAGCCGCGGAACGCATATCCCATGTACAGGTACATCTGGGCGACCTCGGGGCTGCCGTAGTAACGCTCCATCTGGGCGGCGGGCATGCTGGCGATCGCGACGATGTTCTTTTCGATCTTCTCCGCGGCCGACGGCTTGACGCACCACAGCGAGGTGTCCCAGTTGCCGGCGTAATAGCGCATACCCGGCAGGAACGAAACCTTGCGCGGGAACAGGTTTCCCAGCACCACAGTGCCTGCCACCACCGCGAACAGCACGATCGGCCACGGGCTGCCCAGATCCCCCAGACCCACGCCGGGGTGCCCGACGAACAGCGCCAGCACGGAGAACATCATGAAGACGTTCCACTCCAGCGGCACGCCCATCGGAATGGCGCTCAGGATCCCGAAGTGGAACACCAGCATCACGAAGGCCGCGATCGCCGTCGCCCATCCGCCGTGCGAGAAGAACAGCACCAACGGAACCAGCCCTTCGATGGCCGTGGAGAAATGCGCCACAAAACGCGACGGGCGGCCCGGCCGAAGGTCATCCGGGAAGTGCTCGAAGAACTTTCGCTTGATGAACCGTGGCCGGAACACCGGGTTGTTGCTCATCATCGTCGAGATGACGAACGGGAAGTGCTTGTTGAGCTTGGAGGTGGCCGCCCCGAGCCAGATCACCATGCACACCAACTTGGCCGCGATGACGATGTCAGCCCCGCTGAACAGGAAGCAGACTGCCAGGGACCCGTACACCTCGCCGCGGGCCGCCAGGAAGATCACCTTGTCGCGCAGACCGGCCACGGCCAGCAGACCGACGATCGCGGCGGTCTGCCAGACCGGCAGCACACCGATCTCGCTACCGAGCGCGGGGATAGGGCCGGTGCCCTGAGAGGCCAGCGCCACCACCAGCATCACCAGCAGCGCTCCGTACAGGGCGACGTCGACGATGGTGCGGTCGTCACCCTTGGTCAGCGGGACCCGGTTGGGCCACGGTGGGAGCCGAATCGTCTTGGGCCGCAACCAGTACAGGATCGACCCCATCGGCGGGAAGAACCGGTTGTTGAGCGGGCCGAAGCCGCAGCCGAGGCCGATGACCTCGAACAACATCGTGTAGAACACGACCTTCTGGTAGACGATCGGCTCGGCGTACCAGGAGGCGACGTTGGTAAACCCGTCGACGCCGCTGGTGGTCAGCGCGATCAGCCAGGCACCGAGAACGTAGGCCAGGATCTTGACGACGTAGAACAGGTGCAGCACAACCGGGGTTCCGAACCCCACCTCCGCCCAGTGCCGGGCCATCGGCTGGATCTTTTCCGCACGCGTGCCCTTGCTCCACTGCTCGAAGTCGATCTGGGGCGATTCCTGTTTGAGAAAACCCATGCCCGACAGATTAGAACGTGTTCTAGTCGGACCTCACGCGAACAGACGCAAACTCGCACAAATCGACCCGGAGATGTGCGAGTTCGCGTCTGCTCGGCGGGAAAAGCTAGGACTTCACCGGCGGGCGGAAGAAGATCACCAGCTGGCCGATGCCACCGGCCAGGCCGAGGACGACCGCGATCGCCAGACCGCACCACCCATGCAGGTAGTGGTAGAAGCTCGAACTGGAGAACAGCAGGTGGTCGAGGCTGTAGCGACCTGCACCGGTGCCGGCGATCGCCACGGCGGCCACCGCGAGGATCAGGTTGTACTCCCAGCCCTCCTTGACGATGAAAAAGCCGTTGTGCCGGTGCACGGTCCAAGCCGCCACCAGCATCAGCGCCACGAACCCGGCTGCGGGCACCGGGGTCAGCAGGCCCAAAGCCAAGCCCAGCCCAGCCGCCATTTCGGTGCTGGCTGCGACCCGGGCGTGGAACAGGCCCGGCTTCATGCCGATGCTGTCGAACCATCCCGCGGTGCCGGGGATCCGCCCCCCACCGAAGAACTTGTTGTAGCCGTGTGCGGCCATGGTCAGGCCGAGCACCACGCGCAGGAGCAGGATCGCAGTGTCGTAAGCAGAGGAAGCCATGTAACAGAATCTAGGACATCTGTTAAGCCGCCGCCCAGCCCCCATCCACACTGAGGATCACCCCGTGGATGTTTCCGGCGTCGTCGCCGGCCAGGAAGGTCACCGCCGCGGCGACCTCCTCGGGGGTGCTCATCCGGCGCGACGGGATGCGGGCCAGCACCGGTCCGATCTCGTCGGCCACGTCAGCGGCCCGTTCCGTCGCGATCGGCCCGGGGGCCACCGCGTTCACCCGGACCCCACGCGGGCCGTACTCGACCGCCCACGACTTCGTCAGCGAGTGCACCGCCGCCTTGGTCGACGAGTACAGCGCCGCGCGGTCTCCACCGATCAGCCCCGTGATCGAGCCGACGTTGACCACCGCGCCGTGGCCACGTTCGGCCATGGCCGGCGCCAGCGCTCCGGTCAGCAGGAACGGTGCGATGACGTTGGTCTGGTAAGACTCCAGCAGCGCGTGCTCGGTGACCTCGCCGGTAGGTTCGGGCATCCCCCAGACCCCGGCGTTGTTGACGAGGATGTCCAGCTGCGCGCCGGCTGTCGCAGCGACCTCGCGGGCCTGCTGGGCCAGGCGCTGCACCTCGTCCGCCCCGGCCCCGAGGTCGGCGGCGACGAACTCGGCTCGCCCTCCGGCGGCACGGATCTCGGCGACGACGGAGTCGCCGCGTTCCTTGTTGCGGCCGCTGACGATGACGAAGGCACCCTGCGCGGCGAGGGCCTTGGCGATGGCGACACCGAGGCCGCCGGTGGATCCTGTGACAAGTGCTGTGCGGCCTTGCAGGCGCGTAGTGTTTGGACTCATGAGTCCAGGTATAGGCCGCTAAAAATGGACCTGCAAGTCCAGAAACTGACTGCCAAGGGCGAGGCCACCCGACGCCGCATCATCGAGGGTGCCGCGTCGGTGATCCGCAGCCACGGGGTGGCTGCCACCACGTTGGACGATATCCGCGCCCACACCCAGACGTCCAAGAGCCAGCTGTTCCACTACTTTCCCGACGGCAAGGACCAACTGCTGCTCGCGGTGGCCGAACGCGAAGCCCAGATGGTGCTGGAGGATCAGCAGCCCTACCTCGGTGAGCTGACCTCCTGGGCCGCCTGGCAGCGCTGGCGCGACGCGGTCGTGGAACGCTACCGCCGCCAGGGACAGAGCTGCCCGCTGAGTCTGCTGATGTCGGAGATCGGCCGCACCACTCCCGGCGCCCAGGCGGTCACCAAAGCCCTACTGCAGCAATGGCATGACGAGATCTCAGCAGGTATCCGGCACATGCAGTCGCAGGGAAAGATGGCTGCCGATCTGGATGCCGAAAAGGTGGGCGCCGCCCTGCTGGCCGGGATCCAGGGCGGGGTCAGCGTGATGCTGGCCTCCGGTGACCTGAGCTACCTCGAGTCCGCGCTGGATGTCGGCATCGCAATGCTGCGTCGCTAGGCCGATCAATCACAACGCCGCTTCGAGCCGCTCGACATACCCGTCGACGTCCCCGATCGCCGACTCTGCCCCGAACACACTGATCGAGATGGTGTCCCCCACGCCCGTCACGCAGTGAGTGAGCCCCACCATCGGCGACAATCCGGGAAACGCCGCCGCCAGCCGTACCGGCATACCTCCGAACGAGAAATCCGCGGCACCGCAGTTCACACTGGACACCACGGTATTCCCGGTGACCGTCGCCGAACGTGCGTCAGGATTGAACTGGCCGATCCCCCACCGCAGAAGCGGGGCCGGAGTGGCGGCGAAGGCACGTTCCGAGGCCCGCATCGCCGGGTGTGCGGCGCGTTCCCGCCGCGCCGCCAGTTCAGCAGCGATCGCGGCGCGGCGCTGCGTCACCGGCAGCGACGGATGCAGCCCAACGCCGACCGTGCCGAAATGGTTGTAGGCCTGGCGTGGACCGGATTTCGCCATGGTCACCTCGGCGCCGAGAGTGGCCGGATCCGTCCCGAGCTCACGGAGCTGCCCGGCCAGGGCTTCGGAGATTCCGGCCAGGGCACAGACCGTCACGGTCGCGCCCGCGAGCTGCGCCCGATCGCGGACCACCGTCCGCATACTGCGTACACCCGTCGGGCGGTCGTTGGTCCGAAGAGGACGGCGCGGTGTCGCGGCCGGCGGCACCCGGCCGGCCTCGGTGTCGGCCACCAACTGCCGGTGCGCCCGGGCCGCTTCGATGCTCCGCCAAGGCAGCATCGCCGGGTGGCCGTACACCGGCACAACCGGTGCAACCGCTCCCTGACGACCGAACATCACCGCTGCCGGACCGCAGGTGCGCCCACCGCCGCCGAGGGCGTGCGTGATCTGCAGGACCGCAACGGTGCCGGCACCAGTGACACCGGGTATCCCCTCGACGCCGGGGAAGACATGAAGCCGCCACGGCGCCAACTGCGCATCGAGTTGAGCATCCACCAGCTCGCCCACGGCGGCCAGACAACCCAGCCAGGTCGGCTGATCGAGATCGTGTACCACGAACCGGAATTCGTCGACCGGAGCTGGTACCCAGGCCGGGTAGTGCAGCCGCGCACTGTCATCGATCCGCTGTGAGAGGTCCGGGCTGGTGCCGGCATTGGCAGCCAACTCGACGAGCGCCCCGGGCAGATCGACGGGCACACCGTCGAATCCGTACAGCAGGAACGTGTCGTTGGGCATCCTGGACGACATCCAGAACATCTGCGCATCGACCGCAGTGAGTCGGTTAACCGGCACGTCCGATGAAGTCCAGGATGCGGGCCGCTGTGGCGTCGGGCTGATCGAGTTGCAGGAAGTGACCACCGGATTCGACGACATGGGTGTCGCTGCCTGCGGGCAGCACCTCGCGCACCCAGCGGATGTAATGCGGTGCGGCACAGCCGTCATCGGTACCGTGCAGATACAGCGACGGCAGTACCGGCGGCAACGCCAAGTGCTCGTGTAGCTCGGCGTACCGGGCCGGCGGCTTGCTCATCCGGATCGTGGCCCGGTAGTAGCCCAGCGCGGCGCGCCAGCGGTCCGGCGCCCCGATCGCGGCGTCGACGTGGCGCAGGTCCTCGGCGGCGTCGTATCCCGGCGACCATGTCTTCCACAACCGCGGCACCACCCAGGACGCGGAACGCTCAGGCAACCAAGGCAATTGGAAGTACATCATGTACCAGCTGCGCAATGCCTGACGCGGCAGCTGAGCCAACAGCTTGCCCGCGTCAGGCACCCGTCCCAGCGGCTGGAACGAGGCCATCGGCGGTACCGACATGATCACCGCTCTGGCGAACGGGTTGTCCGGCAGCGCAGCCACTCCCGCTGCCGCCATGGCACCCCAGTCATGGCCGATTATCACATCACGCCCCGTCGGTCCGACCGCCTGCAAAAGGTTCAGCGCGTCGTCCATCAGCGCAGCGACGTGATAGCTGCCGTCGGCAGGAATCGACGAGGGCACGTAGCCCCGCATGAACGGCGCCACCACTTTCCAGCCGGCCTCCGCCAAGGTCGGGGCGACCTTGCGCCAACCGTAGGCGGTGTCGGGAAACCCATGTAGGCACAACGCCACCGGACCGTCATCGGGCCCCCACGCCAACGCCCGCAGTTGTACTGCAGGGGTGGCGACATCGATCCAGCGCGGCTCGGTCACAGTGGCACCGGCTCGTACTCGGACATCAGCCATTGGCCACCGTCTTTGACCATCGTCACCCGCGCCACCGACGGGTGCTTCTTCGGCATTTCGTCGCCGACCTGGACACTCTGATTGACGAACAGCACCAACTCGACGCGGTCGGGTTTCGCGGTCGCGGTCCCAGCCTCCAGTACGTCGGCGACTGCCGCGATCCGCTGCGCGTGTGCGGCCGGGATCACCTCGTTGATCATCGCTGTGTAGGTACCGCGAAAATTCCCGGTCATCCGGTCGCGGGCCGCGGTGAGCTGTTGGTCGACGGTTTCGGTCTCATACGACAGCATCTGGGCCGTGATGTCCTTGGCCGCCTGAACCGATTCGACTCGTGCCGTGTCACTTTCGTTCTGCGACACGGTCAGCCAGCGCAGCACCCCAGAGGCCGTCGCCAACACCAAGGCGATGATCGCCAGCACGACAGGCAGGCTGACCCGAGCGCGCGGATGGGACGGTTCGGCCTCTTCGGCGCGTTCCGCGGGCTCCACCGCCTCGTCAGCT
The DNA here is from genome assembly GCF_001665625.1 of Mycolicibacterium peregrinum. Taxonomy (GTDB): domain Bacteria; phylum Actinomycetota; class Actinomycetes; order Mycobacteriales; family Mycobacteriaceae; genus Mycobacterium; species Mycobacterium peregrinum_B. The sequence continues at coordinate 53,252 of NZ_LZSY01000098.1, read as the reverse complement.
TCTTCGGTTTCGTCGGCTTCGTCGGCGGGCTTGTCGGCGACGACGGGCTCGTCGGCTGGCCCGACCGATTCCTCGACCGCCGCCTCCTCGGCACCGTCCGGCTCGACGCTGTCCGACTCGGCACTGCCCGGCTCGACGCTGCCGGGCTCAACGCTGCCGGGCTCGGCACTGTCCGACTCGACGCTGTCGGGCTCGGGGCTCGCCTTCTCCAGGCTGACCGGCTCGGCGGCTACGGGCTCGGCAAACTCTGCGGATTCGGCTGCGGCCTTACGACGCCCCGCCGGCGGCATCTTGTGCCGGCCGCTCACTGGATGAACTCCACGTTGGAAACCTTTGCCTTGCCCTCAATATCCTGCACTGTCAATACCATTCGCCACACCTGGGGATCCTGCTCGGGCACGCCCGCATTCGTGGACCGAACGGTCACGGACATGAGCACGTCCGCCTTGTCCTCCGAGTAGGACTCCAAAGCCGATGCGGTTACTGTGCCCACCGACTTCGACTTGATCTGTTTGACCACGTCCAGGAAGGACTTCGAACGTTTCTCGAAGTCGTCGTAGAAGCGCCCGGTCGATGAGTCGAGCACTCGCTGGACGTCGTCTTCGGCGTGCTCCCAGTCGATGCTTGTCAGGTTGGACGCGCCTTGGCGGGCAGTTTCCAGGAACATGTCACGTCGCTGCTGTTCCTGATGGACCTGGTAGTAGTCATAGCCCAGCCAACCGGTCAGCGCCACGAGTGCGACAACGAGCACGCCGCCGACAACCGACGCAGTCTTCGGGCGCAGGGACCGGCGTCGTTCGGGGGCCGTGTGCTCGGCCTCGTCCGACTCTTCCTCGGCGACCTCACCGTCGGCGTCCTCGTCGGTTTGTTCGACAGCCTGGGCGTCGGGTTCTGGGGCGGACGGGCTCGGCTCCTCGGCCTCGGTCGGCTCGACCGACTCGGCGTCGGCGCTGTCGTCTGCCATACATCTGCTCCTCGGTGGCACTGCGGTATCGCGCGTGCGACAGCACGCGTGCGGTCCAACGTACGTGGCACCGGTCACACCGTCATCAGCGGTACCGGCAGTCCCGGATACGCCTCTCGGGCGGCCGCCCTTACGTGCTACCGGGCTCTCTGCACGTGATGCGCGCCCCCACCGCGCGCAGCGCAAAGTCCACCGCGGCGGCGCACGCACCCTCCCAATCCCCGTCGGCTCCCAGCCGGGACAGCTCATGGCTGACCACTGCGCGGATGGCCGCGGCATCCCGCTCCGGCCTGGTCAGCGGAAACGACGCGTCGTCCAGGCCGCGGCGCAGGAGAGCTGCCAGCGACCGTTCGCGGTCGATCCGCCACTGTTCCTGCCCGGCGAGGTAGCCCTTGGCCGAGCGAACCTCCTCCAGATCCAGAACCAACGCCTGCCCGCGCAGTCGCGCGTCGTGTATCACGTCGAACGACACCCTGATCCACTGCTCGAGCTGTTCTGCGGGCGCACCATCGGTGTCGTCGGCGATCTCGTCGAGCCTGCGACCCAACGCCCTGCCCGCGCTCTGTTGCATGGCCAGGAACAACGCGTCCTTGGATTCGAAGTGGCGATAGAAGGCCCGGGTGGACAGCCCGGCGCGAGCCAGCACCGATGCGATCGGCACGGCACCGGTGTGGGGCTCGGCCAGGCAGGTGAAGGCGGCCCTGATGATCGCGCGGCGCTCGGCGGCGTCGCGCGCCGCGTCATCCGGCTCGATACCTGGATCAATCCGCACGATTGACGATTCTAGAAACGGCCCGCTTGCACGGGTCGCAGATGCGACGAAAACACCCCTGGGTAACGTGACTTCCGGGGCCTGCCGAGAGGAATGTCCGTGAGCACCGGGAAAACCGCGCACAGCGAGTCACGCATCGTCACGTTCCGGGGCGTCGACGATCTGAATCTGGTCGGCGACGAATGGAACCGCGACGCCGCGTCCGCTGCTGACCGACCTACGGTTCTGCTACTTCACGGCGGCGGGCAGAACCGGTACTCCTGGAAGAACACCGGGCAGATCCTGGCCGACGACGGCGTGCACGTGATCGCGCTCGACGCGCGTGGTCACGGCGACAGCGACCGCTCCCCCAGCGCGAACTATTCGGTGGAAGCGCTGAGCTCCGACGTGCAGCACGTGCTGTATCAAGTCGGCCGGCCGGTGGTGCTGATCGGGGCCAGCATGGGCGGGCTGACCAGCATCCTGGCGTCCCACGAGGCCGGCCCGGAGCTGGTCACCAAACTCGTGCTGGTCGATGTGGTGCCCCGGTTCGAGAAGAGCGGTAGCGCGCGTATCCGCGACTTCATGTTCACCAACGTGGACGGTTTCGACTCCCTCGAACAGGCTGCCGAGGCGGTCTCCGCCTACCTGCCCCACCGCACGAAGCCGCGCAGCCCGGAGGGGCTGAAGAAGAACCTGCGGCAGCGCGACGGGCGTTGGTACTGGCACTGGGATCCGGCCTTCCTCACCAAGCCCGAGGACGATCCGTTCGCCCGTGTCGACAAGCTGGAATCAGCCGCGATGAACCTGACCATCCCGATCCTGCTGATCCGCGGCAAGCTCTCCGATGTGGTCAGCCCCGAGGGCGTGCAGGACTTTCTGGAGAAGGTGCCTGCCGCCGAGTTCGTCGAGCTGTCCGATGCGGGGCACACCGCCGCCGGGGACGACAACGACGCATTCACCGAGGTCGTCGTGGAGTTCGTCGGGCGGTGAGCGCCACCCGCGACACCGTAGGCTTCAACTTTCTGCGCCAGCCTGAGCTGCCCGCACCTCAGGTCGGCGAATCATCCGCCCGCGACATCCTGGCCACCCATTTCGGCCTACGGGCGAGTGTGAAATCGCTGGGCAGCCAGCAGGATAAGAATTTCCTGGTGGGTGACGGCGACGCGATCACCGGGGTGCTGAAGATCGCGAACCCCGCGTTCAACGAGATCGAGCTGAGTGCTCAGGAGTTGGCCGCAGACCTGATCGCAGCAGCCGAACCGAATTTGCGCGTGGCGCAGCCGTTGCCCAACCAGCGCGGCGAAAAGCTCACCGCGGTAACCGGTCTGGGCCTGAACCGGACCGACGACACCGCCTACGTGCGACTGCTGCGACACCTGCCCGGCGGAACCCTCATCGAGTCCGGCTACCTGCCGCCGGCCACGGTCGCCGAACTGGGTGCACTGGCCGGACGGGTCAGCCGAGCATTGGCCGGTTTCAGCCATCCCGGCCTCGACCGGATCCTGCAGTGGGACCTGCGTTACGGCGCCGAGGTGGTATCCCACCTGGCAGTCCACGTCGACGACGATGCTGCACGTACCCGCCTGGAGACTGCGGCCGATGCGGCGTGGGCCCGCATCGCACCACTGGCCGACGCACTGCCCCGGCAAGCCGTGCACATGGACCTGACCGACGCCAATGTCGTGGTCTCCCGCGGCGTCGGCGGTACCGTGCACCCCGACGGCATCATCGATCTCGGCGATCTGGCCGACAGTTGGGCCGTGAGCGAACTGGCCATCACACTGTCCTCGGTACTGCAACATCCCGGAGCCGACCCGGTGGCCGTGCTGCCCGGCATCCGAGCCTTCCATGCCATCCGACCCTTGAGCGTTGCCGAGGCAGAAGCGTTGTGGCCGTTGCTGGTACTGCGCACCGCGGTGCTGATCATCAGCGGAGCACATCAGGCCGGTTTCGACCCGGACAACGACTACCTCACCGAGCAGTCCGACGGCGAGTGGCAGATGTTCGAGTCCGCCACCTCGGTGCCGATGGACGTGATGACGGCGCTGATCAAGGCCGACCTCGGGCTGGCCGCACCGCCCGAGCCGGTTCCGGTTGACCGGCCGATGCTCACCGTGCCGGGGCCGGTGGTGACGCTGGATCTGGGTGCGACGTCCGATGATCTGAGCGACGCCTTCACGGCCGGCGGCTGGGTGAAACCCGATATCGAAGACGAATTGGCCAGGGCCGCACTGGCCGACGGCGCCGCACTGGTGGTGACCCGGTACGGACAACCGCGGATCGCGCAGGCTCCCGCGTTGAGCCAGGACGAGCCGGCCGTGGCGCCGACCGGAATCAGTATGTGGGCTGCTGAATCCACCCCGCTGGTAGTGCCTTTCAGCGGTGAGATCGTCGATCGCTCAGCCTCTGCGGTGACGTTCCGCGGCACCGACTTCGAGCTGACTTTGACCGGAGTGAGCGCCGGTTCGGGAGACGGGATGGGCGTGGCCGCACCGGGTCGACGTGTCGAACTCGCAGTGCGGCCCGTCGGCGCGCCGGTGGCACCGCATCTGACCACGCCCGCACTCGCTCCCGGCTGGCTGGCACTGTGCCGAGATCCACGGCCGCTGCTGGGATTACCGCCATTATCCGCCGATGATTCCGAGCCCGATCTGATGGTCCGGCGCGACCGCGCATTCGCACCCGTACAGGAGCACTACTACCGCCGACCGCCGCGAATCGAACGGGGCTGGCGACACTTCCTGATGTCCACCAGCGGACGCTGCTATCTGGACATGGTCAACAACGTCACGGTGTTGGGCCACGCGCACCCGCGGGTCGCGGCGGCAGCAGCCCGGCAGCTGCGCAAGCTGAACACCAACTCACGGTTCAACTACGCCTCCGTCGTCGAATTCAGCGAACGCCTGGCCGAGCTCCTGCCAGATCCGCTCGACACGGTATTTCTGGTCAACTCCGGATCTGAGGCCAGTGACCTGGCGCTGCGGTTGGCGACCGCAGCGGCCGGGCGCCCCGATGTGGTGGCGATGCGCGAGGCGTATCACGGCTGGACGTACGGCACCGACGCCGTGTCGACCTCTACCGCGGACAACCCGAATGCGCTCACCACCCGGCCGGATTGGGTGCACACCGTCGAATCGCCCAACAGCTTCCGCGGCAAGTACCGCGGTAGTGAGGTCGGGCGATACGCGGTGGACGCGGTGGCCCAGATCGACCAGTTGATCGCCGAGGGGCGCGCCCCGGCCGCGTTCATCTGCGAGACGGTATACGGCAATGCCGGCGGCATGGCCCTACCCGACGGATACCTGGAGCAGGTCTACGCGGCGGTGCGCGGGGCGGGCGGATACGCGGTCGCGGATGAAGTCCAGGTCGGCTACGGTCGTCTGGGCGAATGGTTTTGGGGCTTCGACCAACAGGGAGTGGTCCCCGACATTGTGTCGATGGCCAAATCGGTCGGTAACGGTTATCCGCTGGGGGCGGTGGTCACCAGCCGCGCCATCGCCGAGGCCTTCCGCAGCCAGGGTTACTTCTTCTCCTCCACCGGCGGCAGTCCACTGTCATGCGCGATCGGAATGACGGTGCTCGACGTGCTGAACGACGAAGACCTGCAAGGCAACGCGTCCCGCGTCGGCGCTCATCTGAAGTCGCGACTGGAGGAACTGGCCGAGCGGCACTCGATCATCGGCACCGTCCATGGCGTCGGCCTGTACCTCGGCGTCGAGATGATCCGCGATCCCGACACCCTCGAGCCGGCCACCGAGGAAACGGCCCTCATCTGTGATCGGATGCTCGAACTCGGGGTGATCATCCAGCCGACCGGCGACCACCAGAACATCCTGAAAACCAAGCCGCCGTTGTGCATCGACATCGAAGCGGCCGATTTCTACGCCGACACCCTGGACCGGGTACTTACCGAAGGCTGGTGAGCGAGGCTGTCCGACAAGCCCCGAAGTTGCCGACGAGAGGTAACCGAGAGCTTGGCGAACACTTTCCGCAGGTGCCACTCGACCGTGTGGGTGCTGATGAACAGCTGCTCTCCGATCGCAGCGTTGGTCAGTCCGGCTGCTGCGAGCCGCGCGATCTGTGCCTCCTGAGCCGTCAGGACGTCGCCGCCGGCGACCGGCCGCCGGCCCGCGCGCTCGCCCTTCGCGATCAACTCGCGCCCGGCACGATCAGCGAAAGCCCGGGCACCGAAGGTGCGGAACATGTCGTGCGCGATGGTGAGCTGTTCCTTGGCCGCCGACCGGCGCTTCCGACGGCGCAGCCATTCTCCGTAGCGCAGATGGGCCCGGGCCAGGTGGACCCTGATGCGGGTACGCCCCAACCGGTCGATCGCTTCACGGTAGTGAGCCTCGGCATCTCCATCGTCGGCCACCAGAGCCCGTGCACCCGCCAAAGTCCCCAGAGCCCAATCCGTGTCGCGAACCGATAAACGCTCGGTAAGGCGCCCGCAGGCCTCCTGCGCAGCGTCGATGTTGCCGATGCGGGTCGCCGCCTCGATCAGTTCGACCAGATACCAGCCATACAGTCCGAGGTCCTCATACTCGGCAGCCTGCTGGGCCGCGACGAACGCCTCCTCATAGCGGCCCAGACCATTGCAGAGCACGGCGGTCGCATATCGGGCCAGGCCCAGCACCCGGCCTTCCCCAGAGGCCGATGCCGCCTCGGCACCAGCCTTGAGCGCATCGAGATCTTCCGGATCACCCTTCCACGCATCCAGCGCAAGAGAGTGATAGCGCAGCGGTGAGTAGTAGCGGGTCGACAGAAAGGTCGAATCAGCCTCCGTCAGAAGGGCTTCGGCGGCAACGAGCTCGCCGGCCAACATGTGCACGACGGCCCGGTAGGCCAGGGTCTCCGGAAGCAGCGCCAACGCGTCGGACGCCCGGACTCGTCGCACCGCCGCCGTGGAGAGCCGGTGCACCAACCCGTCATCCCACAGTTCATAGGCCGTGGACTGCTGGATGAGAGGCAGCGCGGGCACCATCCACCGCGACGCCGGGGAATCGGCATCGAGACGATGCGCGCCCAGCCTCTCCACCGCCGCCGGCAATCCCTCCCCGGCATACGGAACACCGGTGATCTGAGCCGTCATGCCCCGCAACACGGTGCCCACCGGCCCAGAACCGGTGGATAGGCGTTCGATACCGCACCGCGCGGTCTCGGCCGTCCGCGCCACGGCCGGGATATCTCCGAGCCGGCCTGCGTACATCGCCGCAGCGAGAGCTTCGAGATGCGTCTCAAGGCTCACTTCAGCGTCGAAGTGCTCGAATTCGACTGCAGCATCACTCATCCGGGATGCGATCTCACTCAACGAAGCCGCCGCGCCGTCGCCGCTGCGCCGCTTGGCGAACTCCATCTGCGCGGACAACCGCGCGGCTCGTGCCCGCTGCAGGCCGGTCATCGGTGCCAGGCCTGCCATGCCGAGCAACGTGTCGGCATCGGAAAAGGCGCCGGCATCGAGCTTGGCCCGCGCTGCGGCCAGCGCGCGGTCACAGCGAAGGTCCGGAACCGATGTCAGGACCGCGGCCCGCTCGAGAAATGTTGCGGCAACGGCCATACCGATCTGCGCGTGCGCATGACCGGCAGCGACTTCCAGTTGCGCTGCCACCTCATCGTCGGGCCACGTCACGGCGTTGGCGATATGCCAGATCCGGCGGTCCGGATCGATCTCGACATCGGTGACTTCGGCCAGTACACGGTGCATCTCGCGGCGTGCGGACGGGTCGGCAGCGTGGTAAGCGGCCGACCGGGCCAGGGGGTGCAGAAACCGCACATCGGAGTCGATTTCGATCACTCGGGCGACCACCGCGGGCGCCAGCATGTCGGCAGTGATCCCAAGCCGGTCCGCGACGCGACCCAACACAGCGGCATCACCGACGGGCTCGGCCGCAGCGGCGAGGAGCAGCTGCCGAGTCGTTTCGGGCAGCGCGCGAATCAACTCGACATAGTCGAGCTCGATTCTTTTGACCCCCGAAGGGGTGTCGCCGCGGCGCAGCGCCCCGGCAAGTTCTGCAGCGGCACGATCATGCGGAAGTGAAACCAACGCAAGCGGATTACCCCGGGTCTCGGCGATGATCCGATCGCTGACGCGCGGGTCGAGTCGGGTCATCATCACCGTGCCCAGCAGGTCTCGCGCATGCTCATCCGACAACGGGCCGATCATGCGCTCGGGCAATCCGCTCAGCACGTCCACCCCGAGGTCACGGGTCGCGAACACCAGCCCGGCCCGTTCGGTGGTCAACCGCCTCGCCACAGCGGCCAGAACGGCCAGCGTCGCAGGGTCCAGCCAATGTGCGTCGTCGAGAACCCAGACCAGCGGTTCATCGCGGCAGGCGGCGGTCAGCAAATTCAAAACCGCTGACTGCACCAATTTTTCGGTCGGCGGCGCACCGGATCCGAGTCCCAGAACCACCACCAGTGCGTCGCGTTGGTCTTCCGGCAGCCCGGCGAGGTGGCCGAGCAGCGGTCGGCACAACTGCTGTAGACCGGCGAAGTCGAGGTCCATGTCCAACGACACTCCGGTCACCCGTACCGATCGGTAGTGCCCGACCCGCTCGAGAAGGTGGTTCAGCAGTTCGGTCTTCCCGACGCCGCGCTGTCCGCGCAGCACCAGCACCCTGCCTCCGCTCCGCATTCCCGTGACCAGATCCTCCAGAACCCGGCATTCGGCATCGCGTCCGATCAGGACACGCGCGCCCGCATCGTGAAAAGGTTTCCGCCACATACACATATCGACCGAGCAGCAGCCGATTTTGTGACAGCCTCTACTTCCCCAGCTTCGCCGCGATGTGCCGACGGGAACGGATACCCAACTTGCCGAACACTTTTCGCAGGTGCCACTCGACGGTGTGAGCGCTGATGAACAGTTGCGCGCCGATCTCCGAATTGGTCAGTCCGTCGGCGGCGAGCCGGGCGATCTGCATCTCCTGCGCGGTGAGCGATGCGGCGTCGACCACCCGCCGGCCCGTTGCCCTGGCCGAAGTCGCTGCCCCCGCGGCGGCGAGTTCCCGGCGGGCCCGCTCGGCGAACCCGTCGGCGCCCAAGTCGCTCAGCAGGGTGTATGCCTGGCGGAGGCATTCGCGCGCTTCGCCCCGTCGCTGTTCGCTCCGCAGCCACTCGCCATACACCAAATAGGCCCGTGCAGTGAGCATTCGGACGCCCGTACGCTCGAGAAGCTCGATCGCATCGCGATAGCGTTGCTCGGCGACCGGGCCGTCTGCCACCAGCGCGCTGACATAGGCCGCTGTGCCGCGCACCCAATCGGTACCACTCACCGCAGCCATGTCTTCGATGTGTCGTACCGCTTCGGCCGCCTCGGCCGGACGGTCCAATCTTGCTGCCGCCTCGACCAACTCGACCATCGACCAGGTTGAGAGTCCAAGCTCCTGCGGGTAGGCGGACCCGCGTCGGGCCGCAGCGAGGGCCTCGTCATACCGGCCGAGCCCGTTGTACAGCACCGCGGCCGCCCATTCCGTCGCCGTCAGCGTCTTTCCCTCGCCGCGCAGCAACGGGTCGGAGGTGATCAGGTCGATGGCCTGCCGCGTGCGTGTCTCGTCACCGCGCCACGGTTCGACGACCACGGCGCCGTAGTGCGCGAAAAAGCTGCTTCCGGTGACCTCGCCCAACGTTGCCGCCTGAGCGACCAGCGCGTCGGAGGCCGCCAGGTCACCTGCATAGACGCGGTTCGACAGCCGCAGCAGCAGCGCCGACGGCAGGACGGCAAGTGCGCCGGCGTCCACAGCAAGCTCGACCAGCCTGGCCGACAGCGTGGACCAGGCGTCGAATTCCCAAGTGTTGTGCGCCAATCGGCACGCCAAGGGCAGCCAGCCCAGCCTGTCCGCTGGGGAGAACTCGCCCGTTCGATAGGCCGCGAGGGCACGATGAACCAGCGGCGCCCCCTGTGCGTAACCCGCAACCGTGATCCGGGAAACGCCTTCCAGGAGCAGATCTGAGCAAGCCGGGTCCGTGGGCCGCCGCATCGCCAGGATCGCAGCCGCCACCTGCTCCACGCCGACCTCGTCAGGCAATCTGCCGGCGGTGAGGGCGGCGTAGAACGCGTCGCGGTAGGTCTCGGTCGCGAGACCGCGGTCAACTGGCTCAAGTTGTTTGGCAGCAGCGAGCAGTGAGGGCAGGCCCGCGCTGGCACTGCGGAAGGCGAAGAGACTTCGTCCGCGCACCAGTTCGGCCAGGGCATGCTCACGCTTGTTCAACGGCAGCGTCGCGAGGTCGTCGAGCAGTTCGAGAGCCTCGCCGAACTCACCTGCTTCGCTCTTGGCCTGCGCAGCGGCCAACGCGCGGGAGCCACGTCGATGCGGATCAGGGGTCAGCTCTGCGGCCCGGTCGAGGAATGCCGCCGCCGCGGCAGCACCCCCGCGGGCGCGGGCGCGGGCGGCGGCCAGCTCGAGTGCGGAGGCCACCTCCTCATCCGGGTGCCCTGCGGCACTTGCCAAGTGCCACGTGCGTCGATCGGGATCGTGTTCGGGGTCGGTCGCCTCCGCCAACGCCCGGTGCACATGCCGCCGCTGCGATGTCGTCGCCGAACGGTAGGCCGCCGAACGGACCAGTGGATGCCGGAATCGGACCATGGTGCCGACCGTGAGCAGGTCCCCGGCCTGTGCTTCGGCGCCCGCGGCGACGATGTCGATATCCAACTGTGTGGCCGCGCGCCGCAGCAGCGCCACATCTCCCACCGGATCAGCCGCGGCGAGCAACACCAGAAGCTGGGCCTCGGATGACAACGAACCAAGGCGGCGCCGGAAGCCCTGCTCGATCTGGCCGGCCAGCGAATGGTCGTCGAGCCCGCCGGCAGCCACGGCCAGCTGCGCAGCAGTCACCTCACGTGGAAGTTCCAGGAGTGCAAGCGGATTCCCCTGGGACTCGGCCAGAATACGATCGAGCACCCGGTCGTCGACGCGGCCCGGGCAGCCCCGTGCCAGCAGAGTCCGGGCGTCGTGATCGCCCAGGCCCTCGATCCGCAGCGCGAGTAGATCCGTCAGGGCATCCCCCACGACGGGCTCACGTACCGCGAAGAGCAGGACCACCCGCTCGGCCAGCAGCCGGCGACCGACGAACGACAAGATCTGAGCGGAAATCCGATCCAACCATTGCGCATCGTCGATCAGACACACCACGGGTTGCCGCGCCGCCGCCTCCGCCAACAGGCTCAGGACTGCCAGGCCGACGAGGAACCGGTCCGCGGGAGTGCCCGCGCTGAGCCCGAACGCCGTTTCGAGCGCCGACCGCTGTGGGACAGGCAGCCGGTCGAAATGTTCCCGAAACGGCTCGCACAGCCGGTGCAGCCCGCCGAAAGCCAGCTCCGCCTCCGCCTCGATCCCCGCGATGCGCACCACCTGGCAACCGGGCGCATGGTCGCCCACGTAGTCGAGCAACGCGGTTTTGCCGATACCTGCCTCGCCCCGCAGCACCAGTGCTGCACTGCGACCGCCCGCCACCGCCGTGACCATGTCGTCGAGAGTGGTGCGCTCCCATCGCCGGCCGACAAGCCGTCCCCGGGTTCCGTCGAGCCGCTCCATCTCCTCGACGCGAGGTGTCTCGACGGTCCAGGCCAACCGGCCTGAGGTTTCGGCCCTCATGCGGCCCGTGAGCCGGCGTACTCGCCGGTGAGGAGCCGCTCCAGATCTCGGCGGTCGCCGGTGCGCGCGGCCCGCAAGAACGCGTTGGCAAGCCGGCGGTGCGTGGCGATCAGGACCGCTGAAGCACGCTCACCGGTAACGAGCCGGGTCTGGGCCCGGCGGACCAGTTGCCGCGTGTTCGCCACACTCGTCCGCAGGAGCGCTGCGATGTCGACGTAGGCGTATTCAAAGCCTTTGCGCAGCACGTAGGCGGCCAGCTCCGCCGGCGTCAACCTCGCCATCAGCAGGGCAACCAGCTCCTCGACCAGAGCAGTCTGTTCGGTCCGCGACACGGGCTCGTCGTCGACGGTGTCGATCAGGTAGTCCAACGGCGACGCGGTCGGTGCCTCGTGGCGGTACCGGGCCGACTGGATGACGTTGATCGCGAGGTTGGTCGTGGTGGTGGTCAGAAATGCGGCCGGGTTTTCCACGATCGTGCGATCGGTGCGCTGCCACCGCAGCCAGGCCTCCTGGACCAGGTCTTCGGCACCGCACACCTCGCCGGTGACTCGGTAGGCGATACCGAACAGCCGCGTGCGATGTGTGAGAAAGATGTCGAGAGCCAGGTCCAGTTCATCCGGTGTCGACATACCTCCACCTTGGATGCCACGGGGCCTCCGTCGCGCCACGGAACTGCGTGGTCGAGTCCGTGGGGTGTGCACCACGGACTACGCGGGCCGGCTACGTACCGGGGCTAGGCCGACGGTGCCAGGGCACCCGGCAGCTCGCGGCGGGAGCTGATGCCGAGCTTCGCGTACACCTTGCGCAGGTGCCATTCCACGGTGTGTGGGCTGAGGAAGAGTTCCGCGCCGATCTTCGGGTTGGTCATTCCAGCGGCGGCCAACGCGGCGATCTGTGCCTCCTGCGGGGTCAGACTGGTCGTCGGCCCGGTTTCCCGGCTTCGCACGTGCTCACCGGTGGCCAGCAGTTCGCGGCGCGCCCGTTCGGCGAACGCCGTGGCTCCCATGCCATCGAACATCTGGTGTGCGGTGCGGAGGTGCTCCCGCGCCAGTGCCCGCCGACGGTTCCGGCGCAACCATTCGCCGTACAGCAGGTGGGTGCGTGCCACCTCGACCACCACGCGGTCGCGGGCAAGTTCCTCGATGGCCGTGCGGTACAGCGCGTCCGCCTCGTCACCGTCGGTGAGCAGGGCGCGGCTGCGCGCGCTGATGCCGCGGGCCCAGCCGGAACCGGCCGCGCGGGTCAGTTCGACCATACGGTCCAGCGATGACCGAGCCGCCTCGAGCTCACCGCACCGCACCGCAGCTTCGACATGCTCGACCAACGACAAGCCGGTGAAGTTGTAGCCGTCGTGCTCGATGCCCGCCTGGGCGACCGCGAGTGCCTCGTCGTATCGGGCCAGGCCGTTGTAGAGCAATCCCTGGATGTAGCCGGCGACCCCTAGCAGGGAGACCTCGCCGTGTTGGGCAGCACGGGCTTTGGCCTCGGCGATCGGGCCCGCGGCGCCCTCTTCCTCACCGCGCCACGCGGCCAGCACCAGCGAGGCATAGGCGTGAGGGGTTTGTCCGGTCGCCGCGGAGATCGCGTCGGCCTCGTCGATCATGCGGGCCGCCGTGGCGAAGTCGCCATGGTGGATGTAGACGCCGCCCAGGTAGATCAGCGCCGGCGGCAAGACCCCGAGCGCACCGATGTCACGCGCGAGCCGCACGGCACGGGTGGCGAAGGAGTCCCACGCGGGCAGATCCCACCCGTAGTGGATGAACGATTCCAGCGCGACCGGCACCAGAAGCAGCCATCGCATCGTCGCCTCGCGGCTGTGCAGTTCCTCCTGCGCGAAGGGCTCGAAGGCCCGGCGCAACGCAGGCACGCCGGTCTCATAACCGTCGGCCAACAGGGTGGCAACACCGTCGAGCAACAGGTCCGCGGCCGCGGAGTTCGACGGCGGAGCGCCGGAAGCCCGGGCGGCGACTGCCGCGGCCTTGGCACCGGCCGCGCCGTGGACCCGGCCGGCGAAGACCGTTGCGCTGATCGCCTCCAGGTACGTCTCGCGGGCCAGCGGTGAGCCGGCGGCCGCGAATTGCGCGGCGGCGTCGAGCAGCAACGGCGCAGCTTCGTCACTACGACTGCGGCCGAACAGGATTCGGGCCCGCAGACGCGCCAGCCGGGCCTGGTCCAGCGGGTCGAGTGGGCACAAGCTGGCCATGGTCGCCAACTCGGTGGCACGATCCGGGGAGGCGGCCGAGAAATGGGCCTCGGCGGCGGCGAGCGCCCGTCGCCCGCGCTGCCAGAGGTCCGGGGTCAACTCAGTGGCGCGTTCCAGCAGAACCGCCTCGGCCGCCATGCCACCGCGCTGCCGCGCCCGGCCTGCCGCGTGGTCCAAACCCGCCGCGACCTCCTCGTCGGGCCCGTCGGCCGCCTCTGCCGCGTGCCAGGCACACCGGTCCGGATCGAGTACCGGGTCGGTGACGGCCGCCAGCGCCCGGTGCACGGCCCGGCGCTGCTCGGGATCGGCCTGCCGGTACACCGCCGAGCGCACCAGTGGGTGGCGGAACCGGACGGACTCACCGAATTCGATCAGACCGGCCGCCTTCGCGGGCGCGGCATCGGGCGCGATGTTCATCGCGTCCGCCGCGCGCACCAGTAGCCGCGCCTCCCCGATCGGCTCTGCTGCCGCGATCAACAGCAGCGTTCGGGTCTGCGCAGGCAGCATCTGGATGCGGTCGGCGAAGTCCTGTTCGACGCGGCTCGACACCGATTCACGAATTGTCGCAGTCCCCGTCTCGACGCCGTAGGCGAGCTCGGCGGCACTGCGGCCGCGGTAGAGCTCGAGCAGTGCCAGCGGATTGCCGGAGGTCTCGGCTACCAGCCGATCCCGTACCCGCTCCTCCAGCCGCCCCTCCACGGCGCCCTCCAACAGCTCGCTCGCCGCCGCTGGATCCAGCCCGCCGAGCCGCAGCTCGGGTAGATCCCTGAGCACCGCGTGGCCCTCCGGATCGCGCACGGAGTACACCATCGCGACCGCCTCGGCCAGCAGCCGGCGTGCCACGAACTCCAACGTCAGCACCGACACCTGATCCAGCCACTGGGCGTCGTCCACGATGACCAGTACGGGCTTGGCCTCCGAGGCCCGGGTGAGCAGGGTCAACACCGCCAAGCCGACCAGGAACCGATCCGGCGGGTCCCCCGCCGCCAATCCGAAGGCGACCCGCAGCGCATCCCGCTGCGGCTCGGGCAGCGCATCTATCGTGCTGAGAAACGGTGCGCAGAGTTGGTGCAGGCCGGCATAGGCCAGCTCCATGTCCGCCTCGATCCCGCGGGCGGTGGTCACGGTCATCCCCGCGGCCTGAGCGGCCACGTACTCCAAAAGCACCGATTTCCCGATACCGGCCTCGCCCCGGATCACCGCTACCCCGGACTCACCGCGGCGCAGACCGCTGAGCAGGTCGGTCAGCTGGGTGCACTCGCGTTGCCTGCCAACCAGGTTGGGCAACGGGCTGGCACTCATGCGTACGGCTCCTGGCAGGGCTGGGCGGCACGGGTGTGCACGGCTGGCGAGAAATCTACCGGGATTGTCACAAACCGTGACGCCGCCCGGTCGGTACTTATAACCGGCCGTCTGCCCCAGGAGATTCCATGTCACCCCGCGAACATCAGCTCGCCACGTCTGTCCTGGTGGTGGGGGTCGGGGCCGCCGGGTTGCGAGTGGCCATCGAACTCGCCGAGGCCGGGGTGGCGGTCACGGCAGTGGGCAAGCACACACCGGATGACGATCACACCGGTCTGACCCTCAGTGGGATCAACGCGGCGCTGGACACCGCCGACGGCTGGGAACAACACGCGGCCGACACTCTGCTGGAAAGCCGCCTACTGGCCGATCCTCGCACCGTGCAGCGGGTCGCCCAGGGCGCCACCCAAGGCATCCATGACCTGGAGCGCTTCGGCATGCGCGTCGAGCGACCCGACGCAGGCCGGACCGCCGGGACCCATCCGTACCGGCGCAAGGCCGACGCCGGCGAGGTGCAACGCGTCCTGCGCGAACACGCAGTCCGGCTCGGGATCCCGATCCTCCCGACGGTTTATGTGACTCAGATCCTGGTGAACGACGGAGCGGTCTTCGGCGCCTACGGCTTCGATCTCGTCGACGGCGCACGGTATCTCGTGCACGCCGACGCGGTCGTCCTGGCGACAGGTGGCCACACCCGGATCTGGCGCCGGACATCGGCCCGCCGGGACGAGAACACCGGCGACTCGTTTCGCCTCGCCGTCGAGGCGGGCGCCCGGTTGCGAGACGCCGAGCTGGTGCAGTTCCGGCCGTTCGGCTTACTCGGTCCCGAGAACGTGGCAGGGACGCTGATCAGCGATTCGGTGTGCGAAGAGGGCGGTTTACTACTGAACACCGTCGGCGAACGGTTCATGACCCGCTACGACCCCGAGCACCTGGAGCGCGCCGGTCGGGACCGGGTCGCGATGGCGTCCTACGCCGAGATCAAGGCGGGGCGCGGCACCCGGCCCGGCGGGGTCTGGCTGGACCTGTCGCATCTGCCTGCCGAGAAGGTCATGACCCGACTGCCGCAGGTCTACCAGACCGTGTTGGAGCTCCAGGGGCGCGACGTCACCCGGGACCCGATCGAGGTGGCCCCGACCGCGCACTACTCGTTGGGCGGGATCGCTGACCGGCCCCAGGATCACGGCACCGAGATCGACGGGCTGTTCGTCACCGGCGAAGCCACCACCGGCTTGCACGGCGCAGGCCTGCTGGACGGAAACTCCTTGATCGCGGTGATGGTCTACGGCCGGCTGACCGGGCAAGCCGCAGCCGACTACTCGGCGCGGCTCACCGCCCAGCGTCGGTCACTGGCGGCGGTCCGTGAAGCTGAGGCGCGAGTCGACCGACTGCTGGCCGCCGATGGCAGCGAGAACATCCGCGGGTTGCAGCGTGCGGTGCGCAACCTGATGACCGAGCACGCCGGAGTGGTCCGAGACGAGGCCGGCCTGCTCTCCGGATTGGCAGCGCTCGGGGAGATCGAGGCGCGCATGGCCGACGTGGGTGTGCACACCGACATCAGCGGCTTCGCGGACCTGGCACACGCCTTCGACCTCCGGTCTGCAGTGCTTTCTGCCCGTGCCACGCTCGAGTGCGCGCTGGAACGACGCGAGACCCGGGGCTGTCACATCCGTTCCGACTACCCCGATCTCGACCCGGCGCTGCAGGTGAACCTGGTGTGGTCACCGCACCACGGCGTGCGCCGCGAGCCGGTCGCACCGATCCCTACCGACATTGCCGAGTTGATGCAGTAGGACTCAGCGCTTCGGCTCGCCGTGCTCGGCCTCGGCCAATCGCTGGTGCAGACGCTTGCGAATATCCTGCGGGGTGTAGGCATTTCGGCGGCGCTGATCACGCGCCACCATGACGCCGCCCGCCACGACCCCGGCGACACCGGCCAGTCCCACCCACTTCCACATGCTTCGCATGCACCCAGTGTGCATAAGCTGCGCTTGTGAAAGCGAACACCGTGTCGTTGACCAAGGCGCTCGAGGAGACCCGGACCGGTGACATCTGGCTGTTCCGCGGCGGCTCCGGACCAGACCGGGCGATCCAGACCCTCACCAACAGCCCGGTCAACCACGTCGGGATGACGGTGGCCATCGATGACCTGCCTCCGCTGATCTGGCACGCCGAACTCGGCGACAAGATGCTCGACGTATGGACCGGCACCAACCACCGCGGGGTGCAACTCAACGATGCCCGCGAAGTCGTCGAACGATGGGCGCACAGCTACGGGCAACGCTGCTGGTTGCGTCAGCTCACCCCCTTCGCGTCGCGCGAGCAGGAAGACCAGCTGCTCAAGGTGATCGCCCGGATGAACGGCACCGCCTTCCCCACCACCGCGCGACTGACCGGACGCTGGCTGCGCGGGCGGGTACCGATCGTCAGCGACTTCACCCGCGGAATTCCCTTTGTGCACAAGAAGGTTCGCGAGTCAGCCGACCGCAAGAAGGCGCGCGGCCGCCAGGTCGGGCTGGAGACCGCCTACTGCGCCGAAACCGTGGCCATCACCTACGAGGAGATGGGCCTGCTGACCACCGAGAAGCATTACAACTGGTTCGATCCCGGCTCGTTCTGGAGCGGCGATCAATTGCCCCTGGCCGCGGGCTACCGACTGGGTGACGAAGTCTCGGTAATCGTCGACTGAGACCGACATGGTCCGACGGGTAGTCGATTCCTCGGATCAACGAGCCTGCCCGGATCAATCGGTCAAGAGTGGTGCCCAGCCTGCACACGGTTCCCCCGCACGCGGCATTATGTTAATGTTCATTCTTGATAGATACGGGTCTCTATCAGGTCTGATAGTGGAAATAGAACACACTGTCGAGAAATTATGTGAATATATATTCACTCACCGGGGGCAGCGATGACGGGAACAACATCCAGGAACGGCAACGGCGCAGCGGTCGATGACGAGGCGACCGAGGTCTACATCAGTCGAATCATCAAGACCCTGCGGGCCACCTTCGACAGCGGCCGGACGCGATCGGCGCAATGGCGATCAGACCAGCTGAACCGACTCGCACAGATGATGACCGACAACGAGACGGAGATCATCGATGCGCTGTCGGCAGATCTCGGCCGCGCGCCCTTCGAATCCTGGTTGACCGATATTGCGGGCACGGTGGCCGAAGCCCGTTACGCCGCAAAGCATGTCAAGCGTTGGATGCGCCGCGACCGGAGGATGCTCGAGTTGCCCCAGTTGCCGGGACGGGGCTGGGTCGAGTACGAACCCTACGGAACCGTCCTGATCATCGGGACTTGGAACCTGCCCTACCTTCTGACGCTCGGGCCCGCCATCGGCGCCATTTCGGCGGGAAACACCGTGCTGATCAAGCCTTCTGAGTTCGCACCACGAACATCACAACTGCTGGCCGAGCTTGTTCCGCGCTATCTCGATCACGATGCCATCGCCGTGGTCGAAGGCGCACGCTCGACCAGCGAGCTGTTGCTCAAACAGGAATTCGACCGCATCTTGTTCACCGGTGGCGCCGAGACCGGCCGCAAGATTCTCGCGGCGGCAGCGCGACATCTGACACCCGTCACTCTGGAATTGAGCGGCAAGAGCCCGGTGATCCTCGCCGACGACTGCGACGTCGATGTCGCAGCCTCCCGGGTCGCGTGGACCAAGCTCATCAACTCCGGCCAGGTATGCGTCGCCCCTGACTATGTGCTCGCTCACCGCGACGTCGCCGAGCGATTCGTCGACGGGCTGTGCGATGCCTGGGTTCGTCAGCGGGTGGACCAGCCAAAAGGCATGCGCGTCTTGAACCTCGACCACCTTGAGCGACTGAGTGAGTACCTGATCGAAACGCGCGGGGAGATCGCTTTCGGAGGCGGGCTCGACCGCTCATCACTCACCGTCGAGCCGACCGTGATCCTCGATCCCTCCCCTTCAGAACCGCTGATGACCGAGGAGATCTTCGGGCCGATCCTGCCGGTGGTGACCGTCGATTCCCTTGACGATGCCATCGATTTCGTGAACTCCCGCCCGAAACCGCTTGCCGCGTACCTCTTCAGCCGATCCCGCGCGGTCCGCAATCGCGTGGTGTCCGAGGTGTCGGCAGGCGGAATGCTGATCAACCACGTGGCATTCCAGGCATCGACCACCCGGCTGCCGTTCGGTGGCGTCGGCAACTCCGGGATGGGCGCCTACCACGGGCGATGGGGCTTCCAGGAGTTCAGCCATTCCAAGACGGTGCTCACCAAACCCACCCGGCCTGACCTGTCCAAGATGCTGTACCCCCCCTACAGCGACCGGGCCTGGAAGCTGGCGCGCAAGCTGTTCTGACCGCTAGAGCGTCACCGGTTCCGGTCAGACCGTCCCGCGCGCGGCCCACGCGGTGGCGGTAACCGTGAAGGGGCCACTGCCGAGATGTTCGCGCGCCACCGATTCGAGTCGGGCACGATCGGCGTCGTCGAGGCTCTGAACATAGTCACCAGCCGGGCCGACACCGAATGTGTATGGCTCCCACCACTCCTCGAACGTCGGATGCACCACATCGGCGGCAATCGGACGCTCTTGCACGTCACGCAGTCCGGCGGCCTCGAATATCTCGGTCAGCTGCCCTCGGTGAGCACCGGAAAGTAGCGCTTCGTCCTCGGCGTCAGGTTCGATCAGGTGAACGGCCTCCCAGAATGGTGCCAGTGCGCCGGTCGGCCCGTCCCACACGCATGCTGCGACGATTCCGCCACGCCGCGTGACGCGGGCCATCTGCCCGATGCCGACCACCGGATCCGTCATGAAGTGCACCACCAACTGGGCGAGGGCGGCATCGAAGGCAGCCGCGCCATAGGGCAATTCCTCTGCCGTGCCCTGGCGCACGTCGACCTCCGGGTAGCGCGCACGGATCGCGTCGACGAACGGCGGTGACGGATCGATTGCCGAGACCCGGGCTCCGACCGACAGCAGATGCGCCGTCAGTGCACCCGGCCCACAACCGACGTCGAGTACGTTGTCGCCGGCGTTCACCTCGGAAAACGCCGCAAAGACCTTCGCAAGAGGCTCGGCGTACCGGCCCATGAATCGCGCATAGGCGTCCGGCGGAACCTCGAAGCTCACCTCGAAATGCTACGTCGGCATCCCCGAGTCACAGCCCGAATTTGGCCCGAGCAGCCTCGGTGACCGGCGTGAACAGGTTGATGAGGTTGCCGTCGGGATCCCGGAACATCAGCGCGCGGTTACCCCACGGCATCGTGGTGGGCTCGGTGACGACGTCGTCCAACTGTCCGGCCAACCGCCCGTACTCGGCGTCCACGTCGTCGACTATGAATTCGATGATCGCACTTCGGTTTGCCGCGGGCTCTGCAGATCCTGGCCCGAACAGTGGAACGGTCTTGTCGCTGCCGATCGCCAACGTGCCCACCGGCGTCGGAATCTCGGCAAAGAGTTCGTTGCCCCATACCGCGCTGACCCCCGTGACCATCTCGTAGAACGATGCGAGCCGCTGGACGTCGGCCGTGATGATGCGGGTCGAAAGAAATTTCATGTCAACAACTCCTGGGGATTTGCGGTCACTGCGCCGGCGTGCTCGGCGGCCGGTACCGCAGCATGCTAGACATGCACTCCGACAACCGGACGTAACATCGAATGCCGTGACCGCCGAGAAGACCACCCCGGTCCTCGTCGTGCTGTCGGGGCTTCCTGGCGTCGGCAAGACCACCGTGGCACGGCACGTGAGCGCTGAAATCGGTGCAGTACATGTACGACTCGACACGATCGAAGCGGCCATGACGGCATCGGGATTCATCGACCGGGCCGGCGGCTGGGAGGCTGTCCCCGATGCCGGCTATCGGATCGCCAATGCGATTGCCTCCGATTTCCTGTGCGCTGGGCATGACGTCGTGGCCGACAGCGTGAATCCGCTCGGCATCACGAGACAAGCCTGGGCTGAGGCCGCACGGACCGCGCGAGCCACACTCGTCGACGTCGAGGTGACCTGCAGTGATCAGAACCTGCACCGCAAACGCGTCGAAGCCCGGGCCTCAGACATCGATGGATTGACCGTGCCGACGTGGCAACAGGTCGAGGACCGGACCTATGAGCCGTGGGGCCACGCGATTCTTCGCGTCGACACTGCGGCGGGAGTGGAGGCCGCGACCGCGGCCATCGTCACCGCGGTTCACCATGCACGCGCAGCCGCGTTCGATCCGCCGGCCGAACCCCGAATGTGAAGAGCGTTCGGCATCCCTGGCTTGTTTGTAACCTGTCGAGATGGACGAGGTTTCGGATGACGGGCCGTTCTTTCACGGCACCAAGGCCGACCTGCGGGTGGGCGATCACCTCACCGCCGGTTTCCGTTCCAACTACCGGCCCGAAATCGTGATGAACCACATCTACTTCACCGCGTTGCGCGACGGCGCAGGCCTCGCTGCCGAACTCGCCGCGGGCGACGGGATTCCGCGGGTCTATGCCGTGGAACCGACCGGGGAGTTCGAGAACGATCCCAACGTCACCGACAAGAAGTTCCCTGGCAACCCCACCCGGTCCTACCGGACCAGGGAGCCGCTCCGCATCGTCGGCGAGATCACCGACTGGACGCGACTGACACCCGAGGCTCTGCAGATGTGGCGGGAACGGCTGTCCGCGATCCACGCCGAGGGCCGCGGCGAGATCATCAACTAGGTACGACCGAACGCTAACGCGGCATTCCGTGCCGAGAACACCGGGAGACACGATGGCCAACCGTTGGTCCGGAGTAACCATCGATTGCGCCGATCCCATTCGGATGTCGATCTTTTGGGCCGCCGTGCTCGGCATTCCCGCGTCGAGCGAACACGGCGATGATCCGGCCTGGGCGACTGTGGGCTCACGCGCGGGACGGCTTCCCCGCCTTACCTTCCAGCGTGTAGCTGAACCGAAAGCCGGAAAGGTGCGCATCCACCTGGACGTCGAGGTCGATGACATCGCCACCGGACGTCGTCAGGTCGAGGAGCTGGGTGGACGCTTCTCCGGCTTCCGACACGACTACGACGAGGGGGTGGTGCTGAACATGCTGGATCCCGAAGGTCATGAGTTCTGCTTGGTCCAATACTTCGAGAACCACGTAGCGGACTGATCGTCTCAGCGCACTACCTGCGGTTTACTCTGACTGCCTCTTGAATCAGCGCTTTGAATGCGTCCGCATCCATCTCGTCATCTTCGCGCAGATCGATGGAACGTCCGACTGGCGCCTCGAGGCTCGCATTGAACAAATGGTCGGGGTCGTTCACCGACGAGCCTTTGGCGAAATTCACCTTGACTTTACCCTTGTACATCTCCAGTGTGCAGATCAGGCCGTCGAGCGAAAACGCAGGCACACCATCAGGATTCGAGGGCTTGCGCCACTTGATCTCCTCGACGACGTCGGGTTCGGCTTGCTTGATCAGCGATCGGATCTCATCGACCCGATCGACTCGCCAGTCCCCACTCACAACCGTCAATGTACTCCGATCAACATAGGTGCCCACCCCGTCCCTATAACGTCGTTGCCATGGCAGACGACGATGTACGTACCGCACTTGAGGAGCACTGGGCGTCGTCCGATGTGAACGATTTCGACACTGAACATCGGATCTATCGGGCCGACGCAGTTCTCGAATATCCCCAATCAGGTGAGCGAATCCGCGGCCGCGACGGCATTCGGGCTTCGCGTGAAGCTCAGCCGAACGCGAAACGTTTCACTGTCCGCCGGATCCTCGGCGGCGGTGATCTGTGGATCAGCGAACTGGTCCTGACCTACGACGGGCAGCCGTCCTACGTGGTGAGCATCATGGAATTCATGGACGGCGAAGTAGTCCGCGAGACCCAGTATTTCGGCGATCCATTCAGCCCCGGTCCATCCCGCACTCGATGGGTCGAATCCATCGGCTGATCCCGCGCATCACCCGTTCAAGGGGAACTCCAGCCTGTTATCTCACCAATCAACATTCGCCGGCGCCGGGCTTGGCACTTGATCGCCGGCCGCACGATTGCTGGGACGTGTGGCACGACTGACGCTCCTGCTCATCGTTGACTCTGCGGTCAGGGCGCAAAACTTCGAGAGCACGTCGCCATAGCCGCAGAGTCAGCGGCACTAGACGTTGAAGCGGAACTCCACCACGTCCCCGTCGGCCATCACGTAGTCCTTGCCTTCCATGCGGACCTTGCCGGCGGCCTTGGCCGCGGCCATCGACCCGGCCTCGACGAGATCGTCGAACGAGACCACCTCAGCCTTGATGAAGCCCTTCTCGAAGTCGGTGTGGATCACGCCGGCTGCCTTGGGCGCGGTGTCGCCCTGGTGGATGGTCCAGGCGCGCGACTCCTTCGGCCCCGCCGTCAGATAGGTCTGCAGTCGCAGGGTGTGGAAACCGGCGCGGGCCAACGCGTCCAGGCCACGCTCGGTCTGCCCGATCGACTCCAGCAGCTCTTGGGCGGACTCGTCGTCGAGCTCGATCAGCTCCGATTCGATCTTGGCGTCCAGGAACACCGCGTCGGCCGGGGCCACCAGCGCCCGCAGCTCGGCCTGCTTCGCCTCGTCGGTGAGCACCGACTCGTCGGCGTTGAACACATACAGGAACGGCTTGGTGGTCATCAGGTTCAGCTCGCGAAGAATCGACCAGTCCTGGGCCGACGAGGACACGGAAAAAAGAGTCTTGCCGTCGTCGAACACGGCCTGCGCCGCGACCGCCGCGTCCAGCACCGGCTTGCGTTCCTTGTTGTTGCGGGCTTCCTTCTCGAGGCGCGGCACCGCCTTCTCCAGCGTCTGCATGTCGGCCAGGATCAGCTCGGTCTCGATCACCTCGATGTCCGACCGCGGGTCCACCCGCCCGTCGACGTGCACCACGTCGTCGTCGGCGAACACCCGCACCACCTGACAGATGGCATCGCACTCACGGATGTTGGCGAGAAACTTGTTACCGAGACCCGCACCTTCGGACGCGCCCTTGACGATCCCGGCGATGTCCACGAACGTCACCGGCGCCGGCACGGTCTTCTCCGAGCCGAAGATCTCGGCGAGCTTGTCGAGCCGGGGATCGGGCAACGGCACCACGCCCTCATTGGGCTCGATGGTCGCAAACGGGTAGTTGGCCGCCAACACGTCGTTACGCGTCAGGGCATTGAACAGAGTCGACTTTCCGACGTTCGGCAAACCGACGATTCCCAGGTTCAGGCTCACAGAGAAGAGAGTCTAGGCCCGTGTGACCGGCACGCCAGCGCGAGCTGGCAGCACGCGGCCAGACAGAGCCGGTACGGTCAACGTGTGTCAGGACAGCGCGCACAGTCGGCAGTGCCGGCTGACCATCGCTCTGTGCACCCGCGATTCGCCGGTGTGCCGTGGTGGGGAGCTGTCCTTTTGGCGGTCACGGCTACCGCGATCGGCTTTGCCTTCGATGCCGGTGCAGGCAATCGAGAGCTCAGTTCGGTGTTCGCGATCTGCTATTCCCTCGGTTGCATCCTGGCCGTTCTGGCCGTCCAGCAGGCCGGGCTGTTCACCGCGGTGATCCAGCCCCCGCTGATCCTGTTCGTCGCCGTACCCGGGTCCTATTTCCTGTTCCACGGGGGCGAGCTGCAGGGCGTCAAAGACCTGGCCATCAACTGCGGATATCCCCTGATCGAACGCTTCCCGCTGATGCTGTTCCTCTCGGCCACAGTGCTGCTGATCGGCCTCGGCCGGTGGTACGTCGGCCTGACATCGCGCAAGGACACCGGCGTGGACGAAGCGGCCGGCTCCGGGACGGCGAAAACAGCTGCGGCATCGCCCGTCGCGGGAATTGTGTCATCTGTCACAACGAAACTTTCCGGGCTGGTTCTCCGCAAACCCGCCACGGCGTCCCCGCGCCGGGACCGGACCGCCGAGCACGACCCCGCCTCGGATATCCCGCCGCGGCGTCGTCCCTCTGAACGACCGACACGGCGACGTCCCGCCGGTGCCGAATCCGGCGCTGGGGTGGCAGCGGCGGCCGGAGCAGGCGCCGGGCGTCCCCGGGGCGAACGCAGGCCGACCAAACGCACCGCCCCGCCTCGCCCCCGCCCCGACCGCACGGCCACCGGCGATCTCGGCAACGAACTCGACGGCGCCATTCCCGAGCGGCCACGGCGGCCCAGGCCGCCGCGCTCGGCCGAGCCCGGGGCAGGCGAGCCGCGCCGGCGGGTACGCAGCCAGCCGCGCGAACCGCGCAAGCAGCCACCGCCCGAGCGGCGCGAGGCCGGCGCATTCGAGGCCCCGCGTGAGCGCCCACAGCGGCAGCGTCGCCGATTCGACGACTATCAGCCGTTCGAGGAATCATTCGAGCAACCGAACCAGTCCAACGGTTCAGGCCGTTCGACGCACCACCCGGTGTCACGGGTGCGGTACCGCGGTGCCGACGACGAGGATCACCGCGTGGGGCACCGGACGCGACCGCGCTCGACCAAGGGTTCGACGCCCCGGGGACGTCACTCCTGGGAGTACGACGACTGAAGGCGGTTCAGCCGTCACCCCGGTTGCCCGGAATCAGGCATGTGGGTCAGGCGCGCGGCGGGCGGATCTCACGCGGCAAGGCGAACACCAACGTCTCGTTGGCGGTGGTCACGGGCTGCACAGTGCCGTAACCGTATTCGGCAAGCCGCTCGAGCACACCGCGCACGAGCACCTCGGGAACCGATGCCCCGGAGGTGACGCCCACCGTGGTGACGCCCTCCAACCAGGCCGGGTCGATGTCTTCGGCGTAGTCGACCAAGTGGGCGGCGTCGGATCCGGCGCCGAGGGCCACCTCGACCAGTCGCACAGAGTTCGACGAGTTGCGCGAGCCGACCACGATCACGAGCTCACATTCGGGCGCCATCGCCTTGACGGCAACCTGACGGTTCTGCGTCGCGTAGCAGATGTCGTCGCTCGGCGGATCCTGCAGCGTCGGGAACTTCTCGCGGAGCCGGCGCACCGTCTCCATCGTCTCGTCGACGCTCAGCGTGGTCTGCGACAGCCAGATGACCTTGTTCGGGTCACGCACCGTCACCTGGTCCACCGCGTCCGGATTGTCGACGACCTGGACGTGGTCGGGCGCCTCACCCGCGGTGCCGACGACCTCCTCATGACCGGTGTGACCGACGAGCAGGATGTCGTAGTCGTCGCGGGCGAACCGCTTGGCCTCGTTGTGCACCTTGGTGACCAGCGGGCAGGTGGCGTCGATCGTCCTGAGGTTGCGGGCGGCAGCCTCGACGTGCACGGTCGGCGCGACGCCGTGCGCCGAGAACACCACGATCGCCCCTTCGGGCACCTCGTCCGTCTCGTCGACGAACACCGCGCCGGCCTTGGCCAGCGTTTCGACGACGTGCACGTTGTGCACGATCTCGTGGCGCACATAGACCGGTGCGCCGTGCTTCTCAAGGGCGCGCTCGACGGTCTCGACGGCCCGGTCCACACCCGCGCAGTATCCGCGCGGTTCGGCCAGCAGGACGCGCTTGCCA
Organism: Mycolicibacterium peregrinum; assembly: GCF_001665625.1. GTDB lineage: Bacteria > Actinomycetota > Actinomycetes > Mycobacteriales > Mycobacteriaceae > Mycobacterium > Mycobacterium peregrinum_B. The sequence goes on along the minus strand of NZ_LZSY01000098.1, from coordinate 26,990 downwards.
AAGGCTTGCGAACCGCCGCCCGACCTCACCGAGCTCGTGGCACCCGGGATACCCATGTTGATTGTCGGCGGCATGTCTCCAGGGTACGGGGCGACAATGCAAGGGAGCCAGCCGTGGCTGTGGCTAGTCTGTGCACATGGGAACTGCACCGTACGGGGTCCGGCTGCTGGTGGGCGCGGCTGCGACCGCGATCGAGGAAACTCGCAAGCTGCCCCAAACCATCCTGACCTACCCCATGACGGTGGCCAGCCAGGCGGCCAACATCGTCATGCACGTCCAGCAGAACCTTGCCGAGCTCGTGGTCAAGGGCGACGAAACGCTCGAACAACTGTTTCCGCCCAAGGACGAGCAGCCCGAGTGGGCCACCTTCGACGAGGATCTCGACTCCGACCTCGACGGCGCGACGGTCGACGACGCGGAGGCCACCGACGGCGACCGGCGTACCGAGGGGCGGTTCGCGCTGTACAGCACCGGGGAGCCCGAGTCCGCAGCTGGGACGAACGGCAAGTCCGCACGTGCTGCCGACGCAGGGGCCGCGCCGGACATCGCGGCCGAACTCGGGTACGACGCGCTGACGCTGGCGCAGCTTCGCGCCCGGTTGACCTCGTTGCGCGTGGCCGATCTCGAAGCGCTCCTGGCCTATGAGGAGGCCGGCCGGGCCCGCGCACCGTTCGTCACGTTGCTCGCCAACAGGATCACCCGCGCGACCGCGAAGTGACCGAACCGGGCCAGTCACCGGAAAACCCCTGGCCGGTCCGCGCCGTGGCGACCCGCGTCGCCAAGTGGATCGACCGGCTCGGCACGGTGTGGGTCGAAGGGCAGCTGACCGAGCTCAAGATCCGCCCGGACTCCAAAACCGTCTTCATGGTGCTGCGGGATCCGGCCGCCGACATGTCCCTGACCCTGACCTGCCCGCGCGATCTGGTGCGCAATGCACCGGTCAAGCTGTCCGAGGGCACCCAGGTGATCATCTGCGGCAAGCCCAACTTCTACACCGGTCGCGGCACATTCTCGTTGCGGGTCAGCGAGATTCGTGCGGTCGGTATCGGTGAGCTGCTGGCCCGGATCGAGCGGTTGCGTCGGCTGCTGGAGGCCGAAGGACTGTTCGACCCCCGCCTCAAACGGCCGATCCCGTTCCTGCCCAACACCATCGGTCTGATCACCGGACGCGCGTCAGCCGCCGAACGGGACGTGACGACGGTCGCCACCACCCGTTGGCCCGCAGTGCGTTTCGCGATCCGCAACACGATCGTCCAGGGACCCAATGCCGTTCCCCAGATCGTGGACGCGCTGGCGGCGCTGGACGCCGATCCCGACGTCGATGTCATCGTCCTGGCACGCGGCGGCGGCAGCGTCGAGGACCTGCTGCCGTTCTCCGACGAGACGCTGTGTCGCGCCATCGTCGCCTGCCGCACCCCGGTGGTCAGCGCGATCGGCCACGAACCCGACGCTCCCCTGTCCGATCTCGTCGCCGACCTGCGCGCCGCCACCCCGACCGACGCGGCCAAGCGGATCGTTCCCGACGCCGCCGCCGAACAGGCGCTGATCACCGATCTGCACCGGCGCAGCGCCCGCGCACTCCGCAACTGGGTGCACCGCGAACAGCATCACCTGGAGCAGCTGCGCAGCCGCCCGGTCCTCGCGCAACCCCTGGCGGCGCTCACCGCACGCGCCGACGAGATCACGCGGGCCAGGGCCACCGCCCAACGTGACATCACGCGGCTGATCGCCGCGGAGGCCGATACCATCGGCCACCTGTCTGCACGGCTGACCGCGCTCGGCCCGGCAGCCACCCTGGCCCGCGGGTATGCGGTGGTGCAGACGGTTCCGACGTCGGGTGAACCGACCGTTTTACGTTCAGTGGCCGATGCGCCGGAAGGCACCCGACTGCGGGTCCGGGTGTCGGACGGAGTGATCACCGCCGCGAGCGACGGCAATGAGGGTGCAGCCGTGAGCGACGGCAATGACGTGAGCGACGGCAATGAGTAGAGGGTGTGAGCATCGTGAGTATTAAGCCTATTAGTGAGTTGGGCTATGAAGAGGCCCGCGATGAGCTGATCGCCGTCGTGCAGCAGTTGGAGCAGGGTGGCCTCGATCTCGATGCTTCGCTCAACCTCTGGGAGCGGGGCGAGAAGCTGGCACAACGGTGCGAAGAGCACTTAGCGGGAGCACGCCAGCGCGTCGAGCAGGCGCTGGCTGCGCGGGAGGCCGAAGAAGATTGATCCAGCAACTATTTTTGCGCATCGCGCTCGAAACTGGAACCTGTTTCAGTTAAGCTGCCCGTCATGGGTGACGCATCTTTGACCACTGAACTCGGCCGCGTCCTGGTGACCGGAGGCTCCGGCTTCGTCGGCGCCAATCTGGTGACCGAGCTGCTCGACCGCGGATACGTGGTGCGCTCCTTCGACCGCGCACCGTCGCCACTGGCCGATCACGCCGGTCTTGAGGTCATCGAGGGCGACATCTGCGACAAGCAGACCGTGGCCGCGGCCGTCAAGGACATCGACACCGTCATCCACACCGCGGCCATCATCGACCTGATGGGCGGCGCCTCGGTCACCGAGGAGTACCGGCAGCGCAGCTTCGCCGTCAACGTCGAGGGCACCAAGAACCTCGTACACGCGGCCCAGGAGGCGGGCGTCAAGCGCTTCGTCTACACCGCCTCCAACAGCGTGGTCATGGGCGGACAAGACATCGTCAACGGCGACGAGACCATGCCGTACACCGCCCGGTTCAACGACCTCTACACCGAAACCAAGGTCGTGGCAGAGAAGTTCGTGCTGGCACAGAACGGCGAACACGGCATGCTCACCTGCGCGATCCGGCCCAGCGGCATCTGGGGCCGCGGCGATCAGACCATGTTCCGCAAGGTGTTCGAGAACGTGCTCGCCGGACACGTCAAGGTGCTGGTCGGCAACAAGAACATCAAGCTGGACAACTCATACGTGCACAACCTGATCCACGGGTTCATCCTGGCCGGCCAGCATCTGGTCCCCGGCGGCACCGCACCCGGTCAGGCCTATTTCATCAACGACGGCGAGCCCATCAACATGTTCGAGTTCGCCCGTCCCGTCCTGGCGGCATGCGGCCGTCCGCTGCCGACGTTCTATGTGTCAGGACGCCTGGTGCACAAGGTGATGATGGCCTGGCAGTGGCTTCACTTCAAGTTCGCCCTGCCCGAGCCGTTGATCGAACCCCTTGCGGTGGAACGGCTTTACCTCAACAACTACTTCTCCATCGCGAAGGCCAAGCGCGACCTTGGCTACGAGCCGTTGTTCACCACCGAACAGGCGATGGCCGAATGCATGCCCTACTACGTCGACATGTTCCACCAGATGGAGTCGGCGAAGAAGGAGCCGGCCGCCGCGGCCGCTCGCTGAGCACGCTTCCACGAAATTCTCACGCCCAAAACGACATCAGCACGACATAGATCGTCGTACCGGCCAGGATCGACAACAGCGCGCTGCCGCGCACCCAGTGCAGGGCTGCGGTCGACGCCACCGCGATGCCCAGCCACAGCAGTTGCCGGGTGCCGCCGTCGGTGTGGCCCCGCAAGGTATAGATCGCCAGCATGGCCATCACCCCGAGCGGCATGTGCGTACTGAGGTAACGCACCACGGTGCTGTGCCGCATCGGCGCGAGAACCGCGAATGGCAGGGCACGCAACGCCCAGGTGATGCCGGCCGCGACAGCCACCAGCAGCGCGATGTGACCGGCGTGGTCAGGCATGACGACGCCGTTCGACGCCGAGTCGGGCCAGCAGCACCACCGTGAAGCCGGCGAACGCGCAGACCAGCAGTTGGCCGGGCACCAGCAGCCAGGCGACCACCGCGCAGCCCACTGCCGTCAGTGCGGTCAGCCGGTCGGGCCGCTGCCGGTATGCGTCGATGGCCAGCACGACGAACAGCGCAGTCAGGGCGAAATCCAGCCCCTGCAATCGTTCGACCGGCAGTGCCGAACCGATCAGTCCGCCCAGCGCGGCGCCGGTGACCCAGAGCGCCTGCAACGCGGCCTGCATCATCAGAATCGGCCGACTTGTCCAGTGCTCGGCAGCCGGGCTCACCGCCACCGCGTACGCCTCATCCGACAGCGCGTAGGTGCTGTAGAGCTTGCCCACGGGACTCTTGACGCGGTCCAACGGGAACGACAGCGCGTAGAACGCGTGCCGACTGTTCACGATGAACGTGGTCAATGCGACCGTGCCGAGAGGTGCCGCCGTTGCCGCCAGTCCCACCATCAGGAATTCCAGGGAGCCGGCGTAGATCACCGCGGCGAAGGCCGGCGCCCACCACCAATCCAGGCCCGCGTGGACCACCAGCAGCCCCAGAGCCATGCCCAGCGGAATGAACGCCAGGCCGATCGGCGCGGTCACCGACATGACCCCGCGCAAAGAGTGGTCGGACATGCCGAAGAGTGTGCCGCACCCGGGCGGACACCCTGGCAGCCCCGTTCAGCGGTACAGATGCACCGGGTGGTGCGTGGACTGCTCGATGCGTGCCGATGCGGCATGCAGGAGATCGCTGCCCAAGGCGATGAGGGCACGGGCCGCAGCGATCTCCTCACCGATCATCGGTGCGCCGGGGTCTTTCGGGTTGCGGTAGGCGTCGCCGGTGGTGGACATGGTGTCGTCGCGCACCTGCGCCCGGGCCGACGCGTGGGTGTGGACCTCGTCCTCGGAGAACTCGATCTCGACGAGCCACTTGTTGGTCAGATCCTTGTCGTACATGTCAATCACCCTCCACCTCCAAGGGTGCGCCGGATACGGCGTCCACGCCAGGGGTGGCGTCGCGATCGAGCCAGAGCGTGAGGACGAGGTGGCGGAGCATCGCCACGAACACCAGCGCCCACACCGCCAGCGCGATCCAGCTCTCGATGTATCCGATGCGCTCCACGATCGGCAACTGATCGGCCTGACCGAGGTAGTGGCCACCGACGCCGTACATGCCGAGCGGGAAGACCACACTCCACAGGGTGGCGTCGTAGCGCAACGGAATGCGATGAACCCAGTGGCGCCAGATCCCGGCCGCGATCAGCGGCGGGATGAGCCAGGTACCGAAGGCCCAGAAGAAGACCGACGTTCCCGCGATCAGGCCGCGCGTGGCCGCGACCATGGGCGCATCCGCCATCTCCACGATCCGGGCCCCGGCCACCACGGTGATGGCGGTGGCCCCCATCGCCACCCAGTACGGCGGCGTGAGATCGGTGGGCAGCAGCGGGTACACCAGCATCCGGACAGCCACGAAGATGCCGGCCGCGCCGTAGAGAAATATCCCGACCGACCAAGAGAACACCGCCAACAACGCCAATTCCGAACGGCCCACGGCTATTTCGGGTTGTAACGCCGCGGCCAGCACCGCGATGGACTGGCTGGCCACCACCCAGATGAACCAGGTGCCGTTGGCACTCTGCAGCACTGGCCGGACGGCTTGACCGAGAACCGCCGTCCACGGCACCACATAGCCCAGCACCATCCAGGCGACCCAGCCGATCGCCAAGAGTGTGAACGCCAAGCCGTAATGGCCGTCAGCGGCCAGTCGCGTCCCGACCACGCAGGTCGCGGCCACGAACGTGAACATGGCGAAACCGCGGCTCGGATCGGTCAGATCGGCCATGAACTCCCGGCGGAAGGCGACGATACGGAGGACCGTCAGCGTCACCAGAACCACGTAGGCGATGCCCGCGATCCACAACAGCACCACCGAAACCGCATGCGCACGGTGGTAAGTCATTGCGATGGACATGATTCCGGTGCCCATGACGAGCGCGAAGTAACCGGGGTGCAGGGTGCGCACTGCCTCGCGGACTGTCGGCTCACTCATGGCTTTGGTCTTACCACCGCAACGCTGGACGAATGCGTAAATATCCGGCGACAGGCGGACGAAGCCGCGGCGAGCACGTCACAGAGCGCCTAAGGTCGGAAACGGGTCGGGGTGCATCTGTCGAGGCGAGGAGCCAACATGCCAAACGGCAAGCCGAACATTCTCGTGATCTGGGGCGACGACATCGGCATCAGCAACCTCAGTTGCTACAGCGACGGGCTGATGGGCTACCGCACACCGAACATCGACCGCCTCGCCAACGAGGGCATGCGATTCACCGACTCCTACGGTGAGCAGAGTTGCACCGCCGGCAGGGCGGCATTCATCAGTGGACAAAGCGTCTACCGCACCGGTATGAGCAAGGTCGGCATACCTGGCGCCGACATCGGCTGGGCCGCCGAGGATCCGACGATCGCCGAGCTGCTCAAACCGATGGGCTACGCCACCGGCCAGTTCGGCAAGAACCATTTCGGTGACCTCAACAAGTACCTGCCCACCGTGCACGGCTTCGACGAATTCTTCGGCAACCTCTACCACCTCAATGCCGAGGAAGAGCCGGAGAACTTCGACTATCCGCACGAGGATCGCTACCCGCGGTTGTACAACCTGGCCAAACCGCGTGGCGTCTTGAAGTGCAAGGCCACCGACACGGTCTCGACCGAACCCGATGACCCGAAGTACGGCGCGGTCGGCAAGCAGACCATCGAGGACACCGGCCCCCTGAACACCAAGCGCATGGAGACCATCGACGAGGACATCGCCGACGCGACCGTCGACTACATCAAGCGCCAGCATGACGCGGGCAACCCGTTCTTCGTGTGGTGCAACTTCACCCACATGCACCTCTACACCCACACCAAGCCGGAAAGTCGCGGGCAGGCCGGATTGTGGCAGTCGCCCTACCACGACACGATGATCGACCACGACCGAAATGTGGGCACCGTGCTCAACGTGCTCGACGAGCTCGGGATCGCCGACGACACCATCGTCATCTACTCCACCGACAACGGCCCGCACCGCAACACCTGGCCCGATGCCGGCACGACTCCGTTCCGCAGTGAGAAGGACACCAACTGGGAGGGCGCCTTCCGGGTTCCGGAGCTGATCCGGTGGCCCGGAAAGGTCAAGGCGGGCACGGTTTCCAACGAGATAATCCAGCACCACGACTGGTTGCCCACGCTGCTGGCCGCCGCCGGCGATCCCGACATCGCGGAAAAGCTCAAGAAGGGCCACAAGGCCGGCGCCGACGGGGAAACCGAGTACAAGGTGCACATCGACGGCTACAACCTGCTGCCCTACCTGACCGGCGAGGTGGACGAGAGTCCCCGGCGCGGATTCTTCTACTTCTCCGACGATGCCGACCTGGTGGCCATGCGGTTCGAGAACTGGAAGATCGTCTTCTCCGAACAGCGCTGCCCAGGCACGTTGCGGATCTGGGCCGAACCATTCACCCCGTTGCGAGTACCGAAACTGTTCAACCTGCGCACCGACCCGTACGAATACGCCGACATCACGTCGAACACCTACTACGAGTGGTTCCTGCGACACGACTACTTCGTGTTCTACGCGACGGCAATGGCCACGAAATTCCTTGAGACGTTCAAAGAGTTCCCGCCGCGGCATCCACCGGCCAGCTTCAGCGTGGACCAGGCCGTCGAGAAGCTGCACGCATTCCTGGCCAAAGACTGAGCGAAGGAGCAGACGGAAGATGTCCAACGGCAAACCCAACATCCTGGTCATCTGGGGTGACGACATCGGGATCTGGAACCTGAGTTGTTACAGCCGCGGCATGATGGGCTACCAGACGCCCAACATCGACCGGATCGCAAACGAGGGAATGCTTTTCACCGACTCGTACGGTGAACAAAGCTGTACGGCCGGTCGGGCTTCGTTCATCACCGGCCAGAGTGTCTACCGCACCGGAATGAGCAAGGTGGGTATGCCCGGCGTCGACGTGGGCCTTCAGAAGGAGGACCCGACCATCGCCGAGTTGCTGAAACCGTTGGGTTATGCGACCGGACAATTCGGCAAGAACCACCTGGGCGATCTGAACAAGTACCTGCCGACCGCGCACGGGTTCGACGAGTTCTTCGGCAACTTGTACCATCTCAACGCCGAGGAGGAGCCCGAGCACGAGGACTATCCCACCGAGGAAGAAGCACCTCTGCTCCGCAAGGCGCTGTTGCCCCGCGGCGTCATCCACTCCTGGGCCACCGAAGAGGATTCCGGCGAGGTCGACCCACGCTACGGACCGGTCGGCAAGCAGCGCATCGAGGACACCGGGCCGCTGACGAAGAAGCGGATGGAGACCGTCGACGATGAAACCACGTCAGCCTGTGTGGATTTCATCAAGCGCCAGCACGAATCAGACACACCGTTCTTCGTATGGATGAACATGACCCACATGCATTTCCGGACCCACACCAAGCCGGAGAGCGAGGGGCAGGCCGGACGCTGGCAGTCGCGGTACCACGACACGATGATCGATCACGACGGCCACGTCGGGACATTACTCGACCTGGTGGACGAGCTCGGTATCACCGAGGACACCATCGTCATCTACTCCACGGACAACGGACCCCACGCCAACAGCTGGCCCGACGGCGCGACCACTCCGTTCCGCAGCGAGAAGAACACCAACTGGGAAGGTGCCTTCCGCATTCCCGAGATGATCCGGTGGACGGGGAAGATCTCGCCCGGTTCGGTCTCGAACGAGATTGTGCAACACCATGACTGGCTGCCCACATTTGTCGCTGCCGCGGGCGATCCTGACATCGTGGAGAAGCTCAAACAGGGCTACAAGGCCGGCGCCGACGGGGAAACCGAATACAAGGTCCATATCGACGGGTACAACCTGCTGCCCTATCTCACCGGCGAGGTCGACAAATCCCCCCGGCGCGGGATGATCTACTTCTCCGACGACGGCGATGTCCTGGGTGTCCGCGCGGACAACTGGAAAGTCGTGTTCATGGAGCAGCGCTGCCAGGGAACCCTGGAGGTGTGGTTCGAACCGTTCACCAAGCTGCGCGCCCCGAAGCTGTTCAACCTGCGCACCGACCCGTTCGAACACGCCGATGTCACGTCAAACACCTACTGGGACTGGGTGATCGATCGCCTGTACCTCATGTTCTACGCCGGTGCGATCGTCAATCAGTTCCTGGAAACCTTCAAAGAGTTCCCGCCGCGTCAGGAGCCGGCCTCGTTCACGATCAACCATGCCGTGGAGGAGCTCGAGAAGTTCCTGGCCACGCGGGGCGGCTGAGCGTGGCCGAACTGAAATCCTGGAACGATGGGCCTACGAAGTCGGCGATCGTCGACTTCGTGGGGTGTGTCACCGAGCAGGTGGCTCCCGAAGAGCGCGTCGCCGTGTTCGACAACGACGGCACGCTGTGGTGTGAGAAGCCGGCGTACATCCAGCTGGACTTCCTGGTGCGCCGACTGGCCGAGCAGGCCGCCGCCGACCCGGCGCTGGCGGCCACACAGCCGTATCAGGCTGCGGCTGCTGGTGATCTGGCCTGGTTCGGCGATGCCGTCACCAAGCACTACAACGGCGATGACTCCGCGCTCAAAATCCTTGCCGGAGGCATACTCTCGGCCTACGCCGGACTGTCTGTCGAGGATCATGCCGACCGGATCAGGGCGTTCTTCGCCGAGGCGCAGCACCCGACGCTGAGTCGTCCGTACACCAGGTGCGGCTATCTGCCGATGGTCGAGTTGCTGCGTTACCTGGAGGCCAACGGGTTCACCAACTACATCGTCTCCGGCGGCGGCCGCGATTTCATGCGCCCGGTGACAGCATCGATGTACGGCATCCCGCCCGAGCGGGTGATCGGCAGTTCAGTGGGGCTGGATTTCGTCGATGGTCAACTCAGGACGACAGCCACCCCCGAGTTCCTGAACGACGGACCGGTGAAGGCGGTGCGCATCTGGGGGCGCATCGGGCGTCGGCCGATCTTCGCGGCCGGCAACTCCAACGGCGATATCCAGATGCTGGAGTACACCGCCGGCGGCGCGGGTCCGTCGTTGAGCATGCTGGTGCGCCACGATGATGTCGACCGCGAATTCGATTACACCGCAGGGGCCGAGAAGGTGCTGGGGCTCGCCGCCGACCGCGACTGGACGGTGGCGAGCATGCGCGACGATTGGACGACGGTCTTTGACTGATTACGCACCGAGGTCGTCGACTCTGCGTCCAGGGTGCCAAAGTGCGAGTACCCCTCGCCCTCACCGCAGAGTCGACGCATGACATCAGCCGATCTGGTGTGGATTCCGGCCCAGACGACGATTCTCGGCTCCGACGCGCATTACCCCGAAGAGGCGCCGGCACGCGAGGCTGCGACCACGGGCTACTGGATCCAGCGCCACCAGGTGACGAATAGCGAGTTCGCGCAGTTCGTTTCGGCCACCGGCTACATCACGGTCGCCGAACGTCCGGTGAACCCCGACGATTTCCCGGGCGCCCCACCGGAGAACCTCGTCCCCGGCTCGATGGTGTTCCGGCGCACTGCCGGCCCCGTGGATTTGCGGCACATCAGCCAATGGTGGGCATGGACGCCGGGTGCGTGCTGGAATCACCCACGCGGACCGCGCTCCTCACTGACAGGACGCGAGCAGCATCCCGTGGTGCACATCGCCTTCGACGATGCCGCGGCCTATGCGGACTGGGCCGGGCTGGAACTGCCGAGCGAGGCCCAGTGGGAGACCGCGGCCCGCGGCGGGATCCCCGGTGCGGCGTACACGTGGGGTGACCAGCCCGAGCAACCCGGGCAGCGCCTCGCGAACTATTGGCACGGCGAATTCCCCTACCTGCCCGACACCGGTTATGGCACAACGAAACCTGTCGGCAGCTTCGAAGCCAACGGCTACGGCCTGTTCGACATGGCAGGCAACGTCTGGGAGTGGACCACCGACTGGTACGGCGAGGACCGGGCCACCACGCCATGCTGTGCCGCAGACACCTATGACCCCGATCAGCCCCAGTTCCAGATCGGGCGCAAGGTGATCAAGGGCGGTTCGTTCCTGTGCGCCGACAGCTACTGCATGCGCTACCGGCCGGCTGCCCGACGTCCTCAGATGGTGGATACCGGCATGAGCCACATCGGTTTTCGGTGCGTCAAACAACCTTAGCCGAACGCCGGAGCCACAAAGCGCCTCAACATCTCTCGCTCAGCTGCCTCGTCGACCCCCGGCCAGACCAACAACGACAACACCAGCCGCACGATCCACGCCGCGGCCGCCGGGTCGTCCTCGCCGAGTCCGGTGAGTTCGGTGGCGAATGCGGCGGGGACCGGTGACTGTGTCAGATCCGCCATCCCACCCCCGCTGCGCAGTGAGCTGAGTAGTAGGCCGAACATCGGATCGGCCCGAATGTGTTGCAGTGCAACGGTGACAGCGACCAGCACCCGTTCCGCTCCGGTCAGACCGTCGACCGCGCGACGCACCTCTCCCACGATCGATATGGCCAACCTGGCCAGCACAGCGTCGCGAATCTGTGCCTTGCCCCCGGCATGCCGGTACACCGTCGCGCGTGAGCAGTGCACCCGCGCCGCCAACGCATCGATGTCCAGAGCGTCCAGTCCGTCCCGGGCCGCCATCTCGGCCGCGGCGGCATAGATGCGTTCGGCAGCCTCGACACGTCGGTCACCCCCGACCAACCAGTCTTCGCGCCTCGGAGACATAGCAGCCAATTTATCGCATTCTGAGACAAAGTTCCCCAAAGTTCTCATCTCACCCGCAGGTCACCGCACGCGATTGAGACGCCCCCGCAACCGGCACCCCGTCGGCGGATATCAACATGTGCCGGCACCGTTGACGGGCCTCGAACAGCCAGCCAACCTGGCCAAATGCTCCTGGCACACGAACTGTTCGAGCCCGCCTGCCTGCAGGATCCGTATCCGCTCTACGACCGCCTGCGGGCGCACGCACCGGTGGCACAGGTCGGCGACTCACCGTTCTTCGTGGTGAGCTCCTTCGACGCCGTCCTCGAGGCCACCGCCCGCACGCACGACTTCTCGTCGAACCTCACCGCCACCATGTGGTCCCAGGCCGACGGCACCGTCAGTGCGTTCGGCATGGGCGAACCGGGCGGCCCCATCCACGTACTGGCCACCGCTGACGAACCGGCGCACGCCGCCCACCGCAAACTGGTCCTGCCGCGGATGGCGGCCAAACGGATCTCTGAGCTCGAGCCCTTCATCGCCGCCACAGCCGCGGACCTGCTCACCGAGGCCGCCGGGGAGTTCGACTGGATGTCGGCCGTGGCCGACCGGCTGCCCATGGTGGTCGTCGCGCAACTCCTGGGCTTACCGATCGAAGACGTGGACCAACTCGTGGCATGGGCGTATGCCAGCACCCAGCTCCTGGACGGGCTCGTCGACGCCGAGCAGCTGACGGCATCGGGGATCGCAGCCGTCGAACTCGGCGGCTACCTGACCGAACGGTTCGTCGAAGCATCGGCAAATCCGAGCGAGAATCTGCTGGGCGACCTGGCGACCTACTGTGCGGCGGAGCGCGTGGACCGCGACACGGCGGTGTTCATGCTGATCCAACTGGTGGGCGCGGGAGGCGAATCGACGGCATCGTTGATCGGCAGCGCCGTCGGGATACTGAGCCGTCAGCCCGAGCTGGCGGAAAAGCTGCGCCAGGATCCCGCGATGATCGCGCCGTTCCTGGAGGAGGTGTTGCGGTTCGAATCTCCGTTCCGCGGCCACTACCGGCATGTGCTGGCCGATGCCGAACTCGCGGGCGTCGCGTTGCCTGCGGACAGCCATCTACTGCTGCTGTGGGGTGCAGCCAACCGGGATGAGGCAGTGTTCGAGGATCCGAAAGAGTTCCGGCTGGATCGGCCGAATATCAAGAATCACTTGGCATTCGGCAAGGGCGGGCACTTCTGTCTCGGGGCCGCACTCGCCCGCCTCGAAGCCCGCATCGTGATCTCGGCTCTGCTCGCCGCCACCGACACCATCAGTCCAGCCGGGGACGCCGAATGGCAGCCCAGCCTGTTGGTGCGGCGGTTACGTCAGCTTCCGCTGAGTCTGCGGTGAACTGCCTGGAACTCAGGCAGCCTGCGCGGCGAGCGCAATGCTGTCGTCGTCGACGAACACCAGACCGCCGTCGTCGAGGTTGACTGCCCACCGGCGCGCCGGTTCGACAATTCGCTCCCCAGCGACCTCCACCGCGGTCCCGGCAAGGTCGGCGAAATCTTCGACGACAGTGCCGTGCAATTCGTCGTCAGTTCCCGGATACACGACCACCGAGGAACCCACAGCAACCTCTTCGGCAATTTCGCCGGAGTCGCTGTCGTTAACCCCCGTCACGACATCTTCGGACATCCCACACCTCCCCAATTACTGACGCGTGCAACCGAGTACATCACAAACGCCTGCGATTGGCTCACTTTCGATCGATACCTACAGCCACACCTTGCATACCTCTCGGGCAAATTTCCAAATCCGGCGACGACGACTGTTCGGGCAAATGCATCACAGTGGGGTGGCCAGCGTGTCCCCGGTCACACATAACGCCGCAAAGTGCCACTGGCCGATGCTTATGAGGCAACGGCAGCAACATTCGCCGATCCCCGGCATCTCCCAGCACGACGGATGGTTACCGGTTGCTGAGCAAACCCGGGCGAACGCCTGCCGATAAACGCACGATGAAGTTCCGGATCGCGGTGACACACACCACACCTGCGTTCGCTAGTGTTGCAACACGTTCTAGCGAGGAGGCCTATGTCCGACGCTGTTTTGGTTACCGGCGCGTTCGGTTTGGTGGGCTCGGCCGTGGTGAAGACGCTGGCCGCCGGCGGACGCACAGTGGTCGCGACCGATCTCGACGTGCCGGCCAACCGTAAGGCTGCCGCCGCGCTCCCCGCATCTGTAGAGGTGCGCTGGGCCGACCTGACCGACGCCGACGCCGTCGACGCATTGGTGGCGGCGGTCGCACCGGCCGCGATCATCCACCTCGCCGCCATCATCCCGCCGTTCTGCTACATGCGCCGCGGGCTGGCCCGGAAGGTCAACGTCGAGGCCACCGCATCGCTGCTGAAGGCCGCCGAAGCCCAGCCCACGCCGCCGCGGTTCGTCCAGGCCTCCAGCATCGCGGTCTACGGCGCCCGCAATCCGCACCACATCGACGGTGTGCTGACCCCGGATACCCCGGTCAACCCGTCCGACATCTACGGCGCGCACAAGGTCGAGGCAGAAGCCCTGGTCCGGGCCTCGAAGCTGGACTGGCTGATCCTGCGTCTCGGTGGGGTCATGAGCTCAGAGTTCAGCCTCGGCATCGACGTGGACCTCATCTCGTTCGAGAGCGTGCTGCCAGCCGACGGGCGGCTGCAGACGGTCGACGTGCGTGATGTGGCGGCGGCGTTCGTCGCGGCCACCACGGTCCCGACCGAGACCGCCAACCACGAGGTGCTGCTGATCGGTGGCGACGCCGAGACGCACCGCCACATCCAGTCCGCAGTCGGTTCGCAAGCGGCTGCCGCGATGGGAATCAAGGGCGGCCTGCCGATCGGCCGGCCCGGCAACCCCGACGACGACGCCGCCTGGTTCGCCACCGACTGGATGGACACCACCCGCTCGCAGGAGGTGCTCGGGTTCCAGCACCACTCCTGGCCACAGATCCTGGCCGACACCAGGGCGAACGCCGGGCTGAAGCGGTTTCCGATCGGCCTGGCCGCACCCCTGATCCGTGCGTTCCTGCGGTCGAAGTCCGCGTACAAGGACTATCCGGGCAAGTTGGCCGACCCGTGGAATGCCATCGACAAGAAGTGGGGCGACCACCGACCGGATCAGGCGCCCGACGAGCGCTCGCGCGAGGAGACGACATGAGCAGCATGACGACGGAACGCGTCGCGATCGTCATCGGCGGAGCTTCGGGGATCGGCTGGGCCAGCGCCCAGGCCCTGGCCGCCGACGGCTGCCGCATCGTGGTGGCCGACCGTGACGCTGACGGAGCGGCGGCCCGAGCCACTCAGCTCGGTGCGCCGCACACGAGCCACTACGCCGACGTCACCGACGAGAGCTCGGTGGAGAAGCTGTTCGAGGCCGCGGGACCGGTCGACATCGTGCTCAACTGCGCGGGGTTCAGCAACGTCGGGCTGATCACCGACCTGGCGGTCGAAGACTTCCGCTCGGTCGTCGACGTCTGCCTCAACGGCGGGTTCATCGTCGCCAAACACGCCGGGCGTAACCTGCCCGAAGGCGGTGTCCTGGTGTCGATTTCATCGCTGAACGGGCGCCAGCCCGCGGCCGGGATGAGCGCCTACTGCGCCGCCAAGGCCGGGTTGTCGATGCTGACGCAGGTGGCCGCGCTGGAAATGGGACCACGCGGCATCCGCGTCAACGCGATCGCGCCAGGATTCGTCAAGACGCCACTGACCGATCCTGCGGCGATGATCCCAGGTGTGGTCGAGGAGTACGTCGAGAACACCGCGCTGGGCCGCAGCGGAACCCCGGAGGACATCGCGGCCGCCGTCGTGTTCCTGTGTTCGCCCCAGGCCTCGTGGCTGACCGGCGAGGTGCTCGATCTCAACGGCGGCGCGCATCTCAAGCGCTACCCGGACATCCTCGGACACGTGATGAAGCTGGCCCAGGCGTGACGAGCCTCGCCGGCAAGCAGGCGATCGTCACCGGCGCCGGATCGGGAATCGGCGCGGCCCTGTGCCGGGCGTTGGCCGGCGCCGGCGCCGAGGTGCTCTGCACCGACATCGACGAGGACGCCGCAGCCCGCACTGCGGCTGCGCTCGGCGCCCGGTCGGCACGTCTGGACGTCACCGATGCGGCCGCCGTGCAAGCCGCGGTCGACGGCGTCGTGGACCGGGCCGGCCGACTCGACCTGATGTTCAACAACGCCGGCATCGTCTGGGGCGGGGACACCGAACTGCTGACGCTGGATCAGTGGAACGCCATCATCGACATCAATGTGCGCGGCGTCGTCCACGGTGTCGCCGCGGCGTATCCGCAGATGATCCGGCAGGGCCACGGCCACATCGTCAACACCGCATCGATGGCAGGTCTGGCCGCAGCGGGCCAGCTCACCAGCTATGTGATGACCAAGCACGCCGTCGTCGGGCTGTCGATGGCCCTGCGATCGGAAGCGGCCGCCCACGGTGTAGGTGTGCTGGCGGTGTGCCCGGCCGCGGTGGAGACGCCGATCCTGGACAAGGGCGCGGTCGGCGGTTTCGTCGGCCGCGACTACTTCCTGCAAGGCCAGGGCGTCAAAACCGCCTACGACGCCGACCAGCTGGCCGCCGACACCCTCCGTGCCATCGCGCGCAACAAGGCCATCCTGGTCAAACCCCGTCGTGCCCATGCCTCCTGGCTGTTCGCCCGCATCGCGCCGGGTCTGATGCAGCGACTCTCGATGCGGTTCGTCGCCGCACAGCGCGCCGGCCAGGCCGCGCACCGCTCGACTGAAGGCTCCAGCGTCACGCCAGAGTGACGCTCAATGCCGACCGTCACGCCAGCGTGGCGATAGGGTCAGCCCAACGGCGGGAAGGGGCCCGATGAAAGACGAGTTCAGCCTCACCCAGAAGCGGGCGCTGGCGGTCGTCACGGTGCTGGCGGTGTTGCTCGGGGCCTACTTCCTGCGTGGCTTCTTCGTCCTGATCGTGATGGCCGCGGTCGGCGCCTATCTGTTCACCCCGCTCTATCAACGGTTTCAGCGCCGCCTGGGCACCGGCCTTTCGGCCACGCTGACGGTGTTGGTCGCCATCCTGATGGTGATCATCCCGGTGTCGTTGGTGGTGTTCATGGCCATCGTGCAGGTGACCCAGCTGGTCAACACAGTCAGCACGTGGATCGCCGACACCGATGTCAGCACCCTCGGCGACCGGGCCCTGCAACTGGTCAACTCACTGCTCGGCCGGGTGCCGTTCCTGGACATCCACCTGACCGCGGATTCCTTGCGCGACACGGTGGTCAAGCTTTCTCAGCACATCGGCGAATGGCTGCTGGGCATTCTGCAGGGCGCGGTCGGCGGCATGGTCGGCGCGATCACCGGGTCGATCATCTTCCTGTACGTGTTCATCTCGATGCTGGTCAACAACGCCGAGATGGCCACACTGATCCGCCGGCTCAACCCGCTCGGCGAAGAGATCACCGATCTGTACCTGGCCAAGACCGGCGCCATGGTGAAGGGAACGGTCAAGGGGCAGTTCGTGATCGCGCTCTGCCAGGGTGTGGCCGGTGCCATCTCGATCTACATCGCCGGCTTCCACAACGGGTTCTTCGTCTTCGCGATCCTGCTGACGGCACTGTCCGTCATCCCGCTCGGTGGCGGCATCGTGACCATTCCGTTCGGCATCGGAATGATGTTCTTCGGCAACATCATCGGCGGCATCTTCGTGGTGGTGTTCCACCTGCTGGTGGTCACCAACATCGACAATGTGCTGCGGCCGTGGCTGGTACCCAAGGCCGCCCGGTTGGATCCGGCACTGATGCTGCTGGCGGTGTTCGCCGGCATCTCGATGTTCGGCTTCTTCGGCCTGGTGATCGGGCCGGTGCTGATGATCATCATCGTCACCACGGTCAGCGTCTACCTGGCGGTGTTCAAGGGCGTCGAGCTGGAAACGACCGAGCCCGACGAGCCGGGTCAGCGGCCGTGGCGGCGGCTGTGGGACTGGGTACAGAAACGGCTCGGGGGAAAGAAGACTGAACCCCGAGCCGAATCCAAAGCCACGGCCGAAGCCGAGAGCTAGTCGGTCAAACGCACTTCCCTAATTCGAGCACAGCCGCTCGGTCAGGAACGCGACCACCCTCTTGCGCGCCTCATAGGCGGGATGCCCGTCAACCTCGCGCACCTGATCGGTGAGCACCGAGTGCGCCGATGCGGACAACCCGTCGGGATTGCCCTTCTTCGAATTGATGTCGATCACCTCGAACGCGTCCCCCAGGCGGGCCTTGAGGGTGGCGAACCGCTCCCCCGGCGCCAGTTTGTCCTGGCTGAACCGAAGGGCCAGTGCGCACAGCCCGTCATTGGCAACGCGCTGTTCGACGATCTTGAGCTCGGCCTCCGACATACCCGGATCACGTTTCTGCGCCGCGGTCAGGGCGATCGGCACCGACGGCTGACTGAGCACCGGGGCCAGCACGCTGTCGTCGACGGCCGCGGCGAGCGCGAAGCCGCCCGTGAAGCACTGCCCGATGACGCCGACGCCCTTACCGGGGGTAGTGGCGTTGAGATCGCGGGCCAGCGCCCGGAGGTAATGCGCGACGGGCCGGTCGGCATTGGTGGCGAATGCCGCGAATTCCTTTGTCACGCAGGCTTTCAGCATGACCGGGATGGCGCCAGGGCGGACGGCGGAGGCACCGGGGGTGCCGAACAGCGACGGCGCGGCCACCGTGAAGCCGTTGTCCACCAGATGGTTGCCCAGCGCGAGTACGCCGGGATGCAGGCCGGGAATCTCGGGGATCAAGACCACGCCGGGGCCTTCGCCCTTGCGGTAGACGTCATAGGTCTGATCGGCGGCGGTGAAGGGGGTAGCGGTCCACCCGGTGAGATCTGCAACTGGCGACGACAACACGGGCTCCATCCGTTAGTGCGTCACGGCCTCTTGATCGGCAGCGGCGACTGCTTCTGCGTCGCACTCGCCAGCGTACGGTACTCATCAGTACCACCGGCGCCGGTGATCGCAACCTGAGCCGGTCCGCTCAGCTTTGTCGTCCACACCGGTTCCGGGTCGCTGCTCTCGTAGACCACCCAGGTCACCCCGTCGACGTCCTGGGTACCTGCCGCATACGAGTCCGGCTTGATCGAGGCCACCAGGGCGGCCTCGTCGGCATTGCTCTGGGTGAGGCTCAGGTACTTGCCGGTGGGGGCCAGATAACCGATGCGTGAGGACACCGCGCGGGCGTGCTGGCCGTCGGGCAGCGTCAAACCGCCGTCGATGCCGTGGCGACTGCCGGAGTTGGGCTGCCAGCCCTCGGGCAGCTGAGGCAGGCGGATCGGGATCTTCAAGGTGTCGGCGTCGGCCTGCAGCGCGGCCGGCGCATCGAATTCGGGGGCCGGACCGGCCCCGGGCCCACCCGCCTGAAACGAGCACATCCCCAGCATCCCCGCGAGCACGATGCAGGCCACCACCAGCGGCGCCATCGACCAGAACATGTCCCGGCCGTCCTGCAGCAACCGCGACTTTTCCGGCTTCGGGACCGGGGTTGGCTGAGACGTCGGCTCGGAGGACATGTTCGTCAGTATCCCAGCTCCCAAACGCTGACCACGTTCTGGGACAATCTGGGCCATGAGTCCCACGCGGGGGGAAGCCCCGGATCGCAACCTTGCCCTCGAGCTCGTCCGGGTGACCGAGGCCGGCGCCATGGCAGCAGGCCGCTGGGTCGGCCGCGGCGACAAGGAAGGCGGCGACGGGGCCGCTGTCGACGCCATGCGTGAGCTGGTCAACTCGGTGTCGATGCGCGGTGTCGTGGTGATCGGCGAGGGTGAGAAGGACGAAGCCCCGATGCTCTTCAACGGTGAAGAGGTCGGCAACGGCGACGGGCCGGAGTGCGACTTCGCTGTCGACCCGGTCGACGGCACCACGCTGATGAGCAAGGGCATGCCCAACGCCATCTCGGTGCTCGCCGTCGCCGAGCGCGGTGCCATGTTCGACCCGTCCGCGGTGTTCTACATGAACAAGATCGCCGTCGGCCCCGAGTGCGCCGACGCGATCGACATCACCGCCCCGATCGGCGAGAACATCCGCCGGGTGGCCAAGGTGCGCGGCGCCTCGGTGAGCGATCTGACCGTGTGCATCCTCGACCGTCCGCGCCACGCCCAACTGATCGACGACGCTCGCGCCGCCGGCGCCCGCATCCGACTGATCACCGACGGTGACGTGGCCGGCGCCATCTCGGCTTGCCGCCCCAACTCCGGCACCGACATCCTGGCCGGCATCGGTGGCACCCCCGAGGGCATCATCGCCGCGGCCGCGATCCGCTGCATGGGCGGCGCGATCCAGGCCCAGCTGGCCCCCACCGACGACGCCGAACGCCAGAAGGCACTCGACGCCGGCTACGACCTGGACCAGGTGCTGTCGACCGACGACCTGGTCTCGGGTGACAACGTCTTTTTCTGCGCCACCGGCGTCACCGACGGCGATCTGCTCAAGGGCGTGCAGTACTACCCGGGCGGGTGCACCACCCAGTCCATCGTGATGCGGTCCAAGTCCGGCACCGTCCGGATGATCGAGGCCTACCACCGGCTGACCAAACTCAACGAATATTCCGCCATCGACTTCACCGGCGACAAGACCGCCGCCTACCCGCTCCCGTAACTCGCCAGAAAGGGCAACATGAGCACCGATACCGACGGAGCTGTCGAGTACCGCATCGAGCACGACACCATGGGCGAGGTCCGGGTGCCGGTCAACGCCCTGTGGCGGGCGCAGACCCAGCGCGCCGTGGAGAACTTCCCGATCTCCTTCCGTGGGCTGGAGCGCACCCAGATCCGGGCACTCGGCCTGCTGAAGGCGGCGTGCGCGCAGGTCAACAAGGACCTGGGCCTGCTGGCCGCCGAGAAGGCCGATGCCATCATCGCCGCGGCCGGCGAAATCGCCGACGGGCTGCACGACGACCAGTTCCCGATCGACGTGTTCCAGACCGGTTCGGGCACCAGCTCGAACATGAACGCCAACGAGGTCATCGCCTCGATCGCCGCCCGCAACGGCGTGACGGTTCACCCCAACGACGACGTGAACATGTCGCAGAGCTCCAATGACACGTTCCCTACGGCCACCCACATCGCCGCCACCGAGGCCGCTGTGCGCCACCTGATTCCGGCGCTCGAGGTACTCCATGAGTCGCTGGCCGCCAAGGCCAAGCAGTGGAAGACCGTGGTGAAGTCCGGCCGCACCCACCTGATGGACGCGGTGCCGGTGACGCTGGGCCAGGAGTTCGGCGGCTACGCCCGTCAGATCGAGGCCGGCATCGAACGCGTCAAGGCGACACTCCCCCGTCTCGGTGAGCTCGCCATCGGCGGTACCGCCGTGGGCACCGGCCTCAACGCCCCCGACGGCTTCGGTCCCAAGGTGGTCGAGGTGCTGGTCAACCAGACCGGGCTGGCCGAACTGCGCACGGCCGCAGACTCCTTCGAGGCCCAGGCGGCCCGCGACGGTCTGGTCGAGGCGTCCGGCGCGCTGAAGACCATCGCCGCCTCGCTGACCAAGATCGCCAACGACGTCCGCTGGATGGGCTCGGGCCCGCTGACCGGCCTGGGTGAGATCCAGCTGCCGGACCTGCAGCCGGGCAGCTCCATCATGCCGGGCAAGGTCAATCCTGTTCTGCCCGAGGCGGTTACCCAGGTGGCCGCACAGGTCATCGGCAACGACGCTGCCGTCACCGTCGGCGGCCTGTCGGGTGCCTTCGAGCTGAACGTCTACATCCCGATGATGGCGCGCAACGTGCTGGAGTCGTTCACCCTGCTGTCCAACGTGTCTCGGCTGTTCGCAGAGAAGTGCATCGACGGCCTGGTGGCCAACGAGGAGCACCTGCGCACCCTGGCCGAGTCCTCCCCCTCGATCGTGACGCCGCTGAACTCGGCGATCGGCTACGAGGAGGCCGCCAAGGTCGCCAAGCAGGCGCTGAAGGAGAAGAAGACCATCCGCCAGACGGTCATCGACCGCGGCCTGATCGGTGACAAGCTGAGCGAGGCCGAGCTGGACAAGCGCCTGGATGTGCTGGCCATGGCCAAGGTGAAGGACGGCGAGTAACCCTCACGTTTCTCTGCGCGAGCAGACGCAAAAGCACCCCAGAACCGCGATTCTGGGGTGCTTTTGCGTCTGCTCGGCGAAGGAACTAGTCGGGAAGTGGTGCGGCCCAGCGCAACACGGTTCCGCCACCGGGCCGGTCGGTGATGGTGAACTGACCGCCCGCACTCAACGCACGGGCCCGCAGATTCCCCAGACCGCTCTCGGTGATCTCGGCGGCGATCCCGCAGCCGTTGTCCGACACCTCGATGGACAGGTCGTCGGCCACCTCGACGAGAACGGCGAGTTCGCTTGCCCCCGAGTGGCGTACCGCATTGCTGATCGCCTCACGCAGCACCGCCTCGGCATGATCGGCCAGAGTCGCATCGACCACCGACAGCGGGCCGACGAACCGTGTGCTGATGTGTATCGGCGCGTCGGCGAACTGGGCGATCACCTCATCGAGCCGCTGACGCAGCCGCGTCGTGCCGGCGTGGGCACCGTGCAGGTCGAAGATCGCGGTCCGGATCTCCTGGATGACCGCCTGCAGATCGTCGACGGTATCGGTGAGCCGCTGCTGCACCTCGGGAGAATGCGCCCGCGGGATCGTGCCCTGCAAGGACAGTCCGACCGCGAACAGGCGTTGGATCACGTGAT
The DNA here is from genome assembly GCF_001665625.1 of Mycolicibacterium peregrinum. GTDB lineage: Bacteria > Actinomycetota > Actinomycetes > Mycobacteriales > Mycobacteriaceae > Mycobacterium > Mycobacterium peregrinum_B. The sequence continues at coordinate 4,832 of NZ_LZSY01000098.1, read as the reverse complement.
CGTGCAGGTCCCGGGCGATGCGGTCGCGGTCGGCCAGGATCTCCAGCTCACGTACGTCGCGCTGGGAACTGGCCAGCTGCCAGGCCACCGCGGCCTGGTCGGCGAAAGCGGCGGCCATGTCCAGTTGCTCGGCGGTGAAGCTCTGGGCGCCGTCGGCGCGCACGGCCACCAGCACGCCCGCCACGGTGTCGGTGGCACGCAGGGGCAACACCAGCGCCGGGCCACCCGCGCCGTCCAGCTCGAGGCGGTCGAGCCGGTGCGGGGTGCCGTCGTGGAACGCCGCGCCCACCGCGCCCTCCGCTGCGTGCGGGTCCACCGAGATCGAGTCGATCGTGGTCGGACGCCCTGCCGTGGCGGCGACGACGAGGGTGTCGGCTTCGGCGGCGGGAACGTCGCTGCCGGGCACCGCGACCACGATGCGGTCGGCGCCGGTCAGGTTGAGCGCCTCGTCGGCCACCATCCGGAACACCCTGGCCGGGTCGGTGCCGCCGAGTAGTTCGGTCCCGATGTCGCGGGTGGCCGCGATCCAGGCCTGCCGGTCGCGGGACAGCTGGTAGAGCCGGGCGTTCTCGACCGCGACTCCTGCGGCTGCGGCCAGGGCCTCCACCAGCACCTCGTCGTCCTCGCTGAACGGCTGCCCATTGGTCTTCTCGGTGAGGTAGAGGTTGCCGAACACCTCGTCGCGGATGCGCACCGGGACGCCGAGAAAGGTCCGCATCGGCGGATGGTTGGGCGGGAATCCGACTGAGGCGGGGTGGTGGTGAATATCGTTGAGCCGGATGGGTTTCGGATCGTCGATCAGCACGCCGAGCACACCTCGTCCTTCGGGCAGATGCCCGATCAGCGCGCGGGTTTCGTCGTCGATGCCCTGATAGACGAACTCGGTCAGCTCGTGGTCGTCGCCGCGTACTCCCAGTGCGCCATAGCGCGCGTCGACCAACTCGATCGCGGTCCGAACGATGGTGCTCAGGGTTAGCTCGAGGTCCAGGCCCGAGGTCACTGCGAGCATGGCCTCCACCAGGCCGTCGATCCGGTCGCGGCCGGTGATGATCTGCTCGACCCGGTCCTGGACCTCGGTGAGCAGTTCGCGCAGTCGCAACTGCGAGAGGGTGTCCCGCAACGGAGGAGTTCGCTGTTCATCGTCGGGGTGCGCACCATGACCAGTCACGTCCACCATGCTGGCACTACCGGCCGCAGCGCACCAAGCTCGTCCAACGTGTCACCGCGCAGCCGGCTCAGGTCCGAACCGGAACCTGCGACCGGTGACCCGTACGGGTGACACCCGGACATAGTGCGTCTTGGCCGTCGCCGTCCATGGCAGTAACTGCGCCCGCTCGGCCTCGTCGAGCTCTTCGTCGGTGCGCAGGGTGCGTGCCACGCCGCGCACGATCACGCTCCAGCCTTCGGCCGCGTTGTGATCGTCGGCTTCGAACACCACATGGTTGTTGATCGCCGCACTGATCAGTTTCGTCCCCGCCGCGGTGCGGAACAGGATCGTTCGGTTCTGCACCACGAAGTTCACCGGGAAGACGTGTGCCTCGTCGTCGACCGCGGTGACGAGGCGGCCGAGCGACGCACTGCCCAACAGCGCCCAACTCTCGCGCTCGGACAGAATCTCGACCGGCTCACTGCGCGTTGATATTCCGGTTTCCATAGCCACGACGCTATGGCGGCGCAGAGCGCGGCGCCATGGGCAAAGGCCCTATTGGCCAGGGACCAAAGACCCTGGCATCACTGATGGTTACGACGGTCCAGCGTGGAAGCGAAGACTGCGGCCTGGGTGCGGCGTTCCATGCCCAGCTTGGCCAGCAGCCGCGACACGTAGTTCTTGACAGTCTTCTCCGCAAGGAACATCCGGGCTGCTATCTGCCGATTGGTCAGCCCCTCCCCCAGCAGGTCGAGTAGGACCCGCTCCTGCTGGGTCAGCCCGGCCAACGGGTCGGACCGCTCGGCGTCGCCGCGTAGTTTCGCCATCAGCGCCGTGGCGGCCCGATTGTCCAGCAGCGACTTCCCGGCCCCGACGTCCTTGATCGCCTGAGCCAGTTCCATCCCCTTGATGTCTTTGACGACGTAGCCGCTGGCGCCGGCCAGGATGGCGTCCAGCATGGCCTCGTCGGAGGTGAACGACGTCAACATCAGGCAGCGCAGATCGGGCATGCGCGACAACAGGTCCCGACACAGTTCGATGCCGTTGCCGTCGGGCAGACGGACATCGAGCACCGCGACGTCGGGCTTCAGTGCCGGAACCCGGGCCAGGGCCTGTGCCACCGAGTCGGCCTCGCCGATCACGTCGAGCTCAGGGTCGGCGCTGAGCAGGTCGATCAGCCCGCGGCGAACCACCTCATGGTCGTCGACCAGAAAGACCCTGATCATCCCCCGAGTCTCACAACCGATGGCGCCGATCGCAAGTGAGCACGGCACAACCCGAGTGCGCCAACGCCGCCTGCAACCCGGCCGAATCGGGGTGGTCGGCACCCAGCACGAGCAGCTGAGCCGACTCTGGGTGCGCCGTCAGGTATTCCGCAATGTTGCTGTAGCCGTCGATGCTCTGCACATCGAGGTCCGGGGATCGTTTCAGCGCACGGGCCAGGCGGCGCTCGAGCTGTGCCGCGGACAACCGGTCACGCTCGGCGACGGCGGTCGCGTCGTACATCTCGCGATGCCGGGCTCCCCAGGTGGTCAGCACCCGCAGTGCTGCGCCACGGCGCACTGCCTCCTCGATCGCGACGTGCAGCGCATCGTTGCTGGCGGTGCGGCCGTCGGCTTCGACAACGACGGCCGCACCAGCGGCAACAGGTGCGGTGGCGTGGGCAGGGGCGATCAGGGTGTCGGTCATGGTCAGCTCCTATTCGAAGGTCAGGAAGGTGTCGACGGCGCGGCGCGGGGTCGGCGGTGGCGCATCGCTGAGGGTCGGGGCGATGCCGATCCGGACCAGCACCTGTGGGCAGGCGTCACGGCCGATCAGCGTGCCGATGATGTCGCGGCTGGCGTGCAATTCGGTCACATGGCTCACGGGGCAGGTGCTCAGCCCCGTCATCGTGCATTCCAGCAGCAGCGCCGAGAGCGCCTCGCCGGTGTCGAGGGCGTCAGCCCGGCTGTACCCGTCGGTGGACAGCACCACCAGGGTGGCCGAATCGTCGTGGACGGAGGGGCGTCGGTCGCTGTGCGAGGTGACCGGGAAGGTCCGCGCCACGGCGACCCGCTCACTTTCCGCAGCCGAGATCAGTGCGCTCTGCGGGATACCGTCCTCGGTCGCGAACGGAGTTGTCCACCAGGCAAGTTCGGAATGGTAGGCCGAATCGTAGAGACGCAGCGTCTCGGTCAGCGCCGCCGCCTCGGCCACGTCGGCACGCATCTCCTCGGCCAGCACGTCGAGGTGTACCGGGCCGTCCTCCAGCCTCGCCCGCAGCAGCACCTCGAAGGAATCCCAGTCCGCATACCCGGCCATCGGCAGCCGGTCGGTTCGCCGGGCCAGAATCGCATCCGCCCGCCGGCGATGCGCATCGGTGACGAAGTCCATCGGCGAGAACTGCAGCGTCGCCAGGTGATCGAGGTCGTTCGGGTTCGGGAACCGGTCGACACTGGTGGCCCAGCCGGCCGCGGCCATCGCGACCCGCAGATGATCCAGCAACACCCCGCAACTGATGACCGCCTCACGCGACGATCGATCGGTCGCGGTCACCACGCGACTCGGGTCCAGGTGCAGATGTACCCCGCTGCCGTCGGCCACCAGCCGCCACGGCTGGGTGTTGTGCAATGACGGCGCACGCGATGCCAGCTGCACCGCATGGGTGAGGGTCGCTGAATCGAACATCGTCTTGGCCATGCTTCAAGCCTCGTCGTGCCGAGGCCCGTCGGTTAGGGTCTTTGGTCCTCAAACCGACGCGATGTGCGTCTCACGCCCCGTTGTTGGGGCCTCCCGAGTTCGCACCGGGGATGTCGGTGATCGGGAAGTTCGGCATCGGCGGAGGCGACGGCGTCGCGGGCAGCGACGGGATCTCCTCCGGCGGAATGTCCTTGAGCGCCTCGGCCGGCGGCACGGGCGGACCGTTCTCCCGGCTGCCGTAACTGGTGCCCGGCTCGCGCTCACCGAGCATGTGGCTCACGGTCACCAGGTGGTAGCCGTTGGCCTTGAGCACCGGGATGAACTGCTCCACCAGGTCGACGGTGGACGAGTAGGTGTCGTGAAAAAGTACGACAGCACCCGGTTTGATCTGCGTCATCAGCATGTAGCGGGTCGCGGCGATGTTGGCGTCGTTGGCCCAGTCGAACGGGATGACGTCCCAGTTGATGTCAGCCAACCCCTGCCTGCCGGCCTCGGCGAGCACCTGGTCGTTGACCAGCCCACCCGCGGTGCGCACGAGCTTCGGCCGCTGACCGGTCGCGGCCTCGATGGCGTCACTGGCCTTGCTGAACTGGGCCGGGATCTCTTCGGGCGGGATGGTCGTCATGTTGGGGTGTTCCCAGGTGTGGCTGCCCAATTCCATACCGGCGTCGACCACCCGCTTGGCACCCTCGGGGTTGGCGGCGACCTTGTTTCCGATCTCGAAGAACGTCGCCTTGGCGTCGTTGTCCTTGAGGATCTGCAGCAGCCGGTCGGTGTATGGGCCGGGCCCGTCGTCGAACGTCAGCGCGATGCACCGCTCGGTCGCGCAATCCACGTCGTCGGGGTCGTCGCGGCGGATGTGCCCGGTGAGCGCCCCCACCACCAGGACCACGACGGCGGCGACCACGCCGACCACAGTCCACCGCCATGCCTGACTGTTGGGGAGCCTCGCCACCCCGGCAGCCTACCGGCTGGCGATCTGTGGAGTCTCAGCCGTGCCAACCAC
>NZ_LZSY01000097.1 GCF_001665625.1 Mycolicibacterium peregrinum | reverse complement strand
GCCGCGGGGGTCTGGGGGGTCGCCCCCCCGGGGGTGCCCCCGCTGCCCACTCCACAGATCACTCGGGATCAGGGCAGCGCGCCCGGACTGAACTCCTCCAGCATCTCGGTCACCAGCGCAGCGATCGGCGACCGCTCGCTGCGCTGCAGCGTGATGTGGGCGAACAGCGGGTGCCCCTTGAGCTTCTCGATGACGGCTGCGACACCGTCATGGCGGCCCACCCGCAGATTGTCGCGCTGGGCCACATCGTGGGTGAGCACCACCCGCGAGCCCGCACCCAGCCGCGACAGCACGGTCAGCAGCACGTTGCGCTCCAAGGACTGGGCCTCGTCGACGATGACGAACGAATCGTGCAGCGAACGGCCCCGAATATGGGTCAGCGGAAGCACTTCCAGCATGCCGCGGGAGAGGACCTCTTCGAGCACCGCCGGGCTGGCGAGCCCTTCGAGGGTGTCGAAGACGGCTTGCGCCCACGGGCCCATCTTCTCGCTCTCGCTGCCCGGCAGGTAGCCGAGATCCTGACCGCCGACGGCGTAGAGCGGACGGAACACCACCACCTTGCGCTGGGTTCTGCGCTCCAGCACCGCTTCCAGGCCGGCACACAGGGCCAGCGCGGATTTGCCGGTGCCGGCTTTGCCACCGAGCGACACGATGCCGACAGACTCGTCGAGCAGCAGATCGAGGGCGACGCGTTGTTCGGCTGACCTTCCCCGGAGGCCGAACACTTCGCGATCACCACGCACCAGCTGCACCCGCTTCTCGGCGTTGACCCGGCCGAGCGCCGACGAGCTACCGCCCAGCAACCGAATACCGGTGTGGCAGGGCAGATCCCGGGCATCGGCCAGATCGATCTCGCCGTCGGAGAACAACGTGTCGATGTCCTCGGCCGCGACGTCGAATTCGGTCATGCCCGTCCACCCGGACACCACGACATCCTGGGCGTGGTACTCGTCGGCGGCCAGGCCCACCGCGCCGGCCTTGACGCGCAGCGGGATGTCCTTGCTCACCAGCGTGACATGCTTGCCCTCGGCTGCGAGATTCGCAGCGCAGGCCAGGATCCGGGTGTCGTTGGTTTCGGTGCGGAAGCCCGAAGGCAAGACGGACTGGTCGATGTGGTTCAACTCGACCTGTAGCGTGCCGCCTTGCGCCCCAACGGGAATCGGCTGATCCAGCCTCCCGTGCTCAAGCCGCAGATCATCGAACATCCGCAGTGCCTGCCGGGCGAACCAGCCCAGCTCGTGGTGATGCCGTTTGGCCTCCAGCTCGCTGATCACGACCAGCGGGACCACCACTTCATGCTCGGCGAACCGGGTGCATGCCCAGGGATCGGACAGCAACACGGATGTGTCGAGCACATAGGTACGGACAGGCAGATCAGTCACGTGGCGCTCCTAGAACCCGCGCGGCCCCACACGAGTTGCTCGGTGGACACTGCGGCACCAGGACCGGAGCCGGTCCTCTCGTGATCAAACCGATCGGTACCGTCCGGACAGCAGAGCATGTCGCTAGCCATCGGATTCGACGCTACTCCCGCCGTGGCAGGGTTGCTGGCTGGCGCGCCGCGTGAATAACGCCCGGCGAGTTACGCCTTGATGAACTCCTGGAGCGTTGCCTCGTCGGCCAGTCCCCACGCGGTGATCCGGTCGGAGATGACCTGGGCCAGAGCGGCCTTGTCGAAGATTCCGGCCTCGGCCACCACCGCCACCTTGTCCTGGTAGGCGTCGATGTCCGCGCCGATCACGTCGAGCTCACGGGCGCGCGCGGCGATGGCCGCCACGGTCTCGTCGCGATGGGTGCCCAGCAGGTGCGACACGAGGTTGGCAAAGAACAGCTCGTGGCGCTCCTCGTCGAGGACGATGCGGTCGACCATCGAACCCAGCACCGGCTCGGTGATCTGAGCCCGCAGGTTGCGGGTGTACACCGCGTGGGCACGCTCGAAGAACGCCATGAACACCAGCGTCTCGATCTGGCTGTAGCTGTCGGCGCGGTAACCCTTCATCACGTGCTCGACGCGGACGTCCTCGTTGGCCGTCGGATCGATCTCGCGGGTGACGACGAGGTAGTTGCGCAGCGCCACGGCGTGCAGGTGCTCCTCAGCGGTCCAGCGACCCAGGAAGCGGCCCCACTTGTCCTCGAGAATGAAGTGCTCGACGAGTTCACGGTGATAGCCCGACAGGTTGTCCTTGGTGATCAGCAGGATCTCCAAGGCGTCGGTGACGGTCTTGGGCAGGGTCACCTGCGAGGGATCCCAGTCCTGACCACCGAGGAACGCGAAGTTCTCGCCCTGGTCGAACGGCACGTAATCGTGTGCGTACCAGAGGTCCTCGGTATCCAGGTGGCGACGCAGCTCGGCTTCGACAACGGGCTCGAGCTCCAAGGTCAACGCATTAGCTACAGGTTTCTGTGCCATGAGGTAACTGTAACCGAGGTTTACAGGTTTCTAAAACCCGGGCCACGTGTGATGTCGCCCGCGCCGACTCAGAGAGTGAGGCCCGGGTACAGCGGGTTGGCGTCGAGCAGCTCGGCCGAGGCCGCGTGCACGCGCTCGGCGGTGCCGTCGGCCAACTTGTACTTGGCCTTCGAGGTGCCCTCGGCCTGCGTGTTGGACAGCACGTCGACGATCAGCTCGGCCACCCGGTCGAAGTCGTCGGCGCCGAATCCGCGGCTGGTCAGCGCCGGGGTGCCCAGCCGGACGCCGCTGGTGTACCAAGCGCCGTTCGGGTCGGCCGGGATGGCGTTGCGGTTGGTGACGACGCCGGCGTCCAGCAGAGCGGACTCGGCCTGACGGCCGGTCAGGCCGAACGAACGCACGTCGAGCAGCACCAGGTGATTGTCGGTGCCACCGGTGACCAGGCCCGCGTCGCGCTTCACGAAGCCGTCGGCCAGCGCCTGGGCGTTGTCAGCGACCTGCTGGGCGTAGGTCTGGAACGCCGGCTGGCGTGCCTCGGCCAGGGCGACGGCCTTGGCCGCCATGACATGGCTCAGCGGGCCGCCGAGCACCATCGGGCAGCCCTTGTCGACGGCGGGGGCGAATTCCTCGGTGGCCAGCACCATGCCGCCGCGCGGGCCGCGCAGCGACTTGTGGGTGGTGGTCGTGGTGACGTGGGCGTGCGGCACCGGGTTCTCGTCACCGGTGAACACCTTGCCGGCCACCAGGCCGGCGAAGTGCGCCATGTCGACCATCAGGGTGGCGCCGACCTCGTCGGCGATCTCGCGCATCTTGGCGAAGTTCACCCGGCGTGGGTAGGCCGAGTAGCCGGCGACCAGCACCAGCGGCTTGAACTCGCGGGCCGCGGCGGCCACGGCGTCATAGTCCAGGAAACCCGTCTCAGGGTTGGTCCCGTAGCTGTGCTGATGGAACATCTTGCCGGAGATGTTGGGCCGGAAGCCGTGGGTCAGGTGCCCACCGGCATCCAGGGACATGCCGAGCAGACGCTGGTTACCCAGCTTGTTGCGCAGGGTCTCCCAGTCCGCTTCGGAAAGGTCGTTGACGTGCTTGGCGCCGAGTTCGGCCAGGCCTGGGGCCTCCACCTTTGTGGCCAGGATGGCCCAGTAGGCAACCAGATTCGCATCGATGCCCGAGTGCGGCTGGACGTAGGCGTACGGGGCGCCGAACAGTTCGCGGGCATGCTCGGCGGCCAGGGCCTCGACGGTGTCGACGTTCTGGCAGCCCGCGTAGAAGCGGTGCCCGACGGTGCCCTCGGCGTACTTGTCGGAGAACCAGGTGCCCATGGTCAGCAGCACCGCCGGGGAGGCGTAGTTCTCACTGGCGATCAGCTTGAGCGAATCCCGTTGATCGGCAAGCTCTTTGCGGGTGGCTGCGGCGACCCGGGGCTCGACGGACTCGATGACCTGCAATGCGGCCTGGTACGCGGCGCTTGAAGTATCGGCGTAATCGGCGCCGGAAGCCGCGGGCAAGGTGGAGGACGGGTCTGCTGCCATGGCATTCAGCCTAGTCGGAGCGGGTCAGCTCGACGGTCCCGGGCCGGGTTGGCCCGGTGGGTATCCGGGGTAGGGATGGGCCGGCGGGTATCCGGGATACGGATAGGGCGGCTGAGTCGGCGGCGGGACAGCGATGCCCCGGGTGAGCTTGGTGAGCAACACGAACCAGGCGGCAACCCCGACGATCACCGATCCGGCCCACAGCAGGTTGCTGAGGGTTTCCATTCGCGGTCCGTCACCGACCAGCTTCATCAGGACCGACGGGAATGCGCCGGGGCTGTCTCCGCCGTCGACACAGGCGAGCCCGAACACGAACATCGACGCCCACAGGATGACCTGGGCCCAGGCCTGCCCGAAGGTGAGCTCCCCCTCCGGCTGCTTCCGCATCAACCTGCTCGTGAATACCAGGCAGAGTGCCAGCCACGGTGCGGCGAGGACGCCGAACACCACCATCCACCCGAGCTGCACGAACAGTCCCCGGCCGATCACCATCCACGCCAGCAAGAGCATGTTGAGCGGCATGGCCAACGCGGGGACGTACAGCCGAAACTCAGACACCCTCCGAGCCTAGGCCCGCAATGTCCACGCGAGGAGCAGCTCATCGCTGGAGGCGTCGGCGGTCAGATCAGTCGGCGGTGTGGTTCCACGCGCCACCGGCCTTGCCGTTGGCATAACCACCACCCGGCCACCCCTTGCTCCAGTCGTGACCGGCCCAGGCACCACCGGGCCAGCCCTTGCTCCAGTCCCAGCCGGCCCACGCGCCGCCGGGCCACGGGCTCACCAGAGGAGGCTTCGGCGGGGCCACCGTCTCGCCGTTCAAGACCACGACGGGATCGGCATTGGCCACCATCGCAGGTCCGGCCAGGCCCATCGCGGCTGCCGCCACCACCACACCGGCCATGCGCTTGACCCGGTTCGGTTTCGTGCTCGTTGTAGTCATGTCGACCCCTTGCTGCCGCCCGGTACGTCGCACGATGCTCAGCAAATATTTTACGCTTGGGCGGCGAGCCCGATCAAGGCATCGCGACCGCCGAACCCAGGGCCTGACAATCAGCGAATCAAGGTCAGTATTTGTCTTTTCAACTGCATTTTCGGGAAACGCACCCACCGCAGGCGCAACAGGTTCGCGGTGACTGGGCCTGAACGGCAGAGATCGCATCAGCAAATTTTGCGGATTACGGCGCCGACGACTGGCACCACGCCGAAAACCGGGCGGACCATCGGTGCGCCCGGTTTCGCGGTTGTCAGCGGTGATTCCAGGCGCCGCCGGCCTTGCCGTGGATGGCAGCGCCGCCGCCCTTGCCGTTGGCCAAACCACCACCGGGATATCCCTTACTCCAATCGTGGCCGGCCCACGCCCCGCCGGGCCACGGGCTGACGAGGGGAGGGATCCCGACTCCAGAGCCGCCAGAGGTGGCGGCGTCGGCAATGCCCGAGATGACGGACGTCACCGGATCGCTACCGACCTTGGTGAACGGAGCCTTTTTGCCCCCGGGGCTGACCGGCGCCACCGGATCGCTGCCGACCTTCGTGACAGGTCCGGCGGCATTGGCCACCGCACCCGAGCCGAGGATCCCGGCGAGCGCCACCGCGCCGGCCGCCACGATCACGCCGGCCATGCGCTTGATCTTGTCCAGTCTTTCCCTTGCCGCCATGGTCATTTCCTTTGCCCGACCCGGTAGTGCCACCAGGCCCTATGGCAACAATGTTACTGATCGGTAACTAAGGTGATCAAGCACTTGAGACCACCGTCATATCGATGAAGCAACGCAACGCAGGACACCTTTGGGCAAACGTCAGTCGCCCTACGGTAGAGGCGCTTAAATCAGGGCCACCAAGTTGCTGTCCGGCCGGCGGAGGCCCTAAGCGCGCAAGGTTGACGGGATCAGCGGCTCATCGAGCAGCCGGCCGAACCGCTCCGTCAACGTCACTCCGGCGGGGCGGTCGTCCAACCACCCGCGCAACAACCGGTACCCCTCGATGTAGGTGCTGGTGTAGGCCCGCCACAGCGGCGAGGACAGGAACCGCAGCGACTGCCTGGCCCGATCGTCGTCGACCAGCAGCCAGCGCTTGAGGAACTCCACCACCTCGTCGACGTCGCGATGCTCGTCGTGCAGCATCAGCGCAGCGTCCTGGCGCACGTCGGCCAGCCCCGCCACCGCCTCCGAGATCGACTCGGCACGCTCCCCGTCGAACCGAAGGCCCAGATCGGCATAGATATCGGCCGCCCATGCGCCCCAACCCGGCCCGACAATGGCGTGCAATGCCAGATCTGCCAGGCCCTCGGCCATCAGGCATTGCGGGGTGTTGACGAGGAAGATCGTCTGTTCGAGTTGATTTTGTCCAGCCACCAGCCCTGATTCTTTGCGGCAGTGCTCGGTGTGATGGCCCGGGTACGACTCGTGGGCCACCAGTCGGGGCAGGTTGGCCATCTGTTGTTTCAGATCGGCATTGACCGCGACGGTGGACTTGTAGTCGCCCAGGTAGTAGTTGAACCCCGACCACGGCTTGTCGGTGACCACCTCGTACGTGATGGTCTCCGCCTCGGGCAGCGGATACGCGGCGCGCACCTTGTCGCGCAGTGCCGAGGAGAACGCGTGGATGCACTCCTCCAGCCGGGCCGGAGGGATCTCGTCTCCGGTGCGGTGCGCCTGGATCCGCTCGGCCAGTGGGCCGGTGCCACCGAGGGCCTCGTCGAGCTGGACGTGGGCCTGCCGGTATTTCTCCGGATCGCCCTTGCTGATCCGGACGTCGAAATAGGCCTGCACCTCGTCGACGAAGCCGACCTGCTCACCGGCGAACTTGCGGCCCGCACAGTTGAGCGCCCTCAGGTGCGCGGCAATGTATTCGGCACGGTCGCGGTCGAGGTCGTCGGGGATCTGGGCCAGCAGCCGGTCCGCCTGACGAGCGAGGTCGGCCGGGTCGGGCGCAGGCTCGTTCTCGACCACACGACGCAGCTGCGGGTCGCCGGTGAACGAATCGACATAACCCTCCTCGACCCGGTCGAAACGCAGTCCGAGGAGCAGGTACTCGCGAATGAGAGTGGCCGAGTCCGTCACTGTGCCGGTTCCGGAGCCCGTCTTTTTCTCGATCCCGTTAGCCATGCCCCCAACCGTAGATGTAAGACTGATCGGATGCCGCGGCCGAGCGAGCCGAGCCCCTATGTGGAGTTCGACCGAAGTCAATGGCGTGCACTGCGCATGTCGACACCGCTGAAACTCACCGAGGACGAACTGCTGCGCCTGCGGGGTATGGGCGAGAAACTCGACATTCTCGAGGTCGAAGAGGTCTACCTGCCGCTGGCCCGGTTGATCCATCTTCAGGTCGCCGCCCGGCAGCGACTGTTCGCCGCGACGGCGGAGTTCCTCGGTGAGCCACAGCAGAATCCGGACCGACCGGTGCCGTTCGTCATCGGCGTCGCCGGCAGTGTCGCGGTAGGCAAGTCGACCACGGCCCGTGTGCTGCAGGCCCTGTTGGCCCGCTGGGGCCACCACCCCCGCGTGGACCTGGTGACGACCGACGGGTTTCTCTACCCGAACAAAGAGCTTCACCGGCGGAACCTCATGCACCGCAAAGGTTTCCCGGAAAGCTATGACCGACGCGCCTTGATGAGGTTCGTCACCGCGGTGAAATCCGGTGCCGACGAGGTCTGCGCGCCGGTGTACTCACACCTGCTCTACGACATCGTGCCCAGTGAGAAGCAGGTGGTCCGGCATCCGGACATCCTCATCCTCGAAGGCCTCAACGTCCTACAGACCGGTCCGGCCCTGATGATCTCGGACCTGTTCGACTTCTCGGTGTATGTCGACGCGCGCATCGAGGACATCGAGAAGTGGTACATCTCGCGGTTCCTGACGATGCGCTCGACGGCGTTCGCCGACCCGGCATCGCACTTCCACCACTACTCGACCCTGACCGACGAGCAGGCTGTGTTCGCGGCCCGCGACATCTGGCATTCCATCAACCGGCCCAACCTGATCGAAAACATCCTGCCGACCCGGCCGCGCGCCACCCTGGTGCTGCGCAAGGACGCCGACCATTCGATCAACCGGCTGCGACTGCGGAAGCTCTAGCCGGTCCCGGCCGGCGTTGCGACCAGCGGCCCGCAGCGCACGTCGAAGCGCTCCCGCACGGTGTCCAGGGTGCGACGCAGATGCTCGCGGTCCCGGTGATGGGTCGCCATGAAACGGGCAGTGGCCGAGAGCTGGCGCGGCATCGGATACCAGCGGTTGTAGTCCAGGCCGCACTCACGGAACACCTTGACCGGCACCGCATCCGAGATGAGACTCAGGTTGTGCTGAGCCAGGGTGAACATCGCATACAGCACCGCTGTTTTGGACTTCTGCGCCAAGTCCTGCAGGTCGAGTTCGTAGAGCGGCACCGTGTTCAGCTTGCCCAAAAACATCAGGTGCGTCGCGAAATAGCCCGCGAATGACGTCAGATGCATGGTGGCCGAACGCATTTGAATCGACAAGATGGAGCCGTCACCGGAAACATACGGCTCGTACGGATGCTCACCTTTGGAGAGATACCCGGTGCAGTTCACGATCCAGCTGCCCGGTGCGACGGTTTTCCTGGCCCCGCTACGCAACACCAGATCGGCCGAACCGTTGGTGTCGACCACATCGACCAGATGGTCCATCACCACATCGTTCAGGCCCGCGACAATGGCGGCGTTCTCCGCCTCCGACAGGACCCCCGCCATGAAATGGGTGGCCTGCGGGGTCGGAGAGGTGCCGTAGTTCGACCGGTACCACCGGGCGACGTCGTCCTCGTTGGTGCCGTCATAGAGCCGGGTCATGTCGATGGACATCTTGGTCAACGAAACCCCGCCCGACCAGCGCCGGGCACCGGCAGGGAAAAACCGATCCCGGCTGGAGAAGAAGGTGCCCGAGCCCGCCACCATGTTCACCTCGCGCCCCGGACTCGACGTGATCAACGCGTGCGCGGTGTCCATGGCGGTCTTGCCGCTGCCGATCACCCACACCGGGGTATCGCTGTCGTGGATCTCCCCGGAGCGGACATCACACGAGTCCGGTGACACCGACTGCACCCGATCGCTGGACAACTCCAGTGCGTCGTTGGGAGTCACCCGCACGCCGTACGCCTTGATCAATCGCTCGGCTTGGATGGTGTGCAGTTGCCCGTCCGCGTCCCGGCAGGTGACCTGTACGGCACCACCGCCGGCATCAGCGGACTGGAAATCCCAGCCGTAGCGTTCCTCGACCCGCACCCGTTGCTTGATCTGCTGCAGGCAGTAGCCGAAATGATCGAGCACCTCGGGTTTGGTGGCCAGATAGGAGGGCTCACGGCCAAGGGTCCATTTGATGTTGCCTGCAGTGAACATCGGATGGGGCTGGTGCAGCCGCACATACGGATACGTGTCCACCCACATTCCACCGACCCGGGGACGACGGTCGATCAGGATGATCTTCTGATCGGGTCTGAGGTACGTGCTGGCCACGAACAGCGCGTTCATGCCGCACAGGCCGGCACCGACAATGCAAACGTCACAATCTTCTGGCATCGCGAATCTCCCGGGTAGCGCCGTTTGAGCTCAGTGTGGGCGCGTGCGGTCGCCGCGCCATGAGTAGTGCGCTACCCGAGTTTCGAAGGGTGGATGGCTCAGGCGCGTTCCCAGCCGCCCCAGTCGTTGCCGACGAATCGTTGCCCGTCGGGAATCACGAAGTGGTGCAGAAACACCTGGAGCGCGGGCTGCATCCGCTGGTGCAGGTCCGTCATCGCAGTGACCAGCTCGGGCGTCATCGGATCCTCCCCCTCCGGCTTCTTAGGGGGGATCAGCCCCAGATGGAGCGCCATCTCCAGTTGGTAGAAGGTGAAATCGCCGTACGGCCGCTTGGGATCACAACCGGGCACCTCCTCGTCGAAGTAGGGATCGGACAGTTCCCAACTCATCTGCGCCAGCAGGGTGCGGTGCTGATCGGTGAAGTCGAACTCACCCGACTCCGGCAGTTCTTGGACAAAGAACGAGTATTCATGGTCGGCCGGCGGGCGCTGATATCCGTATTCGCCTGTGGCACAAGCACCGAACCCGGTGGCGATGCGCAGCAGATCGATATCGTGGGGTTCGGTCTCCCAGTCCGGCGCAAAACATGGTGCGCCTACCTCGGCCCCGTCCCAGCCAACCCGTACCGCTCGAAGCCGCTCGGTGTGCTCTGTCGCCCACTTCAAGTCCACCCGGCCATTATCGGTGACAAGCAGCGCCCAGAGCCCAGGCTCCGGTCTCTTATACACA
>NZ_LZSY01000096.1 GCF_001665625.1 Mycolicibacterium peregrinum | reverse complement strand
TGCTCCTGATGTCGCTGATCGGTGATCTGCTGCCTGCCGGTGTGGTCAACGTGGTGAACGGGTTCGGTGTGGAGGCCGGCAAGCCGCTGGCCTCGAGCAACCGGATCGCCAAGATCGCGTTCACCGGCGAGACCACCACCGGCCGGCTGATCATGCAGTACGCCAGCCAGAACCTGATCCCGGTGACGCTCGAGCTGGGTGGCAAGAGCCCGAACATCTTCTTCTCCGATGTGCTGGCTGCCGCCGACGACTTCCAGGACAAGGCCCTGGAAGGGTTCACCATGTTCGCGCTGAACCAGGGCGAGGTGTGCACCTGCCCGTCGCGGTCGCTGATCCAGGCCGACATCTACGACGAGTTCCTCGAATTGGCTGCCATTCGCACCAAGGCGGTACGCCAGGGCGACCCGCTGGACACCGAGACCATGATCGGTGCGCAGGCCTCCAACGATCAGCTGGAGAAGATCCTGTCCTACATCGAGATCGGGAAATCCGAAGGGGCCCAACTGATCACCGGTGGTGAGCGGGCCGATCTGGGTGGCGACCTCAACGGCGGGTTCTACGTGGCGCCCACGATCTTCACCGGCAACAACAAGATGCGGCTGTTCCAGGAGGAGATCTTCGGTCCGGTCGTGGCGGTCACGTCGTTCACCGATTACGACGACGCGATCTCGATCGCCAACGACACCCTCTACGGTCTGGGCGCGGGCGTGTGGAGCCGTAACGGCAACACCGCCTACCGCGCCGGCCGGGACATCAAGGCCGGCCGGGTGTGGACCAACTGCTACCACGCCTATCCCGCCCACGCGGCGTTCGGCGGCTACAAGCAGTCCGGCATCGGCCGGGAGAACCACAAGATGATGCTCGACCACTACCAGCAGACCAAGAACCTGTTGGTGAGTTACGGCACCAAGGCCCAGGGCTTCTTCTGATCCACCGCCGAACGTGAGCTTGTGTGCGAAGAAACCCGCAAATCTCGCACACAAGCTCACGTTCGCGGTCTACCTGATGGGACACACATGACATCGCTGCCGCTGCCGACCGCGCAGAAGGTGATCGACGCCGCCGTCGTGAAGGCGGAGGAGATCGGCCAGCCGATGAACATCGCCGTGGTCGACGACGGAGGTCATCTGGTGGCTTTCGTGCGGATGGACGGTGCGATCAAGGCCAGCATCGACATCTCGATCCGCAAGGCCCGCACCGCGGTCATGATGAACCTGCCCACCAGCGCGCTGATGGACATCTGCCAGCCCGGCGGTGAGTTGTACGGCCTGGAGCAGACCGCCGGCGGGCTGGTCGTGTTCGGCGGCGGGGTTCGTGGCGGCGTCGGCGGATTCGGCGGCCAGGCCGGGCGGTAGTTCGGGTCGCGCCGGATCACCTGGGACGGTTCGTTGTCGCGGCGGCGCGGTCCCGGACGCCGCGAGCGCGGGTCGCGAGGTCCGCCCGAGGCGGTGAAGTCGTCCACAGCAGAAATGTACGTGCCGCAGGCGTCAATGCAGCCAACTGAGATGATCCGCCACCAGCGCGTAGCCGACGAATGCCACCGCGTCGATCAGGGTGTGGGCGATGATCAGCGGCCACAGCCGTCCGGTGCGCTGCCAGGCGTAGCCGAAAACCAGGCCCATCACCACATTGCCCAGCCCCGCGCTGTAACCCTGATACAGGTGATACGCGCCGCGCAGCAGACTGGAGATGATCAGGGCCCGGCCCGGGCTGACGTCGAGTTGACGCAGCCGGGTGAGCAGGAACCCCACCACGATGATCTCTTCGGCCCAGCCGTTGGCGAACGCCACACCGAGCAGCACCGGGATGCGCCACCACGTGTCATACAACTCGGCCGGTTCCACGTCGGCGCTCAGGCCCAGCACTCGGGCCAGCACATAGAACCCCAACCCGGGCAGGCCGATGAGCAGGGCCAGACCGAGTCCGCCCAATCCGTCGGCGCGCCACTGCGGACGGGACAGGCCGTTCTTGGACGGCCCGAAACCGCTGCGCCACAGCAGGTACAGGGCCAATGCTCCCCAGGCCAGCAGCTGCAGGATCACGGCCAGGTGCAGGCCGAGGTCGATCAGGTCGAACGGGGAGCGCTTGGGGTTGAGCGCGACGGTCTGCCCCGACAGTCCGAGCAGCACCGCTTCGATGAGCCGGAGGAACGCGGTGTACGCGCTGAGCCCGAAGGTCACCGCGAGCACGACGGCGATCTCGATCTTGAGCGTGCGGCGTTGCGGCTCGAGTTGATCGTTGGGCCCGGTCACCGAAGCTACGGTAGCGGCGCCCCGGCGGTGCGGCGGATCGTGCGGGTCAGATCCGGCGCGCGCGCAGGCCGTTGAGGAATGGGCAGCCCATCAATATCCGGATGGCCTGGCTCAGGCCGGTGACGTCGTCGACCGGCTTGGGGAACGGCAACCGGACGTCGTGATCGCCGTGTTCGTTTTCCACCCGCAGTTGCACCCCGTAGCGGTCCAGGCCCAGCGGTCGGACCCGCCCCGTGCGCAGTGTCATCGGCAACCGGGTGGCCAGGCGTTCCACCACATCGCGGTGGGCGGACTCCATGTGCTGCAGCCATCCGGATTCCATCGCGCAGAACGGGTCGGGCCGCGCCTGCAGCAGTGCTCCGAGACCGACCGACTCGGCGCCGGTGGCGTCGGCCACGACCACGGACTCGATCTCCAGGCGCATCAGGGCGTGGTTGTCGTTGTCCTGGTCGTCGTTCGGCTGGGGCTTGGAGTTCACCTGCAGCAGAGCTGGATTCGGGTTCTCGGCGGCGACCAGGTCGAGCAGCGCCGGAACCGCGTCGGTCGGCACGTGCTGTAGGCGGCCGCGGATCCACACCAGGGAGCGCACGGGTTCGCGCAACGGGAGCGGCGCGTAGTCGGTCATCTCCAGCACGGCCTGCACCCCTGCCGAACCGGCCGCCATCGCCATGCCGGCCAAGGGGCCGTTCTCGGGGACGGTGATCGCGAACGAGCCGTCGTCGAGCAGGTGATGGACGGGTGAGGCGACGGGTTCGATGCCCTCGACCGCGACCATGGCGCCGCCGCCCCGTGCACATGCGCTGCGGATCCGCTCGGCTGTCGTCGGTGTCGCTATGGCCATCTCGCCGCCTTCGAAACTAGGTGAGGAACTTAGGTGAGGTAAGCCTAACTTAACTGGAAGGTGCCCGGCGGGCAAGGCTTCCGTGAAACGCCCGCCGGGCGTCATCAACCGATGACGCAGACGCCGACCCGATAGGGTTGGGAGGTGCCGCGCATCGCCTACCTCGGGCCCGAGGGAACCTTTACCGAAGTGGCGTTACTGCAGATGGTGGCCCATGAATTGGTGCCCGGACTGTCGCCGGCGACCGGCGACGGCAGCGCCCGCTTCACCCCGGTTCTGACCGAGAGCACCCCGGGCGCGCTGGCTGCGGTGCGGGACGGCTCGGCCGATTACGCGTGCGTACCGATCGAGAATTCGATCGAAGGGTCGGTGCTGCCGACCCTGGACAGCCTCGCGGTCGGGAAGCCGCTACAGGTCTATGCCGAGCTGACTCTCGACGTTGCGTTCACCATCGTGACGCGGCCAGGGCACAGCGGGCCCGTGCAGACCGTCGCGGCCTTCCCGGTGGCGCTGGCGCAGGTGCGTCGGTGGCTGGCCGCCAACCTGCCCGATGCCGACATCGTCCCGGCCACGTCCAATGCCGCCGCCGCACACGAGGTGGCCGAGGGCCGGGCCGACGCCGGGGTGAGCACACGGTTGGCCGCCGAGCGCTGCGGCCTGGACATCTTCGCCGCCGACGTGGTCGACGAGGCCAACGCCCGCACCCGCTTCGTCCTGGCAGGCCCGCCCGGTGCGCCGCCCGCAGCCACCGGCGCCGATCGGACCTCGGTGGTCCTTCGGCTGGACAACACCCCAGGCGCCCTGGTCACGGCCATGACCGAATTCTCGATCCGCGACATCGACCTGACCCGGATCGAATCCCGGCCCACGCGAACCGAGCTGGGCACCTACATGTTCTTCCTGGACTGCGTCGGACACATCGACGACGATCCGGTGGCCGAGGCACTCAAAGCGCTCTATCGACGTTGTACCGATGTGCGATATCTAGGTTCCTGGCCGACCGGAGCGAGCGCGGGTGCACCCCCGCCGCGCCTGGATGAGGCCTCACGGTGGTTGGCGGGCTTGCGCGACGGAACGGACGACTCATGAGCGGACGGCTGATCCTCGTCCGTCACGGACAGTCCCACGGCAATGTCGCCCGGCGTCTGGACACCGTGCCACCCGGTGCCGACCTGACCGATCTCGGCCACGAGCAGGCCCGGAGATTCGCCGGAACGCTGAACCAGCGCCCGTCGATCCTGGCCCATTCGGTGGCCCGGCGCGCAGCACAGACCGCCGCCGGTATCGGTGTCGAAACCGGGCTTGTCCCATTCGAATTCGACGGCGTCCACGAAGTTCAGGTAGGTGAGTTGGAGGACCGCAGCGACGACGACGCCGTCGCCGAGTTCAACCGGATCTACGAGCGCTGGCACCGGGGCGAACTGGACGTGCCGATGCCCGGCGGCGAGAGCGCCGAGGCGGTGCTGGCCCGGTACGTGCCCGTGCTCACCGAGCTGCGGCTTCGCTACCTGGACGACCACGCCTTCGAGAGCGACATCGTGCTGGTGAGCCATGGCGCGGCCATCCGCCTGGTGGCCGCCGTGCTGGCCGGCGTCGACGGCAGCTTCGCCCTCGATCACCATCTGGCCAACACCGAATCGGTGGTGCTGGCACCGATCACCGACGGACGCTGGAGCTGCGTTCAGTGGGCGGCCGTGACACCGCCCTTCTACCCGGAGCCCCACGCCACGCCGGTCATCGACGCGGTGAAGTCCGAAACCGACCCGATGGGTTAACCGGCCCGCTGGATCGACTGGGCACTGTCATTTGCACACGGGCAGCCCACCGACTCACAGTCGAGGCTGAACGTATGCGCTGCTTCCGGAGTGGTGCAGGTGTCGTCGGTGCATTCCGCGCGGTACCGAACGTGGTGGATCACGGTGCCGTGGCAATGCTCCAGACCGGCTGCGCACTCCCGGCACTGGATCGTCATAGCCCGTTGATAGCACTGCGGACCGACAAAACCCGGTTGCCGCGCGGGGTAACCCGCGACCTAGCCCAGCCCTTTGTCTTCGCGCAAGCGGCTCATCCCGGCCATTTGTCTTCGCGCAAGCGGCTCATCCCCAGCCCAGTTCGTGGAGCCGCTCGTCATCGATCCCGAAGTGGTGTGCGATCTCGTGGATCACCGTGATTGCCACCTCGTCGACCACATCGGCCTCGCTGTCACAGAAATCCAGCAGGGCCCCGCGGTAGATCGTGATGGTGTCCGGCAGTGAGCCGGCGTACCAGGAATCCCGCTCGGTCAGCGCGACGCCCTGGTACAGGCCAAGGATCTCGGGCTCGTCGGGATCGCGGTCCTCCACCAGGATCACGACGTTGTCGATCGCGGCCGCCAACTGCTCAGGGATCAGGTCGAGCGCATCGCACACCAACTCGTCGAACCGCTGCGTGCTCATCCGCACCGGCACGGCTACGGCGCCGGCGGTACGGGGGCAGGCTCACCCGGAGGCGGGCCCGCAGGCGGCGCCGCGCCGTCGGGAGCCGGCGCGGGGCCCTGCTCAGGTGCCGGGGCCGGTGCCTGCTCGGGCGGCGGCGGGTTGAAGGTGTTGGCCTGTGTCGGAGCCGGCGCGGCGGTGGTCGAGGCCTGCGGCATGTGCTGGCCGCTCGACGAGGATCCCGACGAACCCGACGATCCGGAACCCGACGAGCCCGAGGAGCCGGAGCCGGACGAGCCCGAGGAGCCGGAACCGGATGAACCGGATCCCGACGAGGAGGACGAACCCGACGACGACGACGAGGTCTCGTCCACATCGGGCATCGGGATCGGCGGCATGTTGAGCCGCTCCTCCGGGATGTCAGGCGGCGCCACCGGGGGCTGTCCGTTGATCATCAGCGGTCCCTTGGCGCTGTTGACCAGCGTCGACCAGCCACCGTTGCCCAACGTGGCGCCGATGCTGCACGACACCTGGTGGCTGCCGGCCGACCAGCTGGGCAGTGAGATCGTGCTGTAGCTCAGCGCCAGCGTGGTGGTGCGCAACTGGACCGGGGCCAGGTAGGTATCGGTCTGCGCGGTGCAGGCGTCCTTGATGAAGTTGTCCTGATCGCCCTCCGCAGGCAACCCGCCCGGGAACTTCTCGGCGAGGTTGACCGCGCCGGTGACCTCCATGGCGTGCGGTGCCGCGCAATCGACCGGGACGTCGGTGGGCTGGTTGGTGGCGGCGTCGATTCCGAGGCAGGTACCCGCGGCCCAGACCTTCGACTGGTCGACGTCGGACACCTTGCCTGCCGACTCCAACTGGCCGTCGCCGGGGCCGAGCAGTTGCAGCCCGCACAGCATGCGCCGCTCACCGGACTGCTTCCAGGCCTTCTCGCCCGACCACAGCAGGCCGATCGTGTACTTGCCGTTCGGGTCGTACTTCGGACCCAGGTAGCCACGGACCGACGGGGTGCACTGCTCCTGGCTGATCTGCTTGATCCGGTCCACCGACGGCGGCGGCGCACCTGGCCCGTACTCGCTGCCGGGGAAGGTGCGCATGTCGACGGCCTGGGCGACCTCGAAGCGATGGTTGTCCTTGCAGTCCACGATGTGCGCGGCGTCGGGATTGCGGCCGGGCCAGTTCAGGCAGTCGCCGCGCTTGACGTGATTGAAGGTGTCGTTGCCCCGCGGCCCGAGGGCGATCGCGCCCGGCGCGGAGCTCGATCCCTCACCCATGGGCAACGCGGTGATCAGGCCCGCGATGAGTAGTGCGCCGAGCGCGGTCAACAGCAGCGCACGTCGCGTCGACGCGGCCGCAAGACTCTGCCACCACCGTTCCCTCGCGGGTTGTTCGTCCGGAAGAGGTTCGGCGAGCAGGGCCCCGTTCTCGGGGTACTCGGGGTGCTCGGGTGCGTCCAACATTGCCCTCCATTGTGACAGGCGTGTCAGCCCCTGTGACAAGTGATGCGGTTGTAATGTTGCGAGGTTGTGCCCGGAGGCCGTCACTCTCGACCGGCGCCACCTTTTCGACCACCTCAGATGTACGTCTTCGCACTTCAAAAAGTAGGGTTGCGCCCGTGATCGACCTCAAGCTGCTGCGCGACAATCCCGACATCGTCCGTGCGTCGCAACGAGCCCGCGGGGAAGACCCGGCGCGCGTCGACGCCCTGCTGCAGGCCGATGCGGCGCGGCGGGCCGCGATCTCGACGGCCGACAATCTGCGGGCCGACCAGAAGGCCGCCAGCAAGCTGGTGGGCAAGGCGACACCCGAGGAACGTCCGGGCCTGCTGCAGCAGGCCAAGGACCTGGCCGAGCAGGTCAAGGCTGCCGAGGTGGCGCAGGCCGAGGCCGAGAGCGCCTTCACCGCTGCGCACATGGCGATCGGCAACGTGATCATCGACGGTGTGCCGGCCGGCGGCGAGGACGACTTCGCGCTACTGGACACCGTCGGCGAGCCGCGGGCGATCGAGAACGCCAAGGACCATCTCGAGCTGGGCGAGACACTCGGGCTCATCGACATGGAACGCGGCGCCAAGGTGTCGGGCTCGCGGTTCTACTTCCTCACTGGTGCCGGGGCGCTGCTCCAGCTGGGCCTGCTGCAACTGGCCACCCAGGTGGCCGTGGCGAATGGGTTCACATTGATGATCCCGCCGGTGCTGGTGCGCCCGGAAGTCATGGCGGGCACCGGATTCCTCGGCGCCCACGCCGACGAGATCTACCGGCTCGAAGCCGACGACCTGTACCTGGTCGGCACCTCGGAGGTGCCGCTGGCGGGCTATCACTCGGGCGAGATCCTGGACCTGTCCGACGGTCCGAAGCGGTATGCCGGCTGGTCGTCGTGCTTCCGGCGCGAGGCCGGCAGCTACGGCAAGGACACCCGCGGCATCATCCGTGTGCACCAGTTCGACAAGGTCGAGGGCTTCATCTACTGCAAGCCCGAGGACGCCGAGTCCGAGCATCAGAAACTGCTCGGCTGGCAGCGCCAGATGCTGGCGGCCATCGACGTGCCCTACCGGGTGATCGACGTCGCCGCAGGCGATCTCGGCTCATCGGCGGCACGCAAGTACGACTGCGAGGCATGGGTGCCCACCCAGCAGACCTACCGGGAGCTCACGTCCACCTCGAACTGCACGACGTTCCAGGCGCGGCGATTGGCCACGCGCTACCGCGACGAGAACGGCAAGCCGCAGATCGCCGCCACGCTCAACGGCACGCTCGCCACCACGCGCTGGCTGGTGGCGATCCTGGAGAACCATCAGCAACCCGACGGCAGCGTGCGGGTACCCGAGGCGCTGGTGCCGTTCGTCGGCACCCCGGTGCTGGAACCCCGGTAACCGTCCACACCGCGGCCCAGTAGAACTGCGGACATGTCGGGGGACAGCGTGGTACGGGTGAGGGTGCTCGGGCCGGTACAGGCCTGGGTGAGCGACGAGCCGGTGGATCTCGGTGCCCGGCTGCAACGGGCGCTGTTGGCGAGATTGGTTGCCGCACACGGACACACGGTGTCCGTCGACCGCCTCATCGATGACCTGTGGGAGGGGGAACCGCCACCCAAGGCGTTGGCGGCTCTCCAGGTCTACGTGTCGCATCTGCGGCGGGCACTCGAGCCGGGGCGGCAGCGACGGGCCCCGGCCCGCATCCTGGTCAGCGCCGCGCCCGGATACTGTCTGCGACTGCCGGCCGATGCCGTCGACTCCTGGCAGTTCGAAGCGAAAGTCACTGCTGCATATGGGGAATCGGATCCACAGCAACGCGTGTGCCTGCTCGAAGAGGCCTTGTCCGACTGGTCGGGAGACCCGTTCGCGGGGGCGGGCGATGCGCTGTGGGCGGCGCCGGAGATCGCCCGCCTGACCGAGCTCCGGCTGGCCGCGGTGGAGGCCCAGGCCGCTGCGCAGGTCGAGCTGGGCCGGTACAGCACCGCGATCGCCGCGCTGGAACGGCATGTCGGCGAGCGTCCCGGCCGCGAGGGCGCCGCTGCCGTGCTGGCGACGGCCCTGTATCAGACCGGACGTCAGACCGACGCGCTGGAAGTGCTGCGGCGTACCAGGGACCACCTCGTCGACGAGCTCGGACTGGAACCGGGCCGCGCTCTGCGCGATCTCGAGCGTGACATCCTGCGCCAGGCCGATCATTTGGAGCCCTCCCGGCCGGCTCAGCCTGCGATCCCGGAGGTCGCCGCGCCCGGCGGTTCAGAATTGACGGCCTACGGCCGGGCCGAGGAACTCGCCGAAATCGACACTGCCGCAAACGCTGTGGCCGCCGGCAACAGCGCAGTGCTGTGGATCGGGGGAGAGGCGGGATCCGGCAAGACCACCCTGGCGGCCGCGGCGACAGCCCAGTTGCGGGCTGCGGGCTGGCGCACCGTGCTCGGCCGTTGCCCGGAGGTCCACGGCGCGCCGGCAGGGTGGGCGTGGACCGAGGTGTTGCGCGAGTTGCTGGAGGCGGGAGCCCCGGCGGACGACGGAAGGCAGGCGTTGGCGCCGTTGCTGCACGACGTCGCCGCGGCCGAGGCGGGCACGTTCTGGCTCGGGCATGCGGTGGCCGACGTGTTGAGCGCGGTCGCGGGCAGCCAACCGTTGGCGGTGGTCCTCGACGACCTGCATCGCACCGACGGTCTGACGTTGGAGCTGCTGCGGCTGGTGGCCGACCGGATCAAAGACCTTCCGGTGTTGGTCATCGGCACCTATCGCCCGTCGGAGGACCGCGGCGAACTCGAGGTGGCGCGGGCGGCCCTGACGGTGCACACCGCGGCACATCTGATTCTCGACGGTCTCGACGCGGCGGCCACGGCGGCACTGGCAGCGGACTACGGACTGACGGCCGCCAGCGGGGAGGCGCTGCGGCTGCTGCGTGAACGCACCGGCGGCAACCCGTTGTTCGTCCGCGAACTGGCCCGGCTGATGGCCGCGGAGGGGCCGGACGCGGTCTGGGCATCGGTGCCCGTCGGCGTCCGAGATGTGTTGCGCCGCGGGTTGGCCCGGCTGCCGGGCCCCACCGTCACCGCGTTGCGTCAAGCAGCCGTGCTGGGTCGCGACATCGACGTCGACCTCCTCGCCGAACTGGGGCGCAACGACCCTGACGACCTGCTCGACGCGCTGGAACCGGCCGTGCTGCTCGGCCTGCTCGACGAGCCGGCGCCAGGCAGATTGAGGTTTGCCCATTCGCTGGTTCGCGACACGCTCTATGAGGACACCTCCAAACTGCGGCGGTCGCGGTTGCACGGCGCGGCGTTGGAGCTGTTGCGCGCGCCCGGCCGATCCGTCGACCCGGCCGCTCTGGCGCACCACGCGGTCGCGTCGGCGACCGCGGAAACCGCTTTGGCCGCCACTGCTTTCGCGACCGCGGCAGCCCGTGAGGCGGATTCGGTCGGTGCTCACGTCGAAGCCGCCCGGCAGTGGCGGGCCGCCGTGCAGATGTTGGAATTGGCGGCCAGTCGCCGGTTGCGGCCCAGCACCGAGGGCCTCGAGCCCGAGATCGAAGCCCGGTGCGGGCTGATCTCCGCGCTGGCCCAGTCCGGCGACGCCGTCGCCGCGCGCATCGAGTTGAAGGCTGCGCTGCAGTTGCTGACCGGGAAGTCGCGCGACGACCTCATGGTGCGGGTACTGACCGCGTGGGACACCCCGCTGGTGTGGCGGGACCGCGAATACGACGAATCCGATGCGCAGATGATCGGCCTGCTGCGCCACGTGCTGGCCGGTGGTCCGACGGAAATCACTGCGGCTGACCGGATCCGGTTGCTCAAGGCGCTCTATGTGGAGCTGGAGGGCACCGATCCGGAGGGCGCGCTGGCCGCCAGCACGGAACTGCTCGAGCTGGCGCGACGCGCCTACGCCGAGGACCCGGGATCGTCGGGCCGCTTGTTGTGCACTGCCCTCAATGTCCGGGCGTACTGCGCGCTGGGCCCCGACATCGATGCCGAGCGTGAATCGACCGCCGCCGAACTGCTGCGGACCGCCGAGGCCACCGAGCAGGCCGACTATCAAGCGGTGGCGCACTGGCTGCTGTCGCTGGCGGCCGGTCATCGGTCCGATCTGGTGACCGCGAAACGGCACGTGGACATCGCGGTGGCCCGGGCCGGCACCGGCCAGCTCGTCCATCTCCTCGGCGTGCTGGGACTGTTCCGGGCCCGGATGTATCTGCTCGCCGCGCGATTGGACGAGGCGGTGGGTGCCTACACCGATCTGGCGGCACGGATGGTCGAGAACGGTGCCGCCAACGGAGCCAAGCTGGCGATGGTCGGCCGGGTGACGGGTGAGTTCTGCCTCGGAGACCTCGGTGTGCTCGCCGACGAGTTGGTGTTCTTCTACCGCGAGGTGTCGGTTGCGGCGCTGGACGCCGCGGTGCTGGCGCTGATCGCGCGGGGGCGCGAGGCGGAGGCCCGCGAACTGTGGCGCGACCGGCAACCGATCGAGCGGGCGTACTTCTGGCTTCCGTTCACCGTGCTACGCGTCAATGCCGCCGTGGCGCTCGGCGATGTCGAGGAGGCAGAGGCCCGGGCGGCCGACCTCGAGCCCTACTCCGGGCGCATCGCCGGACTCGGTGTCGACGGTCTCATGATGGGGCCCGTCGACGAGGCGCTGGCCGTCGCAGCCGACGCGCTGGGCCGGCCGGAGCAGGCGGGCGGCTACCGGGCGGCTGCCGCGAAGCTGAGGGACCGGCTGGCGGGCGAGGCGCGGCGCTTCGTGGACTGACGCCGGCGGTGCCGGCTTATCGGGCGGTGCCGAAGACCGCCCGCTCCCGGCGCCGGTGCAGCACCAGCAGCCCAGCGAGCAGGACCCGCTGTCCGATCCCGGTGTGCTGCATCAGCGCGGCACGCTCGTCGTCGGTCACCACCGTCATCGAGCGCGGGCCGTCGAACGACATCCGGCTGCCGTCCCGGGCGGCTTTCTCCACTGCCGCCCAATCGGCCACCGAGACGTGTTCGGTGATCAGCGGGAACACCTCCATCTCCTCGTCGTTGATGTGTTCGGTCAGCAGGGCCGCCAGTTCGGCCAGCTCGATGGCCATGAGGCCGGCGATGTGGCGATCACCCATCGACAGGCGGAACGCCGCGGCCCGGGCTCGCAGCTGCTCCAACCGCGGGTCCAGCGCGGCATGGTCGTCGATCAGCTCGCTCAGGTCCACGTGGTCGCCCACGCTGGCCTGGATCACCGGCCACAGCACCGCATCCTCGGTGGTGTGGTGATGGTGGATGGAATCGCACAGCCGCTCGACATACCGGGAGATGGCCCGGGCCCGGCCGGGGGTGCAGATCACATCCCGGTCGCGCATCGCCGCGGCCAGGTCGCCCAGGCGGAGCAGGTCGGCCAGCATCGCGCGGTGTGCCAACGCGATGCGCAGCAGGTCCGGCGCGGGGTCACCCGCGCAGCGAGGTGAGACGGTGATGCTTGTGGTGGTTGTCGGCACGGGACACTCCTCGGATTCGGCTGATCCGGCGTGGATCGGCACTCGCAGAGCACAGCCTGGTCCCGGCGACTTAAGAGCGACTTGTTACCGGCTTGTCGTGGCCACAGTAGGGTTGCAGCCATGATCGACATCGACCTTGCCGAATTGCGTAACTGGTTCGGCTTCGGCGTGGCCGGTAACTTCGCGGGTCACCTCGAACAGGCCGGGGAGGCCGGGGATTTCGTCAAGGTTGTTACCGAAGGGTATGCACCCAAAGGCATCTTTCCGTGGTACGCGCCGGGCCGGGACGACTTTCTGGGCGAGTTCCCGCTGTCCAGCGACGCCATCGTGATTCCTGACGTCGGCGAGGACCCCGAATTCCAGGGCCCACTGAACCTTCAGATCGAGCCCGAGGTCGGGGTGGCCTGCCGGGTGGTGTGGAACGGCGACACCGTGGTGCGGCTGGAGCCGTTCGCGCTCGGCGCCTTCAACGACTGCTCGATCCGCAGGCCGGGCGCACCCAAGATCAGCTACAAGAAGAACTGGGGCCCGGCCTCCAAAGGCGTTGCGCCGCAATTCTTCGAGATCAGTGATCTCACCCCGGACGGTCCGACCGCAACCATGCGGCTGGTCTGCTACCTGAGCGAGAACGACGGCGAGCAGCATGCCTACGGGGTGGATTCACCCCTGGTGGGCTACTCGTACTACGGCGAGGTGCTGCTGGACTGGATCGTCGAGCGGCTGGCCAACCAGAAGGGTTCGGCCGACACGCCGTTGGAGGATGTCGGTGCGTTGATGGTGGCCAGTGGCCATCCCGAGAACGTGCTGATCGGCATCGGCGCCACCCGCTACACCCCGTTGGGTGAGTCCACCTTCCTCAAGCCGGGCGACGAGGCCATCGTGCGGGTGTACGACAGTGCCTCCAGCGCGGCATCCGAACTGCGGCAGGTGGTGCGCTCCGCGCGCTGACGCCTAGCGCCCCAGCAGTTCGTCGAGTACCGCGATGAACTCTGCGGGCCGCTGCGGGGTGAACGCGGGGTCGGGGCGAGTCCCTTTGACCTTCAAGGTGATCAACGTCGACTTGATGGGCCGCCACACGTCCAGTGGCAGCCAGCGGCGCAGGTCTGAACTGCCCCAGATGCGGAAGCGGTTGAGGACCAGACCGAGTGATTCGGCCCGGTATCCGCTGATGGACCGCAACGGGATCACCTTCGAGGTTCCCGACGGGAAGTGGTAGCGCCGCAACGTGATCGCCTCACGGTCCAACTGGATCAGACCGTCGTCGTAGTACTGGCGCGGGGCGGTCATGACTTGCTGCACCGCAACTCGTGGCCCTTGGTGGTCAGGCATTTGCCGTTGTCCAGGTTCCACTGCCAGCCGTGCAGGTTGCAGGTGAGGGTGTTGCCTTCCACCACACCGAATTTGGACAGGTCGGCCTTCAGGTGCGGGCAACGACGCTGGATTTCCCAGCCGTCGAGGGTGATCGACGAGGAGTCGTCGTGCGCCTCGGCGAACCAGCCGTCGGCGTAGGCGATGCGCTCATCGGTGAGGCATTTGAAGAAGGTGTACAGGTACTCGTTGTAACCGCCCACGCGCCAGGCTTTGAACCGGGTGGACAGGAAGATGGTGTTGACCCAGTCCGGTTCGTCATCCCGCAGCACGGTGCGTACCAGCTCGGGCGGGATCGCGAAGCCGTAGCGGAACTTCTCGTCGGCGATGGGTTCACGGACAAGGCGTTTCGGGAAGTCCAGCACCACGGTCTCGCTGTGGTCGGGGCCGGACAGCCGCAACTCCACCGGGTAGCCGATGCCGTCGCAGATCTGGTCGGTCTGGCTCATGATGGGTTCGAACAGAGCCCGCAGCCCGGGCAGCAGAGGTTCGCCCGCCGCCGGCGCCCACGAGGCCTTGTCGGCGGCCAGGACCGGGGCCATGCGCTGGGCGAAATCCTCGATGTAGGCAGCCTTGCCGGTGGTGAAGATCGCCTCCGGGTCCTCGACGGGGTGGGTCAACGAATTGAGTTGCGAGCCGGCGAAATCGGCGGCGCTGCCGGGGATCATCAGCAGCCCACGGTCATGCCCGTGGCGCCGCATCTGGTCCAGGAACACCACCTGGTCGGGGAAGATGTTGGCCGGATCGCCGTGGTCGTCGTTCAGATCGCGCAACTCGGGATCCAGGAAACACGGCGGACCGGCCGAGGGGATCACCCACGTCGCGCCAACCTGCGCGATGTACTGGCGGCATCGGTCCATCTGGCGCTGCCGCTTCTGGATGCCGAAGGCCTCCTTGGCGCGGGCAGGCATGTCGTAGACCATCGGATACCAGATGGCGCCGGAGTACTGCAGCATGTGCACGTCGATCTGGCCGAAGTCCGAGTGCAACATGTCCAGGTCGACGGGCCGCGCGTCGTTCATGTTGAAGACGACGGTCTCACCGTCGTCGACCACCAGACCCGAATCGCCGATCGGGCCGTCGGCCGGTGCCCGCAGCGCGATGATCATCACATCGAGGTCGCCCTTGGGGCCGCTGACGGTGTGTTTGACCGAATCGGTGGTCTCGAAGAACCGGTGAAAGCCCAGCGCCTGCAGCTCGCGCTGCAGATCGGGCACCGGGAAGTCGGGCAGCAGCACCACAGCGTCCTTGTTGACGTGGCGGCGCAGATTTTCCGGGTCGAAGTGGTCCTTGTGCAGGTGCGACACGTACAGATAGTCGACATTTCCCAGCGCCGTCCAGTCCAACTGCGTGTTGTCGGGGAACGGGAACCAGGAGGCGAAGTAGGCGGGGTTGACCCAGGGGTCGCACAGAATGCTGCCAGCCTTGGTCTCGATCAGGAAGCCGGCATGTCCGACGCTGGTGACCTGCACAAACGGCCTTTCGATGGAGTACTTCGATGCCCGCCCAGCCTAGCCCGAGTTGGGTGATGCGCCGATCCGGGCTGGGATTAGGCTGGCTACGTGGAACCGGTGTACGGGACTGTCATACAAGTTGCTCGAGCTGCCTGGCGTTTGCAGGGGCTGAAGTTCACGGTGACGGGGGTAGAGAATCTCCCGGTCACCGGCGGTGCGGTGGTGGCCATCAACCACACCAGCTACTTCGACTTCACCTTTGCCGGCTTGCCGGCCTACCTGCAGAAGCGGGGCCGCAAGGTGCGGTTCATGGCAAAGAAGGAAGTCTTCGACAACAAGATCACCGGACCGATCATGCGCAGCCTGCGCCACATCGAGGTGGACCGCGACAGCGGGGCCGCCTCGTTCGAGTCGGCGGTCGACTACCTCAAGGCGGGTGAGCTGGTCGGGGTTTACCCCGAGGCGACGATCAGCCGCAGCTTCGAGATCAAGGACTTCAAGTCCGGCGCCGCGCGGATGGCGATCGAGGCCGGGGTGCCGATCGTGCCGCACATCGTGTGGGGCGCCCAGCGCATCTGGACCAAGGGTCACCCGAAGAATCTGTACCGGCCCAAGGTGCCCATCTCGATCGCCGTCGGCGAGCCGATCCAGCCCACCCTGCCCGCGCCGGAGTTGACCGCACTGCTGCATTCGCGCATGCAACATCTGCTCACCCAGGTGCAGGACGCCTACGGCCCGTATCCGCCCGGTGAATTCTGGGTACCGCACCGGCTTGGTGGTTCGGCCCCGACGCTGGCCGAGGCCAACCGGATGGATGCCGAGGAGGCTGCCGCCAAAGCGGCCAAGAGAGCCGAGGCCGGACCCTCAGGGCCCACCGGACCTTCTGGACCGACCGACCTCTCGGGGTAAGTCGCGTATGGAACCGGTCTTCCGAAGTTTGGAGATTGCCGCCGGGCTCGTGGTGCGGGCCACCGGAACCCGGATCACCTTCCGTGGGCTGGACAATCTGCCCACCACGGGTGGAGCCGTCGTCGCCATCAACCACACCAGCTACGTCGACTTCCTGCCTGCAGCTCTGGCCGCGACCGAACGTCGTCGCCGGATGCGCTTCATGATCAAGGCGGAGATGGAGCAGGTGAGGCCGGTGGGCTACCTGATCAAACACACCGGGACGATCCCGGTGGACCGCAGGGCGGGAGCGGGCGCCTACAGCGCGGCGGTGGAGGCGTTACGCCGCGGCGAGTTGGTCGGGGTGTACCCGGAGGCGACGATCAGCCGCAGCTTCGAGCTCAAGGATTTCAAGACGGGTGCGGCGCGCATGGCCCTGGAGTCCGGTGTGCCGATCATTCCGCTGATCGTCTGGGGAGCCCAGCGCATCTGGACCAAGGACCATCCGAAGTCACTGGGACGCAAGAAGATTCCGGTGAGCGTGGCCGTCGGCGAGCCGATCTGGGCATCGGGTTCGGTCACCCAGATCGACGACACCCTGCGGGCCGCGATGTCGGCACTGCTCGAGCAGACCCATCAGGGCTACGCCGAGCCTGCCGGGGCGTACTGGGTGCCGAACCGGCTCGGTGGAAGTGCGCCGACACCGGCAGAGGCGAAGCTGCTCGACGAGGCGGAACTCGCCGAACGTGCGCGTAAGCGGGCGAGCGAAGCGACGGGAAACAACGGCCAGGCGAGCGAAGCGACGGGGAACGATTGATGAGCGACGAACGGGCGCCGGGGCTGATCGCCACCGACGTGGACGGAACGCTGCTCGACGAGGACGAGAAGGTCACGCCGCGCACGCGGGCGGCGGTACAGGCGGCGGTGGCGGCGGGGACGACATTCGTCCTGGCCACCGGACGGCCGCCGCGCTGGATCGCACCGGTGGTCGACGGCCTCGGCCTCGCACCGATGGCGGTGTGCGCCAACGGCGCCGTGATCTACGACCCGGCCACCGACCGCATCGTGTCGGCGCACACGCTCTCGACCGAGGTGCTCGGTGAGCTCGCCGAGATCGCCACGCGGGTGATCCCGGGCGCGGGGCTGGCCGTGGAACGCGTGGGTCGGTCTGCGCACGACGCGGCGACCCCGCAGTTCGTCAGCTCGCCGGGATACGAACATGCCTGGCTCAATCCGGACAACACCGAGGTGTCGGTGGAGGATCTGCTCAGTGCCCCTGCGGTGAAGCTGCTCATCCGCAAGGCCGGCGCACGTAGTGCCGACATGGCCGCCGAGCTACTCAAACACGTTGGGTTACAGGGCGATATCACCTATTCGACCAACAACGGGCTCATCGAGGTGGTGCCGCTGGGCATCAGCAAGGCCACCGGTGTGGCGGAGTTGGCCACCCCGCTGGGGCTCACCGCGACCGACATCGTCACCTTCGGCGACATGCCCAACGACATACCGATGTTGAGCTGGGCCGGGCGTGGTGTGGCGATGGGCAATGCCCACCCCGAGGCGGTGGCCGCTGCTGACGAGGTCACCGTGACCAATGCCGAGAACGGTGTGGCCCACGTGCTCGAACGCTGGTGGTCCTGAGCCGCAACCGGTTTCGGCCAGTCAGGTGATCGGGGTGAAACGCTCCAGTTGCACCGGCTGATCGTCGGGTGACGGCGGGGGCAGTTCGACCGGCACGCCGTCGACGACACGGGTGACCGTCCCCTTCTCGCGGTCGAAGTTCAGCGTGCCGTGCTGGAAGTTCTGCACGATCCACTGGGGTTCACCGATCTCGGAACTGGTCGGCAGGCCGAGGACTCCCCGTTCGAAGCCAAGGGTTCCCCACGCCTCGTAGATGGCTCCGGAGACCGGTTCGGCACCGCTGTCGGGTGACCAGTACACGGCGCCGCGCTCGAAGGTGGCGTAGCGGGTGGCACCTTCGCCCGCGGTCTCGGGCGAGGTTGGATTGCCCAGCATTCCGGCCGCACCGCCCGCGGCCTGCCACCGGTTGTAGATCGCGCCGCCACGCATCTGGTCGGCCAGGTCCGCGGGGCCGGGCGGCTGGTTGAACCGGGCGGCGATGTCGCGGATGCGATCCATCTGGGCGTACGCCGCGTTGCCTGGGCAGTCGGTGATACCGACATCACGGTGGGTGAAGATCGTCGGCAAAGTGGGGGTGGCTCCGCGCGGGAAGTGGGTGAAGGATCCGCCGGCTGAGGTGAGAACGACGGTGCCGTGCGGGTCGATGTGATCGAGGCCGAGTCGCCAGCCCAGCAGGCGGCCGGTGTTGCGCACCTGGATCTCGGTCGGTGGCACGACGTCGAAGTCGCCCATCATCGCCACACCCCAGGTGTCGATGTTGAACCCACCGGTGTGGGATCCCTCGACAGGCTTGTCCATGCCGCCTGCGCGGCCCTCGAACACCTGGCCGTATTTGTCGACCATGGCGTTGTAAGCGATGTCGCACCAGCCCAGCTCGCGGGTGTGGTACTCGTAGATCGACCGGATGATGCCCGCCGAGTCCTCGGGGGCGTAATCGTTGCTACCTGCCGTGTGATGCACGATGCCGGCTCGGATGCCCTTGTCGTACACAGTGTTTCCGCATCGCATCGATTCGTTGGCGCCCCACTGTGCGCGGCTGATGATGGTCGGCGGCTGGCCGGGGTTGATGGCGGCGGTGGGCAGCGGCCCGACGTCGACGGGGGCCTGGGGCGGGCTGATCAGGACCGCGGTGACGTTCTGGCCGATGGGTGCTTCGACGTTGGCAGGTACATAGCCGAGCGCCGGCCCGGCCTTCCCCTTCTTGCCGGGAGGCGGCGGTGGGGCTTGCGGCGCGCGGGTGACGGCGATCTGCACGGTGTTGGTACGCCCGACGAATACCGGTTCGGTGCCGCGCGGGCCGGGAGTGTCGGCGCCGACCCCGTCGAGATTCTCGGCCTGGTACCAGGGTCCCCAGCTGCCGTCGTCCTTGCGGGCGCGAACCCGGGCCGAGGTGCCGCGCAGGTCCGGCGAGGTGAGCGCGACCATCGAGAACGGGGTGTCCTGATGGACCTCGCGGATGCTCTCACCGACCGTGAGATTGTCGAGTGGTTGCTGTGTGAGCTGCGGCGCAGCGTCTGATGCGGGTTGGTGTTCGCCGGAATCGGATCCGGAGATGGCCCACGGCACGATCACAACCGTCGCCGCAAGTGCGGTGAAGAGAATCGACGGCGCGGAGCGGCGGGACTGCACGGACTGATGTTACGTATGAGTCTGGTGTTACGAATGATTCGACACGGCCCGCGCGTCACCTTTCGCACACAACGGCACCGCAGAGCCGATGGCTTCTGCGGTGCCGTTCTTTCAACCGGGCTTATTTACTAGGCGGGCGGCGGCGGGACCGGGGCCGGGGCCGCGGGCACCGGCGGCTTCATCGCCGAGGTGATCGCCGGCATGACCATGCCCTTGAGCAGATCGATGGCCTGGCCGGCGCCGAGCTGGTTGGCCGCGCTGGACAGGTCGCCGAACAGTCCGCCACCGCCGCTGCTGGTGGCGGGCATCGCGGCCAAGGACGGGTCGGCGCCCAGCAACGGGTAGGTGCCCGCACTGGGATCCAGCCCGATCGGAGCCGAGATCGGCACCTCGCCCGGGGCTCCCAGGCCACCGCTCAGGGCCGGGTCCAGGCCCGTCGGCGAGGTCAGGCCCCCGCCCAGGCCTGCCGGGGTCGTGGTCAGCCCGCCCGGTGCGGCGCCGGCCGGCGTCAATGCCGGGTTGGTCAGCGAGCCGGTCCCCGGCGGGGTGAGCGCCGGGTTGGTCAACCCGCCGGGTGCGGCCGGAAGGCCGGCGGTCGGCGAGGTCAAGCTCGGCGTCGCGCCATTGGGGCTGGTCAGCGCGGCGTCAGGGGACGTCAGGCCCGGTGAGGCGAGCCCCGGCGAAGTGAGTCCGGGTGACGTGAGCCCTGGCGAGGTCAGTCCGGGTGAGGTGAGACCCGGGTCGGTCAGGCCCGGCGCGGTCAGCCCCGGTGACGTCAGCCCCGGCGACGCCAGGCCCGGCGAGGTCAGGGTCGGCGAGCCGAGGGTCGGGGCCGGGGTGGAACTGTTGAGAAACGGCATCGGCGGCAGGTTGACGCCGAACTGGGACAGGCCCTGCGACAGTGCGGACATCAGTTCGCCCGGCAGGTCGGTGACCAGCGCTGCCTGGGTGAACTCGCGCTCCTGCGGCGCGGGGGACAGCTGCGACATGGCAACTAGGGCGACTGGACTTGCGACTGCCACTGCGGCGACTGCGCTCATGGCTGTCGAGAGCTTGCGTCGACGGCGGTTCGGCACGGAAGTCTCCTCAATATGTTTGCAGTTAAGGACTGCATTTCGGATTGCACGGGGTGCTCTCCGCTTGCTTCATCGGCGGTTCCGGACCAGGTGGTGTGGAGCCCATGAATGCCAACGAGATCGATGTTAAGGCTGTTACTCGTGTGTCTAGAGTGACGATATTGAATCGTGAGCGAATTGCGACCTGGGCCCTTCGTCGAATTCGGGGCACGGGGGCACGGTCGGATACCCTGGCTGCCGATGACGTCCTTATCTCCCCGGGTCGCTACAGACCAGTCCAGCGGACATTTCGACTTATTCGTCGTCGGTTCCGGTTTCTTCGGTCTGACGATCGCTGAGCGCGCGGCGACGCAGCTGGGCAAGCGTGTCCTTGTTATAGAACGGCGCCCGCATATCGGCGGCAACGCCTACTCGGAAGCCGAACCGCAGACCGGCATCGAGGTCCACAAGTACGGTGCCCACCTGTTCCACACCTCCAACCAGCGGGTGTGGGACTACGTGCGGCAGTTCACCGACTTCACCGGCTATCAGCACCGCGTCTTCGCGATGCATGACGGCCAGGCCTACCAGTTCCCGATGGGGCTGGGCCTGGTCTCGCAGTTCTTCGGGCGCTACTTCACCCCCGACGAGGCCCGCGCCCTGATCAAGGAGCAGGCCAGCGAGATCGCCGGGCACGAGGCGGCGAACTTCGAGGAGAAGGCCATCTCGCTGATCGGGCGCCCCCTCTACGAGGCGTTCATGAAGCACTACACCGCCAAGCAGTGGCAGACCGACCCGCGCGAGCTGCCTGCGGCCAACATCACCCGCTTGCCGGTGCGCTACACGTTCGACAACCGCTACTTCAACGACACCTACGAGGGCCTGCCGGTCGACGGGTACACCGCCTGGCTGGAGAACATGGCCGCCGACGACCGCATCGAAGTGCGGTTGGACACCGACTGGTTCGACGTCCGCGACGAATTGCGTGCCGCCAATCCCGACGCCCCGGTGGTGTACACCGGGCCGCTGGACCGCTACTTCGACTACTCCGAGGGCCGGCTGGGCTGGCGCACACTGGATTTCGATCTCGAGGTGCTCGACACCGGCGACTTCCAGGGCACACCCGTCATGAACTACAACGACGCCGACGTGGACTACACCCGGATCCACGAGTTCCGCCATTTCCATCCCGAGCGGGACTACCCGGCCGACAAGACGGTGATCATGCGCGAGTACTCGCGTTTCGCCGAAGAGAGCGACGAGCCGTACTACCCGATCAACACCGAGGCCGACCGCGCCCTGCTGGCCTCCTACCGCGCCCGGGCCAAGGCAGAGACCGCCTCGGCGAAGGTGCTTTTCGGTGGCCGGCTGGGCACCTACCAGTACCTCGACATGCACATGGCCATCGCCAGCGCGCTGAACATGTACGACAACACCCTGGCACCGCACCTGGCTGACGGTGCACCGCTGGTGAACGAGCAGACCGACAAGGAAAGCAGCAACGCATGAGTGACATCCCTTCCGGCGCACTGGAGGCCGGAGAGTCCAGGGCGGTCAGTCTGCTCGCCCGCGTGATCCTGCCGCGACCGGGTGAGCCACTGGACGTCCGCAAGCTCTATCTCGTCGAAGACCCGACCAATGCCCGCCGGGCCCACGCGCCCACCCGCACGACGCTGGAGATCGGCACCGAATCCGGCATCTCGTTCGCGACCTACTTCAACGCCTTCCCGGCCAGCTACTGGCGGCGCTGGTCCACCCTGAAGTCTGTGGTGCTGCGCGTGGAGCTGACCGGCACCGCCCGCGTCGACGTCTACCGGTCCAAGGCCACCGGCGCCCGGATCACCGTCGGCGGCGCCCCGGTGTCCAGCGGCGACTCCGCCGAACCGGCAAGTGTCGAATTCGAGATCGACCTCGCACCCTTCGAGGACGGCGGCTGGATCTGGTTCGACATCACCAGCAATACCGCGGTGCGGGTCCACAGCGCCGGTTGGTACGCCCCGACACCTGCGCCGGGCCGCGCCAACATCGCCGTCGGCATCCCGACCTTCAACCGCCCCTCCGACTGCGTCAACGCGCTCGCCGCGCTGACGTCGGATCCGTTGGTCGACGAGGTGGTCAGCGCGGTCATCGTGTCCGATCAGGGCACCAGCAAGGCCAAGGACCATCCCGGTTTCGAGGACGCCGCGGCAGCGCTCGGCAACCGGCTCACGATCCACAACCAGCCCAACCTCGGCGGGTCCGGTGGCTACAGCCGGGTGATGTACGAAGCGCTGAAGAACACCGACTGTGAGCAGATCCTGTTCATGGACGACGACATTCGCATCGAACCCGATTCGATCCTGCGCGCCCTGGCCATGAACCGGTTCGCCAAGGAACCGATCCTGGTGGGTGGCCAGATGCTCAACCTGCAGGAGCCGTCGCACCTGCACATCATGGGCGAGATGGTCGACCGGACGAACTTCATGTGGTCGGCGGCCCCCAACGCCGAGTACGACCACGACTTCGCCAAGTACGCGCTGGACGACACCGACTCCGACCGCAGCAAGCTGCTGCACCGCCGGATCGACGTCGACTTCAACGGCTGGTGGATGTGCATGATCCCCCGGCAGGTGGCCGAGGAGCTCGGGCAACCCCTGCCGTTGTTCATCAAGTGGGACGACGTCGAATACGGCTTGCGGGCCGCCGAGCACGGCTACCGCACCGTCACCCTGCCCGGCGCGGCGATCTGGCACATGGCGTGGAGCGACAAGGACGACGCCATCGACTGGCAGGCCTACTTCCACCTGCGCAACCGGCTGGTGATCGCGGCTCTGCACTGGGACGGCGACGCGCGCGGGCTTTTGGCCAGCCACCTCAAGGCCACGTTCAAACATCTTCTGTGCCTTGAGTATTCGACGGTCGCCATCCAGAACCGGGCCATGGAGGACTTCCTGGCGGGACCGGAACACATCTTCTCCATCCTTGAATCGGCCCTGCCGGACATCCGCGCGATGCGCCAGCAGTTCCCCGATGCCGTCGTGCTGGGCGGTGCCACCGAACTGCCCGCGGCCTCGGACCTCAAGCGCAAGAAGGTCCGCATCCCGGTGTCCAAGCCGGCCATCATCGTGAACCTGGCCCGCGGCGTGGTTCACCAACTGCGTCAGCACGACCCGGAAACCCACACCCGGCCGGAGATCAACGTGGCGACCCAGGACGCCCGCTGGTTCTCCCTGTGCCGGGTCGACGGGGTCACCGTCACCACCGCCGATGGGCGTGGTGTGGTGTACCGCCAGCGCGATCGCGCCAAGATGTTCGCGTTGCTCCGGGCCTCGCTGCGCCAGCAGTTGCGTGTGGTCCGTCAGTTCGACCGACTGCGCAAGGTCTATCGTGAGGCGCTGCCGGTGCTGACCAGCACCCAGAAGTGGGAGACGGTGTTGCTGACAGAGTCGGCGGAGAAAAACTGACATGACCGATGCCCCGCGCGGCGAGGACGCCGTGTTGGTTGCCGTGCAGTCTGCCCTGGCCACCCGGCCGGGCGTACTGACCGGCGCTCGTGCGCTGTCTCATTTCGGTGAGCACAGCCTGGGTTGGCTCGGGCTTGCGGCGGCCGGTGCGCTGGCCCAGCCGGCCAAGCGCAAGTCATGGTTGGCGGTGGGTGCCGGGGCTTTCCTGGCCCATGCCGCCGCGGTCCTGATCAAAAGGGTGGTACGCCGTGAGCGGCCGCACCACCCCGATATCGCCGTGAACGTCGGGACGCCGAGCCGGTTGAGCTTCCCTTCGGCACATGCCACCTCGACCGCCGCCGCCGCGGTGCTGCTGGCCCGGACCACCGGTCTGCCGGTGCGTGCGGTGCTGGTGGTGCCCATGGCGCTGTCGCGTCTGGTGCTGGGCGTGCACTATCCCACCGATGTGCTCACCGGCGTGGCCGTCGGGACGCTCGTCGGTTCTGTGGTCGGAAATACTGCCGGTGTCGGGCCGAAGGAGACTGTGGCCAAATGAGTGAGGAAGCGCAGCCGGAGGCCGGTCCGCCGAAGAACCTGGCCGTCGGCCTGGTCAAGGCCGTCCGTCCGCGTCAGTGGATCAAGAACCTGCTGGTGCTCACGGCCCCGGTGGCCGCGGTCGGCAGCGGGATCCAGTACGACTACGCCGATCTCGCCTACAAGGTGTCGATCGCGTTCGTGGTGTTCTGTCTGGCCGCGTCGTCGATCTATCTGGTCAACGACGCGCGTGACGTCGAGGCCGACCGCGCCCATCCCACGAAGCGGTTCCGGCCCATCGCGGCCGGCGTGGTCCCGGCATCGCTGGCCTACACGCTGGCTGTCGTGCTCGGGGTGGCCTCGATCGGCATCTCATGGCTGTTGAACCCGAATCTCGCTCTGGTGATGGTTGTGTACATCGCCATGCAGCTGGCGTATTGCTTCGGGCTCAAACACCAGGCCGTGCTGGACATCTGCATCGTGTCGCTGGGGTTCTTGATCCGGGCGATCGCCGGTGGTGTGGCCGCGGACATCCCGCTGTCGCAGTGGTTCCTGTTGGTGATGGCCTTCGGCGCATTGTTCATGGCGGCCGGTAAGCGGTACGCCGAGCTGCAACTGGCCGAGCGCACCGGCGCCAAGATCCGTAAGTCGCTGGAGCGCTACACCAGCAGCTACCTGCGCTTCGTGTGGACGTTGTCGGCCACTGCGGTGGTGCTCTGCTACGGCCTGTGGGCCTTCGGCCGCGACAGTGCCAGCGGCGGCTCCGGCCTGGACGGGAATGCATCGTGGTACGCGATCACGATCGTTCCCTGGACGGTCGCGATCCTGCGTTACGCGGTCGACATCGACGGTGGCATCGCCGGTGAGCCTGAGGAGATTGCGCTGAAAGACCGAGTGCTGCAGATCCTGTTCCTGGCCTGGATCGGAACCATCGGTGCAGCCATCTACTTCAGCTGACCGGATCACGCTGCGCCGCCTGGCGGGCGGCGTGGGTGCCCGGTTGGCGCGGTGGCCGGTGTTTCCCTACGACGTCTCCGTGCGGGTCAGCCTGTGGGTGAGTGTCGTCGTGGTGGCCGGGCTGTTCGGCTGGGGCGCCTGGCAGCGCCGCTGGATCGCCGACGACGGTCTGATCGTGTTGCGGACGGTCCGAAACCTGCTGGCGGGCAACGGTCCCGTCTTCAATGCGGGTGAGCGGATCGAGGCCAACACCTCCACCGCGTGGACCTATCTGGTGACGCTGGGCGCCTGGCTCGGCGGTTCGGTCCGGATGGAGTACGTGGCGTTGGCCCTCGCGCTGACGTTGAGCGTGCTCGGTGTCGTCCTGGCGATGCTCGGCACCGGCCGGTTGTATGCCCCGAGTCTGCAGGGTCGCCGCGCCCTGCTGCTGCCCGCGGGCGCGCTGGTCTACATCGCCGTCCCGCCGGCCCGCGACTTCGCCACCTCGGGGCTCGAAAACGGTTTGGTCCTCGCCTATCTGGGTCTGCTGTGGTGGATGTTGGTGTGCTGGTCGCAGGCCCTGCGCGCGGCTCCGGCAACACGGCGCGGCGCGGCCAAGGAGGCGCCGAACCCGGTGTCCAGCAAGTACTTCGATGGTGCACTGGCCACCGTGGCCGGGCTGAGTGTGCTGATCCGTCCCGAGTTGGCGTTGATCGGCGGTGGCGCACTGGTCATGATGCTGATCGCCGCCCGGGGCCGGCGTCGCCGCGTCCTGATCTTGGTGGCCGGCGGACTGCTGCCGGTCGCCTACCAGATCTTCCGGATGGGCTACTACGGGCTGATCGTGCCGGGCACTGCGGTGGCCAAGGACGCGTCGGGATCCAAGTGGGCCCAGGGCCTGACCTATCTCACCAACTTCAACCACCCGTACCTGCTGTGGGTGCCGGTGCTGTTGCTGGCCGCCCTCGGCGCGGTGCTGCTGACCACGCGGACCCGGCCGTGGTGGGTGCGCCATCAGGTGCCCCGCGGCTACGGCTGGCTGGCCCGCACTGTCCAGAGTCCTGCGGCCGTAGTGCTTTTCATGTTCGCGAGTGGGTTGCTGCAGGGCATCTACTGGGTGCGCCAGGGTGGTGACTTCATGCACGGCCGGGTGCTGCTCACCCCGCTGTTCTGCCTGCTGATGCCCGTCGCGGTCATACCGGTCGTGCTGCCCGACGGCACCAGGTTCACCCGGGAAACCGGCTACCTGCTGGCCGCGGCCACCAGTGTGTTGTGGGCATCGGTGGTGGGCTGGTCGATCTGGGCCGCCAACTCGCCGGGCCTGGGGGCCGACGGCACCCGCGTCACCTATACCGGGATCGTCGACGAGCGCCGGTTCTACTCGCAGGCCACCGGTCACGCGCACCCGCTGACCGCCGCCGACTACCTGGACTATCCCCGGATGCGTGCGGTGCTGACCGCGATCAACAACACCCCCGACGGGGCGCTGCTGTTGCCGTCGGGCAACTACGACCAGTGGGACGTCGTGCCCGCCTATCCGCCACCGCCCGATCTCAGCCCAGCCGACCGTCGGGCGCTGGAAACCCCGCACACCGTCTTCTTCACCAACATGGGCATGCTCGGCATGAACGTCGGACTCGACGTGCGGGTCATCGACCAGATCGGTCTGACGAATCCGCTGGCGATGCACACCCAGCGGCTGACCGACGGCCGCATCGGCCACGACAAGAACCTGTTCCCGGACTGGGCGGTGGCCGAAGGGCCGTTCCTCAAGACCAAGCAGTGGATCCCGCCTTACCTGGACGAGGAATGGGTCTCGCAGGCCGAGGCCGCACTGGAATGCCCGGACACCGAGTCGATGCTGAACTCGGTGCGCGGCGAGATGAGCCCACGGCGGTTCCTCTCCAACCTGGCGCACGCCTACGAGTTCACCAAGTACCGGATCGACCGCGTGCCTCTCTATGACCTGAAGCGGTGCGGCCTGCCGGTTCCCGAGCCCAAGAACCCGCCGTACACAGGGATGCCCGCCACCGGACCGTGACCGCGCGCGAGATCGTAGGACCGAATTCTGTGTATCCGGTAACGCCCGGGCGGGCGGCACCGATACCCAGACGAGCCCGCGTGATCGATCTTGAACGGACGGTACGAGAAACCGATGCTGACCTCTGGTGTCTCCGGTATGCGCCCTTGGGGTCGGCGCTTACCGATGGCCACGGCCCGTGCGTTCTCTCGCGAGACCTTCCTCACACCCGGGTTCCCGGGTCATCTGGCCGCCGACGAGCAGGTCGTCTGGACCGGGAACGCTGCGGAGGCGTTGACGATGTCGGCCGGGTCCGCGTCGAACATGTCGGTCTACCGCCCGGGCCGGCCCACCCGTGCCGCGTCGTTCCCGGCATTGCGCACCGTCGCCAGGACGCGCAACGACCCGATCAAGTGCAACAAGGACTTTCAGACTGCCCGCGGCAACGCGGGCGGGAGCAACGTGAGCTCTCATTTTCCCCCGGCGGGCAACCACGCCCGGCCGTACCGGGCCGCTCAACTGCGGGCCCTCCAACCAGACCTGATCGCGACCATCAACGGCTGAGGGGCGACCAGGGA
This sequence comes from Mycolicibacterium peregrinum, assembly GCF_001665625.1. Classification (GTDB taxonomy): domain Bacteria; phylum Actinomycetota; class Actinomycetes; order Mycobacteriales; family Mycobacteriaceae; genus Mycobacterium; species Mycobacterium peregrinum_B. Next base: position 41,585 of record NZ_LZSY01000096.1, on the reverse strand, counting down.
CGACAACTGCTGAAGAGAAGCATCACGCAATCGTGTGGTTGACTACACGGGCACGTGAGCCGCTTACGTCGGTCATTTATCGATGTGCGGAATACGAAGAAGAGATTCAGATAGGGAGCGGTATGAAGTTCGTTGGGAAGATGCGCGGCCTGTCGCGCCGGTTGACGGTTGCGGTCGCCGCAGCAGCCGTGCTGCCTGGCCTGGTTGGCGTCGTAGGCGGCTCGGCAACCGCTGGAGCCTGGTCTCGGCCCGGCCTACCGGTCGAGTATCTCGAAGTTCCGTCGGCAGCGATGGGACGTGACATCAAGGTCGAGTTCCAGAGCGGTGGCGCGGGTGCACCTGCGCTCTATCTGCTGGACGGTATGCGCGCTCGCGAAGACCAGAACGGGTGGGACATCGAACTGCCTACGTTCGAGTGGTTCCTGAACTCCGGCATCTCGGTTGTCATGCCGGTCGGCGGCCAGTCCAGCTTCTACAGCGACTGGTACAAGCCGGCCTGTGGCAGCAAGGACGGCGGCTGCAAGACCTACAAGTGGGAGACCTTCCTGACGCAGGAGCTCCCGGCGTGGCTGGCGGCCAACAAGGACGTGAAGTCGACCGGCAGCGCTGTGGTCGGTCTGTCGATGGCCGGTTCGTCGGCGCTGATGCTGTCGGCTCGGCACCCGGATCAGTTCATCTACGCCTCGTCCCTGTCGGGCACGTTGAACCCGTCCGAGGGCTGGTGGCCGATGCTGATCGGTATCTCGATGGGTGACGCCGGCGGCTACAAGGCCGACGACATGTGGGGCAAGACGGGTGACCCGGACAACGCCTGGAAGGCCAACGACCCGACCGAGAACGTCGCGACCCTGGCCAACAACGGCACCCGGCTCTGGGTGTACTGCGGTAACGGCAAGCCGGGCGAGCTCGGTGGCGCCGACATGCCCGCGAAGTTCCTCGAGGGCTTCGTGTGCCGCACGAACTCCACCTTCCAGGAGAAGTACATCGCGGCCGGCGGCAAGAACGCGGTGTTCAACTTCCCGCAGAGCGGTACGCACAACTGGGCCTACTGGGGCCAGCAGCTGCAGGCCATGAAGCCTGACCTGCAGCGCGTCCTGGGCGCTACCCCGACCGCCTGAGCGGACGATAGGTAGCGATCCAACGCACCTGACAACACGGAAGACGGCGGCGATCCCCACGGGGTCGCCGCCGTCAGCCGTTTCTGGGCCCCGGCTGTGGTTGCGATGTGGTTCACTACAACGCGGATTACGTGTGCGGGGGCACGCCGAACGACCGGCAGCGGGAGAGGTTGATGATGAGACGTGCGTTGAGTCTGATGCGGGCGATGCTGCTGGCGGTGGTGTTGGGAGCCGGCCTGTGGACAGCGTCGGCGACGACGAGCGCTCCGGCCCGGGCGGACGGTGTCGAGTACCTGATGGTCCCGTCGGCGGCCATGGGCCGTGACATTCCGGTGGCGTTCCAGGGCGGTGGCCCGCACGCGGTGATCCTGCTCGATGCGTTCAACGCGGCCCCCGATGTCAGCAATTGGGTCAACGCGGGTCATGCGATGTCGACCCTGGCCGGCCGCGGTATCTCGGTGGCGGCCCCGGCCGGTGGCGCGTTCAGCCTCTACACGAACTGGGAGCAGGACGGCAGCAAGCAGTGGGAGACCTTCCTCTCGGCCGAGCTGCCGGACTGGCTGGCCGCCAACAAGGGGCTGGCTCCGGGCGGGCACGGGGTCGTGGGCGCCTCGCAGGGCGGCACCGCCGCGCTGACGCTGGCTGCGTTCCACCCCGACCGGTACCGCTTCGCCGGATCGCTGTCGGGCTTCCTGACTCCGTCGGCCACCACTCTCAACGGCGCGATCACCGCGGGTATGGCCCAGTTCGGCGGGGTGGACAGCTACGGCATGTGGGGTGCCCCACAGCTGGGCCGCTGGAAGTGGCATGACCCCGACGTGCACGTGCAGTTGCTGGCCGATGCCAACACCCGGCTCTGGGTGTACAGCCCCGCCGCCCTGACATGCAGCGACCCGGCCGCCATGATCGGTGTCTGCGATCTGGCGCAGGGCAGCAACCGGTCCTTCTACCAGCACTACCGCTCGGTCGGCGGCAGCAACGGGCACTTCGACATGCCGGCCGGAGGCCAGCATGACTGGGGTAGCTGGGCGCCGCAGCTGGCGCAGATGTCGGGTGAGCTGGTCGCGACCATCAAGTAGCGGTTCGAGCGGGCCGCCGTGGTGACCAGAATCAGCTGCGCCGGGGCACTTTTCACCAGCCGGTACGGTGGAAGCGTGCAGCACACGGTACGGTCGGCCACCCTGGTGGCAGCGGTGTCCGCTGCGTCGTTGCTCACGGCGTGCGATGCGGGCGGCGACATCATGGCGCCGCTGGCCCTGCCGACGTCACAGGTCAACGGTGCGCAGCCGCAGGCGGTGTCCGCGCAACCTCAGCAGGGTCGTCCCGGTGAGCTGGACCTGACGTCGCAGCAGCACACGTATCTCGACAAGCTCAAGGACACGGGGATCAACCCGTCCAGTGAGCTGCTGGCGCTGTCGATCGGGTCGTACGTGTGCCAGGCTCACGCCGCCAAGCTGAACGACCAGGCGGTACGGGATTTCGTCCTGCCGTTGGTCCGTAGTGATGTCCGGGCTGCCCATACCTCGGAAAGCCCCACGTCCGGCGAGATCGATGCCGCCGCCACCGACTACATCCGTATCGCCACCGAACATCTCTGCTGACAAGCAGATCACCGCACCGCACGCGAGGAGCCCGAGTAACCCATGGCAAAAAATGCCGGCCGCCGGAAGCGGCACCGCATCCTGGCACTGATCGCCGCCGGGGCGATGGCACTCGTCGTGGTGCTGGTGGTGTCCATCGTGGTGATCTACCTGCGTCGCCCCGAGAGCCCGTCGGCGCCGCCGTCGGCCCAGCCGCCGGCCGGGGTTCCTGGACCGTCGACGACACGTAAGCCGCGCCCGGAGTTCCAGTCCGCCGACTGCCCCGACGTGATGCTGGTTTCGATCCCCGGCACCTGGGAGTCCTCGCCTCAGGACGACCCGTTCAACCCGACGCAGTTCCCGCTGTCGCTGATGAGCAATATCAGCCGGCCGATGTCCGAGCAGTTCGGGAAGGACCGGCTCGAGGTCTACACGGTGCCCTACACCGCGCAGTTCCATAACCCGTTCGCCGCAGACAAGCAGATGTCCTACAACGACAGCCGCGCCGAGGGGAAGCGCACCGCGGTCAAGGCGATGACGGACATGAACGACCGGTGCCCGCTGACCAGCTATGTGATCGCCGGGTTCTCGCAGGGCGCGGTGATCGGTGGGGACCTTGCCAGCGATATCGGCAACGGCCGTGGCCCGGTGGACGAGGATCTGGTGCTGGGCGCGACGTTGATCGCCGACGGGCGTCGCCAATTCGGCGTCGGGCAGGACATCGGTCCCAACCCGCCCGGCCAGGGAGCCGAGATCACGCTGCACGAGGTGCCGGTGCTGTCCGAGATGGGTCTGACCATGACGGGACCGCGGCAGGGCGGCTTCGGGGCGCTCAACGACCGGACCAATCAGATCTGCGGCAAGGGAGACCTGATCTGCTCGGCGCCGGAGGAGGCGTTCTCGATCTTCAACCTGCCCAAGACCCTGGAGACACTGACCGGCAGCGCGGCCGGCCCGGTGCACGCTCTGTACAACACCCCGCAGTTCTGGGTGGAGAACGGGGAGACCGCCACGCAGTGGACGTTGAGCTGGGCCAAGGGCCTGGTGGACAACGCGCCGCACCCCAAGCACGGTTGACACCGAACACGCCCGGACCGCGACTCGCGTGGCGGATTTGGCCGGGACCGTCACGGTCCCTTAACATTAAGAGAAAAATAAGAGCTTTGCGCGTGCGTGGTTGGTTGACTAGAGCCGTCAGCTGACTCGTAGGCGTGGTCGCCGCGCCCGGTACGATCGTCCGGGTTTGGGTACGTACGGCCGCCCGAGTGGCTGCAACGCACCTCCAGTGACGTGCGACAACGCGACGAGTACGGCTCTGACAGGAGAGTTATATGCCGTTCATCAATCCGTTCATCAAGGACGGTCAGATCAAGTTCCCTGACGGCGCCAGCATCGTCGAGCACGTCGAGCGTTGGGCCAGGGTTCGCAGCGACAAGCTGGCATACCGCTTCCTGGACTTCTCGACCGAGCGCGACGGTGTCGCCCGTGACCTGACGTGGGCGCAGTTCAGCGCCCGCAACAAGGCGGTGGCCGCCCGGCTTCAGCAGGTCACCCAACCCGGTGACCGCGTCGCCATCCTGTGCCCGCAGAACCTGGACTACCTCGTCGCCTTCTTCGGTGCCCTCTATGCCGGCCGCATCGCGGTGCCGCTGTTCGACCCGTCGGAGCCCGGCCACGTCGGCCGCCTGCACGCGGTGCTGGACGACTGCCATCCGGCGGCGGTCCTGACCACCACCGAGGCCGCCGAGGGTGTCCGCAAGTTCTTCCGCAGCCGACCGGCCAACCAGCGTCCCCGCGTCATCGCGGTGGACGCCGTGCCCGACGACGTCGCCGCCACCTGGGTCCACTTCGAGGACGTCGACGAGTCGACCATCGCCTACCTGCAGTACACCTCCGGCTCGACCCGGATCCCGACCGGTGTGCAGATCACCCACCTGAACATGGCCACCAACGTCGTGCAGATCGTCGAGGCGCTCGAAGGTGAGGAGGGCGACCGCGGACTGTCCTGGCTGCCGTTCTTCCACGACATGGGTCTGGTCACCGGTCTGATCGCCCCGATGATCGGCCACTACTTCACCTTCATGACCCCGGCCGCGTTCGTGCGCCGACCTGAACGCTGGATTCGTGAGATGGCACGCAAGGAAGGCGACACCGGCGGTGTCATCTCGGTGGCCCCGAACTTCGCGTTCGACCACGCCGCCGCGCGTGGTGTGCCCAAGGACGGGGAGCCGCTCGACCTCTCCAATGTCAAGGCCGTGCTCAACGGCAGCGAGCCGATCTCGGCGGCCACCGTGCGCCGGTTCAACGAGGCCTTCAGCCCGTTCGGGTTCCCGGCCAAGGCGATCAAGCCGTCCTACGGTCTGGCCGAAGCGACGTTGATGGTGTCGACCACGCCGTCCGCCGAAGAGCCGAAGATCATCTGTGTCGACCGCGACGAGCTCAACACCGGTCGGATCGTCGAGGTGGACGCAGACTCGCCCAAGGCGGTCGCCCAGGCCTCGGCAGGCAAGGTCGGCGTCTCCGAGTGGGCCGTCATCGTCGACGCCGAGAGTGCGACCGAGCTGCCCGACGGACAGGTCGGTGAGATCTGGATGAGCGGCCAGAACATGGGCACCGGCTACTGGGGTAAGCCCGAAGAGACCGTCCAGGTTTTCCAGAACACCCTCAAGTCGCGGACGAGCCCGTCCCACGCCGAGGGTGCCGACGACGACGCCACCTGGGTCCGCACCGGCGATTACGGCGCCTTCTACGACGGCGACCTCTACATCACCGGCCGCGTCAAGGACCTGGTGATCATCGACGGCCGCAACCACTACCCGCAGGACCTGGAGTACTCGGCGCAGGAGGCCAGCAAGGCGCTGCGCACCGGTTACGTCGCGGCCTTCTCGGTGCCGGCCAACCAGTTGCCCGACGAGGTGTTCGAGAACGCGCACGCCGGTCTGCACCGTGACGACGACGACAGCTCCGAGCAGCTGGTCATCGTCGCCGAGCGCGCTCCGGGCTCCCACAAGCTCGAAGTCGGCCCGATCACCGACGACATCCGGGCCGCGATCGCCGTGCGGCACGGTGTCACCGTGCGCGACGTGCTGCTGACCGCGGCCGGCGCCATCCCGCGTACCTCCAGCGGCAAGATCGGCCGTCGGGCCTGCCGCTCCGCGTACCTGGACGGCAGCCTGCGCAGCGGGAAGATCGCCAACGCGTTCCCCGACGAGACGGACTGACCGAACCTCTAAGCCAACGACACGTGGCCGACCAGCCCGTTCTGATGCAAGGTGACCTGAATATGGATGAAACACAAAGCAATTCGAATCTTCCAGAGGGCACCCAGCCCGCCGGGGCACCGGCGTCGCGCCCCGACCTGACCGTCGCGGAGATGCGCGAGTGGCTGCGCAAAGCGGTGGCCACCGCCACGAGTCAGTCGCCGGACGTGATCGACGAGACCACGCCGCTGATCGAGCTGGGCCTGTCCTCGCGCGACGCGGTGGCGATGGCCAGCGACATCGAGGACCTGACCGGGGTCACGCTGACGGCCACCGTGCTGTTCCGGCACCCGACCATCGAGTCGCTGGCGACGGTGATCATCGAGGGCGAGCCCGAGCCCCCGAGCACCGACGACGAGGACTGGTCGCGGGAACGCGATGTCGACGACATCGCGATTGTCGGCGTCGCCACCCGCTTCCCGGGCGACCTCAACACCCCTGACGAGATGTGGGACGCCCTGCTCGCCGGCAAGGACTGCATCACCGACCTGCCCGAGGGCCGCTGGGAAGAGTTCCTGGCCGAGCCGCGGATCGCCGAGCGCGTGGCCAAGGCCCGCACCCGGGGCGGCTACCTGTCGGACATCAAGGGATTCGACTCCGAGTTCTTCGCGCTGTCGAAGATGGAGGCCGACAACATCGACCCACAGCAGCGCATGGCGCTGGAGCTGACCTGGGAGGCCCTGGAGCACGCCCGGATCCCGGCGTCGAGTCTGCGCGGCACCAGTGTCGGTGTGTTCGTGGGCAACTCGACCAATGACTACCAGTTCCTGGCGGTCTCGGACCCGTCGGTGACCCACCCGTACGCCATCACCGGAACCGCGAGTTCGATCATCGCAAACCGGGTTTCGTACTTCTATGACTTCCGCGGCCCGTCGGTCGCCGTCGACACCGCATGCTCGAGCTCGCTGGTGGCAGCGCATCAGGGTGTGCAGGCGCTGCGTTCCGGTGAGGCCGACGTGGCCATCGTCGGTGGGGTCAACGCGTTGATCACCCCGATGGTGACGGTCGGCTTCGACGAGGTCGGTGGCGTGCTGGCGCCGGACGGCCGCATCAAGTCGTTCTCCTCGGACGCCGACGGCTATGCCCGCTCCGAAGGTGGCGGCATGCTGGTGCTCAAGCGGGTGTCCGACGCCCGCCGCGACGGCGACCAGATCCTGGCCGTCATCGCCGGTAGCGCGATCAACCACGACGGCCGGTCCAACGGGCTGCTCGCCCCGAATCCCGATGCGCAGGAAGCGGTTCTGCGTAAGGCCTACAAGAACGCCGGGATCAACCCGCGCAGCGTCGACTACATCGAGGCGCACGGCACCGGCACCATCCTGGGTGACCCGATCGAGGCCGACGCCCTGGGGCGCGTGGTCGGGCGCGGTCGCGACGCGGACAAGCCCGCGCTGCTGGGTGCGGTGAAATCCAATGTGGGTCACCTCGAGTCGGCGGCCGGTGCGGCAAGTCTGGCCAAGATGGCGCTGTCACTGGCCAACGACAAGCTGCCCCCGTCGATCAACTACGCCGGGCCCAATCCGTACATCGACTTCGACAAAGAGCACCTCAAGGTCAACGACACCGTCTCGGAGTGGCCGCGCTACAGCGGGCACGCCATCGCCGGTGTGTCGGGCTTCGGCTTCGGTGGCGCCAACGCGCACCTGGTGTTGCGCGAGGTCCTGCCATCGGATCTGGTCGAGCCGGAGCCGGAACCCGAAGCGGTCGAGGACAAGTCGGCCGCCGATGACGCCAACGCGACGTATGTCGGTGGCGTCCGGATGGATGAGTACGGCGAGTTCATCCACGACGAGGCTGAAGCTGACGAGTACCCGACGTACGACGAGGCCAACCATGAGCTGCCCGGCCTGACCGATGAGGCCAAGCGCCTGATCGAGGCGGCCCGCGAGGAGCTGGCCGCCGCCGACGCCGCCGAGCCGGTCAAGAAGGTTGTCCCGCTTGCCATCTCGGCCTTCCTGACCTCACGCAAGAAGGTCGCCGCCGCCGCGTTGGCGGACTGGATCGACAGCGAAGAGGGTCGGGCGTCGTCGCTCGAGTCCATCGGGCGCTCGCTGTCGCGCCGCAACCACGGCCGCTCGCGTGCCATCGTGCTGGCCCACGACCACGACGAGGCGGTCAAGGGGCTGCGGGCGGTCGCCGACGGGAAGCAGCATCCGAGTGTGATCTCGGCCGACGGCCCGGTCACCAACGGCCCGGTGTGGGTGCTCGCCGGTTTCGGCGCGCAGCACCGCAAGATGGGCAAAGAGCTGTACCTGCGCGAGCCGGTCTTCGCCGAGTGGATCGACAAGGTCGACGCCTACATCCAGGATGAACGCGGGTACTCGGTCGTCGAGCTGATCCTCGACGACGGGATCGACTACACGAACGAAACCTGCGAGTACCCCATCGAAGTGGTCCAGACGGTGATCTTCGCCATCCAGGTCGCGCTCGGTGAGTTCCTCAAGGCCCACGGTGCGAAACCCGGTGCAGTGGTGGGGCAGTCGCTCGGTGAGGCTGCCGCCGCATACTTCTCCGGCGGTTTGTCGCTGGCCGATGCCACCCGGACCATCTGCTCGCGCGCCCACCTGATGGGTGAGGGCGAGGCGATGTTGTTCGGCGAGTACATCCGCCTGATGGCGCTGGTCGAGTACTCGGCCGACGAGATCAAGACGGTGTTCGCCGACTACCCGGGTCTCGAGGTATGCGTTTACGCCGCCCCGACCCAGACCGTGATCGGCGGCCCGCCGGAGCAGATCGACGCGATCATCGCCCGTGCCGAAGCCGAGGGCAAGTTCGCCCGCAAGCTGCAGACCAAGGGCGCCAGCCACACCCAGCAGATGGACCCGCTGCTCGGCGAGCTGTCCGCTGAAATCCAGGGCATCGAACCCCACCCGCTGAGCACCGGCTACTTCTCGACGGTGCACGAGGGCAAGTTCATCCGGGCCGGTGCCGAGCCGATCCACGACGTGGAGTACTGGAAGAAGGGCCTGCGGCACAGCGTCTACTTCACCCACGGCATCCGCAACGCGGTGGACAACGGTCACACCACCTTCCTGGAGCTGGCCCCGAACCCGGTGGCGCTCATGCAGGTTGGGTTGACGACGGCTTCGGCCGGGCTGCACGACGCGCAGCTGATCGCGACCCTGGCCCGCAAGCAGGACGAGGTCACCTCGATGGTCACGGCCATGGCCCACCTGTTCGTCCACGGCCATGACCTGGACCTGCGGACCCTGTTCCCGCGCAAGTCCACCGGCCTGGCCGGCGCGCTGGACTTCGCCAACATCCCGCCGACCAAGTTCAAGCGCAAGCAGCACTGGCTGGACGCGCACTTCACCGGCGACAGCTCCACGGTGATGCCCGGCAACCACGTCGCCACACCCGACGGCAAGCATGTCTGGGAGTTCGTGTCGAAGGGCGCCGCTGACCTGGCTGCTCTGGTGAAAACCGCGGCCGCGCAGGTGCTTCCGGATGCCAAGCTGACCGCGTCGGAGCAGCGTGCGGTGCCCGCCGAGGGTTCCCGCCTGGTCACCACGCTGACCCGGCACCCGGGTGGTGCCTCGGTGCAGGTGCATGCCCGCATCGATGAATCGTTCACCTTGGTCTATGACGCGATCGTGACTCGTGGCGGTGCGGCGACCACGCTGCCGACCGCGGTGGGTGCCGGTGTTGTCGCCGAACAGGTTTCGGCCGCGCCGGCTCTGGCCGAGCCTGAGGTCGAGGATGATGCCGAGATCCTTCAGGACAACCTCACCAAGGGTGCCGGCATGGGCGCCGGGTTCGAGAAGTGGTCGCCGGAGTCGGGCGAGACCATCGCGCAGCGGCTCGGCGCCATCGTCGGCGGCGCCATGGGCTACGAGCCCGAGGATCTGCCGTGGGAGGTGCCGCTGATCGAGCTGGGCCTGGATTCCCTGATGGCGGTGCGGATCAAGAACCGGGTCGAGTACGACTTCGACCTGCCGCCGATCCAGCTGACCGCCGTGCGCGACGCCAACCTCTACAACGTCGAGGAGCTCATCAAGTACGCGATCGAGCACCGCGACGAGGTCGATCAGATCGCCGAATCCCAGAAGGGCAAGACGGCCGAGGAGATCGCGGCCGAGCAGTCCGAACTCCTTGGCGGTGCCTCGACGGTTGCCGAGCTCGAGGCCAAGCTGGCCGAGGCCGGACATCCGTTGAGCGAAAAGGACGAAGCAGTCACCGGGGTGGACCCCGTCGCCGAGGCCGCTGCCACCGAGGGCCTGGAGATCCCGCCGCCGCCGAGTGATCCGAGCGGACCGGCCGTCCCGGCTCCGCCGAGCGATCCGAGCGGACCGGCAGCCCCGGCGCCGTCGGGACCCAGCAAGGCCACCGCGGCTGCCGCGGCTGCCAAGGTGCTCACCCAGGAGGCCGTCACCGAGGCGCTCGGCGCCGACGTGCCCCCGCGTGACGCCGCGGAGCGGGTCACCTTCGCCACCTGGGCGATCGTCACCGGCAAGTCGCCGAGCGGCATCTTCAACGAGCTGCCCTTCGTCGATGTCGAGACCGCGACCAAGCTGTCCGAGCGGCTCTCCGAGCGCGCCGAGGGCACCGTCACCGTCGAACAGGTGCGTTCGGCCAAGACCATCGAAGAACTGTCGACGATCGTGCGCGATCAGCTCGAAGAGGGTGTGGTGGACGGATTCGTCCGTACGCTGCGGGCTCCCAAACAAGGAACCTCACACGTTCCATTGTTCGTGTTCCACCCGGCCGGTGGATCCACCGTCGTCTACGAACCGTTGATCAAGCGGCTGCCTGCCGATACCCCGATCTACGGCATCGAGCGGGTCGAGGGTGCGATCGAGGAGCGTGCCGCCGAGTACGTGCCCAAGCTGCTGGCGATGCACAACGGCCCGTTCATCCTGGCCGGCTGGTCGCTCGGTGGGGCGCTGGCCTACGCGTGTGCGATCGGTCTGAAGCAGGCCGGCGCCGATGTCCGGTTCGTCGGGCTGATCGACCTCGCGCTCCCTGGCGAGCCGATCGACCAGAGCAAGGAAGGCATGCGGGCCCGTTGGGACCGCTACGCCCTGTTCGCCCAGCGCACGTTCAATGTCGAGATCCCGGCGATTCCGTACGAGGAGCTGGAGCAGCTCGACGACGAGGGCCAGGTGAAGTTCGTCCTGGACGCGATCAAGGACAGCGGTGTGCAGATCCCCGGCGGGATCATCGAGCATCAGCGCACGTCGTACCTGGATCAGCGGGCTCTGGCCACCATCGAGGTCCAGCCCTACGACGGCCACGTCACGCTGTACCTCGCCGACCGGTACCACGATGACGCCATCGTCTTCGAGCCCGCGTACGCGACCCGCAAGCCCGACGGCGGCTGGGGCGAGTACGTCAAGGATCTCGAGGTGGTGCCCATCGGAGGCGAGCACATCCAGGCCATCGATGAGCCGTACATTGCCAAAGTCGGTGCTCACATGAGCGAGGCGATCAACCGTATCGAAGCCGAGAGCGAGAGCAAGTGACGAACAAGACCACGGCTGAACTCCTGGCCGAGCTCCGCGAGAAGCTGGAACTGGCCAAGGAGCCGGGCGACCCCAAAGCCATTGCGCGACGGGACAAGAAGGGCATCCCGAGCGCCCGTGCCCGCATCCACGCACTGCTCGATCCGGGCAGCTTCCTGGAGATCGGCGCGCTGGCCAAGACGCCGGGGGATCCCAACGCGCTCTTCGGCGACGGCGTGGTCACCGGGCACGGAACCATCAACGGCCGCCCGGTCGGCGTGTTCAGCCACGACCAGACGGTGTTCCAGGGTTCGGTCGGTGAGATGTTCGGCCGCAAGGTCGCCAAGCTCATGGAGTGGGTGGCCATGGTCGGCTGCCCGATCATCGGGATCAACGACTCCGCCGGCGCCCGCATCCAGGACGCGGCGACCTCGCTGGCCTGGTACGCCGAACTCGGCCGCCGGCACGAGATGCTGCGCGGTCTGGTCCCGGAGATCTCCATCATTCTGGGCAAATGCGCTGGCGGCGCGGTCTATTCGCCGATCCAGACCGATCTGCTGGTGGCGGTGCGCGACCAGGGCTACATGTTCATCACCGGCCCGGACGTGATCAAGGACGTCACCGGTGAAGATGTGACGTTCGACGAGCTCGGCGGCGCCGACGTCCAGGCTCAGCGCGGCAACATCCACAAGGTTGTCGAGGATGAGGCGGCCGCGTTCCAGTACGTGCGCGACTATCTTTCGTTCCTGCCCGCCAACCACTTCGACGATGCCCCGATCGTGAACCCGGGTCTGGAACCCGAGATCACGCCGCACGATCTGGAGCTGGATTCGATCGTGCCGGATTCCGACAACACCGCGTACGACATGCACGAGATCCTGCTGCGGATCTTCGACGACGGTGATGTCTTCGAGATCGCCGAGCAGCGTGGCCCGGCGATGATCACCGCGTTCGCGCGGGTGGACGGTCGGCCGGTCGGTGTGATCGCCAACCAGCCGATGTTCCTGTCCGGCGTGGTGGATACGGACGCCTCCGACAAGGCCGCGAGCTTCATCCGGTTCTGCGACTCCTTCAACCTGCCTTTGGTTTTCGTGGTCGACACCCCGGGCGCCATGCCGGGTGTGCAGCAGGAGAAGGACGGCATCATCAAGCGTGGCGGCCGGTTCTTCAACGCGATCGTCGAGGCCGACGTGCCGAAGGTGACCATCGTCGTCCGCAAGGCCTACGGCGGCGGGTACGCGGTGATGGGCTCCAAGCAGCTCTCGGCAGACCTGAACTTCGCCTGGCCGACCGCGCGTATCGCGGTGATCGGCGCCGAAGGCGCAGCGCAGCTGTTGGTGAAGCGATTCCCGGATCCGACCGCGCCCGAGGTGCAGAAGATCCGCGCCGACTTCATCGAGGGTTACAACCTCAACCTGGCCACGCCGTGGATTGCGGCCGAGCGCGGATACATCGACGGTGTGATCCAGCCGCACGAGACCAGGCTGCTGCTCCGCAAGTCCCTGCACCTGTTGCGGGACAAGCAGAACATGCCCAAGGTTCAGCGCAAGCACGGCCTGACCCCGATCTAACCTTCTTTTCCAGTGTAGGTACCCCTGAACTACGGTTTAGGGGTACCTACGCGTCTGTTCGGTGAAAGGCAGGAGGGCACCACGCATGACTACCGCGCTTGTGGTCGGCGCCGGGCCCAACGGTCTCGCGGCCGCCATCACCCTGGCGAAGGCCGGACTGGACGTCACCGTGCTGGAGGCCGCCGATGAGATCGGCGGTGGGGTACGTTCCGGCGAGGGCGAGATCGCGGGCCTGGTTCACGACCACTGCTCGGCGATCCACCCGATGGCGGTCGGCTCGGCCTTCCTGAGCGGTCTCGGGCTGGAACGCCATGGACTGCACTGGAAATGGCCTGAGATCGATTGCGCGCATCCTCTCGACGACGGTGACGCCGGCCTGCTGTATCGCGGTATCGACGACACCGCAGCGGCTCTCGGGTCGGACGGCCGCCGCTGGCGCCGGGCCTTCGGTGGGCCGTCGGCGAACTTCGACCTCCTGTCGCAGGACATCATGGGGCCGCTGTTGCGGGTGCCCAGGCATCCGGTGGCCTTGGCCCGGTTCGGTGCGCCCACCCTGCTCCCGGCGTCGGCATTCGCCCGGCTCTTCCGTACCGAACGGGCCCGGGCTCTGTTCGGTGGCGTTGCGGCACATACCTTCCGGCCCCTGCACTATCCGCTGACGTCTGCCATCGGCCTCGGTATCATCACGGCCGGGCACCGGCACGGTTGGCCGGTGGCGCAGGGCGGTTCGCAAGCCATCACCGATGCGATGGCTGCGGTGCTCGCGGAGCTCGGTGTCAAGGTGGAAACCGGCGTCCGCGTCACGTCGGCAGCGCAGCTCCCACCGGCCGAGGTGACGATGTTCGACCTTGCGCCGACGGCCGTCGTCGACATCCTGGGGGACCGGCTGCCACGGCGGGTCGCCCAGGGTCTGGGTGGATTCCGTTACGGTCCAGGTGCATTCAAGGTCGACTTCGCGGTCCAGGGCCCGGTGCCGTGGACGAATCCCGCGGTCAACGATGCCGGAACGGTACATCTGGGTGGCAGCTTCGCCGAGGTTGCGGCGACGGAGCGGGCGATCCACGCCGGCCGGATGCCGCAGCGACCGTTTGTGCTCGTCGGACAGCAGTATGTGGCCGATCCCGGCCGCTCGGTCGGCGACATCAATCCGGTGTATTCGTATGCCCATGTGCCACACGGCTATACCGGTGATGCGACCGAGGCGATCATCGGTCAGTTCGAGCGGTTCGCCCCCGGGTTTCGCGACCGGATCGTCGGGACGTCGGTGCGGTCGACGACGGAGATGTCGGTGTACAACGCCAACTACGTCGGCGGTGACATCTGTACGGGTGCCAAGGACATCCGGCAGTTGATGTTCGGCCCCCGTACTACGCTGCAGCCGTACCGAATTGGTGTCCCCGGCATGTACCTGTGCTCGGCGGCCACCCCGCCGGGGCCCGGGGCGCACGGTATGTGCGGCGCGAACGCGGCCGCGGTCGCCCTGGCCGCTCTCCCGCGGTGACACCGTTCAGGTTTGCGACAGGCCGCCGGCGCACAGCCTTACTCACAAGCGTGTAATTCGAAAACGCGGCTCTTGAAAAGCTGTGATGCCCAGGCTGCCGAAAACTATCCACAAGTTGTCCACAGGGCACTTGTGTTCGCTGTAATCAATTCCGCAGGCCTGCGATGAAGATCTCGAGTAGCCGGTTCACGGTTGCTTCGAAGTCGGTGACCATGGCGTTGCGCCCGGCCGAGTCCGGCGTCGCCCAGGCCCACGCGGTACCGGTAAAGGCGTGGACGGCGGCCGTCAGGGATCGGAGCTGTTCGTCGGACAACGGAAGTGACTGCTGCAGCGCCGAGCCGAGTCGCCGCTGTGCGGCTTCGCCCTGAGTCGTCAGGGTGCGGAAGCCCTCCGGGTCGAGTCGATTGATGAGCACGGGTGAGGCCGCGATGAGATCGCACAGCACCGGGTGGGCTGCCAGTGTGCGGGCCAGTGCCGCCGCGGGAGCTGACCGACCGAGTTCGTCGGCCAGGGCCTCGATCCAGGTCAGATGTTCGTCGTACATCACCCGCAGCAGCAGCGCCTCGCGTGACCCGAAGTACCGCAGGATGCCCGACTTCGCGAGTCCGGCTGCTGCGGCCACGTCGCCCAATGCCAGTGTGGCCGCACCGGTTTCCTCCAGGCATCGCCGCGTTGCGGTCAACACGTGGGACGACCGGTCCTGACGTTGCGCCTCGCTGCGTGCGCGGGTGAACGGCGGGGAGGGTTCCGGCATTCCGCAATAATAGAACATCGTTCTGTTAAAGTCCCGACCGTGAACCGCTACGAATGCGTCATTCGGCGCCACGCAACGGCGTCGCCAAAAACCCTGTTCGCCATCGTGTCCGACGGATCCCGCTGGTCCGAGTGGGCCGCACCCCTGATTCCCTATTCGGCATGGGAGACGCGGGGCTCGGCCGATGACGGCGGCGTCGGGGCGATCAGGGCGGTGGGCATGCGCCGGAAACCGACCCGCGAGATGACCACCATCCACGAACCGGACCGCCGGCACGGCTACACCATGCTCACCGACGGCCCGATCCGCGACTATCAGGCACAGGTGACGTTTGACGAGGTCGCCGACGGTACCGAGGTGACCTGGCGCGGGCGGTTCGAGACGCGTTGGCGGGTGGTCGGATTGGCCTACCGGCTGGTTCTGCTGGTCGTGCTCGGGACGCTGGCACGCAAGCTGGTTGCCGCCGCCGAAAAGTCGTCGGCTGGCTAGTGCGATTGGCCAGTTATGACACGGTTTTTCGTTGTACGCGTGTCACAACTGGCCACTCGCCGCTTCTAGGCCAACCGGAGGCGGTCGGACTCGGCCCGGTGGGCTGCCAACTGCTCTCGCGAGTAGTGCGTGCGCCAGCCCGGCTGGCCGAAGCGGCGCCGAAGGGCGAAGTAGGTCGGGCCGAACTGTCCGGCGAGCCACCTCGGCATGGTTCGCCAGAATGCGGCGTGCAACCGTCGTTCGATGAGGTCGAGCCGTGTGGTCCGCAAGCCCATCTCGGCGTGGAACTTCTCCGGCACCCCGGCCAGCACCCCGACCCGCAGGGTGCGGGTCAACGGCAGGGAGATCAAGCGCCACAACGGCATCGGTACCAGACCCCAGCCGCGCGGCTTCGGCGGGTGCAGCGCGTGGTCGACGATGAACTGCACCTGAGGGTTGACCTGCAGGGTCTCTTCTACGACGGGCTGCCAGTAGGCGACGAACTCGTCGTAGGTGTCCGGCAGGCTTCGTACACCGAACCGGCGGCCCACCTCGTTCAGTCCGCGGTACGCGTCCTCGCGTTCGCGGTCGCTGCGGAACAGTCGGAACTCTTCGGCAATGTCCATGCCGCCCTTGAGGATCGAGCCCCAGGTCCAGTTCCACATGTCCTTGTTCCACGCATGGTATGAGCTGCCGTCGGGCATGGAGCCGGCGATCGGGCGGTGCAGTTCGTGCAATCCGTGTGCCACGTCGTCGCTTTCGGGACCGGCGAACACGATGCCCATCACCATCTCGTATGTGCTGATCAGCCGTCGGGACGCGGCCTGGAGGTTGGGCAGGTCCTCGGTGCCGTTGAGCGCACGGTCTTTCTCGCTGAGCACGTGGGCGATCCTGGGGTACAGCGTCGGCATGATCAGCGCCGGGACGTTGGCGTAGAGCAGCACCAACGGGTGTCCGGTCACCCAGCGGCCGAAGGTCCCGGGTGCCAGCGGGTCGTCGTCAGATCCCGCGGACGTGGCGTCCGGACGGCGGGTCTCGGGGTCGACATCAGGCAGTGGTGTCACGACTGAACTCCTCATCACCAAAGGCAGCTATTGAGAAAACACCTGTCGTCTCATTCTGGCGCGACGATAGCACCGGCACGCCCCGCTCGGTCAAGCCGAGAAGGTCAGCCGTCGTGCTCGTCGGGAGTCAATACGATCCGCCCCAGCAGCTCCAGTGCAGGTGAGGCGATGTCCAGCAGGCTGGACGCAGGTGCCGATCCCAGATGCTGGACCACCAGCTCGTTGACCGCGCCGAGGGCGCCGATCAGCAGAATCTCATCGCCCGCCGTCGGCATCGGATCGGGGCCGGCCGGGCCGCGGACCCGGCGTAGACCCTCGACGAGGACCGACGCGAAATCGCGCAACCCCTGGGTTCGGCGTTCGCGGATCCGGTTGGTGGAGGCCACCGCCTCCACCACCAGACTCTGGGTGAATGCCGGGTTGGCGGCGAGGGTGGACAGGTAGGCCACCAGACCGGCCTCGACCGCGGCTCTGGCCGTCGTGACCGACGTCGAGGCCTCCCGCATCCGTTCCACGACGATGTCCACGGCAGCGTAGGTCGCGAGGAACGCGACCTCCTTGTCGGAGTACAGCTCGTAGAACGTCTTGGTGGAAATGCCGGCACGCGAGGCGATTTCACGCACGCTCGCGCCGGCATACCCACGTTCGGCCACCACCTCCACGGTCGCGACCCGAACCCGCGTCTCCTGAGAGTGACGCACCTCGGCCCGGGACAGCCCATGTCGGTGCCGCGGCAGTGGGCCAAGGCTGTCGTCCCGGCTGAGCTCGCGGATCTGGTCCGCGAGCGCCGGGGACTCGACATGGTCGGGTTCGGTCACGGTTACGGCTTGATACGGATCCGGCCCGGCTTGTAGAGCCCGGAATGTGTTGCCGTCCCGAGCTCGACCTCGGCGGGTGTCGCGTCGACGATGGTGTCGAACTTGCGCAGCGAGCCCCAGTCGCGACCCCAGTCCTTGTTCAGATAGGTGGCCATCACATGCTGGCGCAGCAGCAGGTCACTGATGCCCAGCAGACCGCCGTTGATGCCGTCCTCCCAGGTGTCGGTGTCCTTCATCTTGGCGTTGTAATCCGGGGTGATGCGGAACTTCGGCACCTCGGTGACACCGTTGGCGTGCAGCATCGGCTGCTGGCACGGGAAGGCCAGGCCCACAGCCCAGTCCATCAGCACGGGCTGCTGTGAGCCGATGTACTCCTGCACGGTCTTGACCTCGGGAACGCGGGGCGGGGTGACCGCGATCCAGTCGCCGAGAGACAGCGACTTGTCCTCGGCGATCACCCGGACGAACGTCGCATCCGCCGGGATCTCGCTGCGGTCGAAGCGCAGGTTGCGCCAGGACGGGATCGGACCGAGGTCGTAGGGCGTCACGCGTCCGGCCGGGACGGCGGCGCCGTCGGGCCCGGGCCGCCCGTACTCCAGCTCGACCGCCTGACCTTCGGTGCGGCCGTTGAAAATGCTGTTGCCGGTGATGGTTCCGGCCGCGGTGACGACCACGAGCGGGTGGGCGGCGTCGGGAGCGGGCAGCTGGTACCAGGCGGAGGCCAGCTTGCTCTCCTGCTGGGCCGGGCCTTCGACGTAGCTGCCTGCCAGCGGTACCCGGGCCGGGTCCAGTCCGTAGGGCAGCGGCACGGTCGAGCCGTTGATGCCCGGGGTCTTCAGCTCGGCAGGGGCATTCCAGTCGGCGTCGATGCCCGGCATCGGGACAGTGATCCGAATCGCCTCGGCGACAATGTGGTCCGGAACGCCGTTGGGGGTGAACCCGGTCGGTGCGGTACCGCCCAGCGGTCCGAGCGGGCCGTACTCGCTCGGCACCGGGGTCAGGAACCCGTCGTTGGTGTCGGGTTCGACCAGCACATCGTCGGCCAGACCGCACCCGCCGGCGAAGGCCCGCAGGTTCGAGGACGCGTTGGAGTAGGTGCCGTCCTGGCGCACCACGCCGTAGAGCATCGAACCGACGAACACCACGACCATGAACCCGGCCGCGATCGGCACCGGTGCGGTGGTCAGTGCCCGCGCCACCCGGCCCTCGGCAGAGGGTCTCAGGTGCAACCAGTACGCCCACAGCGCGGTGATGGCGAACAGCGCAAAGAAGATGGCGCTCACCGTGACTCCGCCGATGTTTGGCTTGTCGTTGTTGAACGGCACGCCGTAGCTGGAGACGTACCACCAGCCGTTGGTCGTGGCGAAGCACAGCGCCAGCACGAACAGCACAGCCGCGGTGAAGGCCATCCGGTTACGCGCCGAGCGCAGGACCGCAGGCCCGGCGAGCACCGTGACCACCGCCGCCATCGCCGCACCCACGGCGGCGAACAGGCCGAAGTGGTGCACCCACTTGGTGGGGGTGAACATCAGGCAGAACATGGTGGCGAAGATGATGCCCATCAGCCGCCATACCGGCCCGCGGGCCACACCGGGAACCCGCTTGCGCCGCAACATGATGAACAGTGAGGCGAACAGGCTCAGTGCGGTGATGATGAACCCGAACCGGCGCGACAGTGAGCCGTCGACGGTGGGCAGGATCAGGTAGTAGTAGCGGAGGTTCTCGGTGTACCACTCCTGGCTCGGGCCGATCGCGGTGCGAATCCTGGTGGCCTCCAGCACCGTTGCCAGCGTCTGGTCGGCGAACACCACGGTCAGGATCACCGTGCCCGCGGCGAGCAGTGGCAGCACCAGCGGCCACACGCCCAGCACGCGCCGGCGGCGCACCAGGATGCGCAGCAGCGGGCGGCCACCGGCGAGCAGCGCGGCGACGGCGATCAGGCCGGTCGGCTGGATGCCGAGGGTGAAGGCTGCGGAGATGATCGCCATGGCGGCCGGGGTCAGCCGTCCGGAGATGATGGCCCGTTCGATCAGCACGTAGGTGATCAGAGCGCCGGTGGCGATCTGGCCCTCGGGGCGCAGGCCGTTGTTGAACGGCATCCAGGCGGCCATCAGCACCAGGCCGGCGGCCCACAGTGCGGGCTTGGAGGCGATCACCGCAGGTCCGAGGCGCGGCAGCACCTCACGCGACAGCAGGAGCCAACAGACCAGTGCGCAGATCAGGTCGGGCAGCCGCATCCAGATGCTGGCGTCGCTGACATGGGTCATCAGGGCCAGCAGGTTGTAGAACCAGCCGAACGGGTCCTCGGGACTGCCGAACCAGCGGAAGTAGTTCGACATGTAGCCGGCATGGTCGGCCACCCGCGCCATCTGCAGGATGTAGCCGTCGTCGGACGAGTTCGCGCCGATCACATGCCAGCTCAGGAACCCGCCGACCACCACCACGTCCACGGCGCTGAACGTGCGCCAGCGAGACGGGATCACGTGGTGCATCCGCCGGCCGTCAAGCCGGTCGAGACGCCACAGCGCCAGCAGTGCCACCACGGTGGCGGCGATGCCGAGCAGGATCGCCACCAGCTTGAGTGCGGTGGGTTTGGAGGTGAACCGGGTGTCGATCGTGGCCGACAACGAAAGACCTTGCGGTGCAGCTCCGCTCAGCTCGGTGAAGACACCGACGATCTGGGGCCGCAGGTTGGGGTCGGCGAAGCCGGTGCGCAACTCTTTGCCGTCGGTACCCGTGAGCCCGACGAAAGTGGCGAAGGTGCCGGCGTCTGACGAGGTGATCTCGATGCGTTGACAAGCAGGCGAGTCTGTCTTCTCCCGCGCGACGCTGGCGATCACCACGTTGCGGTCGGTGATGTCGACGCGTTTGGCGTTGACGTTGACGAACAACGCGTTCAGCGCGGCCTGCCTGCCCTCCTTGGGGGCGGTGCCGAGCACCATCGCCCCCTCGGGCGGCACCGACCGGATCACCTCGCACGGGATCGTGATCGACATGGTGACCGGCGTCTGGGTGATCAGCGGGGCGGTGACGTTACCGAGCTGACCTTGCTGAGGCCAGTTCAGCGTCGCCGTGGTCTGCACCACCGGCAGCAGGGGTGTGGCCACCGCGCACAGGAAGCCGATGAGTCCGGCGATCATCGCGACCCAGCGGGTCATCTGCACATTCTTGTCAGCGCTGTGTTCGCGCAGGGTCACGCTCATGGCAGGGCCCGGATCGGTCCGGGCCGGCTGAAGCCGAACACTCGTTGCGTCCCTTGATCAATCGTGGCGACCGGCGCCTGGCCGGCCGGGACCACCTGGTCGTACTTCTCGATCGAGCCCCAGTCCCGGTACCAGTCGTCGCGCAGGTACGTCGGGATGGTCGACGTGCGCAGCAGCGCCTGGATGAAGAGGAAGGGGCCACCCTTCTGGGCGGACTGCCACATGTTCGACGACACCACCACTTGCTTGACGTTGGGAAGGATCCGGTACTCCGGCAGCTCGGCGACACCGAGATGCTCGGAGAACGGGCGCTGGCACGGGAAATTCGCGGCGGTCGCGATGTCCATCAGCACCGGGGTCTGCGCGCCGAGGAACTGCTGCGCGGTCTGCAGGGTCGGCACCCGCGGCGGGGTGAAGCCGAACCACTGGTCTTCGGAGAGGTTGGGATCATCGGCGACGATCCGGGCCACGTTCGCCTCCGGCGGTGCCCACGCCAGCGGGAAACGCAGGTTGCGCCAGGCGTATTGGGCGAACACGTCGATCGGCTGGACGGCGTCGAGTGCCTGGAAGCTGCCGTCGGGGCGGTGCACGCCCCACTGCAGTTTCAGCGACTGGCCGTAGTGGAACTCGTGTTCCTCGTCGTAGTACCAGATGGCGCCGGCGGCGGCGACCGTCACGAGGGGACGGTCCGCGGTGCGGGGCGGCAGCTGGTACCAGGCCGAGGTGGCCTTGGCGGCGACGGTGTTCTCCTTGTAGCTGCCCATCACCGGGGTGCGGGCCGGGTCGAGGCCGAACGGCAGGTACACCCGGGAACCGTTGACGCCGACGGGTCCGTAGCCACCACCGGTGCCTGCGGCGTATGCGATGCCGACGTTGGGTTTGTTGGGTGAACCGTCCGAGTTGACCGTGCCGGGGTTGGCGACCACGGGCTTCGGCGGTTCCAGCGTGTCGCTGATTCCGTTGGGGGTGAACCCAACTGGGTTCTCGCCGCCCAGCGGCCCGTACTCGCCGTAGGTCTGGCCCTCCACCGGCTGCAGCATGCCCGCGTTGGTGTCGGCCTCGACGAGTACGTCGTCGGCCATGGCGCAACTGTTGGACGACAACCCCGAGGTCAGCGCCGAGACGTTGGCCTTGGCGGTGGTGTAGACGGGGTAGCGCTGGACGAATCCCTTTGCCATCGAGCCGACTTCGAGGACCACCATGATGGTTGCGACCACCAGCAGCGGTGTCGACGCCAGCACGCGGTTGCGTCGGGTGTCGGCCACCTCGGTGTGCCCGGCGTAGTCGATCCGGAAGTGCAGCCAGCCGGCGAGTACCGCGGTGATGATGGCCAGCGCCAGGAAGATGGTGGTCACCGGGAACCCGGCGATCACGGGCTGGCGGTCGAACCAGGGCACGCCGTAGTTGCCGACGTAGAACCAGCCGTTGGTACCGGAGGTGGCCCACGCCAGGACGAACAGCAGCGCCGTCACGTACAGGGCGAGGTTGCGTCGGCTGTGCAGGCCCACCCGGGCGAAGGCGAACGCCGTCACCGCCCCGAGCGCGGCGGCCAGGCCGGCGAAGGCACCGAACTGCACGGCCCACTTGGTCGGGGTGAAGTGCAGCAGCAGCAGGCCGATCGCGGTGGTGCCGATCAGCCGCCAGACGGGGCCGCTGGCCAGTCCGGGTACCCGGCCCTTGCGCAGCAGGACGGCGATCATGCCGAACAGGCACAGCATCATCGCCAGGACCGCGAACCGGCGCGTCAACGAGCTGTCGACAGAATCTTCGACGGTCAGGAAGTAGTAGCGCAGGAACTCCTGGTACCACGAGATGGTCGGGCCGACGGTGTATTTGATGCGGGCCGATTCGGCGACGCTGGCCAGGGTCTGGTCGCGGAACACCACGACGAAGATCAGTGCGGCCGACCCGGCGAGCGTGGCCAGTGCGGGCAGGGCGATGCGCCGGGCTTTGATGATCCTGACGACGGTGCGGGCGCCGACCAGCAGCGGGGCCAGCGCGATGAGTCCCTGCGGGGCCAGCGTGACGCTGAACGCCGCGACGATGATCGCCAGGCAGGTCGGCCACAGGCGGTGGGTGGCGATCGTATTCTCGACCAGCGCCCACACCGCGAGCACGCCGAAGGCGATCAGTGGTTCGGGGCGCAGGCCGTTGTTGAACGGCATCCAGGCGGCCAGGAACACCGCGCCGGCGGTCCACACGGTGACGCGGTTCAGTGCGACGCGTCGTCCGAGGCGGGGGAGCACCCAGCGGCTCAGCAGCAACCAGGTGCCGATGCCGGCCAGGGTGGCGGGCAGCCGCATCCACACCCCGGCCGTACTGATCGCCGCGAAGTGGCCCAGCACGGACTGGTACCAGTCGAACGGGGCCTCGGTGGTGCCGAAGTAGCGGAAATAGTTGGCGGTGTATCCGGCGTCGGCCGACACCCGCGCGATGGTCAGGTTGTAGCCGTCGTCCGACGAGATGGCACCGATGACGTGCCACACCAGCAGGCCGCCGATGACGCCGATGTCGGCGATCCAGGTGGCGACCGGGACCTTCACGAACCGGCGCCAGGCGCTGCGGATCCGGTGGCTGCTCCGGCGGTCCAGCACGGCCAGCGCGAGGATCGACGCCACCACGCAGACCACCCCTAGCGTCATCACCAGCAGCTTCAGTGCGGTAGGCGTGGTGATGAAGCGGGTGTCGATGTCGACGCGGGCGGACAGACCCGGCTGCGGCGCCATCTTCAGGTCGGTGAACAGGCCGGCAACCTGAGGCTTCTTCTCCACGGCCGCGGTGCCGGTGGCGCCGGGGATGCCGACGAAGTCAGCGCCCACACCGCCGAGGTTCGCCCACAGGTGCAGCGCGCTGCAGCCGCCCGCGTTGATGGCGGCGCGGGGCGCGACGGCGGCCACCGAGTCGCGGAACGCCACGACCACGGTCTCGGGGTTGGCCCGCACGAACAGGCCGTTTCGGCTGGCGTCGATGCCGCCCGAGGGGATCGTGGAGAACACCAGGCCGCCCTCGGCGGGCAGCGTCGCGATCGCCGAGCACGGAATGGACACGTCGAGGGACTGCGGGGCGCCCGACACCAGCGGGGCCGTCACCGAGGTGACGTTGCCTGCGGCATCGGTGCCCTGCGGCCACTGGATGGTCGCGGTGGTCTGTTTGACGGGCAGCAGCGGCACCAGCGCGCACAGCACCACACCCGCGATGCCCGCGACGATGGCGATCAGGCGTGCGATGCCCACAACACGGTCGGTTGGCTCATCGGAAGGCACGAGGCTCGATGTTATGCGACCCGTATGTGAGCCCTGGCCACCGTCGCCCTTTTGGCGAGAGTGTGTGTGAACTTCTAATCAAGCACGGGGTTTGATCAGCTGTGCCTCAGCGGCGCCGGGCTCCACAGTCCACTGCGGATCGCGGTGCCCAGGTCCAGGCGGGCCGTTGTGGCGTCCGGATACCAGGGTGTGAGCCGTTGCAGCGAGCCCCAGTCCCGGAACCAGTCGTTCTTCAGATACGTCGGCACGCTCGACGGCCGCAGCAGCAGTTCGGAGATGCCCAGCGGGCCACCACCCAGGTAGTCCATCACCGGCGAGTTGGCCTCGGCGCCGAAGCGGTCCGGCAGGATTCGCCACTTGGGCACCTCGGTGACGCCGTACTGATGACCGAACGGGCGCTGGCACGGGAATGCCAGACCCACCAGCCAGTCGAGCAGCACCGGGTCGGATGAGCCGACCACGTCCTGCAGGCTGCGCAGTTCCGGGATCCGCGGCGGGGTCACCGCGATCCAGTGCTGCGGGGCCAGGTCGTCGTCGGAGGCGACCAGGCGGATCTGGGTGGCCTCGTGGGGGATGGCGGCCATCGGGGCGCGCAGGTTGCGCCAGGCCGGTGCTGCGCCGACATCGGCGAACCCGACACCGCCGCCGGGCTTGTTCTCGGCGGCCTGGGCATCGGTGGCCCACTGCACCACGACCTCACCCGGATCGAAGCGGCCTGCGGCCGACACGACCAGTAGCGGTCCGGCCTTGTCCCGGTCGGGCAGCCGGTACCAGGCCGAGCGCATGATCGCGGGCTGCTGGGTGCCGGAGCGCCAGCTGCCCAGCACCGGGGTCGTGGCGGGGTCGAGTCCGTATGGCAGAGACGCCCGGGAGCCGTTGACCCCGGCGGCCGCGGTGGTCCCGCCTTCGGTGCCGACCTCGCTGCCCGTCACGGTGCCCGAGTCGGTGTCGGCGAAGTTGCCCGCACCGGGCTGTTCCATCACCGGGTCGGCCGAGACGTCCGACGGGATGCCGTTGGGACCGAATCCCTGCGCGGTGACCGCGCCGAGTGCCTGCCCCGGCGGCTCGCTGATCGGTGCCAGGAGGCCGGTGTTCGCGTTCTCCTCGACCATCACGTCGTTGGCCAGTCCGCAGGTCTTGCCGGTGAGCGCCTCGAGGTTGGAGCGCCCGACCGACCAGGCCGGGTACTGCTCGGTCATCGCCAGGGTCAGCGAGACCACCTCGAACATCACCAGCACCCAGGCGGCGATCGCCAGCGGCGATTGCACGATCCGTTGCCAGCGGTGCGGCGGCTCGTCCGGGGACTGGTCGCGGTCGGTGAAGTGGAACCAGGCCGCCAGCAGAAGGGACAGCACCGACAAGCCCAGCAGCATCGTGGTGAATCCGAAGTGCCACTCGGGGAACGAGTTCGACCACGGCACTCCGAAGTTGGAGACGTACCACCAGCCGTTGACAGTCGCGAACGACAGCGCCATCACGAACAGCACGAGTGCGGCGAACATCGACCGGTTGCGCCGGGACTTCATCGCCGCGGCGGTCACCGCGACCGCGGCCAGTGCGCCGAGCGATCCGGCCAGACCGGCGAACACGCCGAAGTGGTGGGTCCACTTGGTCGGGGTGAACATCATCGCGAGGAACGAGATGATCGTGATGCCGATGATGCGTCGGCTCGGACCGGCGGCGGTGCCGGGGATGCGGCCCTTGCGCAGCGTCATCGCCACCGACACGGCCAGCGCCACCAGCAGCGTCAGCACCGCGAAGCGCCGCGCCACCGAACCGTCCGGGCTCGAGGTGAACAACCGCGAATAGCGGATGTGCTCGTCGAACCACGCCAGGCTGGGGCCGACGGCGGATTTGAAGGTGCTGGCCTGCAGCTCACCGGCCAGTGTCTGGTCGCGGAAGATCAGGATAATCGTCACGGTGCAGGCAGCCAGGATCGGCGCCAGCAGCGGCAGGTGTCCGAAGCGTGAGGTATGCCGGGCCACAATCGTTTTCAGCGGTCCCACGGCGACCAGCAGGGCGCCGACGGCAGCGATGCCGGTGGGTCCGGAGAACAGTGTCAGCGCGCCGATGATGATCGCGATCGCCACCGGCAACATGCGGTTCGTGGCCACCCCGCGCTCCACCGAACACCAGGTCAGCAGGATGCCGAGGGCGATGATCGGTTCAGGGCGCAGCCCGTTGTTGAGCGGCAGCCAGAACGCCAGGAACATGCCCGCGGCGGTCCAGGCCGCGGCGCGGTTGGTCTTGACGGCGCGGCCCAGGCGCGGGAGCACCTCGCGGCTGATCACCCACCAGCAGGCGAGTGCCATCACGAGTGTGGGCAGCCGCATCCAGACGCTGTTGGTGGAGACGTGGGCCCACAGGGCCAGCAGGTCGTAGTACCAGCCGAACGGGGCTTCGGGCGTGCCGAACCAGCGGTAGTAGTTGGCCATGTAGCCGGCGTGTTCGGACACCCGGGCCATCGTCAGGATGTAGCCGTCGTCCGACGTGTTCGCCCCGACGAAGTGCCACCACACGAGGACCGCGGTGACCAGCCCGTCCAGCGGCGTCATCGACCACCAGCGGGGTGGGAGGAAGCGTCGGTGCCGGACGCCGTCGGCGGTGTCGAGACGGTGCAGGGCGCCCAGCGCGATGACGGTCATCGCCACCCCGATGATCATCGCCAGCATCTTGAGCAGCGTCGGGGCACTGCTGTAGCGGGAGTCGATGGTGGCCGAGAACTTCAGGCCCTCGGGTGCCGGCCCGGACAGGTCGGTGAAGATGCCGACGATCTGCGGACGGAAGTCATAGCCGCCGCGCTCACCACGCAAAGGTGCGGTCGGGTCGTCGGCGGTTTCGCTGGCGTCGCCCTGTGTCAGCCCGACGAATTCGCCGGTCACCTTGTCGGCGTGCGCGGTGAACGTCAGGGACTGGCAGGCCGGGCTGAGCACGGCGGCCAGCGGCGCGCTGACCACCGGAGTGTTGCGCACGATGACTAGCAGGTCGTTGTTGACCCGCTCGATCAACAATCCGCGGTCGACTGCCTTCGGGGCCTGCTTGGGCACGGTGGACAAGAGAACCGTCTTGCCGCGATTCTCGGGCCCGGCCAGTCCGGCCGCGGCCTGGCACGGCACGGTGATGGTCAGGTCGGTGGCGACATACCCGATCAGTGGCGCGTTGATGCTCTGCCAGGTGCCGTTCTGCGGCCAGTTCAGCTGGGCGGTGGTCTGCTTGACCGGAAGCAACGGTGTTGCCACCGCCATCAATACGCCGAGCAAACCGGCGACGATCGCGATGAGCCGCACCGTCCGGTGGTTGCTGCCGGCGGTTCCCTGCGGTCCCGTCACGGGCTCTGATGCTATCGGCGTATCTGCGCCGGAACTAATGGCCATCGGGGGTTGGCTTTCTGATCGCCAGGACAAAGGGGCCGATGTCGGTCACCTCGAAACGTGGATCTTCGAACAGGGCCGCGTCGAGCGCCACGTGGTAGCGGCGCACATTCGGCTGATTGGGGTAGACGTCTGAGGCCAGGCGCAGCGTGTAGGTGTCGTTCGCGCCGTGGCGCATGAGGAACACGGTGGGCGCCTTCCAGGGCATCTCGTCGAGCGCCTTCACGAACTGGTCGGGCTTGCCCATCGTGGCCCAGCCCTCGATGGCCTTGGCCCGCTTGTCGAACTCGGCCAGCGGGTTCGCGTAGTGCGACGTCAGGCCCTGGAACCCGTAGTAGGGGTAGAACGACAGGAAGCTGTAGTCGGCGGTCAGCACCACGGTCTGGTTGCGCGGCACCCCGGTGACCTCGGCGATCTTGGCGTCGATCTCGCGGTAGTAGCGTTCGGCCCCCGGAGCCCGGCGGTCGGCGCGCAGTCCGGTGCCGTCGGTGTCGGTGTAGGCCACGTTGATGTCGGGGCGCAGCACATCGGGGATGTCCTGGCTGAAGGTGACGGCGCCGATCGCGCCGATGGCAGTGGCTGCGGCGACCACCCGCCGCGCGGTTTCGGCCCGGTAGCGCCTCGCTGCGAGACGGGCCAGGCCCTGTGCCGATTCAACGAACCCGAACGCCCCTGCGGTGGTGAGCAGGACGGTCAGGGCGGGCTGCAACCGGAAGGACAGCAGGGTGGTGCCGGCCAGGGTGGTCAGCATCGACAGCAGAGACCAGGCGTAGACGGCGAGCACCGCGATGGCCAGGGCCCCGGCCCGGGTCGAGCTGCGGGCGCGGATCACGAGCCACAGCGTGCCGAGCATGCACAGCGCGCCGAGCAGGGTGAAGCTCAGCATAGGGAAGGTCAGCTGGGCGCCGGCGTCGGGCAGGTAGTGCTGGGCGGTGCCCTTCTCGGCGGGTTCACCGCGCAACGACGCCAGTAGGTACGGGGCCCAAGTGAGCAGGGCGATGGCCCCGGAGATGACGGCGATGACGGTCAGCCGCAGCAGCGGGTCGATGCTGCGGCGCGCCACGGCCAGCACCAGCCCCATGATGGTGAGCGTGAATGCGCAGTAGAGGAACAGCAGGGTGTAGAGCAGGGCGGCGAAGCCGAGGAAGATCCCGACGCCGATGACGGCGGCCCACCCACCGTTGCGGGTTTTGCCCCGTAGCCCCGACCAGGCCAGCACGAACACCGGCGGCAACAGCACGGTGATGATCGCGGCGTAGGGCTCGGTGGAGGAGTAGGCCAGCATCGCCGCGGTGCTCGCGGTCGTCACGATCAGCGCGTACTCGAAGCGAATCATGGTGGCCCACAACACGAATGCCAGCGCCACGGCGATGGTGATCGAGACGATCGACCAGGGCTTGAACATCTCCCAGGCCGGGGTGTCGGTGGCCGCGGCGATGCGCCCGCCCATCCAGAACCAGCCCGCCGGGTAGTACGGCGGCAGCCCGAAGTAGGTCATGTCGTGCAGGCCGGGGGTGTCGGCGAGCCGGGTGAGGTATTCGGTGCGGAACTGCTGGTCGA
This sequence comes from Mycolicibacterium peregrinum, assembly GCF_001665625.1. Classification (GTDB taxonomy): domain Bacteria; phylum Actinomycetota; class Actinomycetes; order Mycobacteriales; family Mycobacteriaceae; genus Mycobacterium; species Mycobacterium peregrinum_B. The sequence continues at coordinate 12,613 of NZ_LZSY01000096.1, read as the reverse complement.
CCGAGACCCCGAACAGGTAGAGCTTGGTCGCGCCCAGCGGCATCGCCAGGGTGACCACCGAGAAGGCCGACAGGAAGATCAGGCCGACCAGCCGGGCCAGGGTGCGCCGGCCGCGCCGCCAGATCAGACCGGCGGCGAGGATTCCGGCCAGCGCGCCGACCTGGCCCACCGTGGTGAGTGCGTGCAGTTGGTTGGACGTGTTGTAGGCCGGCCATTGGACCTGGGCGATCGCCGCGATCGACACCCCGGCCACCGCCGAGGCGAGCATCAGGGCGATCACCATGTGTCCGGCCACCCTGGCCGGACCGGCCACTCCGGCCGGCATTAGATGGGGAGCTTGCGGAAGATGGAGCGCGGGATGTGCCGCAAAACCATCATCACGTAGCGGAACGCACCCGGCGCCCAGACCAGCTCCTTGCCCTTGGCCGACGCGGTGACGGCCAGTTCGGCGACGTATTCCTTGTCGACGGTCAGCGGGGCTTCCTTGACGTGGGCGCTCATCCGGGTGCGGACCTGCCCGGGCCGGATCACCAGCACCCGCGGGCCGTATTCGCGCAGCGCCTCGCCCAGGCCGAGGTAGAACCCGTCGAGCCCGGCTTTGGTGGAGCCGTAGACGAAGTTGGAGCGACGCACCCGCTCGCCGGCGGCCGAGCTCATCGCGATGATCTGGCCGTAGCCCTGTGCCCGCATCTTCTCGCCGACGAGGACACCGACCGAAACGGCTGCGGTGTAGTTGATCTCGGCGATCTGCACAGCCTTGCGCTGGTTCTGCCAAAGCTCCTCGGCATCACCGAGCAGGCCGAACGCGACGATCGCGACATCTACGTCACCGGAGGCGAACGCCTTGTCGATCACGTCCGGGTGACTGGCGGTGTCGACCGCGTCGAAGTCGATGACCTCGACCGCGCTGGCGCCCGCCTTGCGCAGCTGGGCGACGGCGTCGTCGCGGCCGGGATCACCGGGCAGGGCGGCCAGCACGATGCGGGCCGACGCGTCGCGCAGATAGCGCTCACAGATCGCCAGCCCGATCTCTGAAGTGCCGCCGAGCAGCAGAATCGTCTGGGGGTTACCTACGGCGTCGAACACCATCTAGCGCAGCTCCAAGCCTCGTGGGACATCGTGACGAGGGTACCGTGCGTCCCGTCCCGCGAGGTCGAACGTCCAGGCCAGGCCATCGGGAATCAGAAGTAGTGGCCGAGCGCGAGGTCGTCGAGCAGTCCGATCTCGGTCGGCGTCCAACCGAACCGGTCCCTGGTGTGCACGCTCGATGCGGGGACATCGAGCGAGAAGATCGTGCCGATCCAGCCGAAGTGCTCCGTCGCGGCATCCGGGGCGATGCCCGTGACGGGCAGATGCAGTTGCCTGCCGATGACGCCGGCGATGTCGCGGACCGGCATGCCCTCCTCGGCGACCGCATGAAGTCGCGAACCGGCGGGCGCCGATTCGACGGCCAGCCGGAACAGTCTCGCGGCGTCGAGTCGGTGCACGGCCGGCCAGCGGTTGGAGCCGTCGCCGGGGTAGCCCGATTCACCGCGTGCCCGGGCGATCTCGATGAGCTGCGGGACGAATCCGTGATCGCCCGGCCCGTGTACCGAGGGTGGCAGCCGCACCACCGACGAGCGCACGCCGCGGTCGGCGAACGCCAATGCCGTCGCCTCGGAGACCCGCGGTAACCCGGGCGTCGCCGCGTCGTCCTCGGTGGAGACCTCCCCAAACCGGATGCCGGTGGTGCCGGATGCCACGACCAGTGGGCGGTCCGACCCGGCGAGTGTCTCGCCGAGTGTCTCGATCGCGCGGCGGTCGATCTCGCTCGCGGCGGCGAACTCGTTGAAGTCGTGCACGAAGGCCAGGTGGATGACGCCGTCGGCGTCCTGTGCGCCTGACCGCAGGCTGTCCGGGTCGTCGAGGTCGCCGCGGTGGACCTCGGCGCCGGCGGCTCGCAGCGCAGCTGCCGACGCGTCGGAGCGGGCCAGACCGAGGACCTGATGCCCGGCCCCGATGAGCTCGGGTACGACGGCCGAGCCGATGAAGCCGGATGCGCCGGTGACGAATATCCGCATGGGAACCTCCACAGTGATGTCAGTTGCTGTCATCGCCAACGATACGCACGATGTCAGCAACTGTCATCACATAGAATCTCGGGATGGCGCGATGGGAACCCAATGCCCGTGGCCGGCTGGAAGAGGCTGCGCTCGAGCTCTTCGGGGAGCAGGGCTTCGAGCAGACCGCCGTCGCCGAGATCGCAGAGCGGGCCGGGCTTACCGAGCGCACCTACTTCCGTCATTTCGCCGACAAGCGCGAGGTGCTGTTCTGGGGTGAGCATCTGCTGAGCGACACCCTCGTGGGTGCGATCGCGGACGCGCCGGAGTCGGCCTCCGCCCTGGACATGGTCAGGGCAGGACTGGGGGCGGTGACGGCGATCTTCGTCGAACGGCGGGACCACGCCCGCCGGCGGCAGGCTGTCATCGACGCCAACCCGGGCCTTCGGGAGCGCGAGCTCGCCAAGCTCGCCGCGCTGGCCACCACCACGGCCGAGGCCCTGCGCGCCCGTGGCGTTGTCGAGCCCGCTGCGAGCCTGGCCGCGCAGGCCGGCGTCGCGGTTTTCAAAGTGGCCTTCGGGCAATGGATCTCGGCATCCGATGGCGCCGATCTGGCTGATGTGATCGACGCGATGTTCGCCGAGCTCAAAGCTGTCACGGTGAACTGACCTCCGAGCCGGGTCGATCTCCGTCGGAGATTTCGGGCGCAGGGTCTTGACCGCATTTCCTACACGACGTAGCTTTTTTCTACACCGTGTAGGAAATGGGGGAGATCATGACGATCCGCGACTGGCTGACACTGCCCGACACCGAACCGGGGGAGGACTACGGATTCTTCGGTCCCGATTCGGTGACTTGGAAGGTGTGGAGTTACCCCACCTCGCTGTCGATCGGGTTCCAGCGGGCCGTCGTCATCGAGGAACTCGACCCCGCGCTGGTCGCGGCGGTCGACAAGACCCATGAGATCTACGCGCGGCCGCGCACCCGCTATGACCGCACGCTGCGGTACTTCGTCATGGTGGCGTTCGACGACAGCCGTTCGACCACGAAGGCCGCCGATGTCCTGGTCAAGATCCACTCCAAGGCCATCGGCACCGACCCCGTCACCGGAAAGACGTATGACGCCAACGATCCCGGTTCGCAGTTGTGGATCCACCTGACTGCCTGGCATTCCATCCTGGTGGCCTACGAGAAGTACGGCCCCGGCCCGCTGTCACCCGAGGAGGAGTTGCAGTACTGGCGGGAATGCGCGGTCGCAGCCGAACTGCAGACCTGCGATCCCTCCGACGTTCCGCTGACCCGCGAGGGCATCCGCGACTACTTCGAGCAGATGCGGCCCCAGCTGATCGGCTCGGACATCGCCCGCCAGGCCATGCATCACCTGCTCGGTGCCGAGGTGATGTTGCCCAAGATGCCGCTGCTGCTGCGCCCCGGCACCACGGTCATCACTGCCTTCCTGCGCCGCGGCACCCTGGCGACGATGCCGCGCTGGATGCGGGAAATGGCCGGGCTCAGCACATCCCGGGTCCTCGACGCGCTGGCCGTGCTGCCGCTGCGGATCGGGTTCCGGGTGATCGCGATGAGTACCCGGCTCGAGCTGATCCTGCTGCGGCTGCTCTCGCCGGCGACCCTGCCCATCGGCGCCCGGGTCCTGCTGTCCGTCCCGCCGAAGGATCCCGTGACGACGACGCCGCGAGAGGCCCAGCGCCGCTTCGGTTACGACGCACCGAGTCAGGCTCACTTCGCGCTTCGCGACAGGCAGGCGGTCCGCGTGTTCGGCGAGGGCCGCGCGCCGAGTGACGAGGGGATCGTGGAATCACAGCCGATCCTTGGCACCATCGGTTGACATGGAAGATGCCGCACTAGCCAACCGGGCCCGCGCCGAACACCTGGGCCCGGACCGCCGTCGGCCGCAGGTGCTCGATACCGCGTTGGAGATCGCCGCGCACCAGGGCCTGGCCGACGTGACGATGGGGACCATCGCGCGACGTCTGGGTGTCACCCGGCCGGTGGTGTACGCCTGCTACCCCGGCCGCGGGGAAGTGCTTGCCGCACTGTTGGATCGGGAAACCGACGCGGTGCTGGCGAGCCTGCTCGAACTGTTGCCACCTGAGCGCACCGGATCGATCGAGCAACTGTTCGTCGATGGATTCCACGCGCTGCACAGCACGGTCCGCGAGCGTCCGGCCTCGTGGCGCATCATCTTCGCGGCCGATCCCGATCCGGTGCTCACCGCGGCGATCGTCGCCGGCCGGGAGCGGATCCGGGGTCAGCTCGCCACCGCGATGCGGCCACTGCTGCAACGGTGGCAGGTCGCCGATGTCGATGTCACGCTGCCGATGCTGGTCGAGGTGTTCCTGGCGATCTGTGAGGCGGCCGTCCGGAAGATGCTTGACGACGATGGCGATGCCGAGTTGGTCGCGGAGACGTTCGGTAAAGCGGCGTATCGGGCCATGCGCGCAAAAGGCCAGTGAGCCAACAACACCCCGCGAGCTTGAAGCCCGCGGGGTGTTGCGTTACCAGTCGGTCAGGCGATCAGGCCAGATCGAACCGGTCGTTGTCCATCACCTTTGTCCAAGCGGCGACGAAGTCCTTCACGAACTTCTCCTTGGAATCGTCCTCGGCGTAGACCTCGGCGAGCGCCCGCAGCTGCGAGTTCGAGCCGAACAGCAGGTCGACGCGGCTGGCGGTCCACTTCGGGGAGCCGCTGGCGCGGTCGGTGCCGACGTAGCTGCCGTCATCGGCCGGTGCCGGTGCCCACTTGATGCCCATGTCGGTGAGGTTGACGAAGTAATCGTTGGTCAGCTGACCCTTCTTGTCCGTCAAGACACCGACGTCCGAGCCACCGTGGTTGGCGCCCAGCACGCGCAGGCCGCCGATCAGCACTGTCAGCTCCGGACCCGACAGGCCGAGCAGGTTGGCCCGGTCGATCAGGCGGTACTCGGCAGGCAGGCTGTCACCCTTGGCCACGAAGTTGCGGAAACCGTCGCCCTTGGGCTCCAGGTAAGCGAACGAGTCGACGTCGGTCTGCTCCTGGGTGGCGTCGCCGCGGCCCGAGGTGAACGGCACCGCGACGTCGAAACCGGCGTCCTTGATTGCCTTTTCGAGACCCACGACGCCGCCGAGAACCACCAGATCGGCGAAGGACACCCCAGTGTCCGAACCGGCCTGGATCTCCTCGAGCTTGGCGATCACCGGTGCCAGCTCCTCGGGCTCGTTGACCTCCCAGCCGAGCTGCGGCTGCAGCCGGATCCGGCCGCCGTTGGCGCCGCCACGCATGTCGCTGGAGCGGTACGAGGCCGCCGCCTTCCACGCGGTGTCGACCAGCTGCTGGGTGGTCAGACCCGAATCCGCGATCGCCGCCTTGAGGGTGGCGACGTCGGCATCGGACAGCTGCTTACCGGCCGGGATGATGTCCTGCCACACCCAGGTCTGCTTGGGCACCAGCGGACCGAGGTAGCGGGTCACCGGACCCATGTCGCGGTGGATCAGCTTGAACCAGGCCTTGGCGTACTCCTCGGCCAGCTCCTCGGGGTGATCCAGCCAGCGGCGGGTGATCTCGCCGTAGATCGGGTCGAACCGCATGGACAGGTCGGTGGTGAGCATCGAGGGGTGGGTCTTGCCGGTGCCCTGCGCCATCGGCACCGAGTTGGCCCAGCCGCCGTCCTTGGGCTTCCACTGGTTGGCGCCCGCGGGGCTCTTGGTCAGCTCCCACTCGTTGCCGTAGAGGATCTCCAGGAAGCTGTTGTCCCACTTGGTGGGGGTGTGCGTCCAGGTCACCTCGATGCCGCTGCTGACGGTGTCGTTGCCGAGGCCGGGGTTGGCCCAGCCAAGGCCCATCTGCTCGAGCGGTGCGGCTTCGGGCTCGACACCGTTCTCGATGTCGGTGGCGCCGTGGGTCTTGCCGAAGGTGTGGCCACCGACGATCAGAGCCGCGGTCTCGATGTCGTTCATCGCCATGCGGCCGAACGTCTCGCGGATGTCGATGGCGGCGGCCAGGTAATCCGGATTGCCTTCGGGGCCTTCGGGGTTGACGTAGATCAGGCCCATGTGGCTGGCGCCCAGCGGGTTCTCCAGCTTGGTGCGGTCACCGTCGGCACCGGCGTAGCGTTCCTGCGAGCCCAGCCACTCGTGCTCGGCGCCCCAGTAGATGTCCTCCTCGGGCTCCCAGAAGTCCGGGCGGCCGAAGGCGAAGCCCGCGGTCTTGAAGCCCATGTGCTCCATCGCCCGGTTGCCGGCGTAGACGATCAGGTCGGACCACGAGATCTGCTTGCCGTACTTCTTCTTCAGCGGCCACAGCAGACGGCGGGCCTTGTCCAGGCTGACGTTGTCGGGCCAGCTGTTCAGCGGGGCGAAGCGCTGCATGCCGCGCCCGCCGCCGCCGCGGCCGTCCTCGACGCGGTAGGTGCCCGCGGCGTGCCAGGACATGCGGACGAACAGGGGACCGTAGTGACCGAAGTCGGCGGGCCACCAGTCCTGGGAATTGGTCAGCAGCTCATCGAAATCGCGCTGGAAGGCCTCGACATCGAGAGACTTGACGGCCTCGCGGTAGTCGTAACCCTCGTCCGACGGGTCGATGGCGGGGGGATTCTTCTGGAGGATCTTCAGATTGACCGCGTTCGGCCACCAGTCGCGGTTGCTGCCGCCCTCGACGGGGGGCTTGATGACCATGGGACAACCGCTTTCGGCGGGTTCGGTTTGTGCTTCACCAATCGGGGGGTGAGTTTCGGCGTCGGCCATGACAAATCCTTTCCGGGGCTGGCGGGTTAAGGGTTATCTAGTTGGGGCAGTGGAACATTCGGGGCAAGTACCCCAGTAGATGACCTCGGCTTCATCGATCTCGAAACCGTGGTCATGTGACGCGGTCAGGCATGGGGCAGACCCGGCCGCGCAGTCCACATCGGCGATTGCGCCACACGATCGGCACACGACGTGGTGGTGGTTGTCGCCGATACGTGATTCGTATCGAGCGACCGAACCGGATGGTTGGATGCGCCGCACCAGTGCTGCTGCGGTCAGCGCATGCAACGAGTCGTACACGGCTTGGTGGGAGACGTCGGGCAGGTCTTCACGCACCGACCGGATGATCGTTTCCGTATCGGCGTGCGGGTGCGCATGGACTGCATGCAGGACCGCCACTCGGGGGCGGGTCACACGCATATCGGCGCTTCTCAGCATCTGCTGGAAGTCCGCGGTTGTCGCCACGGGACCGAGTCTGGTCCGTTTTCTGGAATTAGTCAAGAATAAAATTCTCGCCAATCCGAGGTGAACGGTGAGGAGCTAGACGAGCTCCAGTCGGCGTGCCATGTCAGAGACGAACAAGCCGTCGGGATCGACCTTGCGTCGCACCGCCAGCCACTCTTCGATGCGCGGGTACATGGCGTGGAACGTCTTCGCCGTGGTCCGCGAGTCCTTGGCGGTGTAGAGCCGGCCGCCGAATTCCATTACACGCCGGTCGAGTTCGGTGAGGAACTCGCTGAGGCCGGCCTTGATCTGGAAGTCGACGCAGACGTTCCACCCGGGGATCGGGAAGCTCAGTGGCGCCTGGTTGCCCGGGCCGAACAGCTTGAACACATTGAGGAACGAGTAGTGCCCGGACCGCTGGATGTCGATCATGATGCGCTTGAACTCGTCGACGGCCTCGGTGGGCACCACGAACTGGTACTGGGTGAATCCGCTCGAACCGTAGGCGCGGTTCCATTCCCCGACCATGTCCAGCGGGTGGTAGAACTGCGTCAGGTTCTGCGCCTTACCCCGGTAGGTCTTGCCCAACCGGTACCACACCTCGGTCATCGCACCGAAGATGAGTTTGTTGCCCAGACCGTTGGGGAAGACGTCGGGTGCGGTGAAGTACTGCGGTGCATCGAATTTCAGGGGATCGCGCTGGAGGTTGGCAGGCAGTTGGTCCAGTGTCGCCAGCGAGCCGCGGGAGATCACCGCGCGTCCCAGCTTGGGCGGGGCACTCATCGCATCGAACCAGGCCGACGAGTAGGTGTAGTTGTCCTCGGTTCCGTCGCTGTGGAACTCGATGGTCTCGTCGAGGCCGTGGGTGACATCGCCGTCGGCGATGAAATACGCCGTCTCCGTTGGCGTCATCTCGATCGTGGCCCGCAGCACGATGCCCGTCAGGCCGTTGCCGCCGACCGTCGCCCAGAACAGCTCGGCTTCGGGGCCGTCCGGGGTGAGCTTGCGGATCTCCCCACTCGCGGTCAGCAGGTCGATCGAGCGCACGTGGTTGCCGAAGCTGCCTGCGCTGTGGTGGTTCTTGCCGTGGATGTCACAGCCGATGGCGCCGCCGATGGTGACCTGACGGGTACCCGGCAGCACCGGAACCCACAGACCGTGGGGCAGTGCGGCCCGCATCAGTTGGTCGAGGTTGACCCCGCCGTCCACGTCGACCAGCCGCGAACCGGCGTCGATCGAGTGGATCTGGTTCAGCGCGGACATGTCGATGACGAGCCCGCCGCCGTTCTGCGCGTTGTCGCCGTACGAGCGGCCAAGGCCGCGGGCGATCACGCCCCGGCCCTTCTCCTCGGCGGCCCTGGTCACAGCCTTGACGATGACCTCGGGATCGCTGGTAGAGAGCACCTGTGCCACGGTCGGTGCGGTCCGGCCCCAGCCTGTCAGGCGCTTGGGAGTGGTCGGCAAGTCAGTAGTCGACATCGCTAAGGAGAGTACCCGTCAGTAGCCACGGACCAGCCCGACTGAACGCCGAGTGTGACGTGATGGTTGTCAGATCGGTGCGCAGAACAACCCTGGCGTCACTCTCGTGGAGGTGATGCCAACTCAGTGCAGTTTGAAGATCACCGCACGTTGCACGATGAAGTTGATCACCGTCGCGGTGCCCTGGGCGATGACGAAAGCCACCGGCACTCGCCAGGGCTGGTTCTCGAACTGCATGTAGAACACGAAGTTGATGCCCACCTGCACCGCATAGGTGAGTGCGTAGAGAACGCAGACCGCGATGAACCGGGCCCTGCTGGGCGGCGCCTGGAAGGTCCAGCGCCGGTTGATCAGGTAGGCCGTGGTGGTTCCGGCGATGAAGCTGATGGTCTTGGCGACGTTGACCCGGACGTCCTCGTCGACGTGCCAGACCGTGGAGAACAGCCGAAGGAGGGTGACGTACAGGCCGAAGTCCACGATCGCGGCCAGTCCGCCGGTGACGAGGAACCGGAACGCCTGCGTTTTGAGGTCAAGAGTCGGCGACATGACAGGTTCGGCCACCCGGGCAGCTTAGCGAGCGCATACGGTGCACTCGTGTTGCAGACGGTGCTCAACGACCTCGGGATCGCGGTGTTCGCGTCATCGGGGGTCATGGTGGCGATCCGCAAGGGCTTCGATCTGTTCGGGATCGCGGCCCTGGGTGTGCTGACCGGTGTGAGTGGCGGGGTGATCCGTGACGTCTTCCTCGGGGTCCATCCGCCCGTCTCCATTCAGCACTGGCCGAACATCACGGTGGCGCTGGCGGCGACGGTTGTGGCCACCCTCACCGCGAAGTACCTCATCCGGTTCAACCACATCGTGTTGCCGCTGGATGCGATCGGCATGGGTTTCTTCGCGACCTCGGGCGCGGCGTTCGCCGTGGACCACGGCGCCAGCTGGTTCGCGGCAGTGCTGATCGGCATGACCACCGCCATCGGCGGCGGCATCATCCGCGATGTGCTGGTCCGCGAGATCCCGATGCTGATGCGGCCTGCCGATCTCTATGCCGTGCCCGCCTTGATCGGTGCGACTGCCTATGCCGTCATCGACTATTTCGGTCCGCAGTGGGTCGGCCTGGTGGTGGGCTCGGTGCTGGCGACGACGCTACGGCTGGCCGGATTGATGTTCGGGTGGCGGCTGCCCACCGGGCCGGCAGACCTGATCGTCGGTGAGGATTCCTAACGCAACGCAGCTGAAAGCACGCCGCACAACGCGTCGACCGCAGGCCCGAAGGCGTGCTCGGCGGGCGCTCCGAATCCGATGATCACCCCGTCGGGGTCGGGGGTGTCGGGTCCGGCCAGGGGATGACGCATGAGCGACAGCCCGTTCAACGCGATGCCGGCCTCCCCGGCCCGGCGCAGCACCTCGGGTTCGGCGCCGTCGGGCAGGGTGAGCAGCATGTTGACTCCTGCAGCCAGACCGTCGATGCGGAGGTCGAACCCGGCGAGTGCGGCGACAAGGGTGTCGCGTCGTTGCCGATAGCGGTTGCGCATCCGCCGGATGTGCCGGTCGTACCCGCCGCTGCGGATGAAGTCGGCCAGCGTCAGTGCCGTGAGGGCGTCGACGTGGTACTGCGCCCCGCCGGCCGCCGCGATGACCGGATCGATCAGTGCCTCGGGCAGCACCATCCACCCGACGCGCATCACCTGCGCCATGCTCTTACTGGCCGAGCCCAGGTAGACGACCCGTTCGGGGTTCAACGCCTGCAGGGCGCCGACAGGCTGACGGTCGTAGCGGAACTCGCCGTCGTAGTCGTCGTCCAGCACGTACCCGTTGGTGCGTTGTGCCCAGTCGATGACCGCGGTGCGGCGGGACGGGTGCAGCGCCATGCCGAACGGACTCTGATGCGCGGGAGTAAGTAGTACGGCCGAAGCGTCCAGGCGCTCCAGGTCGCCGATCACCGCCCCGTGTCCGTCGACGCCGATCGGTGTTGTCGGGACGCCCAGCGCCGCGAGCACGTCGCGAAAGATGAACAGCCCGTGGGCTTCTACCGCGACGGGGCGGCCGGTGCCCAGGACTCGCCCGATCAGGTCGACGCCGTCGCGCACCCCGGAGCAGATCACGACCGACTCCGGAGTCGTCCGCACGCCTCGCACCCGGCCCAGATACTCGGTGAGTGCCTCGCGCAGCGTCAGCGGTCCGCGCGGATCGCCCATTCGCAGCGCGGATACGGGCGCGTCGGTGATGGCCCGGCGGGCCGATGCCAACCAGGCCGACCGGGGGAACTGCGACACATCGGGCGAGCCGGGCATCAGATTGTGCCGAGGGACCGAGGGAATGCGGCGTGGGCGTGGCGCCGGCGGAGTGACGGTCGTGCGCGCTACCCAGGTGCCCGCCCCCTGACGTGAGGCCAGCCAGCCTTCGGCGACCAACTCCGCGTAGGCCTCGGCGACGGTGTTGCGGGCCAGTCCCAGATCGGAGGCCAGCGCGCGTGACGGTGGCAGTCGCGTCTCGGTGCTCAATCGGCCGGTTCGGATTCCTTCTCGGAGAGCGGTGATCAGCTGTTCGCGGGCGGTGCGGCTGCCGGGCTCAATCCTTGCGCGCAGCTCGAGGTGTAGGTCCCGACCGAAATTGGCCCGTGAAATCACCACGATATTGAACCATCTGGGCGGTACTTTCCCGGCTAGCGTTGTCGTCATGACACAGACAATCGAGCCCGCCGTGACCGTTGACCGCCTCAAGATCTACAAGGTCTCGCCGGGTCTCTACGACGCGATGATGACGCTGTCGAGCACGGCGTCCAAGGACATCGACCCGACCATCGGTGAGCTGGTCAAGATCCGGGCCTCACAGATGAACCGCTGCGCCTTCTGCCTCGACATGCACACCCACGACGCCCGCCAAAACGGCGAGACCGAGCAGCGGCTGTCGCTGATCGCCGCCTGGGAAGAGGCGGGCGATCTGTTCACCGAGCAGGAGCAGGCGGCGTTGGCGTTGACCGAGGCGGTGACCGATCTGACTCGTGGACCGGTCTCCGACGCGGTCTACGCACGCGCGGCGGCGGCTTTCACCGAACGCGAGCTGGGGCAGGTCGTCTCCATGGCGGTGACGATCAATGCGTGGAACCGCATCAATGCGGTGGTGAAGGCGGTTCCGCCTCGGCGACCATGACCGCTGAGCGGCCCCGGAAGGCACGTTCTCCAGCGCCGCAAGTGTGATGTCAACCACAAAAAGGAATAACGACTGCGAGGCCGCTGAAGGATCTTCGGCCGGTGTAGTTAATCCCGGCGTTCGGCGGCGCGTAACGGGGCGTTTACACAGCAAGCGCAAACGTGGAGCCGTCGGCGGGGCGGGTTGCGATATTGACGATGGTGACGGCAATCCTTCTGCTCAGCGTGATTGACTGCCCCGCCCTCCATGGAAATGGTGAAATAGCAGTTCCGGTGCCGTGACGGGGCTCTGGCGCGGCGTTCGCGCGGCGGGCGCAGGCGAACGCGGCGCGCCGGGCTCTCAGGCAATGGACAGCGACGGTGTGACGCGTTCGGCTGCTGATCCAGCAAACTTTGTGCCAGGGTTTGTCTGCTCGGTGGCCGGAAACCGTTGGCGTTGCCGCCTGGGAAATGCCCGGTTACGTTTCTCCTGCCAATCATGAGCACGGCATGAGAAACGGATGTGACCTGCCTAATCGGGTAGCGAATCGCCCATGTATCTCTGGGGTGGGGACCCTGGTTGGTGAAGAACGAATCGGATCACCGACACAGCTAGGGAGAACATGTTGGCATTCAGTCGGGTGCTGGTCGCATTGGTGACCGCAATGGCAGGGGTCTTTGCCGGCCTCTTCATAGGCACGGCCACTTCTCATGCGGGTCTGGACAATGAACTGAGCCTGGTCGATGGTCAGGATCGGACCCTGACGGTTCAGCAGTGGGACA
>NZ_LZSY01000095.1 GCF_001665625.1 Mycolicibacterium peregrinum | reverse complement strand
ATCCCCCGCGATATCGCTACCGGCGCATCTCAGCTCTGAGGCGCACCGCCGCAGCCCCCCACCGCGAGTGGCCAGTTATCGCACGTTACGCCCGAAAAGCGGTGCAATAACTGGCCATTCGACGACCGAAAGCGGAAGCTAGCCGCGCGCCTTGGCCCGTGCCTTGGCCCGAGCCCGCAGCGAGGCGGTCAACTCGACCTTGCGGACCCGGACGACCTCGGGGGTCACCTCGACACACTCGTCCTCGGCGCAGAACTCCATGGCCTGCTCGAGTCCGAGGTCCAGGGGCCGGGCCAGGGTTTCCATGACGTCGGCGGTCGAGGACCGCATGTTCGTCAGCTTCTTCTCGCGGGTGATGTTGATGTCGAGATCCTCGGCGCGCGGGTTGATCCCGACGACCTGGCCTTCGTAGGTGTCCTCGCCCGGCTCGACGAAGAACTGTCCGCGGTCGGCCAGCTGGATCATCGCGAACGGGGTGATCGACCCGGACCGGTCGCTCACCAGCGAGCCGGTGTGGCGGGCCCGGATCTCCCCGGCCCACGGCCGGTAGCCCTCGAACACCGCGTTGGCGATGCCGGTGCCACGCGTCTCGGTCAAGAAGTCGGTGCGGAAGCCGATCAGTCCGCGGCTGGGCACCACGAAGTCCATGCGCACCCAGCCGGCGGCATGGTTGGTCATCTGTTCCATCCGGCCCTTGCGGTTGGCCATCAGCTGGGTGATGGAACCGACAAACTCCTCGGGACAGTCGATGGTCAGCTCTTCGAACGGCTCGTGCAGCTTGCCGTCGATGTTCTTGGTGACCACCTGCGGCTTGCCGACGGTCAGCTCGAAGCCCTCACGGCGCATCTGCTCGACGAGGATGGCCAGCGCCAGCTCACCACGGCCCTGCACCTCCCAGGCATCAGGGCGGCCGATGTCGACGATGCGGATCGACACGTTGCCGACGAGTTCGGCGTCGAGACGGTTCTTCACCATGCGGGCGGTCAGCTTGTGACCCGACACCCGGCCGGCCAGCGGCGAGGTGTTGGTGCCGATGGTGACCGAGATGGCGGGCTCGTCGACGGTGATGCGCGGCAGCGCGTGCGAGTTGTCGGGATCGGCGAGGGTGTCGCCGATCATGATCTCGGGAATGCCCGCGACGGCGACGATGTCGCCGGCAACGGCCTCCTCTGTGGGGTTGCGGTCGACGCCCTCGGTGGCCAGCAACTCGGTGATCTTGGCGTTGGTGATCACCGGCGAGCCGTCGACCTCGCGCATCCACGCGACCTGCTGGCCCTTCTTGAGCCGGCCGTTGTAGATGCGGATGAGGGCGAGGCGGCCGAGGAAGGCCGAGGCGTCGAGGTTGGTGACGAGCGCCTGCAGCGGCGCCTCCGGGTCACCCGAGGGTGCCGGGATGTGCTCCATCAGCACGTCGAACAGCGGGTCCAGGTTCTCGCCGTCAGGGTTCTCACCATTTTCGGGCTGCGTCGTCGACGCGATGCCGGCCCGGCCCGAGGCGTACAGGGTGGGCAGATCCAGTGCCTTCTCGGCGGCCGCCTGGGCCTCGTCGTCAAGATCGGAGGCGACGTCGAGCAGCAGGTCGTGGCTTTCCTCGACGACCTCGGCGATGCGGGCGTCGGGCCGGTCGGTCTTGTTGACCACCAGGATCACCGGAAGGTGCGCGGCCAGCGCCTTGCGCAGCACGAACCGGGTCTGCGGCAGCGGCCCCTCCGAGGCGTCCACCAGCAGGACCACACCGTCGACCATGGACAGGCCACGCTCCACCTCGCCACCGAAATCAGCGTGACCAGGGGTGTCGATGACGTTGATCACCGTCATGGTGCCGTCGGCATGGTGCCGGTGTACCGCGGTGTTCTTGGCCAGGATGGTGATGCCCTTTTCCTTCTCAAGGTCACCGGAGTCCATCAGGCGCTCGACTGCGTCGTCGCCGCGGTGCGTCAAGGCACCGGACTGTCGCAGCATCGCGTCGACTAGGGTCGTCTTGCCGTGGTCGACGTGGGCGACGATGGCGACATTGCGAAAGCTCGGGCGTGAATCCACACCGACATTCTCGCAGGCTGGCCGGTCGATCACGAAAACGAGAGAGCCCCGTCACGTTGAAGTCCGCAAAAATCGCCGGCCTGAAGCCCAAGAAAAAGTGCTGCAAAAGCAAGCCGCGCTGCAAACGCTGCCCGCTGGTTCTGCACAAAGTCCGCAAGGCCGAGAACAACGGATTGCACGGTAAAGAACTGGACAAGGTCTTCAAACGGGCCAGGAAGTCCTAGGTTTCGCGAGTACCGTTTCAGGTATCCGTCACGTTGCGATAGGCGAGCTTGGAGGTGCCGGTCATGACGGTTTATGAAGCGCTCACGGTCGCGTTGATCATGGTGCTCGCTGCGGGAACCACAGTCGCGATCTATGTGGGTATGGCCAACTGGATCGGCGCCTGCTACATGGTCCGCTGCAGCGAATGCCACCACCTGACCTTCGCGTCGGCGAACCAGCCGCAGGCCTCCTGCGCGCACTGCCGTCACCCGATGCTGATGCACCCGCTGTATGCGACGCAGCATCCGGGCCACGCCGTGCGGGTCGTCGACGACCGGCTTCGGTACTAACCGCCGCCCGCCGCACCGTAGTGCGGCATCGCATGGTTCCGGAGCTGACGCCCGGTGACCTTCTCCGACCGTATCCGCACGAAATGATCGCGGCGCCCCTCAGCCCACGGCTGCACGAACGTCCCGGCGACCTGCACCTGCTCGTCCACGTCGGTGATGTGCTCGGCATGCCCGACGATCGTCACGCTCCAGCCGGTGCGTAGGTCGGGGTCGAGCTCGTCGGCCTCGAACGCCACCACCTGACGATCGGTCGCGGCGATCAGCTTGGGCCCGCCGGCCACCCGGATCACCACATCGTCATGCCACACCCGGAAATTGACGGGCTGCACAGCCGGCAGGGCGTCCTCGGTGAACACCAACCTGCCGACGCGTACCCCCTCCAGCAGATCCAGGCACTGCCTGCGGGTGAGAACGCCGAGTTCAGATCCCTTCATCGGTCAACCTCCCTGTACGAGTTGCAGAGTACCCACGGGGGTGGCCCGCCAGTGGCCAATGCCGATATCGACCAGACGGGCGACCGCGCGTTCGATGCCACGGGCCAATTCGGACACATCGGGCGCCGCGTCGTAATCACCGATCACCCCGAACACCAGGCGGTCGGCGTAGCTCATGATGGCCACACCGGTGCGTAGCTGCAACGCCAGCGGCGGAATCGGAAGCAGCCGGACGATGTCGCAACCCATGACACACAGTCGATTCCGCGGGCCCGGCACATTCGTGGCCACGGTGACGACGCCGCGCTGCGGCAACCGGGTCAGTGCCCGCACCGTCCAGGCGGTGAGCGGGAACGGGATTGCGTTGGCCGCCGACACCAGGACATTTCCCGCTTCGCGCTGCCCGCTGGCTTTGGCCCGGGACAGCCGCGAATGCACGGCGCGCAACTGCTGTAGCGGATCGGCCTTGTCGACCGGGAGGTACGGCAACATCACCGACACGCGGTTGTCGGTCCGATCGTCCGCATCCGCGGTGCGCACCGAGACCGGCACCAAGGTACGGAGCGCATCCCGGCTGGGCTTCTCGCCGCGACGGATGAGGGTGTTGCGAAAGCTGTCGGTGATCGCCGCCAGGGCAACATCGTTGACGGTCACCCCGAATTCCCGGCATACCGTGTCGACGTCGTCCATCGACACCTCGCCGGCGGCGTAGCGTCGCATGCTGGTAACCGGGCCGGTCAACGAGGTGGCGGCCGCCGGACGCAGCAGGCCGGTGACGATGCCAACCGCACCCTGGACGGCCTGCATCGCGGCCACGGGCAACCCAGTCGAAATGCGCCACGCCTTACCGATCCACTCGACGGGGTTGAAAACAGCGGTCCCCCCGGCGGTTTGTTGCTTCAGGGCATGGCCGGTCAGGTCGCCGTCGTCGCACAGGCGGCTGAGCAGCCGGGTGGCCGCGATCCCGTCGGCGATGCAGTGGTGGACCTTCAACAGGATCGCCCATCTGTTGCCGGCCAGACCGTCGACGACCCAGCATTCCCACAGCGGTCGGTCCCGGTCCAGGCGCCGTTCCATGATGTCGGCGGCCCACCGGTACAGCGCCGCATCGTCGCCGGGTTGGGGCAGCGCCGCATACCGGATGTGGTGTGCCGCGTCGAAATTGGTGTCCTCTACCCATCGCGGCGCCCCGAGGTCGAGGGGCTGGGTGTGCAGCAGCTGATGCAGGCGGGGCGCGGTCATGGCCCGTTCGGCAAGCGAGGCCACGACGGTGTCGGCGCCGGGCATCGGTCCGTCCAGCACGGCGATCGCCCCGATCGCCAGGCTCGCGTGCCGGTCGGAGTCCTCTGCTTCCAGGAACCCCGCGTCCAGGGCGGTCAACTGCTCCATACCGTTGATCCTCCGCCTGACGGGGATCCGCACAGCAGGGCCGAAGGTCCCTAGTTCGGGATCACCAACCCCGACGCTGCGGGCGGGATCCGACCAGTTCACTCTCCTTGGCGACGTCGCGGCTGCGGTACACGACGTAGGGCCGGAACAGGTAGCCGATCGGCGCGCTGAACACGTGCACCAGCCGGGTGAACGGCCACAGGCAGAACAGCACGAGCGCGATCATCACGTGGATGTGGAAGTACACCGGCGCCTGGACCATCAAGTCGCCGCGGGGCTGGAAGATCCAGATCGAGCGGAACCACGGCGAAACAGTCTCGCGGTAGTCGTGCTCGGCGCCCTCGGGCGTCGCCCCGATCGCCGTACAGGCGAACCCGGCCACCATCGCGGCCACCAGGACGACGTACATCGTCTTGTCGTTGACAGTTGTGGCCATGAACACCGGGCCGGTGGCGCGGCGGCGGTAGATCAGCAGTGCGATGCCGACCAGGGCTGCAATTCCGGCGATGCCGCCGAGGATCACCGCCTGCAGGTGATAGATGTGGTCACTCATCACCAGATCCATCCACGATTCGGGGATGAACAGGCCGATGACGTGTCCGACGAACACCACGAGCATGCCGAAGTGGAACATCGGGCTGGCGATGCGCAACAACCGCGACTCATAGAGCTGGGACGAGCGGGTGGTCCAGCCGAACTTGTCATAGCGGTACCGCCACCAGGTGCCCACGGCCACCATCGCCAAGGTCACATACGGCACCACGTCCCAGAAGATCTCCCAGCCCGACATCAGAGCACCTCCTGTACCCGGCGGGGCGGAACGGTCAGCTGAAATGGCTGCAGTCCCACCGATTCCGCAGGCGGTCCGGACATCATCAGACGCGACACGTCATCGACCGAAGCCAGCGACGGCAGGGTTCGGGCCACCGCCGCGACAACCGGCGAGTACGGTGACCCTGCGTCGGCCAACGCGCGCGCAACCACACCGATGGGCACCCGGTATTTGGCGAGCAGCCGTCGTCCCGCCTCCGGGTCGACAGTGGCCGCAAACTCCAGCACCACCGGAAGATGGTCGGGTGCCTCACCTTTCGGGATCTCGACGCCTGCGGCCCGGTAGGTCTGAGTGAATTCGACCATGTCTGCGCCTCGGTTGCGGGTATCGCCCGATGTCCAGTACGTCAGCAGCATGGTGCACCGCTTCTGGAGGTCGAAGGTGTCGACGTACTCCTGCTGCAGCTCCATGGTGGGGCGCAGGCTCAACCCGACGACGGTTTCGCCGAGCAACGCCCTGGCGTCACCGGTGACGTGGTCCAGCAGGCGTGCCGCGGCCTGCAGCCGGTCGGTATGCCCGTCGTCCGGGTAGGCCAGCATCAGCGACGCCGCCTGCCACACCAAGCGGTCCTGCATGGTGTTGTCGCGGGTGCGACGCGTCAGGCCGCTGTCGCGGGTTCGGTTGCGACGCTTCATCACCGATCACCACCTGGGAACATCCCGGACGGCACTCCCCTGCCGTCCCAGTTGAGCAGATTGACGCGCGAGGGCCGGTCGGCGTTGGCGGCCATGCCGTCGCTGGTCTGCCGGTGTTGCAACGCGTGGAACGTCTCCACCGCCACCGGGACGGGCCCACCGCTGGCCTCACCGAAAGGACCCGACTCGTACATTCCGGGGCCGCCTTCGAAGGACAGCGAGCAACCGGGCTCCTCCGTCCCGGGAATGCCCTCGGTGCTGTACGCAGTCGGAATGACGTAGCGCTCCTCGTATTTCGCGAGCGCCAGCAGCCGGTACATCTCGTACATCTGTTCCTCGGTCATCCCCACCGCGGCCGGGATGTGCGGCTGGGTGTCGCGCCCGAGGTTGATGTCACGCATGTACGAGCGCATCGCCGCGAGACGGCGCAGCACTCCCTCGACGACCGCGGTGTCTCCCGCGGTGAACAAGCCGGCGAGGTATTCGATCGGGATCCGCAGTGCCTCCAGGGCTCCGAACAGATTGCCGACGTCCTCGCCGTCGTGCCCGTCGCGGCTGACCGCGTCGACCACCGGCGACAGCGGCGGGATGTACCACACCATCGGCACCGTCCGGAATTCCGGATGTAGCGGTAGCGCGACACCATAGGTGTGGATCAACTTGTACACCGGGGAACGTTGGGCGGCCTCGATCCATTCATCGGAGATGCCCTCGGCCCGGGCCCCGGCGATCACCTCGGGGTCGGTCGGGTCGAGCAGGATCTGCCGCTGCGCCTCGTAGAGGTCCTTGTCGTCGGGCACCGATGCCGCCTCCAGCACCCGGTCGACGTCGTAGAGCACCAGACCGAGGTAGCGCAACCGGCCCACGCAGGTCTCGGAGCACACCGTGGGTAACCCGACCTCGATCCGCGGGTAGCACAGCGTGCACTTCTCGGCCTTGCCGGTCTTGTGGTTGAAATACACCTTCTTGTAAGGACATCCGGACACACACATGCGCCAGCCGCGGCAACGGTCCTGATCGACCAGCACGATGCCGTCCTCGGAACGCTTGTACATCGCGCCCGACGGGCAGGACGCCACACACGCCGGGTTCAGGCAGTGCTCGCAGATCCGGGGCAGATAGAACATGAAGGTCTGCTCGAGTTCCAGCTTGATCTGTTCGCTGACCTGTTTGAGGACCGGATCCCCTGGCACGATCTCCGGCGACCCGGCCAGGTCGTCGTCCCAGTTCGCCGACCACGACACCTTCATGGGCTTGCCGGTGATCAGGCTGCGCGGCGGCGCGGTCGGGATGTGCTCACCCAGCGGCGCCGAGGTCAGGTTCTCGTAGTCGTAGGTCCACGGCTCGTAGTAGTCGTCGATCGAGGGCAGCTTCGGGTTCGCGAAGATCCTGGCCAGCTTGGCCAGCCGACCGCCGTCACGCAGTCGCAGCCGGCCACGCCGGTCCAGCTTCCACCCCCCGCGCCACTTCTCCTGGTCCTGGTAGGTACGCGGATAACCCTGCCCCGGACGGGTTTCGACGTTGTTGAACCAGACGTACTCGGTGCCGGCCCGGTTGGTCCAGGCCTGTTTGCAAGTCACCGAACACGTTTGACACCCGATGCACTTGTCGAGGTTCATCACCATCGCCATCTGGGCCATGACCTTCACTGGTACTTCACCTCCTGCGAGCGGCGGCGGACCACCGTCACTTCGTCACGCTGATTTCCGGTGGGGCCGAGATAGTTCCAGGCGAACGAGTGCTGGGCGTACCCACCGGCAAGATGGCTGGGCTTGACCAACAGCCGGGTCAGTGAGTTGTGGATACCGCCGCGGGTTCCGGTGGTTTCGCTCAGCGGTACGTCGATGGTCCGTTCCTGGGCGTGGTAGACGTACACCACTCCCTCTGGCATGCGGTGGCTGACCACGGCGCGGCACACCAGTACGCCGTTGCGGTTCACCGCCTCGATCCAATCGTTGTCCTTCACATCGATCTTGTCGGCATCCAACGGACTCATCCACATGGTCGGGCCGCCGCGCGACAGTGACAGCATGAACAGGTTGTCCTGGTACTCCGAGTGGATCGACCACTTGGAGTGCGGGGTCAGATACCGCACGGTCAGGCCGATACCGTCGCGGCCCAGCTTCGATTCGCCGAACAGCCGCGCCATGTCCAACGGTGGCCGGTAGATCGGCAACTGTTCGCCGAGTTCCTCCAACCAGTCGTGGTCGACGTAGAAATGCATTCGGCCGGTGAGGGTGTGGAAGGGCTTGAGCTCCTCGATGTTCACCGTGAACGGCGCGTAGCGCCTGCCGCCGGTCTCACTGCCCGACCACTCGGGGCTGGTGATCACCGGGACCGGTCTGGCCTGGGTGTCGGCGTAGGTGATCCGGCGTTCCTCGTTGCCGATGGCCAGGTGAATGAGCTTGCGACCGGTACGTCGTTCGAGTTCCCGGAAGCCTTCCACCGCGAGCCGGCCGTTGGACGTGCCCGACAGTGCGAGGATCACATCGGACATCCGCTCAGCCGTGGTGATCGCCGGGCGGCCCTGGCCGGCACCCGAATCCATCACCCCGAACTTGGCGGCGAGTTCGGCCACCTCCTGGTCGGGATGGGTGGTGACGCCCTTGGTGGTCAGACCCAAGCTCTCGACCAGTGGGCCCAGTGTTGCCCACTTCTCGGCGATTGCCGTGTAGTCGCGCTCGACCACCACCAGCGGACCCATCGTCTTGCCCGGCACCGGCGTCTCACCGGTGACCCGCCAATCATGTTCGGTGCCACCGGGATACGCCATCGCACCCGGGGTGTCGTGCTGCAGTGTGCCCATCACCACGTCGGTGCGGGTGCCCAGGTGCCGGGCCGCGAGCGCGCTGAAGGTCCGGGCGATCGCACCGAAAGCTTCGAAATCCGAACGGGTTTCCCACGGCGGGTCGACCGCCGGACTGAAGGCGTGAATATAGGGGTGCATATCGGTGCTGGACAGGTCGGACTTCTCGTACCAGGTCGCCGCGGGCAGCACCACATCGGAGAGCAACGTCGTCGACGTCATACGGAAGTCGATCGACATCAGCAGGTCGAGCTTGCCCTCGGGAATGTCCTCGGTCCAGGCCACGTCCTTGGGCCGCAACTCCGCCCCGGCCGGCTCGGCCTGCACGTTCGACGTCGTGCCCAGCAGGTGCCGCAGGAAGTACTCGTTGCCCTTGCTGGACGAGCCCAACAGGTTGGCCCGCCAGACGTTGAGTACACGAGGCCAGTTCGCCGGATTGTCGGGATCGGTGACCGCGAGTTTCAGCCCACCACTTGCCAATTGGCCGGCCACATAGTCGGGCACTTCCTGGCCGGCAGCCTTGGCCTCGTCGACCACATCCAGGCTTGAGCGGTCGAACTGCGGGAAGAACGGTGTCCACCCCATGGCCACCGCCGAACTCATCACATCCATCGTGTGCTTGTCGCGGAATCGGCCCCGCCCGACCGGACTGGACAGCGCGTCGGCCCGGTATCCGTCGTAGCGCCACTGGTCGGTATGGGCGTACCAGTACGACGTGCCGGCCATCTGCCGCGGTGGGCGCGACCAGTCGGTGCCCATCGCCATGGCGGCCCACCCGGTGACGGGACGGCACTTCTCCTGGCCGACGTAGTGTGCCCAGCCACCGCCGTTGCGGCCCATCGAACCGGTGAGCAGCAGCAGTGCCAGCACGGCCCGGTAGGTGGCATCGCCGTGGAACCACTGGCAGATACCGGCGCCCATGATGATCATCGACCGGCCGCCGGATTCCTCGGCGTTGCGGGCGAATTCGCGTGCCACCCGGATGGCCTGGCCCGCCGAGACTCCGGTGATCTGCTCCTGCCAGGCCGGGGTGTACGGCTGGGTGGCGTCGTCGTATCCGGTGGGCCACTCACCGGGCAGTCCGGGCCGATGCACGCCGTACTGGGCCAGCATCAGGTCGAATACCGTGCACACCAGGTGCTCACCGACCCGTCGCACCGGCACCCCGCGCTGCATGGTCGCGCCGCTGCCGTCGACGGTGTCGAACCGCGGCAACGTGATCTCGGCGGTCTCGAAGATGTCCCCCGACACCGTCAGCGCGGGAACCAGGTCCTCCAGATCGAGATTCCACTTACCGACACCATCGGCGCCGTACCGGAACCCGAGCGAGCCCTGCGGGACTGCGACACTGTTGCTCGCACCGTCGAGCAGCACCGGCTTGAACGCCGCGTTCTCCTGCTCGGCGGTCGGGCCGCCGAGATCTGCTGCGGTGAGGTTTTTCCCGGGCACCAGCACACCGTCGCGCTCTTCGAGCTTGACCAGGAACGGCAGATCGGTGAACTTGCGAACGTAGTCGACGAAATAGGGAATCCGCTTCTGCACAAAGCATTCGTCGAGGATGACGTGGCCCATCGCCATCGCCAGCGCCCCGTCGGTGCCCGCCGCGCACGGCATCCACTCGTCGGCGAACTTGGTGTTGTCGGCGTAATCCGGGCTGACCGTCACCACTTTGGTTCCGCGGTAGCGGACCTCGGCCATCCAGTGCGCATCGGGCGTACGCGTCACCGGGACGTTCGAGCCCCACATCATCAGATAAGACGCGTCCCACCAATCGCCGGACTCCGGCACATCGGTCTGATCGCCGAACACCTGCGGAGAGGCCACCGGCAGATCGGCGTACCAGTCGTAGAACGACGTCATCACCCCGCCGATGAGCTCCACGAATCGGGAACCGGCCGCGAACGACACCATCGACATCGCCGGGATCGGTGAGAAACCCGCCACCCGGTCCGGCCCGTAGGTCTTGATGGTGTGCACATGCGCGGCGGCGATCATCTCGGTGGCCTCGGTCCAGCTGACCCGGACCAGGCCGCCTTTACCGCGCGCCCGGTGATAGCGCTTGCGGCGTTCCGGATCGCCCTGAATGTCGGCCCAGGCGAGCACCGGATCCTTCAGGCGCGCCTTGGCTTCCCGATACATCTCCACCAGCACGCCACGCGCATACGGGTACCGCACCCGCGTCGGCGAGTAGGTGTACCAGGAGAACGCCGCACCGCGCGGGCATCCACGTGGCTCGTACTCAGGTCGGTCCGCCCCCACCGACGGGTAGTCGGTCTCCTGGGTTTCCCAGGTGATGATCCCGTCCTTGACATAGATCTTCCAGGAGCAGGAACCCGTGCAGTTGACCCCGTGGGTGGAGCGCACCACCTTGTCGTGGCTCCACCGGTCGCGGTAGAACACGTCGCCCTGACGGCCCCCCTGGCGTGTGACCGTACGCAGGTCGTCGGAGAACTCACCGGCGGTGAAGAACCTCCCACTGCGCTCGAGCAATTCCTCGATCGATCCGCCGACGTGGGGCTTGCTCATCGATGGGCCTCCTTGGCCTGCTGAGGTTCGTGGGCGTGCAGTCGTAGAGCGGTGTAGCCGAACGCCACCAATGCCGTCGCCACCAACAGCACAAGCCCGACGGAGTAGTCGTGATCCACAGCGTCGTACGTAGCGCCCATCACCAGCGGCGGGAAGTAGCCGCCCAAACCACCTGCGGCGGCCACGATTCCGGTGACCGAGCCCACCTCTTTGGCCGGTGAACGACGCGCCACCCAGGCGAACACGCCGCCGGTACCGATGCCCAGGAAGATCGCCAGGCCGATGAAGGTCGCCGCCGACCACACGTCCGGGGGCGGCTGGAACATCGCGATGAAGGCGAGTACCGCGGTTCCGGCGAAGGACGTGAGCACGACGTACTTGGGCGGTATCCGATCCGATAGCGCACCGCCGATCGGCCGGGCCAGCACCGCGGCCAGTGCGAAGCCCGCTGTGCGGGAACCTGCTTCGACGGAGGAGAACTCGTACACGTTCTTGATGTAGGTGGGCAGGTAGTTGCTGAATGCGACGAACCCACCGAAGACCACCGCGTACAGGAACGACATCTCCCACGTCACCGGAAGTTTCAGCGCCGACTTGAGCTTCGGCAGCACCGGGTCGGTGTTCGGCTGGAATGCCGGTGAATTGCGCATCACCACAATGCACAGCACCGCCGTCAGCGCCAGGGCCGCCGCGATGATGAGATGCGTCGGGAACAATCCGAACCACCGCACAAATCGCGGAGTGAAGAATGCCGACAGCGCTGTGCCGACCATTCCCATGCCGAATACGCCGGTGGCATATCCGCGGCGGGACGGCTCGTACCAATTGTTGGCGAACGGGATTCCGACCGCGAATATGGTGCCCGCGATTCCCAGGAAGAATCCGCACACCAACAACATCGGATAGGACCGGGCCTCACCCGCCGCCCCGACGGCCAGCACCGGCACGATCGAGGCCAGCGTCACCGCGAGGAACATGGTGCGACCGCCGTACCTGTCGGTCAGTGAGCCGACCGCTATGCGGCCCAGCGATCCGACCAGTATCGGCGTGGCGACGAGCATCGAAGCCTGCGTGGCACTGAGCTTCATGTCGCCGGCGTAGGTAGTGGAGAGTGGGCCGATCATGTTCCAGGCCCAGAAGTTGATGGCCGAGACCCAGGTGGCCAGCGCAAGATTCATGCCCTGCCCTTGGCCCAGGTACGGCGTACTTGCCGTGGTCACTCGAACAGCAAAACATCATGTTCGGCGCGGTCGCGTCATTTTCCCGGAAACGTTGTGGGTGGTTTCACGGAAATGTAATCCGCAACATCGATATGCCCAAATAAATCTCATGCGCCCGAGGCCCGCGGTCGGGTTGTTGTGCGAGCATGCGCGGCGGCAGCCGAAATCCCGTCGTGTCAGGTACTTTCACGTCCGCTGGCCGGGGTAAGCGCTGCGGTCAGATCCGCAAGCCAAGCCCGATCGGCCGGTACCCATGGGAGTTCGTCGAGTTCGTCGGCGGTGACCCATCGCAGCGCCCGGTGATCGTGCGGTTGCGGGCTGCCCGCGGTCAGTGTGGCCCGGTAGGCGCGCAGGGTCATGCCCGCCTTGAGCGTGACATCCACGCCGAGGCGGGCGCCGACACTCACCTCGACCCCCAGTTCCTCTCGCAGCTCGCGGGTCAGCGCATCGGCGTCGCTCTCGCCGGCGGCCACTTTGCCACCGGGCAGTTCCCACATTCCGGCAAGCTCCGGCGGCCGCCGGCGTTGGGCGACCAACAGCCCGGCCTCGGAGAACAATGCACCGGCCACGACGATCTGTTCATCCATCGCGCCCGACGGTATACCGTCGGGTATGGCCGTGTTATCGAACGATCAGGTCGACGCCGCACTGCCCGATCTGCCGGGCTGGGAACGCGCGGCGGGTGCCCTGCGCAGATCCACCAAATTCCCGACGTTCCTCGACGGCATCGACGCCGTGCGCCGTGTCGCCGAATTCGCCGAGGAAAAAGACCATCACCCTGACATCGACATCCGCTGGCGCACAGTCACATTCGCACTGGTGACGCATTCTGCCGGCGGAATCACCGAGAAGGACCTCCAGATGGCTACCGAGATCAACCGGATTCTGGCCGACCAGCCGAGCTAGACGCGCTTGGCGTAGTCGTCGCGATCCAGGCCATCGTCGCCAGCGTCGCGACGATGTAGACCAGCCCGGCCCAGGCCAGATACCAGGGTCGGCCGATCTCCCAGATCGTCGGCTGGGCGAAGCTGAGCAACCACGGCACGCCGACCAGTGTGAGCGCCAGCCAACCCCAGCCCAGCACCCGCGCGCCCAGCCGGTTCGCCAGCGGCCCGTGCAGCAACCAGATCATCAGTGGAATCAGCCAGACCCAGTGGTGCGTCCACGAAATCGGCGAAAGCAGCAACCCGAACAGGCTCACGATCACGATCGCGCCCAGCCGGTCGGCGCTGCCGCCGATAGCCCGCCAGGCCAGCACGGCAAGGACCGCGGTGACGGCGATGCCGAGCAGGACGGCCGGACCGTATCCCGCGTCATGGCCAAGGATCCGGGAGATCCCGCCCCGCCAGGACTGGTTGAACGACGTGCCGATCGGCCCGATCCGGTCTGCGTCACCGAGAAGCTCGGTGAAATACCGGCGCGCCTCGTCGCCGATCACCAGCACCGAGAACGCGACCGTCCCGAAGAACACCACAGCCGAGAACACCGCAGCGCCCCACCGACGCGCACCGAGGAAGTAGAGCCCCGAGACCGCAGGCGTCAGTTTCACCCCCGCGGCCAGACCGACCAGCAGCCCCGACAGCCACCAGCGGTTGCTGTAGACGGCGCACAGCACCGCCAGCACCAGGACGACATTGACCTGCCCATAGTCGAACGTGCTGCGCAGCGGCTCCGTCCAGATACCGACGGCCGTCCACAACATCGCGACACGCCGGGGCGCCGGTCCGCCGAGCAACAGCTGACTGACCCGCACCACGCCGTACAGAGCGGCGATGATGCCGATCTGCCAACAGAACGCCACCAACCCGAACGGCAGCAGATGCAGCGGGTAGAACACCACCGCCGCGAACGGCGGGTAGGTGAAAGGCAGTGGGAAATCCGGTGTCTGGTCCGCGTAGACGTAGTCGTAGAGCGGGCCGGCGTGACCGTCCAGGGTGGCGGCGCCGCCGACATAGACGTGCAGGTCGACGAAGTTCGCGCCGTTGGGGACGAGATAGGTCCAGGCCAGGCGCGCCGCAATGCTGAGGACCAGCAACGCAGGCGCCAGACGGTAGAGCCGCGCGGTTGCTGAGACGTGGGTGGCCGGTTCGGTGTTAACGGACACGACTTTAGCGACCCGCCCGGCTCGTCTCGTCGGCGGTTTGTCACGCCAGCGTGGCTCTCGCCGCCGAGCGTCACGCTGGAGTGACGGGCGACCCGCGGCCTGGCCCCGATTGTCACGCTGGAGTGGCTCTCGGCGGCAGGCGTCACTCCAGCGTGACAATCGCCGAGAGTGAGGTTTCCGATCCCGACGCATCACGCCCAAGGCACTGCGAGATAACGAATTCGGTCAGGGCAGTAACGGTTGAATAACCGCCACACGTGTCACTTGAGTCCCATCAGTAACTCGATAGTTTTCCCTTCAGACGTGCAAGCAACCGATTGGGAGAACCATGATCTTCACCTGGAAAGCACTTTCCACCAGCATGATCGCGGCCGCCGGCGCAGTCCCGGTCGCGTTGGCCCTCAGCGCCTCAGCGAACGCCGAACCGGTGGCCCCGGCCCCGGTCCCGGCACCGAACCTGCCGATCGTCAACCAACTCGCCGGCGTGCCGGCCGCCGCGCCGCAACTGCTGCAGGGTGTGAGCTCCGCGTTGACCGGCACCCCTGCCGCCGCACCGGCTCCGGTTCCGGGCGCTACCGCCTCGGTGACGCTGCCGCAGGCACCGACGGCTGCCGCACCCGCTGCCGCCTCACCGCTCGGGTCGTTGCTGCCCGGCGCCACCGCACCGGCCGCGGCACCCGCGGTTCCGGCCGCGACGGCTCCGGCCTCCGGCCCGGCATCCCTGATCCCCTCTGCGGAGCTGACGATCCCGCAGGTGCCCGGGATGCCCATCCCGCTGCCCCAAAAGGTGAACATCCCGGGTGATCTGGCCTCGCTGGCTCCGGTTGCCGCCCAGACGGCGCTGCCCGCCGCGGCGTCGCCGTTGGCCCCGGCAGCGGCGGCAGCTCCTGTGGTTGCGGCTCCGGCCGCCGCCGCTCCGGCTGCCCTCAACCCCGAGGTCGCGGCGCTGGCTCCACTGCTGACCGCCGGCCTGCCCTGATCCCCGAACTGGTCTGACCGCCCGAAACGATTGGGAAAACCATGTCACCGCGCAAGTCTCTGAAAACGATGTTCGGCACCGCCGCCGCAATCGGGTCCACCACCCTGTTGCTGTTCAGCAGCGCCGTAGCGAACGCCGATCCGGCACCGCTGCCGATCGACGCGGTACAGGCACCCGGTCTGCCGGCGATGGAGAATCTCAGTCCGATCATCCAGCAGGCTGCAGCCGATCCCGGCGGCGCCGTGCAACTGCTGATGGCAGCCGCGCAGGCATTCGCTGCCAACAAATCGGAATCGGCTGAATCCCGCAACGTCGCCACGGCGGTCAACCATTTCGCGGCGCAGCCCGTCGCCGCACCCGAGCATGTTCCTGCTCTGGGCGCCGGCGGCGACGCTCACCTGCCGATGGGTGTCGACCCGGCCCATGCGGCCGGGCCGGCCCCTGAGGCGCTGCCCGCACCGGCACCCGCGCCCGCTCCCGAGGCCGCACCCGCTCCCGCGCCGGCACCGGCTGCACCCGCTGCCCCGGCGGCACAGGCGGCGGCACCCGCACCCGAAGCTGCACCCGCGCCCGCCCCGACTCCCGGGGCAGTCCCGGTCGCGGCCACCATTCCCGCGCCGGCCCCTGAAGCTGCGCCTGCACCGGCACCCGCGCCTGAAGCCGCCCCGGCGGGTGCCCCGGCTCCGCCCCCTGGCTTCGGGCCCGACACGCCGACGACGCAGGACTTCATGTACCCGTCGATCAGCAATGGCTGCCTCAAGGACGGCGGAAACGTTCTGGCGACGGCGATCTCGGTGGCCGGCCCGGCCACGATCCCGCTGCCCGGTCCGAAGGCCGGTCAGACCGCGTACGTGTTCACCGCGATCGGCACTCCGGGCCCGGCCGCCGAGCAGAAGCTGCCGCTGAACGCCACGTGGGTGAACCTGACCACCGGCAAGTCCGGCAGCGTGACGCTGCAGCCGCGCTCGGACATCAACCCCGAAGGACCGACCACGCTGACCGCGATCGCCGACACCGGATCGGGCAGCATCATGACCACGGTTTTCGGCCAGGTCACCACGACCGAGAAGCAGTGCCAGTTCATGCCCACCATCGGATCCACGGTGGTGCCCTGACCACACCATATGAATGGGGAAACGAAATTCCCGGTCGCTTGCCTCACGGCTGGCGACCGGGAATTTTGTGTAGGGCTGTTTTCGGTTGAGTCTGGAGGCCTCAGTAGGCCATGAAGAGGATCATTTCGCGGTCGTACTCACGCCCGGGGTGCTGCTGAGCCAGATGCGCCTGAGCCTTCTCGACCAGGTCGTCCTCATCGGTCCCGCTGATCGCTTCTCCACACGGGCAGTTCAGATGTGTCTTCGCCATATGTTCACCATTGCATAGGTAGTCGAGCTTTCAACCCCGAGTGTGCACCCAGATCGCGATTTCGCCGCGAAACGCGATCTCAGCGCACGCTCGACGCAGACATCAGCTCTTGGCCTTGGCTTCTTTGGCGGCGGCCTTCATCTGTTTCTTGTAGGTGCGGACCTTCTGCAGCGACCCGGGATCTACCACGTCGGCCACCGACATGAAGCTGCCGGCCGTGCCGTAATCCCCCGCCGCCTCACGCCAACCCGTCGGCGTCACGCCGTACTGCTTGCCCAACAGCGCCAAGAAGATCCGGGCTTTCTGGTCACCGAACCCGGGCAGCCGCTTGAGCCGGCGCAACACCTCTTTGCCGTCGGGGTCGCCACTGGACCACAGCGCCGTGACATCGCCGTCGTACTCGTCGACGATGGCCCGCGCCAGGTCCTGTACCCGCTTGCCCATCGACCCCGGAAACCGGTGAATGGCAGGCGTTTGCGACACCAGCGCGATGAACTCGTCCGGGTTGTAGCCGGCGATCTCGCGGGCGTCGACACGACCGAGACGGTCGGCGATCTTCTTGGGCCCGGCGAACGCCGTCTCCATCGGAATCTGCTGAAAAGTGTCAACACGATTACGATCGTCGGACCGAGCCGCCGCCAAGCGGTCGGCGATCTTCTTCGGTCCCGCGAACGCCACTTCCATAGGTATCTGTTGATCAAGCAACATGCCCGTGAGCAGCGCAAACGGGCTTGACTCCAGCAGGGCGTCAGCCTCGGGGTCCTGGGCCAAGCAGAGCTTCGTCATGCCAATGAGCGTACGACGCGGCCAGGCGTGAAGGCAGCAGACGGGCGCGTTCCTCAACTACGCCGTCGAGATCATGGCGAACTACCGCTACGGCATCGGCTTCTTGCACGAAGAGGCCAACGTGCGCGGCTACCACGCCGCCTGATCATTCAGCCGGCCGGGCGAGGACGGTCACCGCGGCCGTCCTCGCCTGTCTGTATAAGCTCGTAGGAATGGGGGATGATCAATCGAACTCGACGCCGTTGAATCAGTTGTTTCTTGGTGGCGTAGGAGTTCTCGTCATCGCGGGCGCGATTTTCGGATCCGTCAAAGGCGTACCCGATGCAGTAGCCGTCGCGGGAGTCATCGCTGGCTTCGCGTTAATCGTCTGCGCAGCATTCGCGTCGAGGATCAAGAAAATTGTGCTTGCCAAGGACAAGGTCGAGTTTGAACTAGACGCTGCCGAGAAGAAGCTTGAGCAGGGCGAAGTAGTTGACGCTGAACAGGTTCCGGCGGCAGTCGAAGCAGTGAAAGAGGCCGTTTCTCAGTTCGGAGTTCCGACTGTCAGTCAGGAGCCAGCGCCACAGGAGGTCACTCCTCCCCAGCCGCCCTCACAGCAGGAGCCTTCTTCGCAACAATGGAGACTTGGTCGGAATGTGCAACTAGTTGATGACGCGGTCGTCACGATGGCGACGCTGTCTAATGCCGAGGTCGGCCTGGTGCGTACGGAAATTGCCCGAATGAGCAACCCCGGCTTTCGAGAAGAAGACGACCCGCGTGCGATCAGGCCGGGGGACCAAGGGCGTTCGTATCGAGTGCGGAAGGTGCCAGGCACCGACCTTCGCCTGTGGTACCGACCCCTCAACGAGGACCATCCTGAGACGCTCGTTGTAATGCTCATTCAGCGGCAGGGCGAGCGCGTCTAACTGCTGTTCGTTATGCACCCAGGTGTAGGCACTTGGTGTTGGTGCAACCCACGGCGCTCCAGCTCTACCCGAGCCCGGTCGTCGCCCGACCGCGACCGCTCGATTAGCTCAGCGTCATCCCACACTTTGTAGGCCGAGCCGCCACACGTCGGCTGGTCTGGTGGGTCGTACGGGTTCATCCGCTGATCGTTGCACTCGGGTCCGAACCAAGCACCGCGCCCTGGCCTGTTTCAGTGACCCCGATTCTTAGCCACGTGTCGGGTGCAAAGTAGTGGACCGCATCCACCTGCTTCTCACGCATCTCCTGCACGCCGTTCTGGATTCTGATCATGCATTGACCTGTTGACATCCAGGATATGTCTGGCATGTCTTCTCTCCAGAACACGTGAGCCTGTTCGCCGTCTATCCACTCGATCTCATTAGTACTCATCGTGGGATTGTGACCCACCGCGAGCCGCAGCGTGTTGTCCCAAGGGACGAATAACACTTACACCCGTAGGTAGGCAATGTATGGGTCATCCAGTGCACAGAGACCCGACTCACGACACCGTCGCGCCAGACCCAGACGACCCAGGCGTCTTTGTCGTGAGTCTCTGCGATACTTCGCGCATGGGGGTTGTACACGACACAGACGACGTTCAACTAGCGGAGTTGGCGGCTCTCATCAAGGAGCGCAACTCGATAGACGCTCGTCTAGGGGCGATCCTCAATCGACCTGCCTCAATCGGGAACATCGGCGAGTGGATTGCCGCGCAGGTCTTTGACATCGATCTCGTCTCGTCTGGGAGCAACGCTGCTTTCGACGGCCACTTCACTAGCGGGTTGCTGGCCGGAAAGACGGTGAACGTCAAGGCATACGGACGGCAAGAGGGCCTCCTTGATGTCATCACGAATCCAACGCTTGACTACTACCTGGTAATGACTGGCCCAAAAGGGGCGCTCAAATCTTCGAAAGGTGGGTTGCGACCGTTTTGCATTGACTCGGTGTACCTCTTCAACTCGAAGGACTTGTTAGCAGCGTTGGAAGTCACCGGGGTCAAGGTTGGTGTCGCAACCAGTGTTCGAGCCGCGCAGTGGAACGCGGCGGAAATCTTTCCGAACTCCGCGAATCCCGCACTCGTCCTGACTGAGCTGCAGAAGTCGCGTCTGGCGATGTTCGAGTCGGAGAAGGGGGGACGATGAGGTTTCTGACGTGGAACATAGGCAAAGGCGGCGGAAAGCGAATATCGCAGATTATTAACGAGATTGACCTCCAGGCGCCAGACTTCGTCACGCTGACAGAGGTGACCAACACCAATCTGTCATCGCTGCGTCGATCCTTGACAACTAGCGGTCTCGTGCACATCGAAACAACGTGCAGGCCAGGCGGGCCCCACAGCGTCTTTGTCGCATCGAAAGTGCCGTTCGAAATGATGGATGATTCGAATCCGTCCGACCCCGAGCGGTGGCTGCCCGTACGGATTGAGAGTCTGAATCTCAATGTTTTATGCGTCCATATCCCCGGTGCAACCGACCACATACTGGGCAAGGACGGTAAAGGCGACGTACATGGGAAGCGCCGCAAGCAGAACTTCTGGGACGAGGTCATTCGGTATGCTCAGCTGCACAAAGATGAGCGAACGATCCTCACAGGTGACTTCAACACTGGACTGAAAGAAGACGCCCAAGGCACCCCCTTCGAACTTTCAGATAATATCCGCATATTGCGCCTAGAGAAGTACACCGATACTTGGCGACATCTGAATCCCAAAACGAGGGAGTACACGTTCTACTCTCAACAAAAGGGCGCAGACTACAACGGTTTCCGACTCGACTACGTGTATGTCTCGGCAGCTCTGCGTGACAGTATCGTCAAGACTGAACACGTCCACTCTGTCCGCGTGAACAAACTTTCGGATCATTCGATGGTGGTATCGGACTTATCGGTCTAGGGGATGCAGCCGTTGAGCTGACACGGCACTGCATCCTCAGTCGGCGACGCATCACATTTCGCGCGCACTTCTGAGTCAGCGAGTCGCAATCGTATCTACACCTGCTGATCCAACAACATCCCGACCAACAGCGCGAACGGGTTGGACTCCAGCAGGGCGTCGGCCTCCGGGTCTTGGACTAGCTGCAGTTTTCCCACGTCGCCAGTCTAGGACTAGCCACGTTTTTGACGTCTGTGTCGGTGGAGTGTGCGAATGTGTACGCGTTAACCGGTGATGTGCCCACAGGAGATGGACATGAGACGCGTCGTTGCACCCTTCTTTGCAGCGGTGATTACCGCGCTTGCCTTGGCCGCCACGGCCAACGCGATCCCCGATCAGGGCACGCCGGAGTTCGACAACTACATGCAGGGCCTGGAACGCAACGGCTATCACCTGAATCCCGACACCGCGTGGCGCGTTGCTCACCAGGCGTGCCACGGCGGCCTTATCGGATACATCGGTTTGGAAATGTCCGCACAAGGGGTTATCGGCATCGGAGCGCAGGAACGGGTAATGGACGTGGCCCGAAAGTACACCTGCCCCGTTCAGTAGGTGAGCTAGCTGCGGTTTCGCCGCACAGCCATCTAAGGTTGGCCCACGATGTCCGGCGAAGTGGCAGTCGCGCTGGCCCTGGCGCTGATCTTGGCGGCGATCGCCGCCGTCGTCGTGGTGCGCACCCGGCGGGTGGTGGCCACCCCCACCGAGCGTGCCGTACACGCCGCACTGCACACCGCAGCCCAGGCGGCCCGCGCGTTACGTCAAGGCCTGGACACCGAATCCGCCCAGACCGCGGCGCCTTATCTGCGCGAGCTGACCGGGACCGCGGGGCTCGCGCTGTTCGACGATGACGCGGCCCTGCTGGCCCGCGACCACGACGACGAGGCGATCTGGCAGTCCGGCACCGTCGACGTCTGTGCCGACACCGCCCGCGAGTCGATCAGTGCCGGTCGCCGGGTACTGCACACCGCACGATCGACAGCTGTCGTGGCGCAGCCGCTGCTAACCGAGGGCGGCGAGGTACTCGGTGCCCTGGTGGTCCTGGCACCGGCCAGCCCTGGCCCGGGCATGCTCGGCGCGGTCGGCGAGGTGGCGCGCTACGCCGCCAGCCAGCTCGAGCTGGCCGAACTCGACGCGTCACGCGCCCGACTGGACCGGGCCGAGGTGCTGGCGTTGCGTGCCCAGATCAGCCCGCACTTCATCTACAACGCGCTCAACACGATTGCCTCGTTCGTCCGCACCGACCCCGACCGGGCCCGCGAACTGATCCTGGAATTCGCGGATTTCACCCGCTACTCGTTCCGTGCGGCCGGGCAATACACCACGCTCGCCGACGAACTGCGCAACATCGACCGCTACCTGACGCTGGAACGGGCCCGGTTCGGCACCAGTCTGCGGGTGCGGCTTCAAGTGGCGCCCGAGGTGCTCAACGTCGTCGTGCCGTTCCTGGCGCTGCAGCCGCTGGTGGAAAACGCTGTGCGGCACGGGCTGGCGGGTCAGGGCGGCGGATCCGTGGAGATCATCGCCCGCGATGCGGGCACTGAATGCGTGATCACCGTGGAGGACGACGGGGCAGGCATCGATCCCGACACGCTGCGCGCCGGCCCCGGCGACGCACTGGCCGACCGTACCGGGGAGTCCGCGCATGTCGGGCTGACGAATGTGGACCATCGGCTGCGCGCGGCATTCGGCAACGATTACGGTCTTGTGGTCGAGACAGCGGTCGGCGCGGGCACCAAAGTGGTGATGCGCGTGCCGAAGTTCCGTTCAGGGGTCCGAGCCGGCGGAGGTGGTTTCGCATGAGTTCTGGCCTGACCGTGCTCGCCGTCGACGATGAGGCGCCCGCCCTCGACGAGTTGGCCTATCTGCTGGGGCAACACCCCGACGTCGGTGAGGTGCACACCGCGTCCGACGCCACCTCGGCACTACGCGAACTCAACCAGCACGCTTTCGACGCGGTGTTCCTCGACATCAACATGCCCGGCCTGTCCGGCATCGAATTGGCCGGGGTGCTGGCCAATTACGCGAACCGGCCCGCCGTGGTGTTCGTGACCGCCCACGAGGACAAGGCAGTGGCGGCCTTCGATGTCGGCGCCGTCGACTATCTGCTCAAGCCGATCCGGCAGAACCGCCTCGACGAAGCCGTGCGCCGGGTCGCGTCCGCCGCTCCGAAGGCCGCGGCCGCTGAACCGGCGCAGCCCGAGGATCGGGATTGGAACGTGGTTCCCGCCGAACTGGGCGGTATAACCCACCTGGTGCCCCGCGACAGCATCGGCTGGGTCGAGGCCGAAGGTGACTACGCCCGGCTGCACTCGGCCACCGGTGCCCACCTGGTGCGGATCCCGTTGAGCACCTTGGAAACCCGCTGGCGCGACCATGGGTTCCAGCGCATCCACCGGTCGTACCTCGTGTCACTGCGACAGGTCACCGGTCTGCGTACGGCCGAAGGCGCCGTGCTGGTGCGGTTACGCGCCAACGGAACCTCCCCCGCCGTGGAGCTTCCGGTGAGCCGGCGCCAGGCCCGCGAACTGCGGGACCGACTGGTCCGCGATCCGATGCGTTCCCTCAAACCGGTGGGCAGCGATGAGTGAGCGGCCTGGGTCCTCTGGGCGGCCCGCCGCCGCGCGCGAACGCGTCGTGCTGGCCCACCGCCGCGGTACCCGCATGGTGCGAACGCGCATCGAGGTGGCCGAGCAGACACAGGTGGGCGACGCACTGGTACGCGGCCTGGTGCGCACGCAGTTGGGGCTCGCCTTGCGACTCGCCGCCGTAGTGGTCACGGTCGTGGTGGCCCTGGTACTACTCAATTCGGCCGTACCGGAGTTCGCCGCGCTCACCGTACTCGGCATCCGGCTCAACTGGCTGATCCTCGCCGGGCTGCTGTATCCCCTGCTGTACGGCGTAGGCCGGCTCTATATCCGACTGGCCGAGCAGGGCGAGCGCGATTTCGTCCGCGTCGTCGACAGCGAACCATGACCGGCGCACCGCTGACCGCCGCTGCCCTGCTCGCTGCCGTCGTGTCCACCATCGCCATCGGCGCCTACGGGGTTCGGTTGTCGCGCACCACCTCCGACTTCCTGGTGGCCTCGCGCAGCGTCGGCCCGCAGTGGAACGCCGCCGCGATCTCCGGTGAATATCTCTCCGCCGCCTCGTTTCTCGGGGTGGCCGGGCTGATCGCGAAGTACGGCGCCGACGCGCTGTGGTATCCGGTCGGCTTCACCGCGGGTTATCTGGGCGTGCTGCTGTTCGTGGCCGCACCGCTGCGACGCTCGGGGGCCTACACCGTCCCCGACTTCGCCGAATTCCGGCTCGGCTCGGTCCGTCTGCGCAAGGTGGCCATGCTCGTCGTCGTGGTGATCTGCCTGTTCTATCTGGCGCCGCAGTATCAGGGCGCCGGGCTCGCCCTGAAAACGCTTCTGGGCGTGCCGGTCTGGATCGGGCCGCTGCTGGTCGCCGCGATCGTCATCACCAACGTGGTGGCCGGCGGCATGCGGTCGATCACCTTCGTGCAGGCGTTTCAATACTGGCTCAAACTCACCGCCATTGCCGTCCCGGCGCTGGCCCTGCTCGGGCTGTTCATCGGCGACCGTGGCGATTTGGGCGGTCCACTGCCGCCCACTGTGCAACAGCAGACCACCGTGCAGATCGAGACCGCAGTGGTGGTCCAGGTGATCGATCCGGCGGGCATCACCGTGTCCGGCGACCTGGACGGCCGACACGTCGACTCCGCCAGGATCACCGCGCCCGGGCAACATACCCTCGGCGCGGGCACCACGCTCACGCTGGCCGCGGGCGCCGCCACGCCGGTGGTGGCCGGCACTCCGGGGACCGGCAGTGAGTGGATCGCCTCGGGCGGCGGCCTGGGCGGTGGACATCCGCTGTATCAGGTGTTGTCGATCATCGTCGCGACGTTCCTGGGCACCATGGGCCTGCCGCATGTGCTGGTCCGCTTCTATACCAACCCCGACGGTCTGGCGGCCCGCCGTACCGCGCTGGCGGTGGTGGCACTACTGTCGGTGTTCTACTTCTTCCCGATCCTGCTCGGGGTGTTCTCCCGGTTGTACGTGCCGCAGCTGCTCATCACCGGAACTGCCGACGCTGCAGTGCTTTTGGCCCCCGGCGCGGCCGTCGGCGGGATCGGCGGCCAACTGCTGGCCGCCCTGGTGGCCGCCGGCGCCATCGCCGCGTTCCTGGCAACCTCCTCGGGCTTGCTGATCAGCGTCGCCGGCGCCCTGGCCACCGATGTGCTGCGCGGCCGGGTGCGCGACTTCCGGATCGCCGCAGTGTTCGGTGGGCTCATCCCGATCCCGTTGTCGCTGATGGTGTCCGGGCTGGAGTTGTCACGCAGCGTCGGCTTGGCCTTCGCGGTCGCCGCGTCCACCCTGTGCCCGCTACTGGTGCTCGGCATCTGGTGGCGCGGCCTGACCGCGATCGGTGCGGCATGTGGCCTCGCGGTGGGCGGATGTGTGTGCGGCAGCGCGGCACTCGTGGCGATCAGTGGTGGTATCGATGACGACGTACTCGGCGGATGGCCGGCGGTGATGGTCGGTTACCCGGCGGCGGTCAGCGTGCCGATCGCCTTCCTCACCATGATCGTCGTCAGCATGTTCACCCGGCCCATCGCGGGCGTCGCGCAGATCTTCGCGCGCATGCACGTGCCCGAACGCCTCGGCCTCGGCGTCGAGCGGGTGCCCGCAGGCTGAACCGCCTGCCGCTCAGCCCCGACGACCGACCGCTCGGCGCAGCGATGACCGAATTCGGCGTATCGACCTCGATACCCCGCCCATGTGACCCAGCTCTCAATTAGGTTCAGGCGCTATCCGCTCTCACAGCCAATTGTCAGGAGTTCTCGGGTGACCGAAACCGACCTTCCCGAGAGGGTTGCCCCCACCGGGGAGCAGTTCCTCGCCATGCAGGCCAGTCCTGAATTCCAGGAACTGCGTACCCGCCTGCGCCGCTTCGTCTTTCCGATGACCGCGTTCTTCCTGGTCTGGTACGGCCTCTACGTCGCTCTCGGCGCGTTCGCCCACGACTTCATGGCCATCCGGGTGTTCGGCAACGTCAACGTCGGCCTGCTGATCGGGCTGGGCCAGTTCCTCACCACGTTCCTCATCACCGGGTTGTACGTACGCTTCGCGAATCGGGAGCTCGACCCGCGGGCCACCGCCATCCGCGAAGAGCTGGAGGGCACCCGATGACAGTCACAACCCTCGCTGCGGAGACCGTCGGTAACCCGGTGGCCAACATCGGAATCTTCAGCCTCTTCGTCGTCGTCACGATGATCGTGGTGATCAAGGCCAGCAAGCGAAATGCGACCGCCGACGAGTTCTTCACCGGCGGCCGCGGCTTCTCCGGCCCGCAGAACGGCATCGCCATCGCCGGCGACTACCTGTCGGCGGCCAGCTTCCTCGGCATCGCCGGCGCCATCGCCGTCTACGGCTACGACGGCTTCCTGTACTCGATCGGGTTCCTGGTGGCCTGGCTGGTCGCCCTACTACTGGTGGCCGAATTACTGCGCAACACAGGTAAATTCACCATGGCCGACGTGCTGAGCTTCCGGCTCAAGCAGCGTCCGGTGCGGCTGGCCGCGGCCATCTCGACACTGACGGTTTCGCTGTTCTACCTGCTGGCCCAGATGGCCGGAGCCGGCGGTCTGGTCGCCCTGCTGCTCGACGTCAACAGCCGCACCGGGCAGTCGATCGTGATCGCCGTCGTCGGCATCCTGATGATCGTCTACGTCTTGGTCGGCGGCATGAAGGGCACCACGTGGGTGCAGATCATCAAGGCCGTGCTGCTGATCGCGGGTGCCGCTCTGATGACCGTGATGGTGCTGAGCAAGTTCGGGCTGAACTTCTCCGAGATCCTCGGTTCGGCACAATCGGCGATCTCCGGGGCCACCACCAAGGGCGTGTCCAGCCGTGACGTGCTCGCCCCGGGCGCGCAGTACGGCGGATCGCTCACCTCGCAGATCAACTTCATCTCGCTGGCGCTGGCGCTGGTGCTCGGTACCGCGGGCCTACCCCACGTGCTGATGCGCTTCTACACCGTGCCGACCGCGAAAGAGGCTCGGCGATCAGTGGTCTGGGCGATCGCGCTGATCGGCGCCTTCTACCTATTTACTTTGGTACTCGGCTACGGCGCGGCCGCCCTGGTCGGTCCGGACCGCATTCTTGGGGCAGCCGGTGGCGTCAACTCGGCCGCCCCGCTGCTGGCGTTCGAACTCGGCGGGGTGATCCTGCTCGGGGTCATCTCGGCGGTGGCGTTCGCGACGATCCTCGCCGTCGTGGCCGGTCTGACCATCACGGCGTCGGCCTCCTTCGCCCACGACATCTATGCCTCGGTACTCAAGTCGCACAAGGTGACCGAAGACGAGCAGGTGCGGGTCTCGCGTATCACCGCGGTCGTGCTTGGCGTGTTCGCGATCGGGCTGGGCATTCTCGCCAACGGCCAGAACGTGGCGTTCCTGGTGGCCCTCGCATTCGCCGTGGCTGCTGCGGCCAACCTGCCGACGATCGTGTACTCGCTGTACTGGAAGCGGTTCAACACCCGCGGTGCCCTGTGGAGCATGTACGGCGGCCTGATCTCGACCATCGTGCTGATCGTGTTCTCCCCCGCCGTATCGGGTTCGAAGACCGCGATGATCCCCGGCGCGGACTTCGATTTCTTCCCGCTGGCCAACCCAGGCATCGTGTCCATCCCGCTCGCATTCGCGCTCGGCATCATCGGCACGCTCACGTCGCCCGACACCGGGAACCCCGAACTCAACGCCGAGATGGAGGTCCGGTCGCTGACCGGCGTCGGCGCCGAGAAGGCGGTCGCGCACTAGACGCCACTCCGCCGAAACGGCATTCCAGCAGAGAAACTGCGAGTAGCAGCCTGCTGGAATGCCGTTTCGGCGGAAGAAGCGGAATAACAGGTTGGGCGGCGCCGCTACCATTCAGCGTGCGCCGCCTCTCCTTTCCTCTCCTCGCGTACGCGTTCGCCGCGATCATGGTGGGCACGACGCTGCCCACCCCGATGTACGCGCTGTACGCCGACCGCATGCATTTCGCGGTGCTGACCACGACGGTCATCTATGCCACCTACGCCGGCGGTGTGTTGTTCGCGCTGCTCGTGTTCGGCCGCTGGTCGGATGCCATGGGCCGGCGGCCCATGCTGCTGGCCGGCGTGGCGGCGGCCCTGGTCAGCGCCGTGGTGTTCCTGTATGCCGATTCGGTGCCACTGCTGCTGATCGGTCGGGTCCTGTCCGGTCTGTCGGCGGGTCTCTTCACCGGAACGGCCACGGCGGCCGTCATCGAGGCCGCCCCGCAGGCCTGGAAATCCAGGGCCGCGGCGGTGGC
This sequence comes from Mycolicibacterium peregrinum, assembly GCF_001665625.1. Classification (GTDB taxonomy): domain Bacteria; phylum Actinomycetota; class Actinomycetes; order Mycobacteriales; family Mycobacteriaceae; genus Mycobacterium; species Mycobacterium peregrinum_B. The sequence goes on along the minus strand of NZ_LZSY01000095.1, from coordinate 15,839 downwards.
GACAGTGGCCAACATCGGCGGCTTGGGCGCCGGCCCGCTGCTGGCCGGTCTCCTGGTGCAGTACGCAGCCCAACCCCTTCTGCTGCCGTTCCTGATTCACATCGGCCTCGCTGTGCTGGCCGGGATCGCGGTGTTGGTTGTGCCGGAGACGTCGGCGCGCACCGGGAGGATCGGGTTGCAGCGGCTTTCCGTGCCCACCGAGGTGCGGACCGTCTTCGTCATCGCCGCACTCGCCGCGTTCGCCGGATTCGCGGTGACCGGACTGTTCACCGCGGTCGCGCCGTCATTCCTGTCGAACGTCATCGGCATCGGCAACCACGCGGTGGCGGGCGCGATCGCCTGCTCGATCTTCGCGGCCTCGGCCCTGACCCAGGTGGCAGCGAATCGAACGGCCGCCGAGCGGGCGGTGGCGGTCGGCTGCGGACTGCTGATCGTGGGCATGATGATTCTGACTGCGGCACTGTATTTTTCCTCGCTGCCCGGCCTGATCGCAGCCGCAGTGGTATCCGGCATCGGCCAGGGCATGAGCTTCAGCCGGGGCCTGGCCGCGGTCGTCGAGCGGGCCCCGGCCCAGCGTCGCGCCGAGGTCAGCTCCACCTACTTCGTCGTCGCCTATGTCGCCATCTCGCTTCCGGTGATCGGCGAGGGCCTGGCCGCTCAATCACTGGGCCTGCGGACCGCCGGCATCACTTTCGCGATCACGGTCGCGGTGCTGGCCGCGGTCTGTCTGACCGCGATCCTGTTCGCGGAGGCCAGAGCGAAGTTGAGTGCTTCTACCTAGGGACTACGCAGCCGTGGGGCCATAGCGTTCTAGCCATGACCGTTGCTGCTGACACAGCTGCCAAGAATGCCCCCGCGAAAGCCGGGCTGTTCCCCTCGCCCGCCGAGGTCGAGGCGCAGACCCCACCCGACCGGGACCGCGCCATCGACGTCATCCGGATCGTGTCCCTGGTCGGTGTGGTGTTCGGCCACACGATCATGGCGACCAGCACGATCCGTGACGACGTGTTCATCTGGAGCAACCTGCTCACCGCGTCCGTCGTGTTTCAGGCGCTGACCTGGGTGTTCCAGATCATGCCGTTGTTCTTCTTCGCCGGCGTGGCCGCTTCGGTGCAGTCCTGGAAGCCGGGCTCCTCGTGGGGCGGGTGGCTGCTGCGACGCTGCACCCGGCTGTACCGGCCGGTGTTCTACTACCTGGCTTTCTGGACCGCGGGCCTGGCGGTGTTGCGGTTCGTGCTCCCCGAGCACGTCTACGAGCCCATCGCCGGGATCTCCATACAGCTGCTGTGGTTCCTGGGCGCTTATGTCCTGGTGCTGGCGGCGGTGCCGCTGCTGGCCCGTATCACCACCACCGGGCAGATGGCCGGCGCGATCATCGGCACATATGCGTTCATCGCCGTGATCGACATGGTCCGGATAAACATGGACGGCTACGCCACACTCGGCTACCTCAACACCGTGGTGTGGTTGATCCCCGGAGTGTTCGGTGTGGCCTACCGTCGCCACCTGCTGTCCAGCAGTGCCGCGCTGAAGATCGGGATCGGCATGCTCGGGGTGAACCTGGCATTGCTGTACTTCGGCCCCTACGAGCTGAGCCTGGTCGGCATCGAGACCCAGCACCTGAAGAACATGACGCCGCCGTCGCTGCTGCTGGCCGGCCACGCAATCATGATGTGCGCGTTCGCGATTGCCGCCGCCCCCGCCATCAACCGGTGGGCCCGGCGGCCGCGGGTGTGGTGGCTGACCGCGATCGGCAACTCCGGTGCGATGACGCTGTACCTGTGGCACATGCCGCTGCTGCTGGGCCTGCACCTGGTGTTCGACTACCTTGGGCTCGACCGCATCGACCCGTCTGCCCCCGGCTTCATCGCGCTGTCAGTGCTGCAGTTGGCCGTGATGGCCGGACTGGTCGCGGTCGCCTTCGTCGCGCTGCGACCGCTGGAGAACTCGCCGCTGCCACTGTGGGACGGTGGCGCGGTGGCCGACACCGGCATCCGCAGCGCCACGGTAGGACTGCTGCTGTGCCTGGCCGGTGCGGCGACACTGACCTCGGTCGCTTGGGGCCTGAAGGATCAGGGCGTGTACTGCGTGGCGGTCATGTTGGCCGCCCTCGTGGCGGCCCGGGCGCTGGCCCGCGACTAACACGTCGAGTGTGCGTACAGATCGCGAATTTCCACGGAATAGCGATCTGTACGCACACTCGGCGTTGACGAACCTGTATCTACCCGCTCTTGCGGCGGAATTCCCGCCGGTTCTCGACCGGGCCATGTGCCCGCGATTTGTCACGCCCGCCGTCCTTGTGCGCAGCGCCCCCAGACGACTGCGCCTTCTTGCGCTCCAGGGCCTCCCGGAATTTGCGCTTGTTGTCGTCTTCCGGTGTGTCGTCAGCCATACGCCGCAGCGTAGTCCGACTCCGAGTCCATAGTCACGCGTATTACCGACGGCCCGGCGGCATCCCGTACACGTGCGTGATCGGCAGGGTCAGCAACACGCGGCGATCGTCGACCATGGCGCGCCGGTAATCGTCCCAGTCGGGATGCTCTCCGGCGATGTTGCGGTACAAGGCAATCAGCCCCTCGACCGTATCGTCGTCGGGCGCGGCGGCGGGTGGGGTGAGGATCGCGTCGCCCTCGGCAACCGCATACGACCAGCCGTCGTCGGAGCTGACATGGACGGATGCCCGGGGATCCCGCCGCAGATTGCGGGTCTTGGCCCGCGGCTCGGTGATGGACACCTGGATCTGCACTGCCCGCGGGTCGAAGTAGTAGGAGACATTCGACAGTTGCGGACGACCGTCCTGCTTGATCGTCGCGAGAACTCCCATCGAGTTGCCGCCGATCAAGGCCAAAAGCTTGTCGTCGAAAACCTGGCGCCCCATGTGACGAGCGTACGTCTTTACCATCGGTTCGATGAGCGTGATTGACGGCAACACCCTCGACGGCGTCTCGGCGACGTCGCTGTGGACCCTGAGCAACCGTGGTCTCGAGGCCAGACGTTCCGACGGCGTGATCCGCGACCCGTGGGCCGTGGCCCTTCGTGACTCCATCGACTACGACTACCGCAAGTTCGGCAGGCCCACCCAAGCCCATGCGCTGCGGGCCCACACCTTCGACGTCGAGACCCGCGACTACCTCTCGTCGCATCCGAAGGCCGCGGTGGTGGCATTGGCCGAGGGGCTGCAGACCAGCTTCTGGCGCCTCGATCAGGCCGGGGTGGCTGACGAATTGACCTGGTATTCAGTCGATCTACCGCCTGTGGTCGCGATCCGGGACAAACTATTGCCTCATGACGACCGCATCGTCGCCCTGGCCCAGTCGGCACTCGACCGCAGTTGGATGGACCACGTCGACGCCACCAACGGTGTGTTCATCACCGCCGAGGGACTTCTGATGTACCTGGAACCCGACGACGTGCGCAGCCTGATCGCCGACTGCGCGGCACGGTTCCCCGGGGGGCGGATGGTGTTCGACTCGATCCCGCACTGGGCGAGCCGGCGCACCATCAAGGGTCTGCACCTGTCCGACCGCTACATCGCGCCGCCGATGCCGTTCGCGCTGACCGCCGAAGAGGGCCTGGCCATGGCTGGGACGGGACCGGGAGCCATCGCCGGGGTGAGGTCGGCTCGGGACGTGCCCATGCAGGCCGGGCGCGGCCTGTTCAAGCTGGCGGCCGAGCCGTGGCTGGACCGGATCGGCGCGATCCACCGCATCAGACCGTCCATCACGGCACTGGACTTCTGACCCGAGGGATCGAGAAAGAGACGACTGTGCTGATTCCAGGACTGCATCGCCGGCGGTACCGGCGGGCGCTGATCGCGCTCACCGCTTTGCTCGTCGTCGGTGTCACGCCGTCCTGCACGACTGTGGCGAAAACGGAAAAGAGGTCCGCTGCGGTCGCGGTGGTTCCCGAGGCCCTCACCCTGCACGACGTGACTGTCACCCGCGTCCACTACCGGTCCGACGCCCGGCCCACCGACCGGTACCCCGACCAGAACTGGGCCGATCTCTACCTGCCCGCCGGTAGGCATGCGTTCAATTCGGTCCCGCTGGTGGTGCTGATCCACGGCGGCGGGTGGCAGAGCACGATGGGCGCGGGGGTGTTCCAGGGCCTGGCCCGCGAGCTCAGTAGCCGCGGCATGGCGGTCTACAACATCGAGTACCGCAGGATGGGGTCGGGCGGTGGGTGGCCGACCACGTTCGACGACGTGGCCGGCGCCATGGACTATGTCGCCGAGGTGGCCCTGCAGTATCCGCAGCTGGCCATCGACGACGCGCTGGTCGTGGGCCACAGTGCAGGAGCCCAATTGGCAGTATGGGCCAGCACCCGCCAGGACCTGCGCGGTGACGAGGTCGGATCCCGGCCTCGGTTCCGGCCGACCAGGGTCATCTCGCTGGCCGGTCCGCTCGACATGGTCTACGCCGCCGACCACGGCGACAAACGCATCGTCGCAGTGCTCGGCGGCCGCCCGGCAGAGGTGCCGCAGCGGTACGCCTCGGTCGATCCGATCCAGAACCTCGACCCGAGCGTGCCGGTGATCGCGGTGCACGGAACCCTCGACACCGTTGTGGCACCGGCCAATTCGCAGCGCTACGTCGCAGCGCTCAAGAAGCGCGGCGGCCGGGCCAGCGTCGAACTGCTCCCGGGTGAGAATCACACGTCGATCGTGTCGACGCGATCCCCCAGCTTCCGGCGGGTGCTCCACCTCATCACCGCCACCTCGAAGGCCGAATTGGACCAACTGCCGGTGAAGTGACTGGTTAGGCTGGAGCGGTGACGGGCTACATCGCGTTCCTGCGCGGCATCAACGTGGGAGGCGTGAATCTCAAGATGGCCGACGTGGCCAAAGCCATGGAGGCAGCCGGATTCACCGAGGTCAAGACGATTCTGGCAAGCGGAAATGTCTTGCTGGACAGCACTTCCAAGGCCCCGAAGGTCCGCACCACCGCCGAGAAGGCACTGCGCGACGCCTTCGGCTACGAGGCGTGGGTGTTGGTGTACGACATCCCAACGCTGCAGAAGATCTCCGCCGGTTATCCGTTCGAGCGGGAAGTCCCCGACCACCACTCCTATGTCACGTTCGTGAGTGACGACAATCTGCTCGACGAGCTCGCGGCGCTGACCCCGGGCGACGACGAAAAGGTGCAACGCGGCGACGGGGTGCTCTATTGGCAGGTGCCCCGAGCCGCGACGCTCGACAGCGCGATCGGCAAGACCATGGGCAAGAAGCGCTACAAATCCTGCACCACCACCAGAAATCTACGGACCCTGGACAAGGTGCTGCGCTGAGCCGTCACCCGCGCGCTCTTCGCAGCCACCCCAACCCTGCGCTCGTACCGGCGGCGGGACGGTACTCACAGCCCACCCAACCGTCGTAACCGGTCTCGTCGATGACGGCGAGCAGGTAGTCGATCGCCAGTTCGCCGCTGTCGGGTTCGTGACGATCGGGAACTCCGGCGATCTGCAGGTGCCCGACGCGACCGGTCGGAATGTCCGACCGCAGCCGGACCGTCACGTCACCCTCGGTGATCTGGCAGTGATACAGGTCGAGTTGCACCTTGAGGTTCGGCGCCCCGATACCGCCCACGATGCGGTGCGCCTCGTCCTGCCGGCTCAGCAGATAGCCGGGCATGTCGCGCTGGTTGATCGGTTCGATCAGCACGTCGACGCCGAGGCCGGCGGCCTGATCGGCGGCCCAGGTGAGGTTGTCGCGGTACACCGCCAGCCGCTCCTCGCGCCCGGCACCGGTCGGGACAACGCCGGCCATCACGTGCACCCGTGGGCAATTCAGCGCCTCGGCGTAGCCCAGTGCGCGGACGAATCCATCCCTGAACTCGGCCTCGCGGCCGGGCAGGGAGGCGGTGCCGCGTTCCCCCGCCGTGAAATCGCCGGGAGGAGCGTTGAACAACGCCTGCTCCAGACCGCAGGCATCGAGGCGACCGCGCAGCTGCTCGGCCGGGTACTCGTACGGGAAGAGGAATTCCACCGCGGTGAACCCGTCGGCCGCCGCGGCGGCGAACCGGTCGAGGAAGGCGTGTTCGGGGTACATCATGGAGAGATTGGCCGCGAAGCGTGGCACGGCGGACTCCTTCCAGCTGAACCGAATCACCCTTTGAGAGCATCTTTGCGCGTGCGATCGACGAGGTTGGCACCGGCCGGCGGAACGCGGGTACATTCGCGCCATGACGGGTGGCTCAGAGAAGGTCAGTGGCAGTGCGCTCACCGGTGTCTCCGAGACGGCACTGCTTACCCTGCAGGTGCGCGCGCACGAGGCACGCCGCCCGGACGGTCTGATCGACGATCCGGTGGCGGTGCAACTGGTCGACTCGATCGATTTTGATTTCGCCAAGTTCGGCTACACCCGCCGCCAGGACATGGCCCTGCGCTCACTGCTGTTCGACCGGATCACCGGCGACTATCTTCGCGAGCATCCGAAGGCCACCGTGGTGGCGTTGGCCGAGGGGCTGCAGACCAGCTTCTACCGCCTGGACGCCGCCGGCGTGGGACATGAGTTCCGCTGGCTGTCAGTCGATTTGGAGCCGATGATCGAGCTCCGCAACAAGCTGCTGCCCAAGCCCGACCGCGTCACGCAGCGCGCCCAGTCGGCACTGGACTTCAGCTGGATGGACCACGTCGACACCGATCACGGCGTGTTCATCACCGCCGAGGGCCTCCTGATGTATCTGCAGCCAGAGGAGTCCATGTCACTGATCCGTGCCTGCGCGCAGCGCTTTCCGGGCGGACAGATGATGTTCGACCTGCCTCCGGCGTTCTTCGCGTTTCTCACCCGCAAAGGGATGCCGACCTCGATGCGCTATCGGGTGCCGCCCATGCCGTTCAGCCTGTCCCCGGGCGAGCTCGCCGATCTGGTCAACACCGTCCCCGGAGTACGGGCGGTGCGCGATCTGCCGATGCCACCCGGCCGCGGCGCGATCTTCAACGCCCTGTTGCGGACCTACCACCTGCCGATCTTCGACCCCGTCCGCCCGGTGGTAGGTCTGCTGGAGTTCGGCTAGTCCGCCGAACTAGACGGCCACCAAGGACTTTTCGAACCTGAGGTGAGGGTCCTCGACGGGTCCGTTGCGCAACGTCTCGGCATCCAACGTGTAGTTCATGGTCATCTGCCACGGTCCGTCGACCCCCTGGCGGGGAATCTCGTCGATGGCACGCTGCACGTACCCGGCCCCGAAATCCAGGAGGGGGCGGGTCTGACCGCCGGCGAACTCCGGCCGGACGACGTCGAAACCGTTGTCGTCCATGTGCTTCAACAACCGGCAGAAGTGCTCGCAGAGCAACCCGACCTTGAGCGTCCATGACGAGTTGGTGTAGCCGAAGGCGAAGGCGAAGTTCGGCACGCCCGAGAGCATGATGCCCTTGTAGGCGACCGTGTCGGCGAGGTCCACCGGTGCGCCATCGACGGTCAGCGACATCCCGCCGAACAGCTGGATGTTGAGACCCGTTGCGGTGACGATGATGTCGGCGTCAAGCTCACGGCCGGACTCCAGCAGGATTCCGTTCTCGGTGAACGTCGCGATGCGGTCGGTGACCACCGAGGCGCTGCCGTTGCTGATGGCCTCGAAAAGGTCGCCGTCGGGTACGGCGCACAACCGCTGGTCCCACGGGTTGTAGTGGGGCGCGAAGTGCTCGTCGACGGGGTAGCCCTTGGGCAGCTTGGCGGCGTTGACCTTCTGGATCAGCCACCGGGCGGCCGTCGGGTACTTCTGGCACAGCACGTAGACGGAGCGCTGCTTGATGATGTTCTTGCGCCGGGCCGCGGCATACCCGAGGCGGTCACCCAGCAGCCGCCTGGCGGTGTTGGCGAAGGCGTCCTTGGCCGGGACGGGAAGCACGTAGGTGGGTGAGCGCTGCAGCATCGTGACGTGCCCGGCGGTCGGCGCCATCGACGGCACCAGCGTCACCGCGGTGGCACCGCTGCCGATCACGACGACCTTCTTGCCGGTGTAGTCGAGATCCTCCGGCCAGTGCTGCGGATGCACGATACGTCCGGTGAACTGGTCCTGACCTTCGAAGGTCGGGGTGTAGCCCTGGTCGTAGCGGTAGTACCCGCCACCGCAGAACACCCAGTTCGCCGAGATCTGCACGAGTTCGGGATCCGCGTCGTCACTGCCGGTCCGCTCGATGTCCACGGTCCAGGCGGCAGTCGCGGAGTCCCAGGCCGCGCCGAGCACCTTGTGGTGCAACCGGATGTGGCGGTCGATGCCGTTCTCCGACACCGTCTCGCGCAGGTAGGCCAGGATCTTGTCGGCGGTCGCGATGGCGTGCTCGTCGCGCCACGGTTTGAATTCGTACCCGAAGGTGTGCAGGTCTGAGTCCGACCGAATGCCCGGGTAACGGAACAGGTCCCACGTGCCGCCGGTAGCGCCACGGGCCTCCAGGATCGTGTAGCTGCGGCCCGGGTGTTCGCGCTGCAGGTAGTAGGCGGCACCGATGCCGGAGATTCCGGCGCCGATGATGAGTACGTCGACGTGTTCGGTGTGGTTCATGTCTCAATGGTTGCGGTCAGCCGACCGTCGCCCAAGGTTGGAAGTTCCAAATTTACGGTATCCGATGGTGCAGTTTGCACCACAGATCTACGCTGGGGTGATGGCGTGGAAGCCACCGTCACCTCGGGCGCAGGACCTGATCCGGCAATGCGCACAGATAGTGCTCAACCCCCGCCAGGAATGGCTCGACGAATTCGATGCCGCAGTGTTGGCCGCCAGCCCGGCAATCGCGTCCGACCCCGAGCTCGCCGGCGCGGTCGTCCGCAGTAACCACGCCAACCTGTTCTTCTGGGGCACGGCGAATGTGCGCGATCCAGGTGCTCCGGTGCCGCCGAATACCGGTCCGGAGCCACTCAGCATCGCGCGGGAACTGGTGCGCCGCGGCGTCAGCGAGTTCCCCCTGGATGCGTATCGGGTCGGCGAGGGTGTGGCGTGGCGCCGGCTCATGGAGATCGCCTTCGAGCTCACGTCCGACCCCGGCGAACTACACGAGATGCTCGACGTGTGCTCGCAGTCCATCAGTGCGTTCGTCGACGCCACGCTGGCCGGGATCGCTGCCCAGATCGACCTGGAACGCGATGACCTGACCCGCGGCACCCATGCCGAACGGCGCGAGACCGTCGCGCTCCTGCTGGAGGGCGCCCCGATCCCCCGGCAGCGCGCCGAGGCGCGCCTGGGCCACGCGCTCACCGGAACGCACACCGCGGCGGTGATCTGGAGCGAGGACCCGGCGGGCGACCTGTCCGGATTGGACCGGGCCGCCGAGGCATTCGGCCAGGACTGCGGCGATCCGCGGCCGTTGAGCGTGCTGGCCAGCACCGCCACCCGCTGGGTGTGGGCCGCAGGTGGCGCCGATGTTCAGCACGGCTTCCAGGCACTCACCCGCGTCGCCGCAGAGTTGGACGGCGTCCGGATCGCCATCGGCCCGCCGTCCGACGGTCTGGATGGGTTCCGGCGCAGCCACTTCGACGCGATCACCACACAGCAGATGATGGCCCGGCTGCACTCCACACAGCAGATCGCAAAGTTCGCCGACGTCGAACTCGTCGCACTGGTCACCGCCGACCCCGATCGTGCCGCCGAGTTCGTCAGCCGCAATCTCGGCGATCTTGAGACCGCCGACCCTGAATTACAGGAAACGGTAAGGGTATTCGTCGACGAACAGTGCAACGCCTCACGCGCCGCGGCACGGTTGTACCTCCACCGCAACACGCTGCTGCGACGACTGGCTCGCGCCGACCAGCTCCTGCCCCGCCCGCTCGCCGAAAACAGTGTCGCGGTAGCCGTCGCCCTGGATGTGCACCGCTGGCACGGCATCCGGACCGGCTGAGCCAGCCCGGATCAGTCGAACGCGCTGTCCAGATAACGCAGGGCGTCGGCCTTGCCGATCCCCAGCGCATGGGCGGCCTCGGCGAACGAATGCGCGGCGGCGGCCATCGCGGCATCGGCCGGATCGGCCCGTGCGACGAAGGTGCCGTACCGCCCCCGGGTCTCCAACACCCCCGCCGACTCCAACTCGCGATAGGCCCTGGCCACGGTGTTCACCGCAAGCCCGACCTTCGCCGCCAGCTCACGCACCGTCGGCAACCGGGTACCCGGCGTCAGGCGCCCCTGCCGGATGCCCTCGATAATCTGGATCCGGAGTTGATCGAACAGCGGCTTTTCCGCGCTCGAATCAATCAGAACCCAATCCCCCAACTCAACCACGTGCTCAAGTATCACCCAAACCGACTACGTTGGTGATGTGCAAGTGACTGTCCTCAGTGGTGCCGGAATCTCGGCGGAGAGCGGTGTACCTACGTTCCGCGACGTCGAAACGGGCCTGTGGGCAAAGGTGGACCCCTACGAGATCTCCAGCATCGAAGGCTGGCAGCGGCACCCGGAGAAAGTCTGGGCCTGGTATCTGTGGCGCCACTACATGATGTCCCACGTGCAGCCCAACGACGGACATCGGGCCGTGGCCGCCTGGCAGGACTTCGCCGACGTCCACGTCATCACCCAGAACGTCGACAACCTGCACGAGCGCGCCGGCAGTACGAACGTCTACCACCTACACGGCAACTTGTTCGAGTTCCGTTGCGACGCATGTGGTTCGAAGTTCGAGGGCGAGCTGCCCGAGATGCCTGAGCCGGTCGAGACGATCGAACCTCCGGTTTGCCCGTGCGGCGGCCTGATCCGGCCGAGCGTCGTGTGGTTCGGCGAGCCGCTGCCCGACGATGCCTGGCAACGGTCAGTACTGGCCGTCAGCAACGCCGATGTGGTGATCGTGGTGGGCACCAGCTCGATCGTCTATCCCGCGGCGGGGCTGGCCGAAGCCGCCGTCGCCGCAGGCACCGTGGTGGTCGAGGTCAATCCGGAACGCACCCCGCTGTCGGACAGCGCGACGCTCTCACTCCGCGAGACCGCGGGCGGCTCCCTGCCGAATCTGCTGCAGCGGTTGCCGACGCTCCTCGGTACTCGCGACGCCGGCTAGGCCGGCCTGACCGCACGCCCGATCGCGAACTCCGTCACCGGCAGCGGCACCCAGGCCGGCATCGCCATCTCACGGTGCGCAGTCTCAACCTGGAATCCACTGTCGGCGATCGCCTGCTCGGTGTGCCGGTGGGTGTGGCAGTTGCCGAACAACCGCGGCCACACGGTGGCATCGGCCACGCGCTGCATTCCGGCCCGCCAGCCGAGACCGGCGACATGCTCCAGGTACCGCAGTTCGCCACCTGGCCGGACAATCGAAAACAACTGGCGCAGCACCGTATCGGGTTGATCGATCGAGCACAGCACCAGTGAGCAGACCACCGCGTCGAACGGCTCTGCGCTGCTGAACTTCTCGGCGGTGTCGCTGGTGACGGTCACTGGCACCGGGGCCCGCGTCGCCGCGCTGCGGGCCACTTCGGCAAGGTGACGTTCGGGCTCGATGGCGACCACCTCGGTCACCGTCGACGGATAGAAGGCAAAGTTCGTCCCGGTACCTGCACCGATCTCCAGCACCCGGCCGCTGAGTCCGGCGAGGTTGTCACCGCGCAGCCGGCGCAGTGCCTTGGGCTCCGAACTCGACAGCGTCTTCCACACCCGGGCGAAGAACGGATTGTCGACGGTCTTGTCAGTCACGGCTTCTACCCTTCGTCGGCGCCTTGGTCGGCGGGTTCACTGGCCAAGCCCTGCAACCGTGCGATTGCTTCGGCAGGTGCGAGGTCGGTTCCGATGATCCCCGAGACGATCTGGCCGGTGGACACCGCACGTAGCACGCGGTCGGTGAACTCCTCGACATCTCCCCACGGCAGATACGGCTTGGAGATCAGGATCGCGGCAACCCCGTGCGCCGCGGTCCACAGTTCCAACGCCAGCATCGTGGGGTCGCCGGGCGGATACACGCCCTCGGCGATCAGCGCCTCCATGGCAGCGCGCATGTGTTGGAACGCAGAGCTGTTGAGTGCGACGTCGACGTCACTGCCGGGCCTGCCCTCACCCATGGTCGCCAGGCGGTACAACTCGGGTGTGCGTCGCGCGAAGTTCACGTAGGCGTGTCCCTGCGCACGCAACACCTCGATGGTCGAGTCGTGGTCGGCGGCGGCGCGCTGCATCTCCTCGTCGAGTTTCTCGAAATACCGCGAACACACTGCATCCAGCAGCGCGTCCTTGTCCTCGAAGTGCAGGTAGATCGACGGCGGTGTGACCCCGACCTGCTGAGCGACCGACCGGATCGAGACGGCCTTGGCATGACCGGTTTCCAGCAGTAGTTCGGTTGTGGCGTCGAGGATCTCATCGCGCAGCAGCTCCCCGGAGCCACGAGGGGCGCGGCGCCGCTTGCGCGATTGCATGACCACGCTAACCAGCGTCCTTCACGCAGGCATCGGCCGGCTCACGCTTGTCCCGGTCCGTGGGAGCATCGCCGGCTCCGATGGCGTCCGACTCGGCCGGTCCCGACTCACTGATCCCGATTCGCTTGTGCAGCCGAGCCAACGGTGCGGGCGCCCACCAGTTCCACTGTCCCATCAGGTGCATGAAGGCCGGCACCAACAACATGCGCACCAAGGTGGCGTCGACGAGTACCGCGATGGTCAGGCCGAGGCCGAACATCCGCATGAAGGCGACCTGAGCGGCGATCAGCGCCGCGAACGAGATCGACATCAGCAGTGCCGCTGCCGTTACCACCCGGCCGGTGCGGGCCAGCCCGAGCGCGACGCTCTCGTCGTTATCCTCTCGGGTCTGGCCGGATTCGAGCCAGTATTCGCGGATGCGCGAGACCAGGAACACCTCGTAGTCCATCGACAACCCGAATGCGATGCAGAACAACAACACCGGCAGGTTGGCCACCAAGGTGCCCGTCGATGTCGTCCCGAGCGCGCCCAGGTGTCCGTCCTGGAAGATCCACACCAACGCACCGAACGCCGCCGACAGCGACAACACGTTGAGCACCAACGCTTTCAACGGCAGCACCACGCTGCCGGTGAGCAGGAACAACAACACGAAAGTGATCGCGGCGATGATGCCCAGCACCAGCGGCAACCGGGAGGTGATCGCGTGTGAGCTGTCCCGGTTGACCTGCGCGAGCCCGGTGAACTGCACCTCGGCCGGCGCAGGCACGGCGTGCAACGCGTCGAGCTGGGCCTCAGAGGCGTCGCTGAACAGCGGGACATGGCTGCCGACGGTGAGATAGGCACTGCCGTCGGCTATTCCGGTTCCCGACGTCGGCGGCCCGACCCGGCGCCCGTCGACGAAGGTGCCCCCGGGCGCGGACACGGAGACCCCGTCGGCGGCGCGGGACAGATCGCCGGCATAGCGGTCGAGTTCGGCGGGTGCCAGCCGGGTCACGTCGGGCAGCACCACGGTGACGGCGGTCGACGAGTCGACGGCGAAGTCGTTGCGCAGTTCGTCGCCGAGTTGACGGGACGACGCCGACGATGGCAGCACCCGGTCGTCGGGGAATCCCCATTTGATGCCGAGGAACGGGGCGCCCAGCATGAGCAGCAGCGCGATCACGGCGAGCCCGACCGGAACCGACCGGCGCATGACGCGCTTGGTCATGCGGTACCAGAACGTCTGCTCCACGGGCTTACGCACGGGCTCCGGCCGGCCCAGGACGCGGCGGATGAACCGGCGCACGTCGTAGGCGTCCAGGCGGTCACCCAACAGCGCGATGGCGGCCGGGGCCACCACAATGGCCGCGAATGCCGCGAGCGCCACCACCGCGATGCCCGCGTACGCGAAGGACTTGAGGAAGTACATCGGGAACAGCACCATCGCCACCATCGACAACGCCACCGTCATCGCCGAGAACAGCACCGTGCGTCCGGCCGTCACCATGGTGCGCACCAACGCCCGGTCCGGGTCGACGCCCTCGGCGAGTTCGTCGCGGTAGCGGCTGACGATCAGCAGGGTGTAATCGATGGCCAACGCCAGGCCCATGGCGACGGTGAGGTTGAGGGCGAAGATCGAGACGTCGGTGACCATGGTGAACCCGCGCAGCACCGCCAGCGATCCCAGGATGGCGAAGCCCCCGACGGCCAGCGGCAATGCCGCGGCGAGCAATCCACCGAACACCCACACCAGCACCAGGAAGCTCAACGGGATCGCGATGGATTCCATCATCAAGAGGTCTTTTTCGCTCTGCCCGTTGATCTGGACATAGATCATCGCCTCGCCGCCGGCGCGCACGGTGACGCCGTCGCGGTCGTGCACGAGTTGATCGGTGAGCTCCTTGGCGTGTTTCTGTGCGCCGCTCTCCCCGCCGGTGATGCCGGCCAGGATCAGACCGGTCTTGCCGTCCTTACTGATGAGCGTGGCCGCCGCCGGTGCGGGCACGGTCCATGCCGAGCTGACCTCGGTCACGAATGGCGATGCTTTGAGCTGGGCGGCGATGTCCGCGCCTGCGGCTCGTGCGGCGGGGCTCTGGGCGCCGGCGTTGTCGTCGGTGACGCTGATGACCAACTGCATGTCGCCGCGGGCGAACTTGTCCGACAGCAGCTGCGTGGCCCGTGCCGATTCCGATGTCGGGTCCTGGAATCCGCCGGCTGACAGGCTCTTGGCCACCGGGATGCCGAAGATGCCTGCGGCGACCATCGCCAGTGCGGCCACGACAAGAACCCGCCGCGGTGCGGCGAGGGCCAGATGGGCGATTCGGTGCAGCACTGCGTGTCCTTCCCCCGATGAATACCGCCGTTAAGTTAACAACGGTAAGTTTCCAGCGTCAACGTGGGCCTCGCTCTACATACGGCGACCGGCACCGAAGAGTTCAACTCCCCGTACGCGATGAATTCGGCGGGTTCGGTGCGTCTAATAAGGCATGACGATCACCAGCGACCCCGGAACCACGACTACCGGCATGACCGACACCGGATTGCTCATCCTGCGCATCGCCACCGGCGCGACCATGCTGCAGGCCGGCCTGATCAAGGCATTCGACTTCGGCACCGCCGTCGAATTCATGGAATCCGCCGGTTGGCGGTTACCCGCATTCGGCGCGTTCATGGTCACGGCGGCCGAAACCCTCGGCGGCATCGGCCTGCTCCTGGGCATCCTCACCCCGTTGGCCGCCTGCGCCGTGATCGGTGCAATGGTCGACGCCTGGGCGGTGAACGTCTCGGCCGACGCCTTCTGGTCCCAGCCGTTCAACGTTCCGTTCCTGGCCGCATTCGCCGCCGTCGCGCTGCTGTTCACCGGCGCCGGCGCGTTCTCGGTCGATCACCGGGTGTTCGGCCGCTCCCGGGTGTCGGCCCGGTCATCCGTGGGTCTCGTGGTGATCGGCGTCGTCGCCGCGGTGGTGACCTGGATCGCGCTGAACCCCAGCAATCCGATCCACTTCACCAAGCCGGGTGCCTGATCACATTTTCGCGCTTGATCGCCGGCCGGTTTTCTACACCCGGGCTGCGGCCAGCGCGCCCAAGCGACCCTTGCGTAGAAATCGGCGGCAACCACCCGGCCGCCACGCCCCCGCGGCCACCGTCACAGCCACGCACGCCCGCCGGTCGGAGCTACTCGCCAGAAACCTACCCAAAAGTAGGATTGCCACCATTTTCCGAACCGTGACTCAAAGATTCCTTAATAGTGACCCATACGCTCAGTGTCATGTGGATCGACGACACCAGTGCAGATGTCATCAAGGTCGACTTCGAGGCCCTCTACCACGGCGATTTCCTCGTCGAGGGCGACACCTCGGAGCAGTTTGACGACTACCAAGAGCTGCCCACCGCAGTATGAGAAAACGCGCGCCTGAGGGCGCGCGTTTCCCATGCTGAGTTTGCCCGTAACGGGCTGCAGTCCTCGTCTCAGGCGAGGAGCTGATCAGTGGGCGCCTGGCGAACATGATCGGCGCGGACGAAGCCGAGCCGGAGAAAGAAGCAG
>NZ_LZSY01000094.1 GCF_001665625.1 Mycolicibacterium peregrinum | reverse complement strand
CGAGAATTCACCGCACGTTGCCTGGATCCGCTGGTCGGGTCTGACAAGTTCGACTTCGTACAGGATCTCGGCGAACAGATGCCGATGCGCGTCATCGGCATGCTGCTGGGCATCCCCGAGGACCGGCAACGCGCCATCACCGACCACGGCGAGGAGACCCTGCAGGGACAGACGGTCGATGCCCTGGCCACCGGTGAGGTGTTCGCCGAGTTCATCGACTGGCGCACCGAGCACCCGTCCGACGACATCATGACCGATCTGCTCAATGCCGAATTCACCGACGAGACCGGCACCGTGCGCACGCTGCGTCGCGACGAGCTACTGCTATACCTGACGGTCATCGCGACAGCCGGCTCCGAGACCACCACGCGCCTGATCGGCTGGGCCGGAAAGACCCTGGCCGACGTCCCGGACCAACGCCGTGAGCTGGTGGAGAATCCTGAGCTCATCCCCCAGGCGATCGAGGAGATCCTGCGCTGGGAGCCGCCGGCACTGCAGATCGCCCGCTACGTCACCCGCGATGTCGAGTACTACGGGCAGACTGTTCCGGCAGGCTCGGCGATGCTCATGCTGGTCGGCGCGGCCAACCGCGACCACCGGCGGTTCGCCCCCGACGGCGACGTCTTCGACATCCACCGGGAACAGAAGTCTCACATGACCTTCGGCGCAGGCACGCACTTCTGCATGGGCAACGCGCTGGCCCGCCTCGAGGGGCGCATCGCGTTGGAAGAGATCCTCAAACGCTTCCCCGAGTGGAACGTCGACTGGGCCAACGCCAAACCGTCGAAGACCGCCGCGGTACGGGGCTGGTCCGCGATGCCCACCTTCGTCTAGCTCCGCCGTCGAGCGTGCACTCAGATCGCGAAATCGAGTGAATTCGCGATCTGTATGCACGCTCGGGACAGGCGAGTTATCCACAACGCACGGTTGATCCCCACATCGCAAAAACGTTGAGCTGATGCCGCCCTGAGTACGTCAAAGTGATGACATGGACACCCCGTTCCTCGGCAGCGAGGCCGTCGCGGCTGGGCTGGTGGCCAAGCATCAGCTGCGCAATCATCGCGGGCCGTTCGTCACGTTGTTCCCCGACGTCTACACACGCCGTTCAGCGGAAATGACGATCCGCCACCGTGCCAAAGCCGCATGGTTGTGGTCGCATCGTGGCGGAGTGCTTGCGGGTGTCACCGCATCGGCGCTACACGGTGCGCAATACGTCGAGGACACGCTCCCGATCGAGTTGGTCTGGCCGAACCGCAGGCCTCCGCGAGGGATCACCACCCTCAAAACCGGATCGCTTGCCTCCGACGAGGTCACGGAGCACCGGGGACTTCCACTCACCACTGTCGAGCGGACGGCATTTGACCTCGGTCGGCGTGGACATCTGGATGACGCGGTCGCCCGACTCGATGCACTGGGAAATGCCACGGGATTTCGTGTCGATGACGTACTTCGGGTAGCAGTAGGCCATCGAGGTGCCCGAGGCATTCGCCAATTGTTGGCCGCACTCGATCTTTACGACCCAGGCTCGGAGTCGCCGAAAGAAACGTGGTTGAAGCTGTTGGTGATTCGCGCCGGATACCCGCGTCCGACGACTCAGATACCCGTGACGAGCATCGATGGCTGCCGGCGCTACCGGCTGGATATGGGATGGGAAGAACGCATGCTCGCGGTTGAGTATGACGGCGACCACCACCGCAAAGACCCGCAGCAGTTCGCCCACGACATCATCCGCTCGGAAGATCTCGATGAGCTCGGTTGGACGAAATTCAGAGTCGCCAAGCGGCATACACCGGTAGAAGTGCTAGAGCGATTGTCGAAGGCCTGCGGCGACGGTGCACTCAGATCGCGAAATCGCGTGAATTCGCGATCTGTATGCACGCTCGGCGAGAGATCAGCTAGCCGGAATCAGATCCGCGGGCACCGAGCGGCTGAGCATCGTGCCGCAGCGGAACGCCTCGGTGTTTCCGACCACCTTGGCTTCGGGATCGTTGACCGCGGCTAGCGCCTGGGCTTTGAAAGCGCGTGCGGCGGCGGACAGTTCGTGACGTACCGGGTCGACGCTCAGATCCGCCGGACACTCGTCACCCCACAGCGTCACCTCGGTGTGGCCCTGCTCCAGCGCACCCAGGACGCCGCGTCGCACGCGCTCGTCGGTGTTGAACAGGTTGGCGGCCACTGCGACGGTCTGCGGATGCGGACGGTCCTCCCAAGACTCCAGGACAGACTCCAGGGCGATGGTCTCGACCCCGAGGATCGCCAGCGGTCGGACATCCTCGTCGGCGCCGATCAGCACCGTGACGTCCCACCCGGCCATCACCCGATCGACGAGCCAGCCGCCGGCGAACCGGACCGCGTCGACCACACAGGGGGCGACCACATCAAGCCGATACCGCATGTCGTCCTCCAATCTCACTGGACGGTCGCCCCGTTGCGGCCGTCCGGCTGCTCGATCTCCCGCCCCAGCATGTCGGCGTAGCTCTTGAACACGTCCGTCAACGGGAGCGAGGGATCGAGTAGCCATGAGGTCTCCATTCCATTGATGAATGCCAGGATCTCCACGGCCTTGGTGGCCGCGTCGAAGTCGGAGCGGTAGCGGCCACTGCGCTGGCCGCGGGTGATGATGTCGGTGACGATGTCGCGCGCAGCTTGCTGCCGTTTCAGCAAACGATCGTGCAGCGGCGCATCGGGTTGGATGTTCTCCACCAACAGAACCGTGAAAGTGCCGACCAGTTCAGGCGCCCGGACAAACCGCTCGGCCACCCGCTTGATCTCCTGAGCGAGATCGCCGGAGCGGTCGGCGTGGGTGTCGTCGTCATGATCGCGGGCATCGAGCACTGCGTTGAGCAGTTGCTCCTTGGACTCGAAGTGGTGCAAAAGACCAGCCGGGGTGACGCCGACCTCCCGGGCGATCTGAGCCAGGGAGGTGTTGCGCCAACCATTGCGGGCAAGCAGCTTCTCAGCCACAGAAAGTATCCGCTGCCTGCGGTCTTCCCCTTTGGCCAGGAGCGTCTCATAGGGCCGTGCACCCTGAGAGGACACCTCTGCCCCTGCAACTGAGGTCACCGGACTCCTTCGTCGAACCAACCTAGTGAACACACAGTAGGTTGGTTTGAGCGTTGTGACAAGCGTCTCAGCGAAAGAAGTTTCCGAGGGCCGTCACAGCCGCCGGATATGCCCGGTCAGAGCCCCAGCGACTTGGCGATGATCACCTTCATGACCTCGCTGGTCCCGGCGTAGATGCGAGCCACCCGGGCATCCGTGTAGAGCCGGGCGATGGGGTACTCCATCATGTAGCCGTACCCGCCGAAGAGCTGCAGGCAACGATCGATCACCCGCGCCTGCATCTCCGTGCAGAACAGTTTCACCCGGGCCGCGTCGGCGCCGGACAGTTCGCCGTCGACATGCAGGGCCACCGCCCGGTCGAGCATCGCCTGAGCCGCTTCGACCTCGGTCGAACAGGCTGCCAACTCGAACTTGGTGTTCTGGAACGAGGCCACGGGCTGGCCGAACGCCTTGCGGTCCTTGGTGTAGCCGATCGCAGCCGCGATCGCCGAGCGCGCCTGAGCCACCGAACCCACCGCCACCGTGAGCCGCTCCTGGGCCAGGTTGTGGCCGAGGTAGCTGAAGGCCTCGCCCTCCTCCCCCAGCACGTTGGCCACGGGCACCCGGACGTCGGTGAACGACAGCTCCGCGGTGTCCTGCACCTTGCAGCCCATCTTCTCCAGCTCGCGGCCCCGCTCGAAGCCCGCCATGCCGTCCTCGACGACCAGCAGTGTCAGCCCCTTGCGCCGGTTCTCCGGGTCGGTCGACGTCCGCGCCACGACGACCACCAGATCGGCCTGGATGCCGCCGGTGATGAACGTCTTGGCACCGTTGAGCACGTACTCGTCACCATCCCGGACCGCGGTGGTGCGCATTCCGGCCAGATCCGAACCCGTTCCCGGCTCGGTCATCGCGACAGCGGTCAGCAGCGTGCCCGCGGCCAGCCCGGGGAACCACCGCTGCCGTTGCTCCTCATTCGCGTAGTGCAGGAAGTACGGCAGGATCACCTCGAGCTGAGTGCGCACCGTCGACAACGTCACCAACGCGCGGGCCGCCTCCTCCTGCAGCACCACGTTGTAGCGGTAGTCGCCGATGCCGGCGCCGCCGTACTCCTCGGGGATCGCCATCCCGAGCATGCCGAGCTCACCCATCTGCTTGAAGACGTCACGGGGCATCCGCCCGCCCTTCTCCCACTCGGGATAGGCGGGGACGACTTCCTTCTCGATGAAATCCCTTGCGAGCGCGCGGAACGCCTCGTGGTCCTCGGTGAATAGATTTCGCTGCATGCGTTGTCCTCTTGTCAGTCGATGAGCTCGACCAGCGTGGCGTTGGCAGTACCGCCGCCCTCACACATGGTCTGCAGTCCGTAACGAATTCCGTTGTCGCGCATGTGGTTGATCATCCGAGTCATCAGCACGGCACCCGACGCGCCGAGCGGATGTCCGAGCGCGATGGCACCGCCGAGCGGGTTCAGCTTGGCCTCGTCGGCGCCGGTCTCGGCCAGCCAGGCCAGGGGCACCGGGGCGAACGCCTCGTTCACCTCGAACACGCCGACCTCGTCCAGACGCACACCGGCCTTGTGCAGCACCTTCTCGGTTGCCGGGATGGGCCCGGTCAACATCAACACCGGGTCCGCGCCCGTCACCACGCCGGCCCGGTACCGCGCGATGGGCGTGAGGCCCATTGTCAGAGCAGCTTCGGCCGTCATCACCAGCAGGGCCGCCGCACCGTCGGAGATCTGTGAGGAGTTGCCCGCATGGATCACCCCGTCCTCGGTGAAGGCGGGCTTGAGACCGGCGAGCTTCTCCACCGTGGTGCCACGGCGGACCCCTTCGTCGGCGACTACCGGGTCGAGTTGATCGGCCGGGTCGGGAAACACCGTGATCATCTGGTTCTCGAAGGCGCCGCGGTCCTGCGCCGCCGCCGCCCGCTCGTGCGAGGCGACGGAGTATTCGTCGAGCTGGGTCCGGCCGAAACCCCACTTCTGCGAGATCATCTCCGCCGAGATGCCCTGGTTGAACGAAAAATCTTGGTACCGCTCAAAGACTTTCGGCCCGTAAGGCTGGCCGGTGGCCCGGGCCGCCCCCAGCGGCACCTTGCTCATCACCTCGACCCCGCCTGCGACGACGACGTCCTGCTGGCCCGACATCACCGCCTGGACCGCGAAATCCAGCGCCTGCTGGCTGGATCCACAGGCGCGGTTGACCGTGGTGCCCGGAATGTGTTCGGGCCAGCCGGCGGCCAGCACCGAGTATCGGCCGATGTTGCTGGATTGGTCACCGACCTGGGAGACGCAGCCCCAGACCACGTCGTCGATGATCTCGGGGCTGATACCCGCCCGCTCCACCAGTGCATTGAGCACCAGCGCCGACAGGTCTGCGGCATGGAATCCCGACAGGCCCCCGTTGCGCTTGCCGACCGGGGTACGGACGGCCTCGACGATGACGGTTTCGCGCATTGGATTCTCCGTTCTTGTTGACTAGGACTGCGGGTAGGCGGGGCCGATGGCGCCCTGCTCGCGCAGCACGGCGATCTGCTCGGCGCTCAGGCCGATCCCGCTCAGGATGGCATCGGTGTGTTCGCCGAGCCCCGGCACTGCGCCCATCCCCAGTTGCATCCCGCTGATGACCGGCGGCGGCAACAGCGCCGCGATCTCCCCGTTGGGGGTTCCGACCTGACGCCAGCGGTCACGGGCTTTCAGATGCGGGTGGTCGATGACCTCGCTGGGCAGGTTGTACCGCGAATTGCCGATCCCGGCGTCATCTGCGGTCCGCTGAATGTCGTCGAGATCGTGCTGGGCACACCAGGATTCGATCGCCTTGTTGAGCTCGTCGCGATGCGCACAGCGATCGGAGTTGGTGGCGAAGCGCGGATCGTCGGCGAGATCGGGCCGCTCGATGATCTCGCGGGCCAACCGCTGCCACTCCCGGTCGTTGGTCGTCCCCAGCACCACGGTCTGGCCGTCGCGGGTATCGAATGCGCCGTAAGGCGCCACCGCCGGCGAACTCATCCCCAGCGGAACCTGGTCGATTCCGGAGTGCTGGGTGTAGGCCAGCTGGTACCCCATGATGTCGGTCATGGTGTCGAACAGGCTGACCGCCACGGCCGGCGCGGCACCGGTGTCGCCCGAGCGGGCCCGGCCGACCAGCAGCGCCATGATGGACAACGCCGAATACAGCCCGGTGGTGATATCGGCAACCGCCGCACCGGGTTTGGCCGGCATGCCGGCGTAGCCGGTGGACGCGCACGAACCGGATTCGGCCTGCACCAACAGGTCGTAGGCCCGCTTGTGCGACAGCGGTCCTCCGGGTCCGTAACCGTCGATCTCCACCGGGATCACCTGGGGATGACGCACCTTGAGATCCTCGGGCCCCAGCCCCAACCGCGCGGTGGCGCCGGGAGCGAGATTGGACACGAAGGCGTCGGCGCCGTCGAGCAACCGGTGCAGGACCTCCATGCCCCCGGGTGACTTCAGATCGAGGGTGACCGATTCCTTGCCCCGGTTGGCCCAGACGAAATGGGCCGCCTGACCGAGCACGACATCGTCGTAGTCGCGGGCGAAGTCGCCACCCTTGGGGTTCTCGATCTTGATCACCCTGGCGCCGAAGTCAGCGAGCACCCGGGTGCACATCGGCGCGGAGACCGCCTGCTCCATCGCGATGACGGTGATACCGGCCAGCGGCAAAGAGGATTCCGCCGCTGTGCTTGATGGTTCGCTCGTAAACTCGCTCACAGGCTCACATAACCATGCCGCCATCGACCGGCAGCACCTGCCCGGTGATGTACGACGCAGCGTCAGAGGCCAGGAAGACGAACGCGCCCGCGACCTCGTCGGCATCGGCCCACCGCTTGAGCGGGATGCGGTTCATCATGTTGGCTGCGAACTTCTCATTGGTGCGGATGGTTTCCGTCATCGGCGTGGCGGCCAGCGGCGCCAAGGCGTTGACCATGATGTTCTTGGTGGCCAGCTCACGGGCCAGCGACTTGGTGAACCCGATCAGTCCCGCCTTCGCCGCCGAGTAGTTCACCTGGCCCAGAGTGCCGGTGAGCCCGGCTGCCGAGGTGACGTTGATGACGCGACCGGTCCCGTCGGTGGGGATGTGTGGCAGCGCAGCCTGGGTGACGTGGAAGGTGCCCATGACATGAATGTCAAAGGTGACCCGGAACGTCTCGTCGGTCAGCTTGGGGAACATCGCCGGCGATGTGACGCCTGCGTTGTTGACCACGATGTGCAGGTTTCCTTCGCCGAGGGCGGCGGCCTGCGCGGCGGCGGCCTCGGCGGCGGCGCGGTCGCTGACGTCCAGCGCGGCGCTGTCAGCCTTGCCGCCCGCGGTATTGATCCGCTCGGCTACCTTCGCAGCCGCCTCACCGCTGATGTCGGTGACGAGCACGGCGGCGCCGGCAGCGGCCAGCGCCTCGGAAACCGCGGCACCGATCCCGGCACCGGCACCGGTCACCAGTGCCGAACGTCCGGTCAGGTCGAAATAGGTCCTCATTGAACTTCGATATCTCCTCAGTAGCTCTTGGGCAGGCCGAGAACGTTCGCGGCGAGGAAGTTCAGGATCATCTCCTGGCTCACCGGTGCGATCTTCATCAGTCGGGACTCCCGGAAGAACCGGGAGATGTTGTATTCCTCGGAATAACCCATCCCGCCATGGGTCTGCAGCGCACGGTCGGCGGCGCCAAATCCCGCGTCGGCGCACAGGTATTTGGCCATGTTGGCCTCCCGACCGCACGGCTTACCGTTGTCGTAGAGCCAAGTGGCCTTGCGCAGGATCAGCTCGGCGGCGTCGAGGCGGGCCAGCGAGTCGGCGAGCGGGAACTGGATGCCTTGATTCATGCCGATCGGCCGGTCGAACACCACCCGCTCGTTCGCGTACTTGACGGCACGGTCCAGGGCCACGCGACCGATGCCGAGGGCTTCGGCGGCGATCAGCATCCGCTCCGGGTTGAGCCCGTGCAAGATGTACTTGAACCCCTTGCCTTCCTCGCCGATGAGGTGCTCGGCAGGCACCCGGAGATCGTCGATGAACAACTCGTTGGAGCTCACCGCATTCCGGCCCATCTTGTTGATGGGCCGGATCTCGACGTGATCGCGGTCGAGGTCGGTCAGGAACAAAGACAACCCGTCGGTCGGCTTCCCGCCACGCTTCTCCACGTCCTCGCGGGATTCGGTGCGGGTCAGCAGCAGGATCTTCTCTGACTCGAGCGCTTTGGAGATCCACACCTTACGGCCGTTCACCACATAGCTGTCGCCATCCTTCTTGGCGAACGTGGTGATACGTGAAGTGTCCAGGCCCGCACCGGGTTCGGTGACGCCGAAGCACACATGCAGATCGCCGTTGACGATGCGGGGCAACGTCGCCTTCTTCATCTCCTCGGAGCCGAACACCACTACCGGCTGCATCCCGAAGATCGACATGTGAATCGCGCTGGCGGCGTTCATGGCTCCGCCGGACCGGGCCACCTCCTCGGCCAGGATGGTGGCCTCGGTGATGCCGAGGCCGTGCCCGCCGTACTCCTCGGGGATGGTCATCCCCAGCCAGCCCCCGCCGGCGATGGCGTCGTAGAACTCCTGCGGGAACTCGTGGGCCTGGTCCTTGGTCATCCAATAGTGATCGTCGAACTTGCCCGCCAGCTCCGCAACGGATTTGCGGATCAGCTGCTGGTCCTCGGTCAGCTCGAAGTTCATACCGCCCGACACTGTGTGCTCTCCTATTTTTCTCGGCCGATCGTCTCGGCGTTCAGTCTCGCGCGCCGGCAACGGCTTTGGCGTTGGCCTGGAAGTCGGCGAATGTGGCGCCGGTCTTCTCCTTGTGGCTCAACGCGCGAATGGATACGTCATGACCCTCGGCGGCCTTTCGTAACGCCCCGACGGTGGCCTGCTCCTTGGGAATGTGGGCGAATGGATCGAAGTGATACAGCCGCATGGCGTTCTCATGGGTGATCTTGTTGATCTCGTCGTCGGGAACCTCGTAGGTGTCGAACACCGCGCTCAGCTCCTCGGGCGCGCCCGGCCACATCGAGTCACTGTGCGGGTAGTCCATCTCCCAGCAGATGTTGTCCACGCCGATCTCGTGGCGGTTCTTCACCCCGACCGGGTCGGAGATGAAACAGGTCATGAAGTGCTCCCGGAACACCTCCGACGGCAGCTTGTCACCGAAGTCCTGGTGCGTCCACGTGGAGTGCATATCGTAGGTGCGGTCCACCCGGTCCAGGAAGTACGGAATCCAGCCGGTGCCACCCTCGGACAGCGCGATCTTGAGTCCCGGATAGGCCTTGATCGGCGCCGACCACAACAGGTCGGCCGCGGCCTGCACGATGTTCATCGGCTGCAGGGTGATCATGACGTCCATCGGGGCATCCGGGGCGGTGATCGCCAGCTTGCCCGATGATCCGATGTGCACGTTCATCACGGTGTCGGTGTCGACCAGGGCCTCCCACAACGGCTTCCAGTACTCCAGGTCGTGGAAGGACGGGTAGCCCAGCGTCGAAGGGTTCTCGGTGAAGGTCAGCGAGTGCACGCCCTTCTTCGACACCCGACGAACCTCGTCGGCGCACAACTGCGGATTCCAGATCGCCGGGATGGCCATCGGGATGAACCGACCCGGATTCGACCCGCACCATTCGTCGATGTGCCAGTCGTTGTAGGCCTGCACCAACGCCAACGAGAACTCGTCGTCGTCGGTGGCGAACAACCGGGCGGCGAAACCAGGGAACGACGGGAAGTTCATGGTGGCCAGCACACCGCCGGCGTTCATGTCCTTGACCCGTTCGTCGGGGTCATAGCAGCCCTTGCGGATCTCATCGAGCCCCTGGGGCTCCAACCCGTACTCCTCCTTGGGCCGGCCTGCCACGGCGTTGAGCGCCACGTTCGGGATCACCGTGTCACGGAACTGCCAGGTGTCGCTGCCGTCGGGGTTGTGCACCAGGCGTGGCGCCTCGTCGCGGTATTTCTCCGGCAGATGGTTCTTGAACATGTTCGGCGGTTCGATGATGTGGTCGTCGACGCTGATCAAGATCATGTCGTCTTTGTGCACTGCCTCGCTCCGTTCCATGGCCGTCACATTGGTTCTCTATGGGAGAAAACTAGCTTCTCGTCTAGAGAGAATCAATGTCTGATGCCGCTGACGAGCAGATTTAGCCAGGTCACCATGCAATCTCGCGCCTTCTTGTTGACCATCGGCGCAAAAGATGGAAACCTCTTAGTCGGAAATGAGAACCTGATTCTCGCAACCGAGAGTCAGTGATGGGTCATCGAGAGGAGAACCGCCCCGTGCGCTTGGCCCCCTTGCCCGCCGAGGAGTGGGACGACGACGTGCGACGAGCACTGTCCGTCATGCTTCCGGAGGAGCGGCTCAACCCCGAGGGAGCGGGCACCGCGCTGTCGACGCTGGCTCGCCACCCCTCCCTGACCAAGGCGTTCCTGCGGTTCAGTAATCATCTGCTGTTCCGCTCGACACTGGATGCGCAGATGCGTGAGCTCGCCATCCTGCGGATCGCCCATCGCAAGAAGTGCGAATACGAGTGGACGCATCACGCTTTCATCGGCAAATCCGAGGGACTCACCGATGAGCGGATCGCGAGCAGCACGACTGGTGACGGTGCCACTCCCCTCGACCAGTTGGTGCTCGACTCCGTCGATGAACTCGACGGACAGGCGGAGATCTCGGACAGCACCTGGGCCGCCCTGAGCGAGCACCTCGACGAGCGCCAGCGCATGGACCTGGTCTTCACGATCGGCGGCTATGGCCTGATGGCCATGGCCTACAACACCTTTGGAATTGCGCCGGAATCCGGCCACTAACTCAAGAAGAAAGTAGGTAGATGATGGCGTTCTTCCCGAAGCCGGCTGCAGGCAGCTGGACCGAGAACTGGCCCGAACTGGGCACCGCCCCGGTCAACTACGAGGATTCGATCGACCCGGAGCACTGGAAACTGGAGCAGCAGGCCATCTTCCGCAAGACCTGGCTGCAGATGGGCCGCGTGGAGCTGATCCCCAAGAAAGGCAGCTACATCACCCGTGAGCTGCCGTCGGTCGGCCCGGGCACGTCGATCGTCATCGTCAACGACGGTGACGAGATCCGCGCTTTCTACAATTTGTGCCGCCACCGCGGCAACAAGCTGGTGTGGAACGACTACCCCGGCGAGGAGGTGTCCGGCAGCTGCCGCCAGTTCGTCTGCAAGTACCACGCCTGGCGCTACAACCTCAAGGGCGACCTGACCTTCATCCAGCAGGAGCAGGAGTTCTTCGACGTCGACAAAGCCGACTACCCGCTCAAGCCGGTGCGCTGCGAGGTCTGGGAAGGCTTCATCTTCGTCAACTTCGACGACGACGCAGTCTCGCTGGAGGAATACCTGGGCGAGTTCGGCGAGGGCCTCAAGGGTTATCCCTTCCACGAGATGACCGAGCACTACAGCTACCGCTCGGAGGTCAAGGCCAACTGGAAGCTGTTCATCGACGCGTTCGTCGAGTTCTACCACGCGCCGATCCTGCACATGAAGCAGGCAGAGAAGGAGGAAGCCGAGAAGCTGGCCAAGTTCGGCTTCGAGGCGCTGCACTACGACATCAAGGGCGATCACTCGATGATCTCGTCCTGGGGCGGCATGAGCCCGCCGAAGGACCTCAAGATGGTCAAGCCCATCGAGCGCATCCTGCACAGTGGCCTGTTCGGACCATGGGATCGTCCCGACATCAAGGGCATCCTGCCCGACGAGCTGCCACCGGCGATCAATCCCGGCCGGCACTCGACGTGGGGCCAGGACTCTTTCGAGTTCTTCCCGAACTTCACCCTGCTCTTCTGGGCGCCGGGCTGGTATCTGACCTACAACTACTGGCCCACCGGTGTAGACAGCCACATCTTTGAGGCCGACCTGTACTTCGTGCCGCCGAAGAACCTGCGCGAGCGGCTGTCCCAGGAACTGGCCGCGGTGACGTTCAAGGAGTACGCGTTCCAGGACGCCAACACGCTGGAAGCCACCCAGACGCAGATCGGCACCCGCGCCGTGCTCGACTTCCCGCTGTGCGACCAGGAAATTCTGCTGCGCCACCTGCACCACACCGCCCACAAGTACGTGGACCGGTACCAAGAGGCCAAGGCCAACGGAAATGGTTCGACCAATGGCAAGCACGCCGGTGCCGACAAGAAGGATGAAGTCAATGTCTAAGCTGCCCGAGGAATTCGCCGATCTGGAGCGATTCAGCGATTGGTGCTTGCCCACCGAGGAAGAGCGCTATCAGAAGCGCCTGAGCTCGACGATGGACGAGATGCAGGAGCTCTACGACGCCGGCATGGCGCGGCTCGAGGACATCATGGTCTACGTCGATGCCCGCTTCCCGCTGGCAAGCATGCCCGATGACGCCAAAGCCCTTGTGCACCTGGGTCAGTCGATTGTCCAGGTCAGCTTCCCGGTCGAGGTCTGGAAGCAACCGCGGGTGCTCGACAGCGGTGCTGCCTATATCAATCTCATCAAGGAGCCGGTGGTTTAGTCGTGCTGACCCTCAAAGCTGCGGGTCTTGTCGACGTCGATGCCGGGACGATCATTCGTCCCGGCATTGTCCGTGTCGACGGGGACCGGATAATCGGTGTAGGTGGCGAAATCCCAGAGGGCTCAGAGGTCATCGATCTCGGTGACTCGATTCTGCTGCCCGGGCTGATGGACATGGAGGTCAACCTGCTCATGGGTGGCCGGGGTGAGAACCCGGGCCTGTCCCAGGTGCAGGACGATCCCCCGACCCGCGTGCTACGCGCGGTGGGCAACGCCCGCCGCACCCTGCGCGCCGGGTTCACCACGGTGCGCAACCTCGGATTGTTCGTCAAGACCGGTGGATACCTGCTCGACGTCGCACTGGGCAAGGCCATCGACGCCGGCTGGATCGACGGACCCCGCATCATTCCCGCCGGTCACGCCATCACCCCCACCGGCGGGCACCTGGACCCGACGATGTTCGCGGCGTTCATGCCGGGCGTCCTGGAACTGACCATCGAGGAGGGCATCGCCAACGGGGTCGACGAGATCCGCAAGGCGGTGCGCTACCAGATCAAGCACGGCGCCCAGCTGATCAAGGTGTGCTGCTCGGGCGGTGTCATGTCGCTGACCGGAGAGGCCGGGGCGCAACACTATTCCGACGAGGAGCTGCGCGTCATCGTCGACGAGGCGCACCGACGCGGACTGCGGGTCGCGGCCCACACCCACGGCGCCGAGGCCGTCAAGCACGCCGTCGACTGCGGCATCGACTGCATCGAGCACGGATTCCTGATGGACGACGAGGCCATCCAGAAGCTCGTCGACAACGATCGGTTCCTGGTCACCACTCGCCGCCTGGCCCAGGCCATGGATGTCTCGAAGGCACCGAAGGTGCTGCAGGACAAGGCAGCCGAGATGTTCCCGAAGGCCGAGACCTCCATCAAGGCGGCCTACGAGGCCGGGGTGAAGATCGCCGTCGGTACCGACGCACCGGCGATCCCGCACGGCCGCAACGCCGACGAACTCGTCACGCTGGTGGAGTGGGGCATGCCGCCGGCCGCGGTGCTGCGCGCCGCCACGGTGGTGGCCGCCGATTTGATCAACGTCACCGACCGGGGCCGGCTGGCCGAGGGACTGCTCGCCGACATCATCGCGGTGCCGGGCAATCCGCTCGAGGATATCTCCGTTACACAACGTGTGGATTTTGTAATGAAAGGCGGTAAGGTCTTCCGCAATGAGCACATCAACTGATTCCCCGACGCGGACCGAGGATCTCATCGAGATCCAGCAGGTGCTCGCCAAGTACGCGGTGACCATCACCCAGGGCGACATCGACGGTCTCATCAGTGTTTTCACGCCCGACGGCACCTACAGCGCATTCGGCGAGACCTACACGCTGAATCGCTTCCCGGTCCTGGTGGACGCCGCCCCCAAGGGCCTGTTCATGACCGGAACAGCCCTGATCGACCTGGTCGAAGGGGCGGATACGGCGTCCGGCACGCAGCCGCTGTGCTTCATCGAGCACTCCAAGCACGACATGCGTATCGGGTACTACCGCGACACCTACGTGCGGACCAGTGAGGGCTGGCGGCTGAAGACCCGTGCGATGACCTTCATCCGACGCAGTGGTGATCACGACCATGGCAGGCCCCATGCGATCGGCAGGCCGGAAGCCGGATGAGCGAGCGTAGCGAGGCAACCGCATGAGCGACCTGTTCGATCCCGCCACCTTCCGTACAGCGCTGCAGGATTGGCTCGCCGAGAATGACCTGACGCCGCCGGACGACCATTCGCTCGAAGGTCACATGCGCCAGTTCGCCCGCGTGCAGAAGGCCCTCTACGACGGCGGCTGGAGCCGCTACGGCTGGCCCGAACACGCGGGTGGGTTGGGCGGACCAGCGATGCTGCGTGCGATCGTCGGCGAGGAGGTCGTGGGTCGCCGACTGGCCGAACCCGGCCCGTATTCGATGCTCGAAGTGCTGGCGCCGACGATGATCGACTATGCACCCAAAGAGCTGGCCGCCGAGATGGTGCCGAAACTGCTGTCCGGCGAAGAGCAATGGTGCCAAGGGTTTTCCGAACCGGGTTCGGGCAGCGACCTGGCCTCGCTCACCACCCGTGCAGTCCAGCGCGGCGACAAGTGGATCGTGAACGGCCAGAAGGTCTGGACCAGCTTCGCGCAGTACTCGCACCGGTGCATCCTGCTGACCCGCACCGGCGACGCGGACACGCCGAATCACCAGGCGATCACGGCGTTCTTCGTCGACACCGACGCCCCCGGCATCACGGTGCGGCCGTTGCACACCATGCATGACGTGGACGAGTTCTGCGAGGTGTACTTCGACGACGTCGAGGTCGACGCGAGCCGGATGCTCGGCAATCCGGGCGACGGGTGGCAACTGGCGATGGACCTGCTGCCGTACGAACGCTCGACCTGCTTCTGGCAGCGCATCGCCTACCTGTACTCACGGTTCGATGCGTTGGTGGAAGCGGTGAAACGGCAAGGGCAGGTCGTGGATCCGGACCTCGGTGAGGTCTATCTGGCCCTGCACACGTTGCGCTGCCGCTCGGCGGCAACTCAACACCGGCTGGCCGAGGGGCACAAGCTCGGGCCGGACACCTCGATCGACAAGGTGCTGCTGGCCGGCGCCGAACAGCTGCTCTACGACACCGCCCGCAATCTGCTGCCCGGGGTGATCGAACTCGAAGACTCCGAATGGCGCACCGAGTACCTGTACTCGCGGGCGTCGACCATCTATGGCGGCACCGCCGAAGTGCAGCGCAACATCATCGCGCGCCGACTGCTGGACCTCGGGAAGGAGTGAGGCGTGACGGACTTGGATACCGAATCACTGGGCCTGCTCGAAGACACCCTGCGCAAGACCATGCTTTCGGCCTCGGGCGCCGAACTCGATGCCGCGCTGGCCGAACTCGGCTGGGCCGAGATGCTCTCCGACATGCCGGAGACCGCCCTGCCACTGGTGTTCCGGCTGCTGGGCGAAACAGGTTCGCACGCGTCGATTCTCAACGATGTGCTGCTCGAGACCATCGGCGGCCTGCCCGGCGGCACCCCGCCGATGCCGTATGCCGGTGGCACCTGGGTGGTCTGGGAAAGAACTGACAGCAGCAATCCGGCATTGGGTGGGCTGCCGCTGCGCCAGGTGCCCGACGGCCAGCTGCTCCGGGTTTCGGAGGCCCGCCGTGCGCTGGGCTGGTGGCTGGTCGGCTCGGCCCGGGCGATGCTCGCGTTGGCCCGTCAACACGCACTGGACCGGGTCCAGTTCGGCAAGCCGATCTCGTCCTTCCAGGCCGTGCGGCACCGATTGGCCGAGACGCTGGTGGCCATCGAGGGTGCCGAGGCGACGCTGAGCCTGCCCGGTGCGGACAATGTCGACCTGAACTCGCTGCTGGCCAAAGCCGCCGCGGGTAAGGCCGCGCTGACCGCGGCCAAGCACTGCCAGCAGGTGCTCGGCGGTATCGGGTTCACCGAGGAGCACGAGCTGCACAATCACGTGAAGCGCGTCCTGGTGCTCGACGGGTTGCTGGGCAGCTCAAGAGAACTCACCCGCAAGGCCGGCGCCGGACTGCGCGCTCGCGGCACGGTGCCCCGCCTGGCTCAGCTCTAGTTTCCCCGCCGAGCAGACGCGGAGGTACCCCGGGAAGCAGATCTGCGGGTACCGACGTGTCTGCTCGCGCTATGGGGTGACGGGCTCGGCGAAGACCGTGGCCGTCGAGCGGCCGCGCAGTACCGTCGAGCCGCGCACGGCCCAGTGCCCGCCCTCGTCGGCATCGGCATGGGCCAGAGCGCTTCCCGAACACAACACCGTCGACTCGCGGTCTTTGGCGTGGTCGGCCAGGCGCGCCGCTTCGTTGACGGCATCACCGATCACGGTGTACTCGTAGCGGTTCTCGGCGCCGATGTTTCGCGCGAACACCGAGCCGCACGAGATGCCCACGCCGAACTCCACATCCGGCAGCTGGTGCAGTCGGGGCACCAGTGCTCGCGCGGTGGCCAGTGCCGACGTTGCCGGGTTGTCCAGCCGTAGCGGCGCACCGAAGACGGCGAGCACGGCGTCACCCTCGAACTTGTTGATCAGGCCTTGATGACGTTCGACGGTGTCCACCACGATCTTGAAGAACCCGTTGAGGAGTTGCGCCACTTCCTGAGGCGGGCGTGAGGCGGCGAGGGCTGTCGATCCGACCAGATCGACGTAGAGAACGGCGGCCTCGCGAACATCGCCGGTGACCGTCCCACCCTGCTGCAGCGCATGGCGGGCGACGTCGACGCCGACGTACCGACCGAACAGATCGCGCAACCGGTTCCGCTCGGCCAGGCCGGCCAGCATCCGATTGAATCCGTACTGGAGCCGGCCGATCTCCGACGATTCGTACACCTTCACCGAGACACCGGACCAGCCGCGCTCGACCGCTTTCATCGCGAGTACGACTTCTCCCACCGGGTCGGATACCGACCGCGCCACCAGGACCATGGACCGCAGCCCGAAGACCAGCGAGATGACGGCCACCACCAGCACTGCCGCCTCGACGGGCGCCGTCTTCTGCACGAACCAGCCGTTCGAGCGGGCCAGCACGATCAATGCGATACCGGCCAGGGGCAGCCCGCTGAACAGGGTCCAGATGGTGATCAGCCGGGCCAGCACACCGGGCATGCGCACCATCGTCGACGAGGATGCGGTCAGCGACGCGGCCACGATCGGCCGCAACATGCGTTGCGTCACCAGGAATCCCATGCAGGCGGCCGCGACACCACCGAAGAGGATCGCCCCGCCCATCACGTAGGCGACACCTCCACCGGCACCGAGGTTCAGCAGCGTGTACACGAGCGCGCTCACCGCCCAGGTGACGAACTGGATGATGGTCTGCCGCGGTGCGATACGCATCGCCGCGCGTTGCTGCTGTGCCGTCGGATTCTCCCCCGCGGCAAACCATTTGAACGTCGGGTGGACATTGACCCAACCAACGACGGTATCGACGATCGCGGCCGCGACCATCAGCGCGATCAGCGCAACGAGATTCGCCTGGGTCAGCAGCTCGCGCGCATCACCGACGGTGTTACGGCTGAGCGCCAGTACCACCAGCGTCACCGCAGCCGCCGCCGTGGTCTGCGCGTAGATCTGCCTGGCCGCGTAACTCACGCTGAGCCGGATCGCCCCCATCTTCAGAGGCCCAGGCCTACTTGATGTTCTGCTTCATTCCGTCGATATCCATCAGTACCGGCCATCCGCTGACGCTAAGCGCATTGCCGTGCCCGGTCTGGTGAATGTCGAACACCGATTGGATCGCGGCGTAGAAGCCCTGCACGTCGAGGGTCTGATTGACCGCGCGTTTGGCCTGGCGGAGCGCGAAGGCGGGCATCTGCGCGATCTGCGCCGCCAGCTCGGCCGTCTGGGCGTCGAGCTCGGCACGAGGGACAACCCGGTTGACCATGCCGGTGCGCTCAGCTTCCTCCGCGGTCAACGCCCGACCCGTGAACAGGATCTCCTTGGCCTTTCGGGCGCCGAGTTCCCAGGTGTGACCGTGGTACTCGACACCACCGATGCCCATCAGTGCCACCGGATCGGAGAACAGCGCATCGTCGGCGGCCAGGATCAGATCGCACGGCCAGCAGAGCAGCAGACCGCCGGAGATGCAGCGTCCCTGCACCGCCGCGATCGACGGTTTGGGCACATTCCGCCACCGCAGCGTGTACTCCAGATAGCGTCGCGACTCGTGCTCGATGAGAAATTCCAGGGTGATCTTGTCCGGCACCGGCCCGCCGCCACGCAGGTCATGGCCGGCCGAGAAGTGCTTCCCGTTGGCCCGCAGCACGATAACCTTCACCTCACGGTCATCGGCGGCCCTGGTCCACGCGGCATCGAGTTCGTCGAGGAGTTCGGGGTTCTGCGCGTTGGCGGCTTCCGGCCGGTTCAGTGTGATCGTGGCGATCGAATCGGCGACGTCATAGTCGATGTACACGTGGTTCCTTCTGCTCACCGCTGCCGCCCGACAGCCGTCTTTGCGATGCGGCAGCTACCGGCGAACAGTGCACCGGCGGCGCCGAATTTTGATGCGAAACCCTTCTTCTCAAAGGACTTCTATAATTCCCTTCATGAGAATACTATTCTCACAGTACGAAAGTTACAATCTCCGACACATTGGCCGCGAGGGGGTCTGGCACCACAATGGCAAGGCGTTCTCCGGTACAGTCAGTTCATGTTCTCCCCACTCGACAAGCGTCGGAGCAGCCAGTGACCACCGCTGGCGAAGAACCCGCGTGGAAGCAACGAGCTGTCGAGCGGTCGATCAAAACGGCCAAGTTGCGCGCCGCCCAGCGCGTTCAACGGTTCCTCGACGCCGCCCAGGCGATCATCATCGAAAAGGGCAGCACCGACTTCACGGTCCAAGAGGTCGTGGACCGCTCTCGTCAATCGTTGCGCAGCTTCTACCTGCAGTTCGACGGTAAACACGAGCTCCTACTCGCATTGTTCGAAGACGCGCTGAGCCGCTCGGCCGACCAGATCCGGGCCGCCACCTCGACCCAGGGCGAACCGATCGAACGCCTGAAGGTCGCGATTCAGCTGCTTTTCGAATCGTCGCGCCCCGATCCGGCCGCCAAGCGCCCACTGTTCACCGACTTCGCCCCGCGTTTGCTGGTGTCGCACCCGTCGGAGGTCAAGGTCGCCCACGCACCGCTGCTGGCCCTGCTCACCGAGCTCATGGAGGAAGCGTCCGAGGCCGGTCAGCTCCGCGCGGGGATCAACCCGCGTCGGATGGCGGCGATGACGATGCAGACCGTGATGTTCGTCGCGCAATCCAGCGGAGGCGCCGACGAGGCATCGATCCATCCGATCAGCGCCGACGAGGTCTGGGACTTCGTGGCCAATGGATTCGCCGCCAGCTAGTTGAGAATTTCGTTCTCCTAAGAAAAGAATTCTCCTTACACTCAAGCGCGTGCCCGATCTCCGGACTCACGGCTACCGCGTCGCGCAATGGGCGACCGGCACCATCGGAACCCACGCATTGCGCTCGATCATCGAGCATCCACACCTGGAGTTGACCGCTGTTCATGTCTTCGGCGCCGACAAGGTCGGCACCGACGCGGGCGAACTGTGCGGCCTGGACCCCGCCGGCATCTCTGCCACCGACGACGTCGAGGCCATTGTCGACGCGGGCATCAACGTGGTCAGCACGGGCGGCCAGTTCCACCATCCGCCCTCGGTCGACCCGGGGCTACACAGTGCCGTCCCGGAGGCTTGTGCGCGCGGGAACGCCACGCTGTATGCCACCGGCAGCAGCCCAGCTTCATCACCGAGGCGATTCCGCTCACGCTGACGTCGGTGCACTCCGAGGGTCAGTCGGCGCTCGCGGCCGAGGACACCGCCATCCGGGCCGGACATCTCGCCGCCGGAACCGTGGCCGCACAACGAATCACCGTGTCGGGCTTCCGCTCGGGGCGACAGCTCCTGCGATTCCAGGCGGCCTGATACTGCGGTACGAACCTCACCGAGGACTGGGACCTGCGGCCCACCGGTTGGCGCCTGACCGTGGACGGCGATGCACCGATGCACCACTGGACATCGATGTCCGGATGCCGATTCCGCTCAATCGGATGGCAGCAGTTCCCCGGGATACACCGCGAACCGAGCGGTCAACGCGGTGCCATTCGTGTGCGCCGCCGAGCCCGGCATCCGGTCCACCCTGGACCTGCCGCAGACCGTGGCCACCATGACCGACTGAGAATTGCGTTCTTCTAAGCAGAGAGTACAAATTGCCCGAAACGTATCTGTCGTTGACACGGTGGGTAGCCCGGTGACAGAGTTGCTGAGCAGGTGCACAGTATTTCACCGCTACGTGGCAGAAGAACACAGAACTGGGGTAATCAATGACTGGACGGGTGGAAGGCAAGGTCGCGTTCGTCACCGGCGCGGCCCGCGGCCAGGGACGTAGTCACGCGGTACGGCTGGCGCAAGAGGGCGCCGACATCATCGCGATCGACATCTGTGGACCGATCCGGCCCGGCGTGGAGACCGCCATCCCGGCCTCTACCTCCGATGACCTGGCCGAGACCGCGAATCTCATCAAGGGGCTCAACCGCCGCGTCGTCACGGCCGAGGTTGACGTTCGCGACGCCGATGCGATCAAGGCCGCGGTGGACAGCGGCGTCGAGCAGCTGGGCCGTCTCGACATCATCGTGGCCAACGCCGGCATCGGCAACGGCGGCGATGTCCTGCACGAGACCAGCCAGCTGGACTGGGACGAGATGATCGACATCAACCTTTCGGGTGTCTGGAAGTCGGTCAAAGCCGCTGTGCCGCACCTGATCGAAGGGGGCCGCGGCGGATCGATCGTCCTGACCAGCTCGGTCGGCGGACTCAAGGCCTACCCGCACTGCGGTAACTATGTCGCCGCCAAGCACGGCGTCGTGGGGTTGATGCGCGGCTTTGCCGTGGAGTTGGGTCAGCACAACATCCGTTGCAACACCGTGCATCCCACACATGTGGCGACCCCGATGCTCCACAACGACGGCACGTTCAAGATGTTCCGGCCCGACCTGGAGAACCCGGGCCCCGACGACATGGCGCCGATCTGCCAGCTGTTCCACACCCTGCCCATCCCGTGGGTCGAGGCCGTGGACATCAGCAACGCCGTGCTGTTCCTGGCCTCCGACGAGGCCCGTTACATCACCGGTGTGACGCTGCCGGTCGATGCGGGAAGCTGCCTCAAGTAGGTCCGGATCCCTAGCCCGGACCGAGTGTTGCGGCACCGGTCTGCGGGTGGCGGTACCAGCCACCCGCAGCCCGCGTGCCACCGTCCACGTGAAGCGTCTGCCCGGTGACATACCCGGACAGACCCGAGGCCAGATAGACCGCCGCCCCGGCGATTTCGTCGACATGACCGGCCCGGCCCAGTGGGATGGCATCAGCGATTCCCTCCGGTGGCCCGCCCGGCGACAGTGCCATGAGCCCCTCGGTGAGGGTGAGGTCGGGGGCGATCGCGTTGACCCGGATGTTGTGCTGCGACAGCTCGAACGACGCGGTCTGGGTGTAGTTGATGACGCCCGCCTTCGCCGCCGCGTACGCGGCATAACCGGGAGCCGCACGTACTCCCTCGATCGACGTGAGATTGATGATGCTGCCCGGCAATTCATCGGCGGCCAATCGGCGCGCCACCCGCTGTGTGCACAAGAGGACGTGGCGCAGATTGCTCCGGTACAGCGCGTCCCAACCGTTCTCGCTCGTTTCCAGCAGCGACGAGGCGAACACTCCACCGGCGTTGTTGACCAGGATCTGGACCGGCCCCAGTTCGGCGGTCGTTCGGGCCAAGGCGGCATCCACCTGCTCGCTGTCGCGCACATCGGTGACGATGCCCAGTGCCCCGACGGTTTCAGCGGACTCTGCACAGCTCTGCTCGTTGCGCTCCCAGATGGCCACCGAGGCACCGAACGCCGCCAACCCAGCAGCGATACCCCGGCCGATGCCGGCGCCCCCGCCGGTGACCACAGCCACCTGTCCCGTGAGCAGAATGTCAGAAGGATTGATAGCCATAGTGATTGAGGCTAGCGCTGGGGCGGGCGGTGAGGCTAGATGCAACGTTGGGTGACCGGCGACGGAACCGGCCTTGAATTCCCCGCTGATCCGGACACACTCCGTGACGCCGGACCGGTGTTCCTGACCGCGGCCCTGCACGCCTTCGGCGCTCTCCCGCAGGAAAACCGGATCAGCGCGATCACCCGGTTCGAGGATTGCACCGGAGGCAGCACCGGACGCAAAGCCCTATTGGACGTTCGGTACGCGGATCCGGCCGACGGCCTGCCTACCGAGCTGTTCGTGAAGTTCTCCCGCGACTTCGACAACCCCCGCCGCGATCGCGGTAAGTCGCAGATGGAGCTCGAGGTGGCTTTCGGGGCGTTGTCGGCCGACACCAAGCTGCCCGTCACCGTGCCGGTGTGCCTCTTCGCCGACTACCATGGGGCGTCGTGTACCGGGA
>NZ_LZSY01000093.1 GCF_001665625.1 Mycolicibacterium peregrinum | reverse complement strand
TGTCCCACTGCTGAACCGTCAGGGTCCGATCCTGACCATCGACCAGGCTCAGTTCATTGTCCAGACCCGCATGAGAAATGCCGGTGCTCGTAAACAGCGCCGCGATGGCTGCAACCATCGCGACCAGCACCCGACTGAATGCCTTCATGTTCTCCCTAGCTATGTCGCCGGCGCTCCCGGAGGGCCCACCGTTTGTGGAGGCGTCCCGGCCCCCGCAGACCGTACCGCCGCGCAAGACCAACATGTGATGTGGATTAGGAACTCCACACGTCGCTCTTACTTAATGCTCATCGTTGACACGAGGAACATAACGGGAGGGCATCCGAGCGGCAACGCAAGCACATATCCGCGGGGCCGCATACGTTCAATCGATCAAAATTTGCTGAATGCCGGCTGGGAGATGTCGCACAGGGTCGCGGTGCTGCAAGTTGGCCCGCGGGGCAATGCTGTGACGCCGTTCGCCTTGGTAACAACCTGAGGTCCAGACCACACTGCCTTACAGGGTTTTCCTGCCTTACAAGCCGCTCATCTATTCATCCATGATGAGGCGGAATGTTGTTCTGCAGCCACCGGTCGCGGTCGGCATCGTCGTCCGGCGAAGCGATGTCGCGTTCCTCGGGAGCGATCTCCGGGAGGGCCTCACCGAAGATCTTGTTAACTGCGTGGCGGGACATTTTGTTCGCTTCCGGCATCAGGATTCCCCTTTGTGACGAAGATCACATTCCAAGTCGAGCGGTGTGCAACGCCCGTTAACCTGCCCTTAACCAGCATGAACGCTGGGCGCGACATTCGCCAACAAACGGAAACGGCGGCCGATGGCCGCCGTTTCCGCTTGCGTTCAGATCTCCAAACTTGATAACTGGCCGATCACCTGCGCAGCCAGCGGCCCGAGGGTGGCCATACCGTCACGCACCGCTGCACGGGACCCGGCGATATTCACCACCAGCGTGCTGCCCGAGACTCCGCACAGCCCGCGCGACAGCCCCGCATCGACGATGCCCGCGGAGAGGCCCGATGCCCGCAGCGCCTCGGCGATGCCCAGCAGCTCGCGGTCGAGGATGTCGAGGGTGGCTTCTGGTGTCACATCGCGCGGTGTCACCCCCGTACCACCGACCGACACCACCAGATCGACGCCGCCGATGACCGCGGTGTTCAGCGCGTTGCGGATCTCGACTTCATCCGC
The DNA here is from genome assembly GCF_001665625.1 of Mycolicibacterium peregrinum. GTDB lineage: Bacteria > Actinomycetota > Actinomycetes > Mycobacteriales > Mycobacteriaceae > Mycobacterium > Mycobacterium peregrinum_B. The sequence goes on along the minus strand of NZ_LZSY01000093.1, from coordinate 53,654 downwards.
GGCCACCACCACGACCCCGTCGACGACGAAACCGGCCTCACCCAACAACTCTGTGACCAACGGACCGCTGTGGTCTTCCTCGCCGTGTGCGGTGCGATCATCGACGACGACGACGAGCGCCCGGCCCACCAACTCCCCTGGCTGTTCCATGCCTGCAACCGTATATCCGGCGGCAGACAACGGTGTAGCCAGACGCAGTGTGGCCATCCCGCCGGGCCCGGTAAGTGTGCTCACTGCTCGGCCCTGCCGAGGGTGACCTCGATGGTCTGCGGCTTGCCGCCCTGGTCGAGGAAGGTCAGCGTGACCTTGTCGCCGGGGGCCTTGGACCGCACGGCGGCGACAAGCGCGTCAGCGCTGCCGATGACCCGTTCGTCGACCTTCGTGACCACCACACCGCTGGGAAGACCCGCTGCTGCGGCTGCCCCACCGTTGGTGACCTCGACGATCTTGGCGCCGTCACTGGTGGTGTCATTGCTGACCTGCACACCCAGCGACGCGTGCGAGGCCGTGCCGTTCTGGATCAGCTCGTCGGCGATCCGCTTGGCCTGGTCCACCGGGATCGCGAAGCCGAGGCCGATCGACCCGCTCTGCGCCTGCGGCGAATCCCCGCCCATGGTGGCGATCGCCGAGTTGATCCCGACCAGTTCGCCGTTCATGTTGACCAGAGCGCCACCGGAGTTACCCGGGTTGATCGCAGCGTCGGTCTGGATGGCGTCGAGCACGGTGTTCTGGTTGCGGGCGTCGCCGCCGGCGGCGACCGGGCGGTTCAGCGCACTGACGATGCCGGTGGTGACCGTGCCTTCGAGTCCGAGCGGTGAACCGACCGCCACCACATCTTGACCCACCCGGAGGTTGGCCGAGGAGCCGAGCGTGATGGGGGTGAGGCCCGAGACGTCCTGTGCGCGTACCACCGCGATGTCGCTGCTCGGGTCGGTACCCACGACGGTGAACGACTTGGTGGTCCCGTCGGAGAAGGTCACCTTGGTCTGCGCGCCGGGCGGCGCAGGCGCCCCGCCCGGTACCGGCGCGGGGCCGGGCCCGCCCGGCTTGGCGGCCTGCACGACGTGGTTGTTGGTGAGGATCAGGCCGTCGGCTGTGAGAATGATGCCGGAGCCCTCCTCGGAAGCGCGACCCAGGTCGGTCTCGAGCTTGACCACACTCGGCACCACCTTGGCCGCCACCTGCTCCACCGAACCCGGCGGCAGGGCCGCGGCGGGGACAGTCGGTGCGGCGCCGAGGCCTTGCGTGCCCAGACGCGGATGGTCGTCGTGTACGAAGGTTGCAACACCGCCACCGATGCCTGCCGACACCACGGCCACGGCGAGCGCGCCGGCCACGAGGCCGTTCTTGGACCGCTTTTTCGCGGGGACGGGCTGCGGGCCGACCGGAATCCGGTACGGGTCATACGGCGCACGGTAGGCCTGCTGCGGCGGCTGGTGTTGCGGCGTCTGGTGTTGCTGCGTCTGGTGCGACTGCTGCGGGGGCGGCAGTTGTTGCTGCTGCTGCGATGGCTGTTGACGCGCGTAGCGCCAGTCGTAGGGCTGTGACTGGTAAGGATCAGGACGCGCACCGGCGTATCCGGGGGCGCCGCCGGGATGCTGCTCCGGCTGCTGGGGGTACCTCGGGTGGTTCGTCATTGTGCTGCGTGCTCTTCTCTTGTAAAAGGTCCGCCGGCCAGTCACGCCGATCCGGTCCGACCCGTATGTCCAACCCTCGTATCCGTCACTTCGTCAAACGAAGTGGTGGTCACTCAGGTTGCCCAGATGGGCTGAGAATCCACTTAGAGATTTCTGGTCCATCCATGACTGGTCCCCCGACCACCTCAACTGTCTCACTTTTTCTCCGCGCCGACGGTGTGCCCGCCACCGGCCGGGTGCACGTGTGTCGCATCGGCATTCGAGATCGGCTGCCCTGGCAGCACCATGTGAAACGACGCCCCCGGCGGGGTGCCACCCGGCACGGTGTCGTCGATGTGCAGGGCACCGCCGTGCTTGAGCACCACCTGCTGGACGATAGCCAATCCGAGGCCGGATCCCGGCATCGCCCTGGCCGCATCGGATCGGTAGAACCGCTCGAACACCAGCGCGCGTTCCTGCGGAGGGATACCGGGCCCATGGTCGGAGACCACAAGCTCGGCATGTGTCGGATCGATCTGGCGCAACCGGACACCGACCGCCCCGCCGGCCGGACTCCACTTGGCGGCGTTGTCGAGCAGGTTGAGCACGGCGCGGCCGAGTCCGGGCGCATCGCCGAACACCTGCCAGCCAATGACATCGACGTCGAAGTCGATGTCATTGCGACGCCGCCGGACCCGCTCCAGGCTGCGGTCGACGACCTCGGACATGTCGACCGGTTCGGGGGTGATGCCGCCCGCGTCGTCGCGGGTGAGGTCGACGAGGTCGCCGACGAGGGTGGAGAGCTCCTCGATCTGGGCGATCACGTCCTGCTGCAACCCATCCATCTCGTCCCTGGGCAGCGGCGGCGCCCCGGGCGCCTGCGAGGCCATCAACAGTTCGACGTTGGTGCGCAGCGAGGTCAGCGGCGTTCTCAGCTCATGCCCGGCGTCGGAGACCAGCCGGGACTGGCGTTCCCGCGATTCGGCCAGCGCCCGCAACATCATGTTGAACGCCTCGGTGAGCCGGGCGAGCTCGTCGCTGCCGACCACCGGGATGGGCCGCAGGTCGTCGGTACGGGCGACCCGCTCCGCGGCTTCGGTGAGTCTGCCCACCGGTCTGAGCCCGGCTCGGGCCACGGCTCCACCGGCCATGGCCGCCACTGCCACGCCGACACCTCCGACGATGAGCAGCACCGTGCCCAGGCGTCGCAGCACTTGGACAGTGGGCGCCAGGCTCTTCGAGATCAGCAGGGAGCTGCCGTTGGCCAGGTGCACCGCGAGCACCCGCTGGTGATTGGCGGTGCGCAGGGACATCAGCAGCTCGCCCGAGATGACGTCCTTCTCTGCCGCGCCCAGTGGCAGCATCTGGCCCTGCTGATTGGCGGTGTAGATGGATCGGCCCGGGATCACCAGCATCGCGTTGACATCGGAGTACGCGGTGCCCTCGATCGCCTTGCCTGGGTCGGCTGCCAGCGATCCGCTCTCGATGAGCAGCCGGGCTCGGCTGTGCAGCTGGTTGTCGAGATCGTCGTAGAGCGCACGGGACACCACCGCGTAGACGGCGACGGCCATCAGCACGACCACCATGGCCACCATCGACATCGCCAGCATCATCACGCGCCAGCGCAGTGACAGTGAGCTGGTGTTTCGGAGGACGGCGGCAGGCCGCCCGATGTTCAAGGGGGTGGTGCGACCGTCGTTGTCGTTGAGCGCCATCAAATCAGGGGGGTGTTTCGCGCAGCACGTAGCCGACGCCGCGCACGGTGTGGATCAGTCGAATCTCACCTTCGGCCTCGGTCTTGCGCCGCAGGTAGCCGATGTAGACCTCAAGCGCATTGCCGGAGGTCGGGAAGTCGAAGCCCCAGACCTCTTCGAGGATGCGGCTGCGGGTGAGCACCCGGCGGGGGTTGGCGATGAGCATTTCCAGCAGCGAGAACTCGGTGCGGGTGAGGCTGATCTGACGCTGGCCGCGGGTCACCTCGCGGGTCACCGGGTCCAGGGTCAGATCCGAGAACGACATCTTCTGCGAATCGGCGCCGTCGTCGCTGACGGTCCGGCGCAGCAACGCCCGCATCCGCGCCAGCAGCTCCTCGAGCGCAAACGGCTTGGGCAGGTAGTCATCCGCGCCGGCGTCCAGCCCGGCGACCCGCTCAGAGACCGAGTCACGGGCCGTCAGCACCAGGATCGGCAGGTCGTCACCGGTGCTGCGGAGCTGCCGGCACACCTCCAGCCCGTCCAGCCGGGGCATCATCACGTCCAAAACCACAGCGTCGGGCCGGTCATTGGAAATCGCCTCGAGCGCTTCTACCCCATCCTGGGCGAGCTCGACCGAATATCCGTTGAAAGAAAGCGACCGGCGCAGGGATTCGCGCACAGCGCGATCGTCGTCCACGACAAGTATGCGCACAGGCCCAGTTTCAACCCGCTGTCTGAGAGTGGGCTGAGAGGCGCGCCGCAAATTCTCCGAGCGTTTTCGTGGCGCGTACAGCCCCTGGACACGACAAAAAGCGCTATCGCGAGCGATAGCGCTTTTTGAAGAAGTCTCTGCGGTTCTAGCGCTTGTCGAGGTCGACCAGGCCGAGACGGGCGGCCTTGAGCAGACGGCGCGGCACCTTGTGCTGCTGACCGGCGACACTGACGCCGACGAGACCGGTGGCCTCGGCCTTCCACTGCGCGCGCCGGCTACGGGTGTTCGCGCGCGACATTCTGCGCTTGGGCACAGCCATGACGTGCATCTCCTTGCTCTGGGTTGTTGCCGCGCGAATCGAAATGAGCTCACCGGCGGCGACGATTAGGTACAGAGTAACGGTTGACCTGGCGCTCCTCCAAAACGCAGCTCCACGGCCCTGCCCCAAGCGCTCCGCGGCCGTTACGCCGAGGGCTCCGCGCCCCATCCGCCCCTTCCGCCGAGATTGATGTCAGGGACAAAAATCCGGCCGATTCTGTCCCTGACATCAATCTCGATGGCATGTCGGTGCGGGGTGCGAGCATGCCGCAATGACGGCAATGACCAGGGTGTTCATGGGTAGCGAAGCGTTGGCCGAGGGGCTCGTGACGCGCAACGACCTCAGGCATCACTACCAACGGATTTTTCCCGACGTGTATGCACCAGCCGAACCCACGCTGCGGGACCGAACCATTGGCGCCTGGCTGTGGTCGAGGCGCCGGGCGGTGATCGCGGGGGTCGCCGCATCCGCGCTGCACGGGGCCTCCTACGTCGATGCCGACATCCCGATCGAACTCATCTGGCGCAACGGCCGCTCACCCAGCGGATTGATCGTGCGCAACGAGACGCTCGCCGACGACGAGATCAAACGAGTGGTCGGACTGCCGGTGACCACACCGGTGCGGACGGCGTTCGACCTGGGCCGTCACCTCCCACGCGATGACGCCGTCGCCCGCATCGACGCTTTGGCGTGGACTCTCCAGGTCACCGCCGACGACGTCACCCCGCTCATCGACCGCTACCCGCGGATCCGTGGGATCCGGGCCCTCAAAGTGGCGTTGCCACTGGTCGATTCCGGCGCCGATTCACCGCGCGAGACTTGGCTGCGCCTGCAATTGACCGACGCCGGACTGCCGCCCGACCAGACCCAGATCGTGGTGATCCAAGGACGCGGCCGCATCGTCGCAAAGTTGGACATGGGCTGGGAGCGGTTCATGGTCGGGGTCAATTACGACGGCATCTTCCACCAGTCGGACCGCAGGCGTTATGTGCAGGACCAGAAGACCCTACGGAAGCTGGAGGCCATGGGCTGGATCGTCATCCGCGTGATCGCCGAGGACAACATCGTCGACGTCCTTGCGCGGGTCGAGCAGGCGCTGCGCAGCCGCGGCTGGCATCCAGATTGCATTCAGGGACAAATCGCCGCCTGATTCCGTCCCTGGATGCAATCTGGTGGGTGGATCCCGGGCCGGACACCCCTTGACGTGGTACCGGCGGTACCCGCTAACCTACCGGTTGGTTGGTCCCTTTCAGCGTTGACGGGAGTACGTGTGCCACCAGTAGTACGGATCGGCAACTGTTCGGGGTTTTACGGCGACCGGCTGTCGGCCATGCACGACATGCTCGCCGGTGGGGAGCTGGACTATCTGACCGGCGATTATCTCGCCGAGCTCACCATGCTGATCCTGGCCCGCGACCGGGCCAAGAATCCCGAGCGCGGCTACGCCAAGACCTTCCTCACTCAGCTCGAGCAGTCACTGGGGCTGGCACTGGAGAAGGGCGTGAAGATCGTGGCCAACGCCGGCGGGCTGAACCCCGCGGGGCTGGCCGTCGCCATCCGGGCCCTGGCCGAACGGCTGGGTCTCGACGTCAACGTCGCCCACGTCGAGGGCGACGACCTCGTGGGCCGCGCTTCCGAACTCGGGCTCGGCACTCCCCTCGCGGCGAACGCCTACCTGGGCGCGTGGGGCATCGTCGACTGCCTCAATTCCGGTGCCGACGTCGTCGTCACCGGCCGCGTGACGGACGCGTCGGTGATCGTCGGGCCCGCGGCCGCGCACTTCGGTTGGAAGACCACCGATTACGACGCACTCGCCGGGGCGGTGGCCGCCGGTCACGTGATCGAGTGCGGCACTCAGGCCACCGGTGGCAATTACTCGTTCTTCTCCGAAATCCCAGATCTGGCCCGGCCCGGTTTCCCCATCGCCGAGATCTCCGCGGACGGCTCGTCGGTGATCACCAAACACGCCGGCACCGGCGGGCAGGTCAGCGTCGGCACGGTGACCGCGCAGCTGCTCTACGAGATCACCGGGGCGCGTTACGCCAATCCCGATGTGACGCTTCGGGTGGACTCGGTGCAGTTGAGCCAGGACGGTCCCGACCGCGTCGGCATCTCCGGGGTGACGGGCGAAGCCCCGCCGCCGACGCTGAAGGTGTCGTGCAACAGCATCGGCGGGTTCCGCAACGCCGCCACCTTCGTGCTGACCGGCCTGGACATCGAAGCCAAGGCGGCGCTCATCCGCAGCCAGTTGGAGGCCGGCATCAAAGTCCGTCCCGCCGAGCTGGAGTGGAACCTGGCCCGCACCGACCATCCGGACGCCGACACCGAGGAAGCCGCCAGCGCTTTGTTGCACTGTGTGGTCCGCGACCCCGACCCCAACCTTGTCGGCCGCCAATTTTCCGCGGCGGGCGTGGAACTCGCGCTGGCGAGCTACCCGGGATTCACCACCACGGCGCCGCCGGGCGACGGTCAGATATACGGCGTGTTCGTACCCGGCTATGTCGACGCCACCGAGGTGCCGCACATCGCCGTGCATGCCGACGGCACCCGGATCGGTATCGCTCCGGCAGCCGAAACACTCTCGCTGTCACCGGTTTCCGACCCGGCCCTGCCCGAGGAGCTCCCCGAAGGCCCCACCCGACGCGCCGCACTCGGCACGATCGCCGGCGCCCGCAGCGGCGACAAGGGCGGGTCGGCCAACGTGGGCGTCTGGGTGCGGACCGACGAGCAGTGGCGCTGGCTGGCCCACGCCCTGACGGTCGAGCGGCTTCGTGAATTGCTGCCCGAGACAGCCGAGCTTCCGGTCACCCGGCATCTGCTGCCCAATCTGCGGGCCGTGAACTTTGTGATCGAAGGCATTCTCGGCCAGGGCGTCGCATATCAGGCCCGGTTCGATCCACAGGCCAAAGGGCTGGGCGAATGGTTGCGCAGCCGTCATCTCGATATCCCGGAAAGGTTGCTGTGACCGGCATCTGGAATACCCCCGAACGCGAATCGCTGCGCAAGACGGTGCGCAGTTTCGCCGAGCGTGAGGTGCTGCCCCACGCCGCCGAGTGGGAACGCACCGGCGAACTCCCGCGCGAGCTGCACCGCAAGGCCGGCGAGGCCGGACTGCTCGGAGCCAATTTCCCCGAGTCTGTCGGCGGTGGCGGCGGCGACGGAGCCGACGCGGTGATCATCTGCGAGGAAATGCATTACGCCGGCTCGCCCGGCGGCGTGTTCGCCTCGCTGTTCACCTGCGGCATCGCGGTGCCGCACATGATCGCCTCGGGTGACGAGCGGCTGATCGAGACGTATGTGAAGCCGACGCTGCGTGGGGATCTCATCGGGTCGCTGGCCATCACCGAACCCGGCGGCGGCTCCGATGTCGGGCACCTCACCACCCGCGCAATTCGAGACGGCGACGACTACATCCTCAACGGCGCCAAGACCTACATCACCTCGGGCGTACGCGCCGACTACGTCGTCACCGCCTCGCGCACCGGCGGCCCTGGTGCTGCGGGCGTCTCGCTGATCGTGGTCGACAAGCCCACCCCGGGCTTTGAGGTCAGCCGCAAGCTCGACAAGATGGGTTGGCGCTCAAGCGATACCGCCGAGCTGTCCTACACCGACGTCCGGGTGCCGGTAGCCAACCTGATCGGCGCGGAGAACTCCGGCTTCTTCCAGATCGCCGCGGCATTCGTGTCCGAGCGGGTCGGCCTGGCCGTCCAGGCGTACGCCAGTGCCCAGCGCTGCCTGGATCTGACCGTCGAGTGGTGCCGTAACCGCGAGACCTTCGGCAAGCCACTGATCTCCCGGCAGTCGGTGCAGAACACGCTGGCCGAGATGGCCCGCCGGATCGACGTGGCCCGGGTGTATACGCGCCATGTGGTCGAGCGGCAGCTCGCGGGTGAAGAGAATTTGATCACCGAAGTGTGCTTCGCCAAGAACACCGCTGTGGAGACCGGGGAATGGGTCGCCAACCAGGCCGTCCAGTTGTTCGGCGGGATGGGCTATATGGCCGAATCCGAGGTCGAACGTCAGTACCGTGACATGCGCATCCTGGGTATCGGCGGTGGCACCACCGAGATCCTGACCTCCTTGGCCGCAAAGACATTGGGGTTCCAGTCGTGACGACACTGAAATCAACAATCGATCCCCGCTCCCCCGGGTTCACCGAGGCCGCCGAAGCGATGGCGGTCAAGCTCACCGAACTCGACACCGAGCACGCCAAGGCCCTGGCCGGTGGCGGCCCCAAGTACGTCGACCGCCATCACGGCCGTGGCAAGCTCACTGCCCGCGAGCGCGTCGAACTGCTGCTGGACCCGGACGCACCGTTCCTCGAGCTGAGCCCACTGGCCGCCTGGGGCAGTGATTTCACCGTGGGCGCCAGCGTCGTCTGCGGCATCGGTGCCGTCGAGGGCGTCGAGTGCCTGATCGTCGCGAACGATCCGACGGTCAAGGGCGGCACCAGCAATCCGTGGACGCTCAAGAAGATCCTGCGCGCCAACCAGATCGCGATGGAGAACCGGCTGCCGGTGGTCTCCCTCGTGGAGTCCGGTGGCGCCGATCTGCCGACGCAGAAGGAGATCTTCATCCCGGGCGGGCAGATGTTCCGCGATCTGACCCGGCTGTCAGCGGCCGGCATCCCGACCGTCGCGCTGGTGTTCGGCAACTCGACGGCCGGCGGCGCCTACGTGCCGGGCATGTCGGATCACGTCGTGATGATCAAGGAACGCTCCAAGGTGTTCCTGGCCGGACCGCCGCTGGTGAAGATGGCCACGGGCGAGGAGTCCGATGACGAGTCGCTGGGCGGCGCCGAGATGCACGCCCGCACTTCGGGTCTGGGTGACTACCTTGCCAACGATGAGCTCGACGCGATCCGGATCGGCCGGCGCATCGTGGCCCGGCTGAACTGGCGCAAGAAGGGACCCGTTCCCGCACCGGTCGTCGAGCCGAAGTTCGACCCGGAGGAACTCATCGGCATCGTGCCCGCCGATCTGCGAATCCCGTTCGACCCGCGCGACGTGATCGCCCGCATCGTCGACGGTTCCGATTTCGACGAGTTCAAACCGCTGTACGGTTCGTCACTGGTGACGGGGTGGGCCACGCTGTACGGCTACCCGATCGGCATCCTGGCCAACGCCCGCGGGGTGCTGTTCAGCGAAGAGTCGCAGAAGGCAACCCAGTTCATCCAGCTGGCCAACCGGTCCGACACCCCACTTCTGTTCCTGCACAACACCACCGGCTACATGGTGGGTAAGCAGTACGAAGAGGGCGGCATGATCAAGCACGGCTCGATGATGATCAACGCGGTGTCCAATTCGACGGTGCCGCACATCTCACTGCTGCTCGGCGCCTCCTACGGCGCGGGCCACTACGGCATGTGCGGGCGCGCGTACGACCCGCGGTTCCTGTTCGCCTGGCCGTCGTCCAAGTCCGCGGTGATGGGCGGCACGCAGCTGGCCGGCGTCCTCTCGATCGTCAGCCGCGCCGCTGCCGAAGCCCGCGGTCAGGCGGTCGACGAGGCCGCTGACGCCGCGCTGCGGGCAGCGGTCGAGGCTCAGATCGAGGCGGAGTCGCTGCCGATGTTCCTGTCCGGCCGGCTCTACGACGACGGGGTGATCGATCCTCGCGACACCCGCACGGTGCTGGGAATGTGCCTGAGCGCCATCGCCAATGCCCCGATCGAGGGGACGTCGAACTTCGGCGTCTTCAGGATGTGAGGGCTGTCATGACCACCTTGTGCGCCGAGACTACGCATTCTGACGAATTCCGGCCGAAATCCATCACAAACCGTAGTGCCGGCGAAAAGAGATCAAAATGAAGACAGTGCTCGTCGCGAACCGCGGCGAGATCGCCCGCCGGGTCTTCGAGACCTGTCGCCGCCTGGGCATCGGGACCGTCGCGGTGTACACCGATCCTGACGCCGGCTCGCCCCACGTCGCCGAGGCCGACGCCCGGGTACGCCTGGAGGGCAACAACGGCTACCTCGATTCCGCTCAGATCATCGCCGCGGCCAAGGCTTCCGGCGCCGACGCCGTCCACCCCGGCTACGGGTTCCTCTCCGAGAACCCCGATTTCGCCGCCGCCGTGATCGACGCCGGGCTGACCTGGATCGGGCCGCCGGTGAACGCCGTGCAGGCCATGGGGTCCAAGATCGAGGCCAAGAAGATGATGGCCGCGGCCGGTGTGCCCGTGCTGGCCGAACTTGACCCGTCCACCGTGACGGCCGATCAGCTGCCGGTGCTGGTCAAGGCCTCCGCCGGCGGTGGCGGCCGCGGCATGCGCGTGGTGCGTGAACTGTCCGATCTGCCAAGCGAAGTGGCCGCGGCCCAGCGCGAGGCGCAGTCGGCGTTCGGTGACCCGACGGTGTTCTGTGAGCGCTACCTGGCCGCCGGACACCATGTCGAGGTGCAGGTGCTGGCCGATTCGCACGGCACGGTGTGGTCGGTCGGCGAGCGCGAGTGCTCGATCCAGCGGCGTCACCAGAAGGTCATCGAGGAGGCGCCCTCTCCCCTCGTCGAGCGCACCCCGGGAATGCGGGAGAAGCTCTTCGACGCCGCCCGACTGGCCGCCGAGGCGATCGGCTACGCCGGCGCCGGAACCGTCGAGTTCATGGCGGACGAGAAGGGCGACTTCTTCTTCCTGGAGATGAACACCCGGCTGCAGGTGGAACATCCGGTCACCGAGGCCACCACCGGGCTGGATCTCGTCGAGCTGCAGATCCTGGTCGCCGACGGCGGCCGCCTCGACGCCGAGCCCCCGGCCTCACGCGGGTCTTCCATCGAGGCCCGGCTCTACGCCGAGGATCCGGCCAAGGGCTGGCAGCCCCAGGCCGGCACCGTGCACCGGTTCGACGTACCCGGGCAGGTCCGCGTCGACACCGGCATCGAGGACGGCTCAGTGGTGTCGATCTTCTACGATCCCATGTTGGCCAAGGTCATCTCGTACGCCCCGACCCGCCGCCAGGCCGCCACCGTGCTGGCCGATGCGTTGGCCCGCACCCGGATTCACGGACTGCGCACCAACCGCGATCTGCTGGTGAACGTGCTGCGGCATCCGGCATTCCTGGATGGGGCCACCGACACGGCGTTCTTCGACACGCACGGCCTCGATACTCTGGCCGCCCCACTGGCCGACGCTGGTGTGGTGACGCTATCGGCGCTCGCCGCCGCCCTGGCCGACGCCGCGCACAACCGCAGCAGCGCCAAGGTTTTCGGTGCGGCACCGAGTGGCTGGCGCAACCTGGCGTCGGGCTATCAGTCGCGCACGTACCGCGATGCCGCGGGTGACGACGTTCCGGTGCGCTACCGGTTCACCCGCACCGGGATCGAGTTGCCCGACGACGACGGCGTTTCGCTCCTGTCGGCGACGCCGGACCGCGTGGTGCTGTCCGTGAACGGGGTTGACCGCACGTTCGATGTGGCGACCTATGGCGATCAGGTGTTCGTCGACTCACCGCTGGGTCCGGTCCAGCTCACCGCGGCGCCCCGCTTCCCCGATCCGGACGATGCGGTCGCGCACGGCTCACTGCTGGCACCGATGCCCGGTTCGGTGGTGCGGGTCGGCGCCGCCGTCGGCGATACCGTCACCGCCGGACAGCCCCTGATCTGGCTCGAGGCCATGAAGATGGAGCACACCATCGCCGCCCCCGAGGATGGGGTGCTGGCCGAACTCAATGTCGCCGCAGGCCAGCAGGTCGAGGTCGGCGCCATCCTTGCCCGAGTAGAGAACCCTGAAGGAGAACAGTCATGAGCTTCATCGAAACCGAGGAACAGAAGGCGCTGCGCCAGGCGGTGGCTGCGATGGTCGCCAACTACGGGCAGGACTACTACCTGGAGAAGGCCCGCGCCGGTGAGCACACCACCGAATTGTGGAATGAGGCAGGCAAACTCGGCTTCATCGGGGTGAACCTGCCCGAGGAGTATGGCGGCGGCGGGGCCGGCATGTACGAACTGTCCCTGGTGATGGAGGAGATGGCGGCCGGTGGTTCGGCGCTGCTGATGATGGTGGTCTCCCCCGCCATCAACGGCACGATCATCTCCAAGTTCGGTACCGAGGAGCAGAAGAAGCGCTGGATCCCCGGCATCGCGGACGGGTCGATCACGATGGCCTTCGCGATCACCGAGCCTGATGCGGGATCCAACAGCCACCGGATCACCACCACCGCCCGTCGCGACGGCAGCGATTGGATCCTCAAGGGCCAGAAGACGTTCATCTCCGGCATCGACCAGGCCCAGGCCGTGCTCGTCGTCGGCCGCACCGAGGACCACAAGACCGGCAATCTCAAGCCCGCACTGTTCGTCATTCCGACGGATACCCCGGGCCTGAGCTGGACTGCGATCGACATGGAGATCATCAGTCCGGAGAGCCAGTTCCAGGTGTTCTTCGACGACGTGCGACTGCCGGCCGATGCACTGGTCGGTTCGGAAGACGCCGCGATCGCCCAATTGTTCGCGGGCCTGAATCCCGAGCGGATCATGGGTTCGGCCATGGCGGTCGGCACCGGCCGGCTGGCCATCGCCAAGGCGACCGACTATCTGAAGACCCGCCAGGTCTGGAAGGTTCCGATCGGCTCACATCAGGGCCTGTCGCACCCACTGGCACAGACCCACATCGAGGTCGAACTGGCCAAGCTGATGATGCAGAAGGCCGCCACTCTGTACGACGCCGGTGATGACTTCGGTGCTGCGGAAGCCGCCAACATGGCCAAGTACGCCGCAGGCGAGGCCTCGGTGCGTGCGGTGGATCAGGCCGTGCAGTCCCTCGGCGGCAACGGCCTGACCAAGGAGTACGGCATCGCCGCAGCCGTCACCGCGTCGCGGTTGGCCCGCATCGCCCCGGTGAGCCGGGAGATGATCCTGAACTTCGTCGCCCAGACATCGCTCGGCCTGCCGCGCTCCTACTGACGAGGCCGTACTGACGATGACGTCTTTAGTCCACTACCGGGTTCACGGCGCCGTTGCGCGTCTGACACTCGATTCCCCGCACAACCGCAATGCGTTGTCGACGGCCCTGGTGGAGCAGTTGCACCAGGGCCTGGCGGACGCCGCCGATGAGCCCGGCGTCCGGGTGGTGGTCCTCGATCACACCGGCGGAACGTTCTGTGCAGGAGCTGATCTCAGCGAGGCCGCTGGTCAGGACCCCGGTGAGATTGCGGTGGACCGGGCCCGGGAGATGACCCGGACGCTGCGGACCATCCTGGAGCTTCCGGTTCCGGTGATCGGCGCGATCGACGGCCATGTGCGCGCCGGCGGGATGGGCCTGATCGGCGCGTGCGATCTCGTCGTGGCCGGCCCGAAGAGCACGTTCGCGTTGACCGAGGCGCGTATCGGCGTTGCGCCCTCGATCATCTCGCTGACGCTGTTGCCCAAGATGTCGCCGCGCTCAGCGGGCCGCTACTTCGTCACCGGCGAGAAGTTCGGCCCGACCGAGGCGGCCGAGATCGGTCTGATCACGCAGGCCGCGGACGACGTCGAGGCGGCCGTGGCCGCGCTGACCGCCGAGATCGCAAAGGGTTCCCCGCAGGGGTTGGCTGCGTCGAAGGCGTTGACCACAGCTTCGATCCTGCGTCGGTTCGACGCGGATGCCGAAGCGCTGACACGGCAGTCGGCGCAGCTGTTCGTCTCCGATGAGGCCCGCGAAGGCATGATGGCGTTCCTGCAGAAGCGCCCCCCGAATTGGATCGGCTGAGATTCAGCAGTCCGGCCAGAGTTGGACGCGGATGACCACGCGCGTTTGTGCCGCTCGCGTGAGGTCATCCGCGTCGAACTTTCCGTGCCTGCTCCGCCGCACGTGGTGAAACCGCGCATCCCGCGGCCTGGCCGCCAGGAAACTCTCTATTACCGGAATGTTGGCCACGCCGGTCGACGCCTCGGCGTATCCGCGAAAGTGGCTCCGCTGCAACAACACGGCGACATCGGCACCGCCGCGTAGGTTCTTCCACCAGGCGTTGTCGATCCCCGTGATACACGTGAGGACGGCGCCGTCAGCGATGTAGCTGACCGGGATCTCGTAGCTTCGACCGGTCCGACGGCCCGTCACGGTGAGGATCATCATCGTGCCGCTCAGACAGCCTTGCGCCGGACTCCGCAGCACGGTCTTGACCAGTGGCGTCACAGCCCTGACCAGCAGCCGCAGATAAGCCTGCGGGGCAGAACTCTCAGTCATTCTCTTCGGGTCACTTGTCGTGTGCGGCGATGCCGTTGAGCAATCTCTCAAGTGCGGCAAACGAATCCCGGCTTTCTCGCTCGGGGTCCGCGGACCGAGCGACGGTCATCGCCGCCTCGCACATCGCGCCGTGAAGGAGATGCGCGAGGGGTTCCACGCGCTGCTCGGGCAGGTGACCGTCGGCGATCACCTGGCTCAGCCCCAGCCGCAGCAGCGACGTGACGTGTTCGTCTTCGAGGTCCCGCATGGATTCCCAGCCGAGAACGGCGGGCGCGTCGATCAAGGTGATGCGTTGAACGCCGGGGTCGAGTACCGCATCGAAGAACCCGCGACAGCCGCGAAGGAATCGCTGCCAGCTGCCCTTGGCGCCCCTGGCCGCGTGGTTGACCGCTTCACCTATCGCGCGCTGTTCGTTTTCGAAGACCGCCGCGAACAGGCCGCGCTTGCCCTCGAAATGGTGGTAGAGCGCGCCTTTGGTCATGCCGGCGCGTTCGGCGACGTTATCGACGAACGTGTTGTCGTAACCGTCGGCGGCAAACCGCTCGCGCGCCACCACCAGGATCTGGTCGACGGTTGCGCGTGTGCGTTCGGCCTGGGTGCGCGGTCCGGGCATGCCGCCAATCTACACGATTCATACTTGAGGTACATACTCCACGTATGTTAATACTCGAGGTATGCAAGTTCCACGGCCTCTGCCCGCGCAGCGGACTTGAGGGCAGCAGACCCCACCAGTGAGAGGACGATTCGATGAACACTGATCAGATCGACGTACTGCGGGATTCCTTGCGCACCTATACCGAGGCCAAGAACCGACATGATGTGGACGCGATCATCGCCGCGTACGCACCCGATGGGTGCTACCGGGATTCCGGTATCACTCAAAAGGTTTCGGGCCACGACCAACTGAGGACGTTTTACGAGGCGGTGTTCCGGTCGATCCCCGACTATCAGGGGCAGTTCGACGGCGCGGCTTTCGCCGAGGACACCGCGGTGGCGTGGGGCAGGATGACCGGGACGGTCGGCGACGAGCTTCTCGGTCTACCCACTGTGGCGGGTAGCCGCATCGACGTTCCGGTCACCTTCGTCTGCACGTTCCGCGACGGCCAACTGGCCAGTGACACCGGGTATTTCGACACTCGGATCCTGCACCGGCAAGTAGGCGTTCCGGCCGCCGAGTCAGAGATCGAGACGTTCGTCGCGGGTTGGACCAAGTTCTGGGCGGCTCCCGGCGACGCCAGTGGGGTTCACGATCTCGTCACCGACGAGGTGATCCTCAACTGGCCAGGCGCCACCGAACCACTCCGCGGCCGCGGCGCGTACGCCGACCGACTGGGCGCCGCCGTCCAACTCATCCCCGATCTGACGTTGTCGGTGGTCGACTATGCCCACCGCGACGGCCTTCTCATGCTCGCCTGGGAAGGCCGCGGGACGATCGGCGGCGAGCTGCGGCGATGGCCAGGCGTCGACCGGTTCCGGTTACACGGAACCCGAAGTGCCGAAACCACTGTCGTATTCGATACCCGGGCCGTGGCGCCCTCCGTTCCATCACCCCGTCGCTGAACCGAGGAGACATTCATGCGCGCCATCATGCAGCACGAATGGGACGGCCCCGACTCCGTGCGCCTGGTTGAGGTGCCGGAACCTCGTCCGGCGCCCACAGAGGTGAAGGTCCGGGTTCACGCTGCGGGAGTCAACCCGGTGGACTACTACACAAGCGGAGGCCTGGCCTACAACCGCGTGCTGGACCTGCCCTTCATCCACGGCTGGGACGTGGCTGGTGTGGTCGAAGAGGTGGGCTACGGCGTCACCCGATTCCACGTCGGCGACCGAGTATTCGGCATGCCGTGGTTTCCCCGGCAGGCGGGCGGCTACGCGGAGTTCGTGGCCGCGCCGTCCCGCCACTTCGCCCCCATCCCAACTGGACTGAGCTTCGTCGAAGCTGCCTCACTGCCGCTGGCCGGGCTCACCGCATGGCAGATGCTCATCGACGTGGCCCGACTGACTCCCGGCCGGCGCGTGCTGATCTCCGCCGCCGCCGGCGGCGTGGGCCACCTCGCGGTGCAGATCGCCAAGGCACACGGCGCGTATGTGATCGGCACCGCCCGCACCGCCAAACACGACTTCATCTGCGGTCTGGGCGCCGACGAAGCGGTGGACTACACCACGACTCCGGTCCACGAAGTCGTCAACGACGTGGACATCGTGATCCAGATGTTCGGCGGCGCGGCCGGCCGTGACGCCTTGCGCTGCCTCCGCCCGGGTGGCGTCCTGGTCAGTGCCCAAGCCGCCTGGACACCCGGCCTGTTCGACCGGGCCCGCGAGTTGAATGTCCACGCCTACGACTACCTCGTCGAACCCGACGCGGCCGGCCTGCAATCCATTGCCGGACTCGTGGCGGACGGACGGCTACGGGTACATGTCGGCGCGCAGTACCCGTTATCCGAAGCGGCGCAGGCGCTGAAGGTGATCGGCGATGGCCGCACCACCGGCAAGATCGTGCTCACCGTCGAGCCCGAGAACTGACCCGGTCGACGGAAACCGCACCGACCGGAAGCGACGCCATCCGGCAGTGGCGGCATCGGGGACAGCGCAGGTCAGCCCATGCAGACGGGGCGGCCGATAATTGCCAGTGGCAGCACACCCCGAGGCGTATCTGTCGGATCTGCGGCCGCAGTTCTACCGTTTCCTGTGCGGACGTTATCTGCCGTGCGGTGACCCCCCGAAAGGCCGGAATCATGGCCGATGATCAGAACAAGGCGATTTCCCGACGCATATGGGAGGTATTTGCCTCCGGCGACCTCAGCGAGCTCGACGATCTCGTCGCTCCGACTGCCGCCTTCCACGACACGCAGGATCCGTTCGGCGATCAGCGGGGTCCCGAGCACATGAGAAGTCTCATGGGCATGTATCGGAAGTCGTTCTCCAACATGCGGTTTGACATCAAGATGCAACTCGCCGAGGGCGACTACGTCTGCACGATGATCGAGGCGCAGGGCGACAACACCGGCGAGATCATGGGTCGGCCCGCCACCGGCAAGCACAGTCGGATCAACTTGACCGATGTCGACCGGATCGAAGACGGCAAGATCGCCGAAAGCTGGGTTACCTGGGACACCCTCGGCATGCTGCAGCAGCTCGGCCTGATCCCCGCAGGCGCTCAACAAGCAGCGCCCGCCTGAGCTGATTGCAGTTAAGGGTCCAGGGCCGGCCGCGGCCCTGGACCCGCTCACTCCGGAGCGGACGAAAGCGCGCACCGATAAGTCAATGCGCCCATTTCGAGAAACGCAAGTGTTCTCCGAACCTCGAATATTACTGAACGACAACCCTTTCGGCGGCCCGAACAGCCACCTCCTGCGTACCCAGCCGTTCAGGTCGGAGCGCCCAAACCGGCGACCGAGCGGTTGATCCCAGTAGCAAATGCCTTCACTCGGCGTTCCGGCGGGCGTCTGACGCCTCCAAAGTTGCATTCAATTCCGTCCCCACGCTGCACCGACCGCAATGCCGTCGACCGGAACTCGCGGGTTCCGAGTCCGCCACGCCCCGCGCGTGCCCGCGGGTGAAATATCCTGCCGCATCGGCGATGCGCGTCGGGCGACGACGGATTCCGCAGCGCCGCCATCCTCCAACTTCCCCCGCGGGCGTCATCTTGGCAAATTTGCCACGAGGCAAATATGTGTTGTTACAGTGTGCAAGCATTTGTCAGCCAGATCACATATCGAAGGCGGCGCGCTTTGATGTCACAGCCCACCCCTCTCCGTCTGCACACGGCCAAAGCCGCAGCCACCGCGGCCGCCGTCGTTGCCACCACAGCAGCGCTGACCGCCGGTGTGGCGTCGTCCGCGCCGGAAGCGCTGGCGGCTCACAACCGCAGTGTGCAGGCCGAGGTCGAGCTGACCGCCGCATCAAACTCCGACATCGGAAAGATCCCCGACATCGTCGGGATCTACGGCGTCGGTCCGATCTTCTGGACCGCTCAACTTTTGGGGATCACGCCGGAGAACGTGATCAGGACAGCCGGAGGACTGACCGGCAACACCGCACTGGCCGAGACCGTCATCGGATTGCTGGATCTCCTGGACGCAATCTCGCCCATCGAGGCCGGCGTCAAGGGCCCGATGCCCGACGACGTGTACAACGCCGTGAACGACCTGGACTACACCTTCACCGGGCTCTCCAAGATGTTCGGGCTCGGCGATAACAATGCGTTCATCAACTGGATCGCCAAACACGCACCCGTCCTGAATCAGCGCCGCGACATCATCCTGTCGGAGAGTCTGGGCGGCCTCACCACATCGATGGCCTACCGCGACATGATCAACGCGGTGCAGTCCGATGACCCGGAATGGGGCGTCGGGGTGACGGGGCAGTGGCTGATCTTCGTCAACAACGTCAGTCGACCTGGTGGCGGATTGTTCGCGCTGGCAACGCCTCTCACCAACCTGTTCGGAGTGGACCTCACCACGCCGGACGCGGGCAGCTACACCAATGCCGACCAGACCAAGGTGCTCAACACCTCGATCCTCGACATCACCTGGGCCTACAACCCGCTGTCGGATGTGCCCACCACGCTGAGCCCGCTGGCCTGGGCGAACTCGCTCGCGGCCGGGGTGTTCCTCACCTACCTGCTGCCCGACGAGGGCAACAACATCGGCAACCATGTGCTGCCGAGGCTGATCACCGGCATCGGTGACGGCGTGAAGGTAATGATCGACCCGACCGGCGGCCAGGGTCTGCAGATGATCCCTGTCCTCGGCGACTTGCTGAAACTCTTCAACGTGAACGTCCTCGACTTCCCAGGCAACGCCACCTACATCACGTATGACTCGGGCAATCTGCCGTTGCTGGAGCCGTTCCGGATGGCACCGCATCTGCTCAACCTCGTTCCGGGCGTTGACATCCCGACGCCGTTGACCGACAGCATCGAGCCCGCCCTGCGCAAGCTGGTGAACATGGGTTACCAGGACGTCGACCCCGATACCCTGGAACGCACGTTCAACGAAGCCGGTGAGCAGGCATACTTCTGGCACTCCCCGCTCACTCCGACACAACAACTGGCGGCCAACCAAATTGTGTTCGACGCGCTGATCGACGGCATCCAGGCCAACGCCCTGAACCCGGACGCGTGGGTCGCGAAACTGCCGGGCGCGAACTTGGAGCCGCTCGTGAAGAACGCCGCGTCGGTGGCAGTCGCCAAGGCCCTTTCTGACGCCCTGGAGGCCGTGCAGAAGGGCGCCGACCCGATGTTCGATGCCGTCGAGAAGGGTCTGGCCCCGGTCACCCATGCCCTCGATGACATGAACGCTCAGATGGAAACCGCCATCGACAACATGTTGAAGGTCAACGGCTCCACGGCCGACAAGAAGCCGGGCACCCAGTCCGTCAATGCGCTCCCGTCGGCCGGCGCGCAGTTGAAGACGCTGAGCGTCGAAGCGACCGACACGGCCGCCGGCGCCAAGCCGACGCCCCTCAGGGACGCGCTCAACGACCTTGGTCTGGAACAGGATTCGTCGAAGGACTCCGCGCTCTCCAAGAGTGTCACGAAACTCTCCGAATCGGCCAAGACAAAGGCCAAGTCCCGCCACGCCACCGACGCGAACAATCCGCTCAAGAAGTCGGTGAAGGAAACGGTCGCCAAGGTGCGTCAAGCCGCGGAGGACACCGCCGACAAGGTGGAGAAGGCCGGCAAGGAGACCGCGAAGAAGATCGACAAGACAGCCGACGACGCCAAGGCGAAAGTCAAGGAGTCGAAGAAGCAGGCGAAGAAGGCCCCGAAGCACGCCGCAGCGTAAGACGCACCCGCCGTAATCGCTGACAGCCGCGGTGACGCGTCGGTAGCGTGGCCCACATGCCACGCACTGTGCTCGTCACCGGGGCGACCGGCAGTCTCGGCCACCATGTGGTGCCGGAGGCCATCGATGCCGGTCATCACGTCCGCGCGTTGAGCCGTCGGGAACGGGTCGGCTACACGGGTGTGCACTGGCACCAGGCCGACCTGCTGTCCCCCGGCGGATTGGACGCCGCACTCGACGGCGTGGACGCCGTCGTCCATTGCGCCACGCAACCCACCGGCAGTAAGGACGTCCGGGCGGCCCGGAATCTGATCGAGGCCGCACGACGCAAGGGCGTCGGGCACCTCGTCTACATCTCGATCGTCGGGATCGAGGACATCCCGCTTCCTTATTACAAGACCAAACTCCGGGTCGAGCAGGCGCTCGAGACGTCGGGGGTCGGGCACTCGATCCTGCGCGCGACGCAGTTCCACGAGCTAATCGAAAAGACGTTCTCGGCACAGCGATTTTCGCCCGTTTTGTGGGCGTTGCGTGATGTCCGATTCCAGCCGATCGACACCCGCGATGTGGCCGCCAGACTGGTCGCGTTGATCGATTCCGAACCCGCGGGGAGGGTGTCCGACATCGGCGGACCCAGCATCCACAGTCACCCAGAATTGGGCCAGATGTATCTGTCAGCACACAACAGCCTTCGTCGCGTGGCCAGACTCACCATCCCCGGGCGGATCGTCGCCGGTTACAGGTCGGGGGCCAATCTGACCCCGGAAAATGCAGTCAAAGGCGTTTCGTTCGAGGAGTACCTGGGTAGCGACCGGTAGATCACCGGCGTCGCGCGGCAGCCACTCCCGCGCCCCTGGCGACACAGTTTGGCTACTGGTCTTGCATGTGACAGCGATAGTCGTAGGCTCGACAGCGATGAGCACTTCAGCGCCGCAGGACAGGTCGATGCGGGCTGCCGACACCGACCGCATCCAGGTGGCGCAGCTGCTCACCGATGCTGCCGCCGCGGGCCGGCTGCCGATGGACGAATACGAGGACCGGCTAGCAAAGGCCTACGCCGCGGAGACCTACGACGACCTGGCCCGGCTCAGCCGCGACCTTCCGGGCGCGGTGAACTGTTCGGCCAGCCAGTGTCGCCCCGCCCCCTCGACGCTGCTGCTGGCGATCATGAGCGGGTTCGAGCGCCGTGGCCGGTGGAACGTTCCCAAGAAGCTGACGACGTTCGCCCTCTTCGGCGGTGGAGTGGTGGACCTGCGCTACGCCGACTTCACCGCACCCGACGTCGACGTCCGCACCTATTCGATTTTCGGCGGGCAGACCATCCTGGTGCCACCTGAGGTGAATGTGGATGTCGAAGGTGTGGGCGTGATGGGGAACTTCGATCACGGCGTCGACGGGGCCGGCACATCCGGGGCACCACGCGTACACATCCGCGGGTTCTCCCTTTGGGGCAGCGTGAGCGTGAAGCGCAAGAAGCGCCGTAACCAGGTTGATTAGGCCCTGACGGCCGCTACCGACGCAAAACGGGCGGGCCCGAAGGCCCGCCCGTCTGTGTGAACTGGGATCAGTGGTTGCAGCTCGCGGCGGCGACGCAGGTCAGAGCCTTGTTCGAATTGGAAGGCTTGGCACTCGACACCTTGGCGGTGGGCCCGTCGCCGGCGATGGCCTTGGGCAGGGTGCCCGGCAGGTCCTTCTCGTCGGGGAGGAACTTGTTGCCCAGGTACTGATTCGAGTACTTCTGCGTCTGGTTGTAGTAGTACTTGCCGGCATTGACGTTCAGCTCGCCCTGGATCACGCCGTTGGTGCCCTTGCTGGGATCGGCGTAATTCCCGGTGCCGAAGTTGATGTGGTACGCCTCGCCCAGCGGGCTGTCGTCGAGCGTCTTGTTGACACCGGGGGTCTGGTTGAAGACCTTGTCGCCGACGGCCTGGGCCGCCCGGACTCCCGGCGCGGGGTTGTCGAAAGCGGGGCGGCCAACCGCGTCGCCCGACTTGCTGGAGTCAGCGGATGCCAGCCCGGTCGGCAAAGCCACCGCCAACGCACCGCCCGCGATGACACCCCCGACCAACGTCCGCGTCCGAACCGACCGCTCGGACAACTTCCGATGTTTTGCCATGCCTGTTACCTCTCGTGAGTGGCGTTGCGCCGCAGCTAGATTGGGGCCAAGAAGCTGACATTGCCACTGGCCCGCCAGCGAACCTAAGGCACCGCGACCAGGTGCGATAGGTACTGGCGCCGTTGTTCATTTGCTGTTCGGCACATGATCACGAGAATTCACAGCCCGTCCACAGCGACCATCCAAGTACGTGAAAACGCAACGGCCCCCTCCAAATCGGAGGGGGCCGCTGCGTGACAGTTCAGGCGTTACTTGTCCTTGTGACCCTTGCTGTCTTTGCTGTCCTTGGCGCTCTTGGCATCGGCATGCGTGTTGCCGGCCTTGGCTCCGGAATCGCTGTCGGAAGCACCCTTGGCGGTGGCACCCTTCGCAGTATCCTGCTTGTCGGCACCGGCCTTGGTGGTGGGCTTGAACGCCTTCTCCAGATTCTTCGTGGCGTTCTCGACGAACTTCTCGCCTGCCGACTTCTTGCGCTCAGTGGTGCGCGATTTCGGAGCGAACTTGTTCGCAGTCTTGCCGGTGGCACCGGTGGCACCGGTGTCGGCCGAGTCCGCAGTGCCGGCCTTCTCCTCCGAGCTCGCCTTCTCCTCGGACTCCTCTTGTGCCGCAGTCTCTTTGACTTCCGCAGCCTCGTTGACCGTGGTCTTGGGCGTCAGGTTCAGGCCCAGATCCAGTTTCGGCAGCTCGAACTTCGGAGCCTCGGGCTTCGAGACCTCGACGACGGGTGTGGCTGCCTCGGTGCCGTCCTCAGCCGTCTCGTCGACCGTGACGTCCTCGGTCTTGAGGTCGAGAGTCTTGACGAGCTTGGACTCATCGGGCGCCTCGAGCTTCTCCGCCAGCTTCTTGAGGGGCGACTCGACGTTCGTCGGCAGGCTAAGCAGCTTGCTGAGGTTCGGCAGGGTCGTGGACGTCACCGAACCTGGCCCGGCTTCCACCTTCGACGTGGTCTCTTCTTGCGTCGACAGGAGGCTCAAGGTGCCGGCCTCTTCAGATGGCTCCTCGGGAGTGAGCACCGCCCTCACGGTGTCGACGATGTAGTTGACGGCGGCGGTGATGCCCGTATCGTCGCCGTACCCGAAGAAGAACGAGTTGCTCAGATCCTGCGCGAAACTGCCATCCGGAAGGTTGTCGTTCAGAATGCTGCCGACGACCATGGTGGCCCCACCGGTGAAGAACTCATCGACCCGCTTCGACAGCTGGAGGCGTTGCGTCGGGTCGAACGCATCGACGATCGAGGCGGCGACCACTGAACCGAGATAGGCGAACTCGGTGGCACCCGCCTCGAAGAAGATGTTGTCGAAAACATCAAGCGGCAGAATGTTATCGCTGAGGTAGTACGCCAGACCGGTGAAGCCGTCATGGCAGACCGCGCCGGTTGCGGAGCAGTTGCCCGGGTCGTAGTAGTTCTCGTTGACCTTGTTGCCCAAGGCGTTGTAGAACTGAACGCCGTCGCCCATGTCGCCGACAGTCGCGGGGATCTTGCCCTCCGCGTCCTTGTAAAGGGGCTTTCCATCCGGACCGACAAGAGCGGTGTCCGCCGGAGTGTCCTCATCTGGATCTAAGAGGAGAGTCCCGTCCTCATTGAGGATGTAGCCGGGGGTCGGGGCGGGAACATAGCCTTGGTAGTAATAGCCGCCGTAACCATCGAGGAAGGAACCCAAGGCCGCTTCCAGCGAAAGCGCCACAAGGTTGATCTGCTCGGCCGTCATGGTCCGGTGCACCGTGGCTTCCGCAGTTGAGGCGGCAACCGTGATCTCGTCGCGAGGAACGAACAGCGCAGGGGTCCCGGCCACCAGCGCACCCGCACTGAGCAGGGCCACACCAGTGGTGACGAGCGGACGGACTGCCATGTGGGTGTGGCCCCTTATCTCAAGCGCGAGCCGGATTCCTGAGAATCCGGCTCGGTATCTGCGTACTACCTTAGAAGTCTTTGAGAAGGGTAATTCCCGTCACCACCTCCCGCAACCTCTCCCGCCGCAGGACAGGACCCCTGATGCACTGCCACAGCGCTGTTTTTGCGGGACGGCACCGACAAATATTTCGGTGCCGAACACGGCATGCCCGATCGATTCACTTTCAGCTAATTTCGGATACCGTCGCCGATGCGCACACCCGGCACAAAAGTGCGGGTGGTCGCATACGGAATCCGTGGCGCGAACACCGAAGGTAGCGGTCGGGCACACTCTCACGCCCGCCTCGGTCAACTGGCAGCCGCCCACTCATCTCCCTAGGTCAGCGCGCATGACCCCGGCGCCGACGCACCGTCATCCGGTGCGGACACGGCCGGCGTCACGGCTCGTTCCCGGCCGGCACGAACCTCGGCCGTCGGTGTGCCGGAAATCCCGGCCGAAAACTGGCAGTGTCCCGTCGCGAAAGCAATCACGGCGGCCATTGAATACGCCGGCATTTCCGGGTTGAGTTCGCCGCCGACAAACGTCGGAAGCACTTCGCCTTACACGGCAGTCAATATGCCCAGCTCACGGACCTGAGCGAACTTCACCGGCAGTCGTGAGACCTGAGAAGAAACTGAGATCGCACTCAGTTTTCTGGCCGCACGACTACTTATCACCGCCGTCGGTTCCCTTGTCCTTGCCGGCGTCGGTGGCGTTCTTGACGGCCTCGCCCAGTTTCTTCAGGAACTTGCTGCCATTGGACTCGCCCTTCGGCTTGCCGTCACCGAAGAGGATGGGCGGCGCGACCTTGTTACCGGTCCGGGTGTCAACGCCGGTGTTGGTGCCGTCTTCGCCGGTGACCTCTTTTTCCTTCACGTTGATCTTGGGGAGGTCGGGCTTGAGTTCCGGCGCCTTGATCTCGGGCACCGTGGCGTCCGGCGTCTTGACCTCTGGGACCGTCAGGTCCGGCGTCTTGAATTCCGGCGTCTTGAATTCGGGCACCTTGAATTCCGGCGCCTTGGGAAGCTCAAACTTCGGAAGATCCAGCTTCGGAATCTCGGCGCCCAACGGAACGGTCCCACCCTCGACCGGGTTCTCGGTGTCCTTGACCGCGCCCGGATCGGTGGTGTCGAGGGTGTTGACGAGGTTCGTCTCGTCCTCGGCGGGGGCCTGGAAGGGCGACTTGAACAGCTTCTTGAACGGCGACTGCGTCGACAGGTTCAGCAGCGATGCCGGCCCCGGCAGGCTGGTGACGGCCGTGCCGGTCTCCTTCTTGGCCAGCAGCATGGTGTCGCTGTTGCTCTCCTCCTCGGTCGAGAGCAGGGAAGGGCCGGAGTCGAGCGGATTGATCAGATTCGGAGTGGGAGTGGGCGTGCCCTGGGCGATCGCATCCACGACATAGGTGAACGCCGCGCAGATGCCGCTGTTGTCGCCATACCCGAAGAAGAACGAGTTGGTCAGACCGTAGGCATAGCCGTCCTGCGGCAGGTTGTCGAGCAACAGGTTGCCGATGAGTTGCGTTGCGCCACCTTCGAAGAAGTCGTCGACACGCTTGGTCAGATCCAGCCGGCCGGTCGGGTCAACCGAATCGATGGCGACGGCCACGGTGCGGATGGCCACGTGCGCCAGCTCGGTGAAGCCGCCCTCGAAGAAGATGTTGTCCACGTCGCCGAGCGGCAGGATGTTGTCGCTGAGGTAGTACGCCAGTCCGGTGAAGCCCTTCTGGCACACGGCTCCGGCGGCGGTGCAGTCACCGGGCGCATCGACCATCACCGGGTTGCCGTCGGCATCGGTGACGATCTCACCGGTGACCGGATCGATCTCGGGAACCTGGCCGGGGATGTAGATACCGCCGTACCCCTGAGTGAAGGACTGCCAGGCACCCTGCAGCGACAGCGCAAGCAGATTGATCTGGTCCTGCGTCAGCTTCGTCGGTTCCAGGGCTGCGGTCGGCGCGGCGACCGTGACGTGGTCACGGGGCACGAACAATGCCGGAGTCGCGGCGACGACTGCAGCTGCGCTGAGAAGTGCGGCACCAGTGGTGACGAGCGGACGTACAGCCATGCGGTGGACCCCTTAACTAGAGGACGGTACGGCCGACTTGGAGATCCGCCGACGGCAACTTAGAAACTCCTGAGAATGCTAAGTCTCCACATTCACTCCCGCAACCGATAACGACAGGAAAATTACTGGCGAATCCGTTAACTACAGCCGGCAAGAGCCGAGCGAATGTAGCGACACAAACCGCTTTAACCCGGTCGTCGATTTCCACCGGCCCCAGGCGCAGACATCTGCCCGGCGCGGCCCCGACACTCATGTATGTCCAGGTCAAATCGATGTTAATTCGACTTGCAGCGTCGCCACAGCCTTGGCGGGGGTACGCCGAACGAATCGACCTTCGCCGTTTGATTGCCTTTGCAATGAATTGAAAGAACCGATCAAGAAATGTCGAATAGCGTTGCGCTACGCAAAAGTTTCATTGTCGAAGTGTCGCACCGCCAACCGAAGTCGCGCCGCTTATTGCCCACGCAATGAATGAAGAGTTTCGCGCACACTCCGACGTCGAACAAATGCCGGATCAGCGCGGCATCGCAATCCGCAACCCCGCCAACATCACCTGCGCGTCGGCCATGAAGGTGGGATTGTTGGGCGCCGTGCTCTGCGCCAACGCCACGATGTTCCAGACCTTCGCTCCGAGCGGCACCATCACCGACACGGACGTCACGTAGCTGGTCTTGCTGATCTTGTCGTCGGGCGGGGTCGTGTAGTTGACCATCAGCGCCGGGAAACCACAGATCTCGGAAGGCACCTGGGTGATGTTCTGCGCGCCGATGGATTGGAAGCCCTTGATCGTGTCACTCAGCAGGTCCTTGGGCGACCGGTCCCCGTCCGTCGCATCTCCGATCGACACCGAGATGGCTGGATTCGTCACACCGTCAGTGAGGGATTCGTTACGCAGCACCAGTTTGACCGGGCCCTTGGCGAACTCAGGCACCGGCACCCAGCCCGGTGGTTGCGCGACACGCACCCGCGGCTCGTCGGGCCCGGTCCCGGGAACTTCGATCCAGGCGTCCGAGTGCAACTGCTCGCAGGTTTGGGCCTTGTAACCGGACGCTCCCGAGGGCGCTCCGGGTGGTGCGAAGCCGGCCTTCGCGGTGCCGTCGGTCATCTGCGTGCACCCGCTGAGAATCAGTCCGGCCGCCAACACGACCACACCCGCACCGCGCTTCATGACCCCCATCGCCCCCAGAGACTACGCGAGCCCGCGGCGCGCCGACTGTGTCGCAAACTAGCGCCGACGCGAGTGCAGGTAGTCGCCGACCACCGCGGCACCCAGCCCGTCGAGATCGGGCACGACGACCCGGCCCTGCACGCGACGCGCCACCTGGTCGATGAACCGGGCGAGCCCGGGGTCGGAGCCCAACCGGAAGATCGTCACCTGAGCACCGAGCCGGGCCACCTCGTCGAAACCCCGCACGGTGTGGGCGATGGTGCGGGGGTGTGGCGGGTAGTCGAAGAAGACTTCCGGCGACGGAGTCGCCGAATTGGGCGCAGTCCCGTGTCCATATCCTTCCAGGTGGGCGGTGGGCTCGCCGTCGGTCACCACCAGCACGACCGGTTGCGCATTGGGGTGACGACGCAGATGCCGCGTCGCCAGGGCCAGCGCATGGTGCAGATTGGTGCCCTGCTCATACACACCCTCCAATCCGGTCAGCTCGCCCGCGGTTACCGTGCGCGCGTACCGGCCGAAGGCGATGATCTGCAACTCATCCGAGCGGAACCGGGTGCTCACCAGATGGTTGAGCGCCAGCGCGGTGCGCTTCATCGGTAGCCAGCGGTTCTCCATCACCATCGAGAACGAGGTGTCCACCAGCAGCGCCACACACGCCTGGGTGCGGGTCTCGGTCTCGGAGATCTCGACGTCCTCGACCGCGAACCGAATCGGTCGCTCGGCGATTCCGGTACCGGCCTGTCGCAGCACCGCATTGGTGACCGTGCGGGTGACGTTCCACGGTTCGGTGTCGCCGAACTGCCAGGGGCGGGTGGCCCCGGTCAACTCCCCCGCCGCCCCGGCGCGTCGGGTGTCCCGCTCGCCGTGTCGACCCGAAAGTTGTTGCGCCACATCACGCAACGCGGTCTGGCCGAGCTGACGCATGGCCTTGGGTGAAAGCCGCCACTGCCCATCGGAACCTCGGTCGATGAAGCCCTGGTTGACCAGGGCCTTCTCCAGTTCGGACAGGGTGCGGGCGTCGATCGCGGCGTCGTCGCCGAGCTGGCGGGCCAACGCCTCAAGGTCGACGTCGTCCATCGACGCCCCGGCGTAACTCTGCGACAACGCGTCGGCCAACTGCTCCAACTCGGCGATGTCGGACAGCGCCTGGGCACCCTCACCCATGCCAAGCGGATCGCCTCCGGAGAACCGCTCCGAACCGCTCCAGTCCTCACCCGGCCGGGCGGCCTGCAGGTGTGAGTCGAGCCGATTGAGCGCATTCATCAATGACGGCGAACCGAAAGCCTGCTGCGACAGGGCATCCAGCTCGGCACGCTGCTCGGCCGACAGGCTGTTGCGGAACCGCTGCGCGGCCGCGGCCCGCTTGGCCAACGAGTCCAGTAGTTCATCGATGTTCTGCGGTCCTTCGGGGAAGAACTCGCCGTGCTTGTCCATGAAGTTCTGGAAGTCCTGCGGGGTATCTTCACCGCGGGCGTGCTTGTCCAGCAGGTCGTTGAGGTCGTCGAGCATGTCGTTGACCCGCTGCCGGTCCTCGTCGGTGGCGTTCTCCAACGCCTCCTTCATTCCGGCGAAACGCTGATCCAGCATCTCGCGGCCCAGCAGATCCTTGATCTGCTCGTACTTCTGCCGCGCCTCAGGGCTGCGCCAGTCATAGTCGGCAAGTTCCTGTACCGCCTTGGCCGGTGACGGGGAAAGCGCCTCCATCTGCAATTCGCCGAACCGTGCATCATCGTCGAGCGCGCGGGCCAGCTCCTTGCGCTCGGCGAGCACGGCTTCGTCGAGCAGCTTCTTGATCTCCTGCAGCGTCCCGTCAAGGTTGTGCCGCTGCAACAACTCCCGGCGTTTCCGATTGGCCTCGGCCGCCAGGCGGTCGGTGCCGCGCATACCCTCGGTGCCGCGACGCATCAGCTCCGAGAGGGCGCGGCGCGGCGAGCTGCCCTCCATGACGCTCTGACCGATCTGCTCGAGCGCGTCGCGCAGATCGATCGGCGGTGCCAGCGGATCCGGGCCACCGGTATATCGCGAATAGCGCGAGGTGTGCCCGTGTCCCCGACCGGGATCAGCCATAGACCGTCTCGCCCTCCCCCGTCACCTTGTCCACCCGCTTGGCCAGATACAGCGCCTCCAAAGCCAATTCGATGGCCGCGGCACGCTGACCGACCGACACCGCGCCCAGCCGGGAGGCGAGCGCGTCGACCACGGCCAGATCGGGCAGCGCGGCCAGGACGTCCTTGGCCGACACCCGCTCCCCGGTGGTCACCGGCGAACCCTCCTCGACCGCAGCCACCAACGGGGCGACGTCGATACCCCCCAGCAGCCGCTGCGCGGTATCGGCGGTGGCACGTCGCAGCAGGTGCTCCAGCACCGCCTGCTCACGTCCCTCCTCGCCCGTCTCGAACTCCAACTTGCCGCGCAGCACGTCGATCACCGTGGCCAGATCAACCACCCGTGCCACCGGATCGTCCTCGCCGAGAATCGCGGAGCGGTGCCGCGCCGAGGCCGCCACCGTCTCGGCAGCGGCGATCGCGAAGCGGGCCGACACACCGGACCGTTGGTCGATCGAACTCGATTCACGCAGATTGCGGGCGAACCGGGCCAGCACGCCGAGCAGGTAATCCGGGACCTCGGCGGCCAACTGGGCCTCCTGGCGGATCACCCCGACCTCGTCGTCGATCTCCAACGGGTAGTGCGTACGGATCTCGGCGCCGAACCGGTCCTTGAGCGGGGTGATGATCCGGCCGCGGTTCGTGTAGTCCTCGGGGTTGGCGCTCGCGACGACGAGGACGTCGAGCGGCAACCGCAACGTGTAGCCGCGGACCTGAATGTCGCGCTCCTCCATCACGTTGAGCATCGACACCTGAATCCGCTCGGCCAGATCGGGCAGCTCGTTGACGGCAACGATGCCGCGGTGCGCCCGTGGGATCAGCCCGTAGGCGATCGTTTCCGGGTCACCCAGGCTGCGCCCCTCGGCCACCTTGATCGGATCGATGTCGCCCACGAGGTCGGCCACGCTGGTGTCCGGGGTGGCCAGCTTCTCGGTGTAGCGCTCACTGCGGTGCCGCCACTCGATCGGAAGGTCCTCGCCGGAATCGGCGGCCCGGCGGATCGACTCGGGCGTGATCGGGCTGAAGGGGTGCTCACCCAATTCGGACCCGGCGATCACCGGCGTCCATTCATCGAGCAGCCCCGTCAACGCCCGCAGCAGCCGCGTCTTGCCCTGGCCGCGTTCACCGAGCAGCACCACGTCGTGTCCGGCGATCAACGCCCGCTCCAACTGCGGGATCACCGTGTCTTGAAAGCCGAGAATCCCAGACCAAGGATCCCGGCGATCTGCAAGTGCGGACAGCAGGTTCTCGCGAATTTCGGCTTTGACGCCCCGTTCACGGTGGCCGGAGGCGCGCAGCTCGCCGACGGTACGGGGCAGATCGCCGGAGCCGGGCTGCCGGCGACCATCGTTTTTGGGTTGGCTCACCACTCCACGCTACGACTGAACCCGCCCGCGCACATCGCCACCCGGCAGAACTAGCATCCGGCGCGTGGAAGCCACTCCCCCGGCATAGTCGTTGCGTGAGCGTTGCTACCGGTAGTCTGCGCTCCATGCCGTTGGCTAGCGGTCAGGAATTCGCAGGGTTCACCATCGTGCGGTTGGTGGGCACTGGTGGCATGGGCGAGGTCTATTTGGCGTCCCACCCGCGGTTACCCCGCGAGGACGCTCTCAAAGTGCTGCCCATCAGTGTCAGCTCCGACAACGAATTCCGGCAGCGGTTCATCCGCGAGGCGGACATGGCGGCCACGCTGTGGCATCCGCACATCGTGGGCGTGCACGACCGCGGCGAATTCGAGGGCCGGTTGTGGATCTCGATGGATTTCGTCGACGGGCACGACGCGGCCAAGCTTCTGCACGACCAGTACCCCAAGGGCATGCCGGCCGAAGATGTCATCGAGGTCGTCACCGCCGTCGGCGACGCACTGGACTACGCGCACCAGCGCAAGCTGCTGCACCGCGACGTGAAACCCGCCAACATCCTGCTGACCAGCAAGCAGGGTTCCAAGCGCCGCATCATGCTGACCGACTTCGGCATCGCGCGGCGCGCCGACGAGGTCAACGGGCTCACCTCGACCAACATCACCGTTGGCTCGATGTCCTACACCGCGCCCGAACAGTTGATGGGACAGCCCCTCGACGGCCGGGCCGACCAGTACTCGCTCGCCGCTACGGCGTACCGCCTCTTCACCGGCACTCCGCCGTTCGCGCACAGCAACCCTGCCGTGGTGATCAGCCACCACCTGAACTCCCCGCCACCGAAGCTGGCTGACACGAAACCCGAACTGGCCGTGTTCGATTCGGTGATGGCCAAGGCGCTGTCCAAGGACGCCAAGGACCGTTACGACACCTGCCACGACTTCGCCGTCGCGCTGGCCGAGGCGGCCACCGGAACCACCCCCGAGGTGCGTACGCCGGCTCCGGCCCACGAGCCGGCGCCGCCCACCACGCCCCTGATCATCCCGAAGCCGGTGAACCCGCCGCCGGCGCCTGTCTCGCCGACGCCACTCTCGCCGTCGAACCCGCGGCAGGCACCGCCGTCAGAACCGCCGGTGTTCACCTCGTCGTGGGCAGGCAACGAAAACGCGTCCCGCCAACCCGTCGCGAGCAATACGCCGGTCGGTATGCAGGGCCTCAGCGGGCCGTCGGGACCGCCCGGGCCGGTGGGGCCGCCGCAGACCAACTTCGGTCCACCGCCGTTGCCGCATACCCCGATCCCGCAGAAGTCGGCCAACCGGCGCAATGTCGTCCTGGCTGCGGCCGCGATCGCCGGGGTGGTCCTGCTCATCGGTGGCATCATCTTCGCGGTCACCTCCGGAGGCGAAGAAGACATCCCAGGCGGCGACACCACGTCCGCGACCGCCACCGATACCTCCGGCGAGAAGACCACAACCGCCCCCAAGGCGCCCGCACACGCCTTCACCATTGCCGACTACATCAAGCAGAGTGGCCTCGTCGAAACGCCGGTCCACCGCGGCGATCCGGGCGCACCGGTGTTCAACTGGCCGACTCCGCCCGGCTGGATCGACGCAGGCACCCGCACACCGGCCTGGGCGTACTCGGCGATGGTCAACGACCCGACAAACCCGCCGGATCCGCCGTCGGTCATCTCGCTGATCTCCAAGCTGACCGGTGACGTCGATCCGAACAAGCTGCTCGAGTTCGCCCCCAACGAACTGCAGAACCTGGCGGACTACAAGGCGAATGGTGACGTGACCCGTGGGGAGATCAGCGGATTCCCCTCGGTCCACCTGGCCGGCTCGTACGCGAAGGCCGAACAGCGGCGAGCGATCACCCAGACCACCATCGTGATCCAGGCGCCCGGCGCCGTGTACGTGCTGCAGATCAACGCCGACGCGCTGGAACGCGACAGGAGCGCGTTGACCGACGTCAACAAGGCGATCGAAGCCCAGGCCACCGTCACCCTGCCCTGATCCGAGCGATTTCAGGTACCCGGTACCCTAGGTACCGTGAATTCGCTCGATTGGCGTAGCCGGCCGGCCACCGTGCACTTCGGCCCCGCATCCTTGCAGTCCAGAGCACTCGGCTGGACCACCGCGATCTTCGTCCGCCCATTGCTGGGTCTGCTGACCCTGATCGGACTGGGCATCAACCGCGTCGCCCCTGCGGTGCTGCAGCGTGCACACCTCGACGTCATCGACCGGCCGCTGCGGTTCATCAAGCCGCTGCCCGGCACCGAGGTGACACCGGTGGCGCTGCCCAACTGCCCGGCCGAATGGGTGATCGCCCCCGAGGCCCGCGACTCCGACCGGGTGATCGTCTACCTGCACGGCTCGGCGCTGGTGACCCTCGGCCTGAACTCGCACCGCCGCTTCGTGTCGAAGCTTTCCGCGGCCACCGGGGCGCGCGTGCTCAACGTCGGCTACCGCCTGGCCCCGCAGGCCGACATCGAGGACGCCGTGGCCGACGGGCTCGACGGCTACCGCCTGGCGCTGTCGCTCGGGTTCGCACCCAATCGAATTGTCCTGGCCGGGGACTCGGCCGGCGGACTGATGGCCGCCGACACCGCCCGGGCCGCCCGCGCCGCCGGGCGGCCGGTTCCCGCCGGGCAGGTCCTGCTCTCACCGCTGACCTCGTCCGACATGGACCTGAAATACCGTGCGCTGCAAGAGCATCGCGACGTGATGTTCCCGTTCATGACCGTGAAGTTCATCTACGACGTGTTCGCCACGGTCAACGGCACCCGGCCCACGCCGGTGATGCCGCCCGAGGCGGACCTGCACGGGCTCGGCCCGTTCCTGCTCCAGGTAGGCACTCACGAGATGCTGCTGAACGACGCCTTCGCCCTGGCCGACAAGCTGCAGGCCGCCGGTGTTCCGGCGTGGGTTCAGGTGTGGGACAGGGCAATGCACATGTTCCAGCTGAGCTTCGACATCAACCCCGACGCGCGGCACGCCGTCGAGGAGATCACGTCGTTCATCGCGTACGCGACCGCTGAGGTCGAGGACGAGGCGAGCGCGTAAGGGCTGCCGTTTGGCGGCTCGAATGCGACGCTGCGCCTCGCCATGGCGCGCCTGCACCTCGCCTGCGCAGTGCGCCCCGCCATCGCAGTGCGCCCCGCCATCGCGCCGTTTTCTACGTGTGGGCTGTTGATCTCACGGTCCAGCAACCCTGGTGTAGAAAACCGTGAACTGCCCGGCCAGACGTCCGCGCCGTTTTCTACGCCTGGGCTGCAGACCTTGTGGTCTAGCGACCCTCACGTAGAAAACGGCGAAGCGTCGCGCCGCGCAAAGGCCTCTCGCACGCGGTACAGGATGAATGCTTTGCTGTGTTCGGCCACGACGTGGATGTTGATCCACCCTTCACGTTCGATGAGCGCGTTGCGCCCAATGTCGTGCACATAGCGGGGCCGGTCCGTGGCGTGGTGCTTGCCCAAGTAGTCGAGGCCGACTTTGACGTCGTCATAACCCATGTCGATGAACGCCTCGGCGAAACCATCGGTCACCCGGATCTGAGTGCGGGGTCGTCGAAACCCCGCATCGATTAGGAGCAGCCGCAGCCAAGTCTCCTTCGGAGATTGACCACCGGGGTCCATCAGGTCGAGTGCCGTTCGGGCACTTCGTATTCCACGCAGGCTGCGATATCGGGCTGCCAGTTCGAGCACCGGCGCCGCTTCGACGCCCGTGGCGATGGCCAGCGCGTCGAGGTGGGCGACCGCGTCGTCGCGAGGAAGAAAACGCGCGAGATCAAGCGCCGTGCGGAGCGGTGTGGTGACGCTGAACTCGCCAATCCGGCAGATCTCGTCGGGCCTGATACGTTCCTCGCGCACGATGACGCCGCGCCTGCGACGCCCATGCTCGACGATCAGTTCTACAGGAGCGTCGTCGTCGACCCATTGCGCCCCATGAAGCGCTGCCGCCGCGCGGCCGGCGATGATCCCGCGACGGCCAGTCCACAACCACGCGGCCATGGTGTTGTCTGCCAGCGTTGCGACAGCATTCTTCGACAGATACACGCGTGGGTGCGCCGAGGTGTAACGCCATCGCAGCTGCCCTCGCGTGAGGACGCCGGCTGCCAGTGCTTCGGATCCGATGAATGGCGCGTTCATGGGCACCGATGGTCGGCAGCGTGACCGACGGATTGACGGTGCCCACGTACGCCTCAGTCGATTCTGTGGATGAACCGTACGCTGTGGATAGTGCGGCGCGACGCCGTTCTCTACACCAGGGTCGCGATCGTGAACCCGTCACAGCCCAGAGGAATTGGTGCACACCCTCGTGGCAGCCATGCACCGTTTTCTACGCCAGGGTCGCTAGACCACGCGATCAACAGCCCTGGTGTAGAAAACGGCGGTGCGGCAGTGTGAGGGGCGGCGGCAAAAAGGCGGTGCGGCAGTGCGAAGACCCAAAACTAGTGCGCGAAATGCCTTGCACCGGTGAGGTAGAGCGTGATGCCCGCAGCCTCGGCGGCGGCGGTCACCTCGGCGTCACGCACCGATCCACCCGGGTGCACGACAGCCTTGACGCCGGCGTTGGTCAGCGTCTCCAAGCCGTCGGGGAACGGGAAGAACGCATCGGAGGCACCGACCGAACCGGGCACTCGATCGCCCGCTCGCTGCACGGCCAGCCCGGCCGCGTCGACGCGATTCACCTGTCCCATACCGACACCCACGGTGGCGCCGTCCTTGGCGATCACGATCGCGTTGGACTTCACCGCGCGGCAGGCCCGCCAGGCGAAGACCAGATCGCTCAGGGTCTGCGGGTCGGCCGGCTCACCGGTGGCCAGGGTCCAGTTGGCGGGATCATCGCCTTCGGCGTCGAGTGCATCGCGCTGCTGAAGCAGAACGCCGCCGCTGATCTGGCGCAGCTCGATGCCGCCGACCAGCGGCTCGGAAGCCACCAGGATGCGGATGTTCTTCTTGCGGGCCAGGATTTCGACTGCGCCGGCCTCGTAGGCCGGGGCGATGATGACCTCGGTGAAGATGTCGGCGACGGTCTCGGCCATCTCGACACTGACCTCGGTGTTGGAGGCGATGACGCCGCCGAACGCGCTCAGCGGATCGCACTCGTGGGCCTTGCGGTGTGCATCGGCCACCGATTCCGAGGAGATCGCGATGCCACACGGGTTGGCGTGCTTGATGATCGCCACGCAGATCTCTTCGTGGTCGAACGCCGCCCGCCACGCCGCATCGGCGTCGGTGTAGTTGTTGTAGGACATCTCCTTGCCGTGCAGCTGCTCGGCCTGGGCCAGTCCGGGCCACGCGGAGTCGTCGCGGTACACCGCGGCCTGCTGATGCGGGTTCTCGCCGTAGCGCAGGACCGCGCTGCGGTGCCAGGTACCCCCGAACCACTGGGGCAAGGACGCAGGCACCGAATCTTCCGCGGGGGCCAGCGTCGACCCCATCCAGCCGGCAACGGCCACGTCGTACTCGGCGGTGTGCCGGAAGGCCAACGACGCCAGCTTCTTCCGCTCGTCGAGGGTGAAACCGCCCGCGCGGACCGCGGCCAGCACGCCGTCATAGCCCAGCGGATCCACGACCACGGCCACGCTCGGGTGGTTCTTGGCGGCCGCGCGAACCATGGACGGCCCGCCGATGTCGATCTGCTCGACACATTCGTCCACCGACGCCCCGGACTCCACGGTCTCGGTGAACGGGTAGAGGTTCACCACCACGAGCTCGAACGCCTCGACCTCGAGCTCGGCCAGGGCCGCAACGTGTTCGGGCTTGCGGGTGTCGGCCAGCAGGCCGGCGTGCACGCGCGGGTGCAGGGTCTTGACGCGGCCGTCGAGCACCTCGGGGAAGCCGGTGACGTCTTCGACGGGGGTGACCGGAACACCGGCGGCGGCAATGGTTTTGGCGGTCGACCCGGTGGAGACGATGGCCACGCCCGCCTCGTGCAGGCCGCGGGCCAGATCGGCCAGCCCGGTCTTGTCGTAGACACTGATCAGCGCTCGCCGGATCGGTTTCTTCTCGCTCACGCTGTCATCCTCAACATCCGATGGTCGCCTTTCGTCCAGTCCAGGTCACGCCGCGGGTTGCCAGCGCGGCCAGCACATCCACCAGTAGTCGACGTTCGACCACCTTGATGCGTTCATGCAAAGTCTCTTCGGTGTCATCATCGAGCACCTCGATGGCCTGCTGGGCCAGAATCGGCCCGGTATCCATGCCGGAGTCCACGAGATGCACGGTGCAGCCCGTCACCCGCACGCCGTACGCCAACGCCTCCGGCACCGCATGCGCCCCGGGGAACGCGGGCAGCAGTGCGGGGTGGGTGTTGACGACGCGGCCGGGGAATCGGGAAAGGAACTGGCCGCCCAGAATTTTCATGAATCCGGCCGAGACGACCAGATCGGGCTCGTGCTCGGCGGTGGCCTCGGTGAGCGCGGCGTCCCAGGCGGCGCGGTCCGGATGATCACCCAGCCGCACGGTGTACGACGGCACGTCCGCCGCGGCGGCGATGTCCAACGCGGCACATTTGCGGTCGGTGCCGACTGCGACGACGCGCGCCGGATAGTCGTCGACGGCGGCGGCCAGTAGCGAGGCGAGCAACGACCCTGTCCCCGAAGCCAGCACTACCAGCCGTGCCGGTGCACTCGGAGGCACTTGTAACGGTTGCTGCACGCGCAGCAGCCTAGTCGCCCGCACGGCGCGGCTGATCGCCGGTCGCTGGGTCGTCGGGGATGTCGTCGACGATGAAGTGGTCCTCGGGATCGTCATCGAGGTCTTCATAACGTCGGGGGCTGGGTTCGTTGACGGTTTCCTGCACGTCGTCGTACTCGACATACCGATCGACGTACTCGGGCGCGGGCTCGTCGGCCTGCGTCTCCTCGGCCGACCAGGACACCAGCGGCTCGTCGGGTTCGAGCTCCGGTTCCGGGTCTGGCTCGTCGTAGGCGACGACGTCCTCGTCGACGACGTCGGTTTCAGGCTCTTCCTCAACCTCTGGTTCGGGCTGCGGGGCTACCGGCTCGGGCTCCGGCTTGGCCGGGGCCACCGGTCGGGGCTTGCGGGTCAGTCCACCGGACATCGCCACCGTCAGTCCGCCGATCCCGACGAACCACAGGAACACCGCAGGCGCGAACGTCGCCTGATCCACCCCAACGGAACCGAAGTTGCCCAGCCGACCGCCACCGGCGAAACCGGCCAGCGCCATCGTCACCGCGGCCAGCGCCGAGGCCACCAGTAACTTCCCGGTAGCCGCCACGATCGGCAGCGGCCGTCGTGCACACTGCTGCCCCACCGCCACGGCCGAGGCCGCCCCCACGATCAGGAGCGCCACCCAGATCGGGCCCAGCGGCGGCGTGGGCACCGCGGCCAGCACCGGCACCGCGGGTATGTCGCCGCCGAACACGGTGAACGAGCTGAAGGCGGCCAACCCGACATGGGCGCTGGATCCGACCGCGATGGCCGAGGCTCCCACGATCACGTTGGGGATATAGAGGATCGACAACAGCGTGAGGCTGAGCTGGCCGAACAAGCTGTCGGTGATCGCGAACAGATCGTGCATCGTGCCCCAATGCACCACCAGGGACACCGCAGTCACCGCACCGGAAAGCCCGAACAGGGCGAGGACGCCGGCGACGGCGGCCCGGATCGCGTCGGGCAGCCAATCCGGCAGCGGCAGGACGGCCAACGTACGTCGGCCCACTTTGGACCCGACGCCGATCAGCGCACCGATCACGTGCACCAGCAGCACGCTGCAGAAAGCCCGCAGGGCATTGGGGGTCTGTAGTTCGCCGATGACCGAGGCGGCGTCATGGATGACGGCCAGCAGGAGGGCCGCGATCAGAATGGGCCCGCCCAATGCCGAGGCGACGACCCAGCGGGTGACGAACCACGAGGAATTCGGGGCGGTGGCCGCGGCGGTCGTGCGCGCGGTGCCCCAGACCATCGCCATCACCGGCAGCAGCGGCATCACACCCAGCTCGCGGCCGCCGATGGAGACTGGCACCTGGTGCACGCCCAGCCACATGCTGGCGATCGCACCGAGCGCGCCCGTCATATCGCTGTTGGCGATCAGCAGTTGCAACAACACAACCGCGGCGATGACCACCAGCGCGACGACGGACGGCCCGAACGCGACCCGGAGCAACTCACGCGCCTGGCGGGTGCCGACTGGCCGGTTACTCACTTGGTGGGCTGCTCCTCGCGATGATCGGCGCGTGCGCGGGAAGCGCACGCGCCGATCAGCTTACGACGGCGCAGGGCCAGATTGCTGTGAAGGCGGCTGCTGTGCCGGAGCGCCGGAGGGCGAGCCCGACTGCTGCGGCTGGCCGTAGGTGGGGTAGCCGGTCGGAGGCGTCGGCGGACCGCTCGGCTGCTGACCCTGCTGGCCCTGCGGGGACTGCACGGGGTAGCCACCGGTGTTCGGGCCGCCGGAGTAGCCGCCGTACTGCGAGGGATATCCGGGCTGCTGCGGCTGAGCCTGCTGGTAGGGCTGGCCACCGTGCTGCGGCTGGTGCTGCTGGCCGTAGTACTGCGACGGGCCACCGTACTGGCCGTACTGCGGCTGCTGGTCGAACTGCGGCTTGGGGGCCGGGGGCGTGATGATGCCCGCTTCGAACAGGAGCGCGGCGATGGCGGCACCGGCCTGGACCAGAGTGAGGACCAGGAGAACCCAGATGGTCCAGTCGGCCGATCCACCGCTGGACACCACGGCGCCGATCACGAACAAGAACGGAATCGTCGCGATGGCTGCGACCACTCCCGTGTACTTGTTCTGCTTGGGCAGCAGGCTGACACCGGCCAAAAGACCTGCCAACAGCGGCAGCGCGACGAGCACGACCATTCCCTGCGAGGTCGAGGCATCGAGGGCGAAGCTCACGAAGTAGATGAGCAGGCCGGCGATGGCCACGACTGCCAGCAGGATCTCGGGCAGCTTGTTCTCGCCGGGTTGCGCGGCGGCCGGGGCCGCCGCCGGGGCTGCCGGAGCCGGTGCGGGGACCGCCTTGGCGAACTGCTGGGTGGCGTCGAACTGCGAACCCGACTGCGGGTTCGGCGGCGGGTATCCGGGATTACTGGGCGGGTAGGTCATGACCTCTCCTGTGCTATCAAGCTTCGCGACGTGTGTTCACGCAGGCATGAATACCGACCACGTGAGCGATTCGATCTTCCACGCTAGCGCACCCGCCTGGGTGCCGGGCGCGCGTGCGTGGTGTCAGCGCGGTCTCAAGCTGATACCAGGACGGGTGCGTCAGCGGAATCGGTTTCGGCTGCCTCGATTTCGCGGACCAGCGGCAGCACGTTGGCACCGAAGTACTCGATTTCCTCTTGGAAATGCAGGAACCCGCCGAGGATCAGGTCCACGCCACGTTTGCGGTAGGCGGCGATGCGTTCGGCGATCTGCTCAGGTGTGCCGATCAGCTGGGTGCGGAAGCCGTCGTTGTACTGCACCAGATCTTCGAAACTGGAATCGGCCCACATACCCTTCTTGTCACCCGTGGAGTTGCCGGCCTGTTGCACCGCACTGCGGAAGCCTTCGACCGCGGGCTTGTTGGCCTTGGCCACGATTTCGCGGAGGACTTCCTTCGCCTCTTTCTCTGTGTCGCGGGCGATGATGAACCCGTTGAGACCGAACTTCACCTCTCTATCTGCGTTGCGCGCGTGATCGCGTACCTCGACGAGCTGTTCGGTGAGGCCGTCGAAGTCTTTGCCGTTGGAGAAGTACCAGTCGGCGTAATAGCCGCCGTTACGACGGGCCGCGGTCGAGTTGCCGCCCTGGAACAGCTCGGGGTTGGGACGCTCGGGGGTGTTGAGCGGCTTGGGCTTGAGCGTGAAATCGTGGATCCGGTAGAAGTCGCCGCGGAAATCGACGTCGTCCTCGGTCCAGATCTTGCGGAGAACCTGCAGGAATTCCGCGCTGCGCCGGTAGCGCTCGTCGTGTTCGAGCCAGGGTTCACCCAGGTGGGTGAACTCGTCCTTGAACCAGCCGGAGACGACGTTGACGGCGAAGCGGCCATTGCTGAGGTGGTCCGCGGTGGCACCGAGCTTGGCCAACACCGCCGGCTGCCAGAGACCCGGATGAACTGCGGCGATGACCTTGAGCTTCTGGGTGGCCAGCAACAGGGCGAGACTGAAGCTGGTGGATTCGTGCTGGTACTCCGCGCCGTAGCTGGCCTCGTAGCGAACCTGCGACAGCGCGTACTCGAAGCCGTTGACCTCCGCGGTCTGCGCGAGTTTCTTGTTGTACTCGTAGTTCCAGTCGGTGCGCTGCTCGATATCGCTGGTGACCAGGCCGCCACTGACGTTGGGCACCCAGTAGGCGAACTTGACGTGGTCGGCGATGCGTTCGGTCGTCATGCCGGTGATCCCAGCAAACGCATCGGCGCACGTCGCGGGTATCGCTCGCGGTGAAGTTTTCTCTTCGCTCCACCGCCCCACGAGACGCACCGTCTTGCTACTGCGACTGAAACACGTTCTAATTCTGGTCATGGACTATGGGCTTGTTCTCTTCACCAGTGACCGCGGCATCGCCCCGGCCAAGGCCGCCAAACTCGCCGACGATCACGGCTTCACGACGTTCTACGTCCCCGAGCACACCCACATCCCCATCAAGCGGGAGGCCGCTCATCCGACCACCGGTGACGAGTCTCTGCCCGATGACCGCTACATGCGCACCCTCGATCCATGGGTATCGCTGGGCACCGCGTGCGCGGTGACCTCGCGGGTGCGGTTGTCGACGGCCGTCGCGCTGCCCGTCGAGCACGACCCGATCACGCTGGCCAAATCCATCGCCACCCTGGACCACCTGTCCGGCGGACGCGTGTCACTGGGGGTCGGATTCGGTTGGAACACCGACGAACTCACCGACCACAACGTTCCCCCGGGCCGGCGCCGCACCATGCTGCGCGAATACCTGGAAGCCATGCGCGCACTGTGGACCCAGGAAGAGGCCTCTTACGAAGGCGAATTCGTGAACTTCGGGCCGTCGTGGGCCTGGCCCAAGCCCGTGCAGTCGCACATCCCGGTCCTGGTCGGTGCGGCCGGCAACGAGAAGAACTTCAAGTGGATCGCCAAGTCGGCCGACGGCTGGATCACCACGCCACGCGACTTCAACATCGACGAGCCCGTCAAGCTGCTGCAGGACACCTGGGCCGCCGCCGGGCGAGACGGTG
The DNA here is from genome assembly GCF_001665625.1 of Mycolicibacterium peregrinum. GTDB lineage: Bacteria > Actinomycetota > Actinomycetes > Mycobacteriales > Mycobacteriaceae > Mycobacterium > Mycobacterium peregrinum_B. The sequence goes on along the minus strand of NZ_LZSY01000093.1, from coordinate 11,512 downwards.
CACCGCAGATTGTGGCGCTGGACTTCAAGCCGGACCCCGAGAAGCTCGCGCGCTGGCGCGAACTGGGCGTCACCGAAGTGCTGTTCGGGCTGCCGGACAAGTCCGAGGCCGAGGTATCGGCATACGTCGAGCGGCTCGCGGGCAAGTTGGCGACGCTCGTCTAGTTCTGTCCCGTTAGCGCCCTAATCAACGCCATGGTCGTAAAAGTTCGAGGGGAACGACCATGGCGTTGATTTCGCGTTGGTCCGACGCGGGTGCGCGCCCTACGCCAGCGTCGCGGTGTTCCGCTTCTCGCCGGACTGGACCATGATCTTCACACCGAGCGGCTCGCCCTCGGAGAGTAACTGCACCAGCGCCTCGTCCGTCGTCGTCGCCAGGAAGCGGCTGCCGTCGGAATCCAGACGCCCGATGATGATGCCGGTGCGCGGCGTCCAGTCGTAGCGGACGGTGTACGTCTCGATGGTCGCCGGGCCGTCGGCCATTTCGGTGATGGCGACGCGCTCCTGCGCATCGAACTCGTCTTGCAGGGCGGCGCTGCCGTCGGCCACCCAGTCGGCGGGCTCGGTGGAGTAGATGCCGACCGAGTACTTGCTCGCGATACCGCCGTTGCCACCGACAAGCGCGAATTGACCTGGCTTGTCGCGCATTTCGTTGACGGCCTCGGCGATGCCGTGCATCGAGTAGTTGTTGCCCGGGCCGCCGAAGAAGGGCAGGCCACCGGTGAGCGTCAGGCCACGTTCGTCGTCGGGGGCCAGGCCGGTGCCGTCGCAGATGTTGAACACCGGGAACGGGAAGCAGCTGTAGAGATCGAAGGCCGCGACGTCGTCGAGTCCGATACCGGCGATCCGCAAAGCCTCGTTCACGGCGATCGCCGCGGCTTCGCTGTAGCCGAGTTCGGCGCGCTCGAGCAGCTTGATTTCCTTCATGTCGGCGTGACCGCGCAGGTACACCCACTTCTCTTCGGGCACACCGAGTTTCTGGGCGGTCGCGACCGACATCAGCAGGACCGCAGCACCCTGGTTGACCTGGTCGCGCGCCACCATCATGCGCGGATACGGATCGCAGATCATCCGGTTGCTCTCGGTGACGGTGGCCAGCTCCTCGGCCGAACGCTCCACCGGCGCAGACGAATAGGGGTTCTTGGCTGCCACCTTGGAGAACGGCGCGAACAGTTCTGCCATCGCCTGCCGGTAGTCCGCCACAGACAGACCCACCCGTGCTCGGCGGGCATTCTCGAGCAGGCCGTACTGCACCGGAGCGCCGATCAGACCGTGCTTGATCGTGTACTCGTCGAAGATGCCGTCGTAACCGTAGCCGCGGTCCTCGAGCTGGCCCTGGATCGTCTCCGAGTGGTCCGGCTTGTCGTCGCGCTTGGAGAAGTGCCGCAGCGTGGAGGTGTTCTCCGAACCGAACAGCAGCACCGCCTCGGCCTCGCCCGCCGCGATGGCGCCGGCGAACTCGGTGACGAGATGCTGCGGGCTCTGGCCGCCGATCACCTCGAGGATCGCCCGGGCCGGCTCGGCGCCGACGTTGCGCGCGACGGAGCGCGGGTAGTTGTTGGACAGACCCACGGTCGGCGACTGCGGACCGGAGATCTCGAACTGCCGCGTGCCCGCCACGGTGTCGATGGCCTGCGCCACGGCAGCGGCGTCGGCGCCGCAATCGCGCAGCGCTGCCCTGGCCGCCTCGGTGGCCAGCTCGACCGAGGACATCCCGCGATAGCCGTCGAGGTCGATGCGTTCGGTGAACTGCCCGACGCCGACGATGACAGGGGTGCGCGGATCGACCATGACAATCTCCTTGACGGGTGTTAATTCGTGAGGCTAACCGATTGCTGATTCGAGAGGGAAATCGGTGCATATCGACCGTCATCAGCTGCACTACCGTTGATGGGTGACGCAGCCACTGAGAGTCGACACCGCAGCGCTTAGGGGCGCCGCCCAAGAACTGGCCGGGCTGAGCGATGAACTCGGCCACTCACTCACTCACGAATGGCAACCGCCGGCGGATCAACCGTCAGCGAAGGCCACTGTTGCCGTCACTGCTGCGGCCAATCACGTGCTGAGCCAATGCTGAACAACCATGACTAGAGTGCACCTACTGCGTCGCGGTCTAGCTATCCCGGCAATGGTTGCAGCCCTCGCCGTTGGTCCTGCAGTGCCATCGGCGGAGGCACAGCCACCTGGATTTCCCGATGTCAATGCGTTTGCAGAAGCACCGCCCACCCTCGACTTCTCGCGCCCAGACCGTTGGGCCAACGGGTACGCGTTCTTTCGCACACCCGACGGTCTGAGTTGCATGATCGGTGGCGTGAGACGGTGCAGTGGACCTATACCCGGCCTGCCCGTGGAATACGGCGGATGCGCTGTCGTTCTGCAGACCCACGAAGAGTCCAGTCGCTCGGCAGCTTTTAGATTCGAGAAGTCAGTCGAAGGGTGCCCGCCATCCGCCGACGATCTTCTCAACATCGGTCAGAAGCTAACTCTCACAGCGAACCACACCACCACGTGTGTGGTCGGCGAAGGCAGACTAACCGCCTGCATCGACGCCGACCACAAGCACGGGTTCGTCCTACAACCCTCTGGCAGCTGGACCTTCTGACAGGTTGTAGGCGAAGGACTTCTGCTGCCGCTGCTTCATCTTTTCAAGGCACTCATGGTGTTTCCGCGCGTGATAGGCCAGCGGAAAGTAGGTGAGCCGATCGGGCAGGATGCGGTAGGCAGCGCGGATGACGGTGTAGATGCGCTGAAGTTGACGCTCTTCGTCGTCGCTCCACGTGACACCGAGCTTGGCCCGCAGCCGGGGCTCGAGCAGCCCGACAACAGACAGGTAGTTGAACCGCAGCGCCGGGCGCAGCGCCCGACGCACCAAGGGATGCAACAGCTTCGGTACGGACGGCGGCAGCTCGACGTTGCCGGTCTGCATCTCCTCGATCAGTTGCAAGGCCTGCGGTGTGCCCTCCAACTTGTCGATCATCGCCTCGTAGTAGTCGGCCATCTCGGCACGCGTCGTCGGATAGCCGCCCATCGGCACGTGCAGCAGTCGCGCGAGTCGGCGGTTGTCGCGCAGCAACTCGTCCTTTTCATCGTCGGTGAAGTCGCGTCCGATCAGCAGCTTGCCCCCGCCTTCGGCGTTGACGATGTAGCCGGTGGCGATCACCCATTGATATGCCTCGGGATTGAGCGCGCTGATCTGCTTCCCGGTCTCGGCGCTCTTCATCGTGATGGGCTGGTGCAGTGCGCGCACCCGGTTCCCCTCGGCGACCGCCTCGGTGCCGCCATAGGTCCACCGCAGCACCGAGTCGACGCTGCGAATCGCCCGCCCACCCGGATCGCCGTGGAACGCAGCCGAATAGCGGCCGGTGATCTCTGCGATGACGGGGTGCATCGCCTGCATCATGAACGCCGCCCCGTCGACGATCAGGAACGTCCACCGGCCGGTGTGCACACCGGTCAGCGAGTCGAGCGGAACCAGTTCGATGTCAACGGATTCGTCGACGACCGGGTTGACGGCGTCCGTAGTGGCGGTCATATGCAGCGCACCTCCTTGAGCGTGAGCCGACGGTAATCTGACCGGAAGGTCGCATTCAAGTCGCATTTGAACTCAGAGGCAGAAATGGAAACCCGCACTTCAGCGCAGCGCAAGCTGCCCCAGCAGGAGCGTTCTCGTGAGATGGTCGCAAAAATCATCGCGACGACGGTGAAGATGCTGAAGAAGACCGACCCCGATCAGATCACCACCAACGCCGTCGCGGCGCGGGCCGGCGTCAGCAAGGGATCGATCTACCAGTACTTCGCCAACAAAGAAGAGCTCATCCATGCCGCGATCGAGCAGCTCGCCGCCGAGCAGGCGCCGCTGATCGAGGACATGCTCCGGTCGGTCACCCTCGAGCAGCCACAAGATGCGATGCAGGCGTCGATCGACATCCTGATCAACTTCACGATCGCCAACCGGAAGTTGATCCGCTACGTCGCCGACCGGCCGGACTATGCCCGCACCTTGGAAAACGCCTCAGGTCTGAACGCGACGCTGCTGGCGATGACCACCCTGCACATGGCGCATTACCGGGACCAGTACCGCCACGAGCTGAGCCCACGGGCATTGGCGTGGCTGTTCTTCAACATGGCCGTGGCCACTACGACGCGCTACATCGAGAGCGAGGACCCGATCCAGCTCGACGAGCTTCGCAGCGGTTTGAAGTTCGCCTCGGCGGGCCTGCTGGCGGCCGGGCGACAGTAGCTCGGGCAACGTGTCGTCGATGTCGACGTCCTGGTTGTTTTCCGTGCGCAAGCACAACCCTGCCGTAGAAAACGGCGAAACAAAACCCACACTGACCAGCACACCTTGACGACGCTGTCACTTAGTGACACATTGGAGCTGTCACTAAGTGACAAGTTCTGGAAGGTGAGTCGATGGGCGAAAAGCAGGAACAGGCCCGCCTCGAGGTGTCACGACATGCCTGCAAGTTGTTCTGGGAGCAAGGCGTCGCCGCCACCAGCGGTGACGACATCGCCGCGGCGGCAGGGCTGTCGACGCGCACGATCTGGCGCTACTTCCGCGCGAAGGAGAGCTGCGTCGAACCAGTACTGGCCAAGTCGGCCGACCGGTTCATCGCCATCTTGAACCGCTGGCCGCACGACCTGTCGTTGGCCGAACATCTTGCTGCTGACGGGATTTCACACCCACTGGCGCCCCAGGACGTGGCCGATGAGATCAGCGCGATGCGGATCGCCACCATGACTCCATCGGAACCGGCACTGCGCACTGCCTACCTCATGGTGCATGACCGGATGGAGCAGGGCTTCATCCCGGTGATCGCCGACCGATTGGGCCTGCCCGCCGATGATCTCACCGTGCGACTCTGCGCCGCCGCCGTCACCGGGGCGTTCCGCGTTGTCGATGAGGACGTCAGCGTGGCGGTGATCGTCGAGGGGAAGACGGTCACCGAGGAGCAGGCACTCTCGCTGATCGACCGGGCGATCCGCGACGCCACCAACGGGCGCCTCGGCGGCCCTGTCGCGTCCTAACCCATCCCGAAAGAGCTTGTCCACACCCGCGAAAGGAACGTCATGGCGTTGCCCGAACTCATCTTGGTGGAGGAATTCTTCAGCCCGCCCGAGCGCACAGCTGCCAGGATCTCGCCCGACGGAACCAAGATCGCCTATCTGGCGCCGTGGAAGAACCGCCTCAACGTATGGATCCAAGACCTCGACGGTGACACTCCGCCACGCTGTGTCACCGCGGATGAAACCCGCAGCGTCTACATCTACCAATGGACCGACGATCCACGATGGCTGCTCTACATGCAGGACAACGGCGGCGACGAGAATTTCCACGTCTACCGGATCGACCTGGATGACCCCGACACCGCCGCAGTGGATCTCACACCGTTTCCGGGAGCCAGGGCGAGCTTCGACCTCACCAAGGGCCGACCAGGAAAAGCGATCGTGCAGACCAACAACCGCAATCCCGAACTGGTCGATGCGTACGAACTCGACATCGCGACAGGAGAACTCACCCTTCTCGCGGAGAACCCCGGCAATGTCATCATGTGGCTGTGCGCCCCCAACGGTGACCTGTTCACCAACACGTTGACGGCCGACGGCGACGTCGAGATATCGCAATGGGACTCGACCACAGCATCATTGCGACCCATCAAGGTCTACGACGGCACCGATTACCCGCTGGGTATCTTCCCGGTCGCCCTCTCCCCGGACGGCACCGGCATCTGGCTCGGATCAAACGAGGGTACCGACAGGATCCGGCTGGCCCGCATCGACGTGGCCACCGGTTCAGAGACCGAGGTGGACAGCCACCCTACGTTCGACCTGGGCAACCAGATGGTGTTGCCGTCGCCGTTCATCCTGAGCGAGCGCACGGGCGAACTGATCGGCGCCCGCTACTACGGGGAACGCCAGGTGATTCATGCTCTCGACCCGAATTTCGCTGCGGTACTGGAGAATCTGACCAAACTGTCCGATGGCGACCTCGGGGGCATCTCCTCCGACGACAGCGGGCAGCGATGGGTGGCCAGTTTCACCCATGACCGCGACCCGTGGGCGACCTACTTCTACGACCACTCCACCGGCGAGAGTCGGCTGCTGTTCCGGCCGTATCCGAATCTGAATTCAGATTCATTAGCACCGATGACGCCGGCGACCATCACCGCACGCGATGGGCTGGATCTGCACTCGTATCTGACCTTGCCCGTCGGAGTCGAGCCGACCGATCTGCCGTTGGTCCTGCTGGTGCACGGCGGCCCGTGGTCTCGGGATTGCTGGGGCTTCCAGCCAGACGTGCAGATGCTGGCCAACCGCGGATATGCGGTGCTGCAGGTCAACTTTCGCGGCTCGACGGGCTACGGCAAGGCGTTCACCAAGGCTGCGATCGGCGAGTTCGCCGGCAAGATGCACGACGATCTCATCGACGCGGTGGACTGGGCTGTCAAGCAAGGTTATGCCGACCGCGACAAGGTGGCGATCTTCGGTGGCTCGTACGGCGGTTACGCTGCGCTGGTCGGCGTGACGTTCACTCCGGACGTCTTCGCCGCGGCGGTCGATTACGTCGGGATCTCCAGCCTGGCCAACTTCATGCGCACGCTGCCGAATGTGGCTCGGCCGTTCCTGGCCAACAACTGGCACCTCTACGTCGGGAATCACAACGATCCTGAGCAGGAGGCCGACATGCTGGCCCGCTCCCCCATCACGAAGGTCGATCAGATCCGCACGCCGCTGCTGGTTGTCCAGGGCGCCAACGACTCTCGTGTAGTGCAGGCCGAGTCCGACAACCTGGTCGAGGCGCTGCGCAAGCGTGGGGTCGAGGTCGAATACATGGTCAAGGAGGACGAAGGCCACGGATTCCTCAACCCCGACAACCAGATCGACATGTACCACGCCGTCGAACGCTTCCTCGCCGAGCACCTGGGCGGGCGCGTCTAGCCCGCACGCCAAGTGTGCACTCAGATCGCAGAAGTTGGCGAAATCGCGATCTGAGTGCACGCTCGCGCCAAAAGAAAAGGCCCCCGCCGTAGCGGGGGCCTTTCCGTTGCACAGACTTACAGGTTTGCGAGCAGCTCACGCGCCTTGGCGGCGGTCTCGGACGGCGTCTTGCCGACCTTCACGCCCGCGGCCTCCAGGGCCTCCTGCTTGCCGGCGGCGGTGCCCGCACCGTCGGACACGATGGCGCCGGCGTGGCCCATCGTCTTGCCCTCGGGAGCGGTGAAGCCCGCGACGTAGCCGACGACCGGCTTGGTCACGTTCGCCTTGATGTAGGCCGCGGCCTTCTCTTCTGCGTCGCCACCGATCTCACCGATCATCACGATCAGCTTGGTCTCGGGGTCCTTCTCGAACGCCTCGATGGCGTCGATGTGGGTGGTGCCGATGACCGGGTCGCCACCGATGCCGATGGCGGTCGAGAAGCCGAGATCGCGCAGCTCGTACATCATCTGGTAGGTCAGCGTGCCCGACTTCGACACCAGGCCGATCGGGCCCTTGCCGGTGATGTTGTTCGGCGTGATGCCGACCAGCGACTCGCCGGGGGTGATGATGCCGGGGCAGTTCGGACCGATGATGCGGGTCTTCTCGCCCTTGTCGACGTTGTAGGCCCACGCATAGGCGCTGTCCTGCACCGGAATTCCCTCGGTGATGACCACCAGCAGCGGGATCTCGGCGTCGATGGCCTCGATGATGGCGTCCTTGGAGAACGCCGGCGGCACGAAGGCGATCGACACGTCAGCGCCGGTCTCCTTCATGGCCTCGGCGACCGAGGCGAACACGGGCAGCTCGACGTCGTTGCCGTCTTTGTCCTTGTGGGACACGGTGGTTCCGGCCTTGCGGGCGTTCACGCCGCCGACGACCTGGGTGCCGGCCTTGAGCATCAGAGCGGTGTGCTTGGTGCCCTCGCCGCCGGTGATGCCCTGGACGATGACCTTGGAGTCCTTGTTCAAAAAGATCGACATTGCAGCAGTCCCTTACTTGTTCGCCAGCTCGGCGGCCTTGTCGGCGCCTGCGTCCATGGTCTCGGCCTGGACAACCAGGGGATGGTTGGCCTCGGCCAGAATGCGCCGGCCCTCTTCGACGTTGTTGCCGTCCAGGCGGACGACGAGCGGCTTGTTGGCCTCGTCACCGAGGATCTGCAGCGCCTTGACGATGCCGTTGGCCACCGCGTCACAGGCGGTGATGCCGCCGAACACGTTGACGAACACGCTCTTGACCTGGCTGTCGTTCAGGATGACGTCGAGGCCGTTGGCCATGACCTCGGCCGAGGCGCCGCCGCCGATGTCGAGGAAGTTGGCCGGCTTCACGCCGCCGTGCTTCTCGCCCGCGTAGGCGACCACGTCCAGCGTCGACATGACCAGACCGGCACCGTTACCGATGATGCCCACCTCGCCGTCGAGCTTGACGTAGTTGAGGTCGTTCTCCTTGGCCTTGAGCTCCAGGGGATCGGTCGCGTCCTTGTCCTCGAACTCGGCGTGGCCGGGCTGACGGAAGTCGGCGTTGGCGTCCAGGGTGACCTTGCCGTCCAGGGCCAGGATCTGGTCGTCGGGCGTACGCACCAGCGGGTTGACCTCAACCAGGGTGGCGTCCTCGCCGACGAACACCTCCCACAGCTTCTGGATGGTCACGGCCGCGGCGTCCAGCACCTCGGCGGGCAGGTGACCCTGCTCGGCGATCGAGCGCGCGAAGGCCAGATCGACACCCTTGACGGCGTCGACGGGAACCTTGGCCAGCCGCTCGGGCTTGGTCGCGGCGACTTCCTCGATCTCCATGCCGCCCTCGACCGAGCACATGGCCAGGTAGGTCCGGTTGGAACGGTCGAGCAGGAAGGAGATGTAGTACTCCTCGGCGATGTCGCTCGCCTCGGCCACCAGCAACTTTTTGACGACGTGACCCTTGATGTCGAGACCGAGGATGTTGGTCGCGTGCTCGAGGGCGTCCTCAGGGGTGGCTGCGTACTTCACGCCGCCGGCCTTACCGCGGCCGCCGACCTTCACCTGTGCCTTGATCATCACGGGCTTGCCGATTTCGGTGGCGATCGCCTTGGCGTCCTCGGCCGAGTCGGTCACGCGGCCCGGGGTCGTGGGGACGTTGTGCTTGGCGAACAGCTCTTTTGCCTGATATTCGAAGAGATCCATGTGCTTCCTAGATAGGCGTTGTCTGTCTGCTTGGCTTCTAGCGCGCTTCGAAGCTGCCCGGTCCGCATACCTCTGACGGGCCCGCTGGCACTTTATCCATCGCCGAGTGATGGGCTAGCATCGCCTCCGGCTCATGTGGTAGATCTCACCGCCCATGGGAGGTGATACGGATCACATTCCGACACGGAATAGACCCATAAGTTGCCACCATCATTGGGATTTGGTTAACGTGCCTCTGGTCCAGATAACGTTCAGGTCACGACGAAGAAGGATTCTCGAGTCTTGCCGCAGCATCGTTCGTCCGCAGCTCCGCGAGGGGTGCCGACGGACGCGCGCCGCCGCAGGCGGCGGGTTTCCCCTGACGAACTGGACGCTGCGGAGATCACCGACGTCATCCCCTTCAGCGCTTTCGAAGCGTTCGATGCCCCTCCCGGCCAGGATGATCGCGGATCGGACGATCACGAATCCAACGTCATATATGCCCCGGAGCTCGACGATCTAAACGACACCGACGACCTGGTGCCCGTCCGCCTCGCCGTCCCCTCCCGCTTCCGTCCCGAGGCCGGCACCGAGCGCGGCTCCCGTTACGCGTACCGCGACAGCCACACCGACGTGAGCGACGGCGTCGCCGCCACCGACGTGATCAACCTGTCCGGCCGCCGCGGTGCCCACCGCAAGGAGCACGCCGGCGCCGTCAAGAGCCGTCTGATGATCGCCGCCATGGCCGCGGGTGCCACCGCCGCCGGCGCCTACTCGCTCAGTAATCCCACCGAGACCAACGCCGACGACACGATCCTGGCCTCCGAGGGCAGCCACATCGAAGGCGCCTCCGTCACCGGCTCGGTGGACGGCATGCAGATCGTCTCGGTCTCCTCGACCGCCGACACCTCGGTGCACGCCGAAGAGATCACGAAGGCCGCCGCCTTCGCCCAGGAACGCGCCGAGCGCGAGGCCCGGCTGTCGCGCCCACTGTTCGTCATGCCCACCAAGGGTTATGTCTGGACCTCGAACTTCGGCTACCGCTGGGGCGTGCTGCACGCCGGCATCGACCTCGCGAGCCCGATCGGCACCCCGATCGTGGCGGTCTCCGACGGCGTCGTCATCGCCTCGGGCCCGACCGCCGGCTACGGCGCGTGGGTCAAACTCCGCCATGCCGACGGCACCGTCACGCTCTACGGTCACATCAACACGTGGCTCGTCAGCGTGGGCGACCGGGTGATGGCCGGCGACCAGATCGCCACCGTCGGAAACCGGGGCTATTCCACCGGCCCCCACCTGCATTTTGAGGTGCTGCAGAACGGCACCAGCCGCATCGATCCGGTGCCGTGGCTGTCAAAGCGAGGCCTCAGCCTCGGCAGCTATGTTGGCTGAGTGAGCGACGACGGTCAGATACCAGCCGATCACCCCGACGAGGACGACGACCGCACCCGCATCATCCGGCGTCAGCCGCAGGACCCGGTTTCCCGGCCCGTACCCGTGGCCGACGATCCCCACACAAGCATCATCCGGCGTCATCCCACCGGCGCCATTCCCAGCGCGGGCAGCGCGGAGCCCCAGACCAGCCTGATCGGCCGCGCGGACGACGACGCCAGCACGAGCTATGTGCCCCGCGCCCGGCCCGTGATCGTCCCGCGCACCCCGGCGGGTGCCAATCCGCGCACGGCGATTGTGGCGGCCACGTTGGCCATCCTCAGCGGCTGGGCCACCGGCGTGATCGCCACCGACCTGATCGCAGGGTGGTGGCGCACCGACCGATTGTTCTGCGTCGCCATCGGTTTCCTGGCGGCGATCTCGGCTGCAGCAACCATTGGCGGGCTCATCGCATTGTTGCTGCGGCGCCGGATGGGCCGACTCCTGGTCGTCGTCGGTGCGGTCATCGGACTGCTGATCTTCGGCAGTCTGTTCATCGCCGGGGCCCGACTGCATCCCGTCGTCTACGCGATGCCGGCCCTTCCGCTGGCCGCCATCCTGTTCACCGTGTTGCCCGCGACCGGACGCTGGAGCGCGCGCCGATAGGCGCCCGGTCCGCACGGTGACCGCTGTTAGGTTTGCGCGATGCGCCCCACTGCGTTGACCGCGATTGCCCTGACCTGTGTCAGTGGTGTCCTGGGAATCGTCGCGACACTGCGTGCGCTGATCGTGGCCTGGTACGCCATCGGCTACGGCTTCAGCTTCAACCCGCTTCGCTTCTGCCACTCGATCTTCAACCTTGTCGCGCTGGGTGCGGTGACGGTGGCGCTGTTCGCCGGTGCAGTGCTGCTGGAACGGCGCAACCCGCGGGGACGGGTCGTGGTGATCGCGGCCAGCGCGACGGTGATCGTGCTGTCGCTGATCGAGTTGGGTGTATGGGCCACGTCGTCCGGTCAGAGCATGCTCGGG
>NZ_LZSY01000092.1 GCF_001665625.1 Mycolicibacterium peregrinum | reverse complement strand
CCCCCCCGGCCGCCCCCCCCCCCCCCGGGCCCCCCCCCCCGGCGCCCCCCCCCCCCCCGCCCGCCCCGCCGCCCCCCCCCCCGCCCCCCGCGGGGGGGCGGCCCCCCCCCCCCCCCCCGCTTCTGTTTCATCAGAAAGCCCTCCGGTTACTCCAGTACCGACAACCTCTGAAAAAACTTCAGCCACCCCTGTAACGCGTGACCTTCGTCACACGAACCCATTGGTGACCGCACAGTTGCACGAACGTGATCAGCATCTGCAGCGGTCCTGGTGTCAAAGGTCGGGGAAGGGCCGTGAGATGACCATACGAAGTGCGTTGACCAGGACTTTCTGGATTACGGCAGCGTTGGCGGGCGCCATGCTGATGCCTCTGTTCGCAGGCACTGCGACCGCCGATGCGGACACGGTGAACTGGGACGCCATCGCCGAATGTGAGTCGGGCGGCAACTGGTCCATCGACACCGGTAACGGCGCCTACGGCGGATTGCAGTTCAAACCCACCACCTGGGCCGCGCACGGCGGCACCGGTTCACCTGCCTCGGCCTCCCGGGAGGAGCAGATCCGGGTCGCCGAGAACGTCCTGGCCACCCAAAGGATCGGCGCCTGGCCCAAGTGCGGGCCCCGTGGCGGAGCGCCCGTCGGTTGGGCGGCGCCCACCGCGCCGACCGGCTGCCAGACCGTGCGTCCCGGCGCAGTGCTGGGCATTTTCGACCTACGCCGGTTCTGCACCACCTTCCTCGACCCGCTCGGGGCGTTCGGAGTGCCGCACTGAGCTCAACGCACAGGGGTGAATGCCGCGCGCCCGGCGATGGAGGCCAGATGGCGGGTCAACACGAACTCCGGGACCAGCACCGACGCCCGGGTGGCCGCGGCGCTGAGCAGCGGCGGGCGTAGGTTCACCAACCGCCCGACCAGCTCGGCCTCCCGCACGATCGTCATGACCCGCCTGCGCCGCATCGTCGCGAACCGGGAGAACGCGCTGCTCAGATCGGCCTCGCCGGCCGCGAGGCCGGCGAGTGTGGCGGCATCCTCCAGCCCCTGGCAGCCTCCCTGGCCCAGGTGCGGGCGCATCGGATGGGCCGCATCCCCGGCGATCACTGCACGGCCGCGGGACCAGATGCGGGCGGGTGCACGGTCGTAGAGGTCGTTCCGGAGCACATCATTCGGATCGGTCGCGGCCAGCAGGGTCGGAATCGGCTCCGCCCACGCCGCGAAATGTCGCTTCAGATGGGCCAGCTCGCCATCGGGTGTGGTCTGGCCTTGCGGCGCGCGCTGGGTCGCGAACCAATATGTGTGGTCGTCGCCGAGCGGCACATGGCCGACCTGTGAGCCGGCACCCAGCGTCTCGCCCGACAGATCGGGATCGAGCGGGCAGGCGGCCACGGCGCGCCACGCGGTGTAGCCGGTGTAGCGACGGGGCAGCGCTCCGTTCAGATGGCGGGCCACCACAGAGTCGACACCGTCGGCGCCGACCAGGCCGGCCGCCTCGCGGACCGTGCCGTCGGTGAAGGTGACCCGCACGTCCGAGGCGCCGATCTCGACCTTGTCGGCGGTGAGCTCGTACTGGACCGTGCCCGGCGCGAGTGCGCCCGTGAGAATTTCGGTCAGGGTGGCGCGCCTGATCACCACCAGCGGTTCGCCCAGCGCCCGGGTGAACCGTTGTGCCTCCGGCCGGCGCAACCACGCTCCGCCGGCCCGACGCAGGGCTCCTGTGGTCACTCGGCCTCCCGCGCCGCGCACCTGATCGCCGAGACCGATCTCGTCGAGTGCGGCCAGCGCGTTGGGCCACAGGCTGATTCCCGCCCCGGGGGTGACGTCCCGGCGGGCCTCTGCCACGGATACGTCGAATCCCTGCTGCTGCAATGCGACGGCGGTGGCCAGGCCGGTGATACCGGCACCGACGACCAGGACGGACTGTGCCATCGGTCGAATCTAACGGGTGGGATGAGGTGGCTCGCCGTGGCCGGAGTTGGGATCGGTAGCCTTCCAGCGTCTGCACAGTCTTTGTACAGGTTTCCGCGCCCGACGTGCCGGGCCAGAACACAGTGAGAGGACCCGATGAGAGTCACCCGCTTCGGTATCGCGCTTGGCGCCACACTGATTGCTGCATCCGCATTGAGCGGTTGCTCGAAGGCGACCGAGCTCCGGGATGCGGCCGCCGGGGCGGCCGAGAAGGTTGTCTCCTCGGGCACCGAGAAGATCACCGAAGCGGTCTCGGGCAATCTGTTCACCGCCGAGGGTATCGACAACGCCTTGGCGGCGATCGGCGAAAAGGTCGGCGCCAACCCGATGCAGGTCGTCGATGTCGTGATCACGCCGGGTGTCATCAAGGTCGAGGCAGTCGATCCCAACGCCCCGACCGAGCTCAATGAGTGGAGTTACACGTCCGGCGCGGTCGCGCCGTCGCGTCCCATCGACTACGACGACGACACCGAGGCGTTGCAGCAGAATCTGTTCGCCACCTCCGACGTGCCGAGCAGCGCGATCGCCGCGGCGATCGACGGTGCCGTGGCGGCGAGCGAGATTGCCGACGGCAAGGTCCAGACGGTGAGCATCAAGCGCAACATCCCGTTCGACGAGAACGTGGTCATGTTCATCAACGTCCAGGGTGAGCGCAGCAGCAAGCAGGTTCGAGCCGACGTCACCGGCAAGATCACCGAAGTGGTCTGACACACCGGGAACAGCCTTGCCGTGCGGCCCGTACCGGACTCCGGTGCGGGCCGCACCATTACGGTGGGGAGCCATGACGGCGTTCGACGATCTCGACGACTACCTCGCGCTTCCCCGGGTATCAGGTCTGGCGGTGTCACCTGACGGCTCGCGGCTGGTCACGACGGTCACCACCCTCAATGATAAGAAAACCGAATTCCTCAGCGCCATATGGGAATTGGACCCGAATGGAACTCAACCAGCGCGCCGGCTGACCCACGGGGCAAAGGGAGAATCCGCGCCGGTGTTCACCGCCGAGGGGGACCTGCTGTTCCTCGCAGTCCGCGCGGGTGAGGATGACGACAAGCCGCCCGCAGCCCTGTGGCGCCTGCCCGCGGCCGGCGGTGAGGCAATCGAGGTGCTGACGGTGCCCGGCGGTGTCGTCGGCGCGTTGAGTGCCCGGGCCGCCGACTCCACCGTGGTGACCGCGCCGCTGCTGCCGTCGTCGGCCGGAGTCGACGACGACAAGGCAAAGCGCGAGGCGCGCAAGGACACCAAGGTCTCAGCGATCCTGCACACCGGCTACCCCGTCCGGCACTGGGACCATGATCTGGGTCCGGACCAACCGCACCTTCTCGATGCCGAGGGGCCACGGGATCTGACCGCCGAGCCGGGCGCGGCGTTGCGTGAGACTACATTCGACCTGAGTGCCGACGGCGGATTCGTGGTGACGTCGTGGCAGACGCCGGGCCCTGGCACCGCCCTGCGCGTGGCCCTGGTGCGCATCGACCGGGTCACCGGAGAACGCACCACCATCGCCGAGGAACCCGGTGCCGACCTGGAACGCCCCGCGATCGCGCCGGATGGCAGCGCGGTGGCCTTCACCAGGGAAACCCATTCCACTCCCACCACGCCACCGCGGATCACGTTGTGTTGCATGCGGTTCGGTGAACATCCGGTGGAGTTGACCGGCGACTGGGACCGCTGGCCGTCCTCGGTGGCCTGGACACCGGACTCGTCGTCGCTCATCGTGACGGCCGACGACGGCGGCCGTGGCCCGATCTTCTCCGTCGACCCCATCTCCGGTGCGGTCACCCGGTTGACCCACGACGATTTCACCTACTCCGATGTTCGTCCCGCGCTCGGCGGCGTGATCTATGCGTTGCGCAGCTCCTATGCCGTGCCGGCACATCCGGTCCGCATCGATCCGGACGGCACCGTCACCGAAATCCCGTGCCTCGACGCACCCGAACTGCCCGGCACTCTGACCGAGGTGACCGCGACCGCCGCCGACGGCACGCCCATCCGCTCCTGGCTCACACTGCCCGCAGGCGACGAACCGGCCCCGCTGGTGTTGTGGATCCACGGCGGACCGTTGGGCAGCTGGAACAGCTGGCACTGGCGGTGGAACCCGTGGCTGCTCACCGCCCTGGGATACGCCGTGCTGATGCCCGATCCGGGGCTGTCCACCGGCTACGGACAGGACTTCATCGCACGCGGCTGGGGCACCTGGGGTGCCGACCCGTACACGGACCTGATGGCCGCGACGGACGCCGCGTGCGCACACCCGCGCGTCGACGCCACGCGCACGGCGGCGATGGGGGGATCGTTCGGCGGCTATATGGCCAACTGGATCGCCGGCCACACCGATCGGTTCGACGCGATCGTCACGCATGCCAGCCTGTGGGCGCTGGACCAGTTCGGGCCGACCACCGACGGCGCCTACTGGTGGGCTCGTGAGATGACACCCGAGATGGCCCAGCGCAATTCACCGCACCGGTTCGTCGGCGACATCACCACCCCGATGCTGGTCATCCACGGCGACAAGGACTATCGCGTGCCGATCGGCGAGGCGTTGCGGCTGTGGTACGAGTTGCTCACCCATTCAGGGTTGCCCGCCGACGAGAATGGCGAAAGCCCCCACCGGTTCCTGTACTACCCGAGTGAGAACCACTGGGTGCTGTCGCCCCAGCACGCCAAGATCTGGTACCAGGTGGTGACCGCATTCCTCGGTGATCACCTACGCGGTCAACCGGTGCAGTTGCCCGAACTGCTCGGGTAGCGTCGGGAGCGTGACGCAGCGTGAGTTTGATCTGGTGCTGTACGGCGCCACAGGGTTCGCCGGAAAACTGACCGCCGAGTACCTGGCCCGGGCCGGGGGATCGGCCCGGATCGCCTTGGCCGGCCGTTCCGAGGAACGGTTGCGCGCGGTCCGTGACGGTCTGGGGCCGGGCGCGCAATCGTGGCCGTTGGTGACTGCCGACGCCACCTCCCAGGCCTCGCTCGACGCGATGGCCGCGCGCACCCAGGTGGTGGTGACGACGGTGGGTCCCTACGCGCGCTACGGCATGCCGTTGGTCGCGGCGTGCGCGGCGGCCGGCACCGACTACGCCGACCTGACCGGTGAGACGACATTCATCCGAGACAGCATCGACCTGCACCACAAGCAGGCCGTCGACACCGGTGCGCGGATCGTCCATTCGTGCGGATTCGATTCGGTGCCATCGGATCTCACGGTGTACGCGCTGTATCAGCGGGCATCGGCGGACGGTGCGGGCGATCTCGGCGACACGAACCTGGTGGTGCGCAGTTTCGCCGGCGGCGTGTCGGGCGGCACCGTGGCCTCGATGCTGGAACTGCTCGACACACTGTCGTCGGATCCGGAGGCCAGGGCGCTGATGAACGATCCGTACACGCTGAGCCCCGACCGCGGTGCGGAGCCCGAACTCGGAGCTCAGCCCGACGTGCGGTGGCGCCGCGGCGGTGAGATTGCTCCCGAGCTCGCCGGCTACTGGACGGGCGCTTTTGCCATGGCGGCACCGAACACGCGAATCGTGCGGCGTAGCAACGCATTGCTGGACTATGCCTACGGGCGCCGGTTCGAGTACGCCGAGCAGATGAGCCTTGGGCGTTCGCTCGCCGCGCCGGTGGCCGCCGCCGCGGTCACCGGAGCCAATGCCTTCACCCTCGGTGTGGGAGGCCGCTATTTCAACCGGCTGCCCGGCGGACTGGTCGCGCGGCTCACACCGAAGCCGGGAACCGGCCCGAGCGAGCGGGCGCGCGAGCGGGGTCACTACCGCGTCGAGACGTATACGACGACGACGTCGGGTGCCCGGTACATGACGAGCATGGCCCAGCAAGGCGATCCCGGATACAAGTCGACGGCGGTGCTGCTCGGCGAATGCGGACTGGCCCTGGCTACCGACCGGGACGCACTGTCGGAACGCCGGGGTGTGCTGACACCGGTGGCAGCGATGGGGGATGTGCTGCTGACCCGGCTACCAGCGGCCGGAGTGTCGCTGGAGACCACCAAGCTGGGCTGAGCCGTCACAACACAGCGGATCGGCCTGCGTCGAACACCTGTGGGGCAAGATCAGATTCGACTAGTGTCGGTTGCGAGGACTTCCAGTACGCCAGCAACGAAGGTGGGATAGAAAAATGGCCGGTCTCGACGATCTGTTCGCGCAGATCCCCGTGGCGGATATCGCAAGCAAGCTCGGCGCAGATGAAGGCGAGGTGAACGCCGCCATCAAGACGCTGGTGCCCGCGCTCGTCGGTGGTGTGGCCGAGAACGTGCAGGCTGACAACATCGATTCGAGCGACCTCGAGTCTGCGGTCACGGCACAGGGTGCCAGTGGCCTGCTCGACGGCGGAGTGAGCGTCGATCAGGTCGACGCCAACGAGGGCAACCAGATCGTGTCGAAGATCTTCGGCGGCAACGACAGCAACCAGGTCGCCTCGGCGCTCGCGGGTACCGGCGCCGGCGGCGGTGATCTGATCAAGAAGCTGCTGCCGATCCTGGCGCCCATCGTGCTGGCCTACATCGGCAAGCAGTTCTCGCAGCAGAACGCGCCCGCGCAGTCCGCGCCCCAGCCGCAGGCTTCCGGCGGCGGGCTCGGGGACATCCTCGGCAGCATCCTCGGTGGCGCGACCGGCGGCGGCAACAACAACCCGCTCGGCAGCATCCTGGGCAGTGTTCTGGGCGGCGGTGGCGGCCAGAACAACGCCATCGGCGAGATCCTCGGCGGCCTGCTCGGCGGCAAGAAGTAGGCCCACCCGCACCAGCTCGAGAGCCTCCGACGCCCAGCGAACGCACCGGGCATCGGGGGCTTTCGCGTTTCGGTGCACGTCCTTCTTAGAATGGCTCGGTGACTCCCACCCCTGACAACCGTGCCGATGCCCTCCCCAAATCCTGGGATCCGGCTGCGGTAGAAGCCGACCTGTACCAGGGCTGGGTGGACGCCGGATACTTCACCGCCGATCCGGCCAGCGAAAAGCCGCCGTACTCGATCGTGCTGCCGCCGCCCAACGTGACCGGCAGCCTGCACATGGGCCACGCGCTCGACCACACGCTGATGGACGCGCTTACGCGCCGCAAGCGGATGCAGGGCTTCGAGGTGCTGTGGCTGCCCGGCATGGACCATGCCGGCATCGCCACCCAGACCGTGGTGGAGAAGCAGCTCGCTGTCGACGGCAAGACCAAGGAAGACTTCGGCCGCGAGCTGTTCGTCGAGAAGGTCTGGGACTGGAAGCGTGAGTCGGGCGGCACCATCGGCGGGCAGATGCGTCGCCTCGGTGACGGCGTGGACTGGAGCCGCGACCGCTTCACCATGGACGAGGGCCTGTCGCGCGCGGTGCGGACCATCTTCAAGCGGCTCTTCGATGCCGGGCTGATCTACCAAGCTGAGCGCTTGGTCAACTGGTCACCGGTGCTGGAGACCGCGATCAGCGACCTCGAGGTCAAATACGAGGACGTCCAGGGCGAGTTGGTCTCGTTCCGCTACGGCTCGATGAATGACGACGAGCCCCACATCATCGTCGCCACCACCCGTGTGGAGACCATGCTCGGTGACACCGCGATCGCGGTGCATCCCGATGACGAGCGTTACCGCCATCTGGTCGGCAAGACTCTGCCGCACCCGTTCGTCGGCCACGAGATGATCATTGTCGCCGACACCCACGTCGACCCCGAATTCGGTACCGGCGCAGTCAAAGTCACTCCCGCGCACGACCCGAACGACTTCGAGATCGGGCTGCGTCATCAGCTTCCGATGCCGACCATCATGGACGCCAAGGGCCGGATCGCCGACACCGGAACGCAATTCGACGGCATGGACCGGTTCGAGGCCCGGGTCAAGATCCGCGAGGCGCTGGCCGAGCAGGGCCGGATCGTCGCCGAGAAGCGGCCCTACCTGCACAGCGTCGGGCACTCCGAGCGCAGCGGTGAGCCCATCGAGCCGCGGCTGTCCCTGCAGTGGTGGGTCAAGGTGGACGGCCTGGCCAAGGCGGCCGGCGATGCGGTGCGCAACGGCGACACCGTGATTCACCCGCCGAGCCTGGAGCCGCGGTGGTTCGCCTGGGTGGACAACATGCACGACTGGTGCATCTCGCGGCAGTTGTGGTGGGGCCACCGGATCCCGATCTGGCACGGACCCAACGGCGAGACGGTGTGCGTCGGCCCCGACGAGACCCCGCCGGAGGGCTGGGAGCAGGACCGCGACGTGCTCGACACGTGGTTCTCCTCGGCGCTGTGGCCGTTCTCCACGATGGGCTGGCCCGAGCACACTCCGGATCTGGCCAAGTTCTATCCGACCTCGGTGCTGGTCACCGGCTACGACATCCTGTTCTTCTGGGTGGCGCGGATGATGATGTTCGGCACGTTCGTCGGCGACGATCCGGCCATCACGTTCGATGGCGCCCGCGGTCCGCAGGTGCCGTTCGAAAACGTCTTCCTGCACGGCCTCATCCGCGACGAGTTCGGGCGCAAGATGAGCAAGTCGCGTGGCAACGGCATCGACCCGCTGGACTGGGTGGAGAAATTCGGTGCAGACGCCCTGCGGTTCACCCTGGCCCGCGGCGCCAGCCCCGGCGGCGACCTGTCCATCGGTGAGGACCACGCCAGGGCCTCCCGCAACTTCGCCACCAAGCTGTTCAACGCGACCCGGTTCGCGCTGATGAACGGGGCGGCGCCCGCTGAACTGCCGGCGCTCGCCGACCTGACCGACGCCGACCGCTGGATCCTCGGCCGCCTCGAAGAGGTTCGCGCCGAGGTGGATGCCGCACTCGACAGCTACGAGTTCAACCGCGCCTGCGAGTCGCTGTATCACTTCGCCTGGGACGAGTTCTGCGACTGGTACGTGGAACTGGCCAAGGTGCAACTCGGGGAGGGTGTCGCTCATACAACGGCGGTTCTGGCCGCCGTGCTGGACGCTCTGCTCAAGCTGCTGCACCCAGTGATGCCGTTCGTCACCGAGACGTTGTGGAAGACGCTCACCGATGGTGAGTCCATCGTCATCGCGCAGTGGCCGCAGGCCTCCGGTATCGCGCTGGATCAGGTTGCCGCTCAACACATTGCCGACATGCAGAAGCTGATCACCGAGGTGCGACGCTTCCGCAGCGACCAGGGTCTGGCCGACCGGCAGCGGGTTCCGGCCCGGCTCTCGGCGATCACCGAGGCCGGCTTGACCGAGCAGCTGCCCGCGGTCACCGCGCTGGCGTGGCTGACCGACGCCGGTGACGGGTTCACCCCGTCGGCTTCGGTCGAGGTGCGTCTGGCGCAGGCCACGGTGCTCGTCGAGGTGGACACCTCGGGCACCGTCGATGTGGCGGCCGAGCGGCGCCGGTTGGAGAAGGACCTGGCCGCCGCCCAGAAGGAACTCGCGACCACCACGGCCAAACTCGGCAACGAGGCATTCCTCGGCAAGGCTCCCGAGAACGTCGTCGACAAGATCCGCGGCCGCCGGCAGCTGGCCTCCGAAGAGGTCGAGCGGATCACGGCACGCCTGGCCGGGCTGCCCCAATGACCGATCCGGTCCCTTCGCCGGACGAGGTCGCCGCGCTGCTGCAGGTCGAGCACCTCCTCGACCAGCGGTGGCCCGAGACCAAACTCGACCCCAGCACTGCCCGGATCGCGGCGCTGCTGGAGCTCCTGGGCTCACCGCAACGTGCCTACCCGTCGATTCACGTCGCGGGAACCAACGGCAAGACGTCGGTGGCCCGCATCATCGACGCGCTGCTGACCGCGCTGCACCGGCGTACCGGGCGCACCACCAGTCCACACCTGCAGTCCGCCGTAGAGCGCATCTCGATCGACGGAAAGCCCATCACCCCGGCCCGTTACGTCGAGACCTATCGAGAGGTCGAACCGTTCGTGCAGCTGGTGGACCAGCAGTCCGAAGCTGCCGGTGGCCCCAAGATGAGCAAGTTCGAGGTTCTGACCGCGATGGCGTTCGCCGCCTTCGCCGACGTGCCCATCGATGTCGGGGTCATCGAGGTCGGGATGGGTGGGCGCTGGGACGCCACCAACGTCGTCAATGCCCCTGTCGCGGTGATCACGCCGATCGGTATCGACCACACTGACTATCTCGGTGACACGATCGCCGAGATAGCGGGGGAGAAGGCCGGCATCATCACCCGGCAGCCCGACGACCTGGTGCCGACCGACACGGTGGCCGTCATCGCGAAGCAGGTTCCGGAGGCCATGGAGGTGCTGCTGGAAGAGGCAGTGCGCGCCGACGCGGCCGTGGCCCGTGAAGACTCGGAATTCGCAGTGCTCAGCCGGCAGATCGCCATCGGCGGACAGGTGCTGGAGCTGCAGGGTCTGAGCGGGGTGTACTCCGATATCTTCCTGCCGCTGCACGGTGAACATCAGGCGCATAACGCCGTTCTGGCATTGGCCGCGGTCGAGGCGTTCTTCGGTGCTGGTGCCGACCGTCAGCTCGACGTCGACGCGATCCGGGCCGGCTTCGCGTCGGTCCAGAGCCCGGGCCGGATGGAACGGATGCGAAGTGCGCCAACGGTTTTCATTGACGCGGCGCACAATCCGGCCGGTGCGGCAGCGCTGGCGCAGACCCTGCAGCAGGAGTTCGACTTCCGCTATCTGGTCGGGGTGGTGTCGGTGATGGGGGACAAGGACGTCGGTGGAATCCTGACCGCGCTGGAGCCCGTCTTCGATCAGATCGTGGTCACCCACAACGGGTCGCCGCGGGCGATGGAGGTCGAGTCGCTGGCGCTGCTGGCCGAGGAGCGCTTCGGCCAGGATCGCGTGATCACCGCCACGACGCTGCCGGACGCCATCGAGACGGCGACCGCGCTGGTGGAAGAGGCCGGTGCAGACGAAGGCCTGTCCGGGGCCGGCATGGTGATCACCGGTTCGGTGGTGACCGCCGGCGCGGCCCGGACCCTGTTCGGACGGGACCCGCAATGAACGATCAGACCCAGGGCAATCAGACCCCGAGCGATCCGACGCCCGGCGACACGCCGGCACCACCCGACCCCTGGAAGAGCTTCCGTGGGGTGATGGCGGGGACGCTGATCCTGGAAGCCATCGTCGTATTGCTGGCATTGCCGGTGGTGGGCACCAGCGCGGCGGGGCTGACCTGGGCCTCGGGCGGCTTCGTGGTCGGGCTGGCCGTCGTGTTGATCCTGATGTCCGGGATCCAGGGCCGGCCGTGGGCCATCTGGGCGAACCTGGGCATCCAGCTTGTGGTGATCGCCGGGGCGCTGATCCATGGGGCGATCGGCTTCATCGGCGTGATCTTCGCCGTGGTCTGGCTGTTGATCGTGTACCTGCGGCGCGAGGTCAAACGCAGACAAGATCGGGGTCTGCTGCCCGGCCAGCAGCCGCCCAGCGAATAGCCGCGTCGTAGCTGTGCCGCAGTCCCGGCTCGGCCGAGGGCCCGAAATGGCGCAGCGCGGTTACCGACCGGTACGCTCTCTGCTCGTGACTGAGCAGACCCTTGTCCTGATCAAGCCCGACGGCGTGCAGCGCCACCTGGTCGGAGAGATCCTCTCCCGGATCGAGCGCAAGGGCCTGACCCTCGCCGCGCTGGAACTGAAGAACGTCAGCGTCGAGCTGGCCAAGCAGCATTACGCCGAGCATGACGGCAAGCCGTTCTTCGACTCGCTGCTGGAGTTCATCACCTCCGGGCCCGTCGTCGCCGCCATCGTGGAGGGCCCGCGTGCCATCGCGGCGTTCCGCCAGATCGCCGGTGGCACCGACCCGGTGGAGAAGGCTGTGCCCGGCACCATCCGCGGTGACCTGGCGCTTGTTACCCAGGACAACCTCGTGCACGGATCGGATTCGCCGGAGTCGGCGGCCCGTGAGATCGCCCTGTGGTTCCCTGGCGAAGCCTCCGCCGGATAAACCTTCTCGCAGTCTGGTCTGTACCGCGTCAGTGATGTGGGATACTGGCTTCGGGTGTTCAGCCTCAACCGAGGTTGAACACCCGAATGAAGACTTCGACGAGCGCGACCACCGCAATCCGGTGCGGCGCGGGCCGTCCAGCCATCATTCAGCCAGGCACCGGGTGGGTTCGGTAGCGAACCGCCCGGAGCGAGACCACAACAAGCCCGGGGAAAGTGTCCCGGGCCAATAGCGGAAGCCCTCGCGTGGCCGCGTCGTTACGACGCGCCCGGGGGCTTGAGGAGAATTCGTGGCCGAAGATGCCCAGAATGACGACCTATCAACCCAGACTCCGCAGCAGGAGGGACTGCCCGAGCGGCTGAGAGTCCACTCCCTGGCGCGGGTGCTCGGAACGACAAGCCGGCGCGTGCTCGACGCCCTGGCCGAGTTCGATGGGCGTCAGCGCAGTGCGCACTCCACGGTCGAAAAGGCCGACGCCGAGCGGGTCCGCGACGCGTTGGCCCTCGGGTCGACCGACCCGGAGCCGGTTGAGCAGGCAGAACCGGTCCAGGTCGAAGCAGTCAGTGTCATGGTGGCCGAGTCGGTCGCGGCTCCTGTCGACGCGCCGGAGGCCGCTGCGGTCGACGCTCCCGAGGGCGAAGCCGCCGAGGCCGACCCCGTCCTGGTGGGCGACGAGCCCGAGTCGCGGCTGATCCTGGAGACCGCCAACATCCCCCCGGCTCGCGAAGCTCACACCGAGCGGGCCGATTACCTGCCGCTGTTCGTCGCCCCGCAGCCCGTGGCGTTCGTCCCGGTGCGTGTCCAAGAGGATGACGACGACGAAGACGACACCGACGCCGACACCGACACGGATGCCGACGCCGACGCCGACGTCGATACCGATGACGAGCAGGCGGATCGTCCGGCCGCTCGCCGGCGGCGCCGCGGCCGTCGCGGGCGGGGGCGTGGTCGTGGTGAGCAGGCAGACGACACCGACACGGGCCCGGATTCCGATACCGACACCGCCGACGATCAGGGCGAGTCCGATCAGGATTCCGATGACGACTCCGATGAGTCGGACGAGAGCAACGACGAGGACACCGCAGGTGGTGACGGCAGCAGCCGTCGCCGTCGTCGCCGTCGCCGTCGCAAGTCCGGTTCGGGCGACAACGATGACGCGAGCTCTCCGGATGACCCGCCGAACACCGTCGTGCACGAGCGCGCGCCCCGGGCCGAGCGGTCCGGCAAGAGCAGCGACGATTCGGAGATCCAGGGGATCAGCGGATCGACTCGTCTGGAGGCCAAGCGTCAGCGCCGCCGCGATGGCCGCGACGCCGGCCGCCGTCGGCCCCCGATCCTGAGCGAGGCCGAGTTCCTGGCCCGGCGCGAGGCCGTCGAACGCACCATGATCGTGCGCGACAAGATCCGCACCGAGCCGCCCCACGAGGGCGCCCGCTACACCCAGATCGCCGTGCTGGAAGACGGCGTCGTCGTCGAGCATTTCGTTACGTCCGCGGCGTCCGCCAGCCTGGTCGGCAACATCTACCTCGGCATCGTGCAGAACGTGCTGCCCTCGATGGAGGCCGCCTTCGTCGATATCGGCCGCGGCCGCAACGGTGTGCTCTATGCCGGTGAGGTGAACTGGGAGGCCGCCGGCCTCGGCGGGTCGAACCGCAAGATCGAGCAGGCCCTCAAGCCGGGTGATTATGTCGTCGTCCAGGTCAGCAAGGATCCGGTCGGGCACAAGGGTGCCCGGCTCACCACGCAGGTGTCGCTGGCCGGCCGCTACCTGGTCTACGTGCCGGGCGCGTCGTCGACCGGGATCAGCCGCAAGCTGCCCGACACCGAACGTCAGCGGCTCAAGGAGATCCTCAAGGAGGTCGTGCCCGCCGATGCCGGTGTGATCATCCGGACCGCCTCGGAGGGCGTCAAAGAAGAGGACATCCGCTCCGACGTCGAGCGACTGCAACACCGCTGGACCGAGATCGAGGCCAAGGCCGCCGAGGTCACCGCGAAGAAGGCGGGAGCGGCCGTCGCCCTCTACGAAGAACCCGATGTGCTGGTCAAGGTCATCCGCGACCTGTTCAACGAGGACTTCTCGGGTCTGATCGTCTCGGGCGACGAGGCCTGGGACACGATCAACTCCTACGTGAACACCGTCGCTCCCGATCTGGTGGGCCGGCTCACGAAGTACGAACCCGCCGGCGGCGCCGAGGCTCCCGACGTGTTCGCCGTGCACCGCATCGACGAGCAGCTGGCGAAGGCGCTGGACCGCAAGGTGTGGCTGCCCTCGGGTGGCACCCTGGTGATCGACCGCACCGAGGCGATGACCGTCGTCGACGTCAACACCGGCAAGTTCACCGGCGCGGGCGGCAATCTCGAGCAGACCGTCACCCGCAACAACCTGGAAGCGGCCGAGGAGATCGTGCGGCAACTGCGGTTGCGGGACATCGGCGGCATCGTGGTGATCGACTTCATCGACATGGTGCTCGAGTCGAACCGGGATCTGGTGTTGCGCAGGCTGACCGAGGCGCTGGGCCGGGACCGGACCCGCCATCAGGTGTCCGAGGTGACCTCACTGGGCCTCGTCCAGCTGACCCGAAAGCGGTTGGGAACGGGTCTCGTCGAAGCTTTCTCCACCACCTGCACGCACTGCGCGGGTCGCGGCATCGTGTTGCACGGTGACCCGGTCGACACCGCCTCGTCGTCGAACGCCGGACGCAAGGCCGAAACCACCGGCGGTAGCCGTCGCAGCAAGCGGGGCAAGCGGGGCAATGCCCGCCCGGAGCCCGAAGAGGTGCCGGTCGTCAAGGTGCCCGATCATCCCGCCGGCGAACATCCGATGTTCAAGGCCATGGCCGCAGCCAACGGCCGCCACGACGAAGATGACGAGGGCCATGGGGCCCACGAAGCCTTCGACGAGCACGAGCAGACCGACGGCGAGGTTCACGAGGCCGAGGGCGACGAGCAGACGACGCCCGAGCAGGCCGATGAATCGACCGGCGGCGAGTTCGATACGCAGGACGCCGACGAACCGGACGAGGCCGACGAGGCCGACGACTCCGAAGACTCCGATGAGGATGACGCCGAGGACGAGATCGACCTCGACGACGACCTCGACGATGACGACGAGGATGACGACCTGGACGACATCGACGACGACTCGGACGACGAGGACTCAGACGACGACTCGGATGACGAGGAAGACGATGAGGACTCGGATGATGAGGAAGACGAAGACGAGCCCGAAGAAGACGTCTACCAGGCGCCGGCTCCGGTGATTGCGGAGGTGCAGCCTTCCCGCGGCCGCACTCGTCGACGTGCCGCAGCCAGGCCCGCGGGGCCGCCGACCCACGAGTAGAGGGCGGTTTGACCCTCTACCCGCTGGTCAAGTACCCTTGACCAGTTGTCTCCAGTGCCTGTGTGACCACAGGCTGGTGACGGCGGGATATCCCGCCACCCAAGACCCGCGCACGCACCGACCGGTAGCGCGCGCCCGCAGAGAGCAGCAGAGCAGAGGACACGATGGCGACATACGCAATCGTCAAGACCGGTGGCAAGCAGTACAAGGTTGCCGCCGGTGACGTGGTGAAGGTTGAGAAGCTCGACGCCGAGCCCGGCGCGTCGGTGTCGCTGCCCGTGGCCCTCGTGGTCGACGGTGCCAAGGTCACCAGCAAGGCCGATGACCTGGCCAAGGTTGCCGTCACCGGCGAGGTGCTCGAGCACACCAAGGGTCCCAAGATCCGTATCCACAAGTTCAAGAACAAGACCGGCTACCACAAGCGCCAGGGGCACCGTCAGCAGCTGACCGTGCTCAAGGTCACCGGCATCAAGTAACGAGGGAGCGAACTAATGGCACACAAAAAGGGCGCTTCCAGCTCTCGTAACGGTCGCGAGTCCGCAGCACAGCGGCTCGGCGTGAAGCGTTTCGGTGGTCAGGTCGTCAAGGCAGGCGAGATCCTCGTCCGTCAGCGCGGCACTCACTTCCACCCCGGCGTCAACGTCGGTCGTGGTGGCGATGACACGCTGTTCGCGCTGGCCCCCGGCTCCGTGGAGTTCGGTTCCAAGCGCGGTCGCAAGCACGTGAACATCGTTCCCGTGCCGCGCCCGGAGGCCTGAGACTCAGAGGATTCTCCGCGAATGTGAAGCAGCTGCGAGTTCTCGATAGGACTTTCGCGATAGCTTCACATTCGACGGAGAGGATGTCTGATGCCACGGTTTGTCGACCGCGTCGTCATCCATGCGAGTGCAGGCAACGGCGGCCACGGCTGCGCGTCGGTGCACCGCGAGAAATTCAAACCACTCGGTGGCCCTGACGGCGGCAACGGTGGTCACGGTGGCAGTATCGTGCTCGTCGTCGATCCGCAGGTTCACACCCTGCTCGACTTTCATTTCCATCCGCATGTCGTCGCGCCCTCGGGTAAGCAGGGCGCGGGCAGCAATCGTGACGGCGCGGCCGGCGACGATCTGATCGTGCGCGTGCCGGACGGCACCGTGGTGCTGGACGAGAACGGCCGCATGCTGGCGGACCTGGTCGGTGCCGGTACCCGGTTCGAGGCGGCGGCCGGTGGTCGCGGGGGACTCGGTAACGCCGCACTCGCTTCCCGGGCCCGCAAGGCACCCGGCTTCGCGCTGCTCGGTGAGAAGGGCCAGACCCGGGATCTCACGCTCGAGCTGAAAACCGTCGCCGATGTCGGCCTGATCGGTTTCCCGTCGGCAGGAAAATCGTCTCTGGTGTCGACCATCTCGGCGGCCAAGCCCAAGATCGCCGACTACCCGTTCACCACACTGGTGCCCAACCTGGGTGTGGTGTCGGCCGGCGAAAACACCTTCACCGTCGCCGACGTTCCCGGCTTGATCCCCGGTGCGTCCGAGGGGCGTGGTCTGGGCCTGGAATTCCTTCGGCACCTTGAGCGCTGCGCGGTGCTCGTGCATGTCGTGGATTGCGCCACCATGGAGCCCGGGCGTGACCCGATCTCCGATATCGAGGCGCTGGAGGCGGAACTCGCGGCGTACACCCCGACCCTGCAGGGCGATTCCGCGTTGGGTGACCTGGCGTCGCGGCCACGTGCGGTGGTGCTCAACAAGATCGACGTTCCCGACGCCCGCGAGCTTGCCGACTTCGTGCGTGAAGAAGTGCAGTCGCAGTTCGGCTGGCCGGTGTATGAGATCTCGACGGTCAGCCGTGATGGCTTGCGGCCGTTGATCTTTGCGTTGTGGGAGATGGTGAAGGCGTATCGCGATGCGCAACCCGAGGTGGTGCCGAGGCGTCCGGTGATCCGCCCGATCGCCGTCGACGACAGCGGCTTCACCGTCGAGACCGACGGGTACGGCGGGTTCATCGTGCGAGGTACCCGACCCGAGCGCTGGATCGCCCAGACCAACTTCGACAATGACGAGGCCGTCGGTTACCTCGGTGACCGGTTGGCGCGGTTGGGTGTCGAGGACGCCTTGTGGAAGAAGGGCGCCAAGCCCGGCTGCGCCGTGACCATCGGCGATATGACCTTCGACTGGGAACCGCAGACTCCTGCCGGCGTCGACATGCCGCTCACCGGACGTGGCACAGACATCCGGCTCGAGCAGACCGACCGCATCGGCGCCGCCGAGCGCAAGGCCGCGCGTCGTGAACGGCGCCAGCCCGGGAGTGAAGACGAGTGACGAGCGCAGGCTCGGCGCCCTCGGTACACCGGGAAGCGATTCGGACCGCTCGCAGTGTCGTCGTCAAGGTCGGCACCACTGCGCTGACCACCCCCTCCGGTGTCTTCGATGCGGGCCGCCTCGCGGTCCTGGTCGAGGCCATCGAGGGTCGGATGCGGGCCGGTTCCGACCTGGTGATCGTGTCGTCGGGTGCCATCGCCGCCGGTATCGAGCCGCTCGGGCTGTCCAAGCGCCCCACCGATCTGGCTACCAAGCAGGCGGCCGCCAGCGTCGGACAGGTGGCCCTGGTCAACGCCTGGAGTTCGGCCTTCGCCGTCTACAGCCGCACGGTCGGGCAGGTACTGCTGACCGCCCATGACATCGCGATGCGGGTGCAGCACAACAACGCTCAGCGCACGCTGGACCGGTTGCGTGCCCTGCACGCGGTCGCGATCGTCAACGAGAACGACACCGTGGCCACCAACGAGATCAGGTTTGGTGACAACGACCGGCTTTCGGCGCTGGTGGCCCAGCTGGTCGGCGCCGACGCGCTGATCCTGCTGTCTGACATCGACGGCCTGTACGACTCTGATCCCCGAAAAGGGAACGCGCGCTTCATTCCCGAGGTCGGGGCGCAAGGGGACCTCGACGGGGTGGTCGCCGGCGGCGGTAGCAACCTGGGCACCGGCGGCATGGCATCGAAGCTGTCGTCGGCCCTGCTGGCGGCCGATGCCGGGGTGCCGGTGCTGCTTGCCGCCGCCGCGGATGCGGCCGCGGCACTGAGCGACGCCTCGGTGGGCACGGTGTTCGCGCCGCGGCCAGGGCGGATGTCGGCGCGGCGGTTCTGGGTTCGCCACACGGCGGAGTCGCACGGTGTGTTGACCCTCGACGACGGTGCGGTGCGGGCGGTCGTCAAGCAGCGGCGTTCATTGCTGCCTGCCGGAATCACCGAGGTGTCCGGTCACTTCCACGGCGGCGATGTGGTGGATCTCCGGGCGTTGGACGGCCAGACGGTCGCGCGTGGCGTGGTCGCCTACGAGGCGTCGGAGCTGGCCGCAATCATCGGCCGCTCGACGCCTGATCTGCCAGCCGAACTGCGCCGGCCCGCGGTGCACGCCGACGATCTGGTCGCTCTCTAGCGATTTGGGAGCATGCACCGGAGCCGACCGGCGCCAGATGCACCGAAATCACCGGGGCGGGGACTCCAGATACAGGGCGCCCCAGATGATCTCGGTGAGCGTGTCGGCCAGCTCGGCGTCGTAGGAGGCCGGGTGTGACGGCAGATTCTGGTGGCAGGTCCGTTCCACCATCCAGGTCAGCGTGCTCGCGGTGACGGCGGCAGGCAGTTGCGGCCGGATGGTCCCGTCGGACTGCCCGTCCTCGATCACTTTCGTGAGCTGGTCGGCGATCCCGGTCAGCAGTTCACGGTAGGTCTGCCCGACCAGTGGGTCATAACCCGACATCTCGTTGAGCGCGATCAGCACCGGCTGATGGCTCCGATAGCTGGCGACGATGCCGGACATGGCGGCGTGGACGTCGGCGGGGTTGCGGCGGCCAGCGACGCCCCACCACCGCTCGGCAGCGCGGGTGAGATCGCCGAACACCTGGCTGGCCAGCCGGCGCAGCAGATGACCCTTGTCCTCGAAGTAGATGTAGAAGCTGGCCCGGGAGATCCCGGCCTCGGTGGCCAGTCTGTCCACGCTGAGTTCGGTGAAGCTGGTGCCGTCGGCCATCAGCCGGTCGGTGGCGTCGAGCAGTTGGCGTTCGATCCGCTCGCGCCGTTCCTCCCTTTTGGCCTGCGGTTTTCGCGTTACCGATGGCATGGGCCCAGCGTATCGGAACGCGACACACCTTGACTAGACATAGTGTCTAGACTTATCGTCACCACCATGACTGTGTCGCCCATCACATCTGCTGCTTCCTGGCCTGCTGCGGCCCGCCCCTACGACCCGATCGACCTGTCCTCACGGGTGTTCTGGGCCACCACGGCCGCTGATCGCGAGGTCGCCTTCGCCGAGCTACGTGCCTCCCGCCCGGTCAGTTGGCATCCGCCCGTCGAGGACGCGCTCATGCCGGATCCCGACGATCGCGGGTTCTGGGCGGTCACCCGGCACGTGGACATCGTGGCGGTGAGCCGTGACAGCGAGACATTCCTGTCGGGCAAAGGGGTGTTGTTCGAGTCCGTTCCGGAGGAGTTGCTCGAGGCGTCACAGTCCTTCCTGGCGATGGACGCGCCACGGCACACGCTGATCCGCAAACTGGTCCACGCCGCATTCACGCCCCGGCAGGTGGCCCGCATCGAAGACTCGATCAAGGACAACGCCCGTCAGATCGTGGCCGAGCTCAAAGAAGTCGGCAGTGGGGTGGACTTCGTCGATCAGTGCGCCAAGGAACTACCGATCCGCACGTTGTCGGACATGGTCGGCATCCCCGAGTCCGAGCGTCAGCGGGTGGCGCATGCCGCCGACGCGCTGGTGTCCTGGGCCGACCCGGTCTACCTGGCCGGGCGCCACCCGCTCGAGGTGCTGATGCAGAACCAGATGTACCTGCATCAGGTGGCGAACGCACTTGCCGCGGAACGTCGGGAGAACCCGGGCAACGATCTGATCAGCGCACTGGTTCACGCCGAGGTCGACGGGGACCGGCTCACCGACGCCGAGGTCGCGGCGTTCTTCGTCCTACTGGCGGTGGCGGGCAACGACACCACCCGCCAGACCACCAGCCACGCGCTCAAGGCACTGACCGACCATCCCGACCAACGGGCCTGGCTCATGGCCGATTTCGACGACCGGATCGGCGGAGCGGTCGAGGAGTTCGTGCGGTGGGCGACCCCGGTGATGACGTTCCGCCGCACCGCGGCCGTCGACGTCGAACTCGGTGGGCAGCAGATCCTGGCGGGGGAGAAGGTGGTGATGTTCTACGCCTCGGGCAACCAGGATTCCGAAGTGTTCGACCGGCCCGAGGTCTTCGATCTGAGCCGTAAGCCCAACCCGCACCTGGGATTCGGGGGCGGCGGCCGTCACTTCTGCCTGGGCGCACACGTTGCCCGGACACAGTTGCGGGCGATCTTCGGCGAGCTGCTGTACCAGCTGCCCGACATCGCCGCGGGTGAGCCGGCCTATCTGGCGGGCAACTTCGTGCACGCTATCCGGTCGATGCCGTGCACGTTCTGAGCTCGCCGGTTCGATGACGTATCCAATGCCGCGAACTGCGCTAGCTCTGCATGCGCTCTCGGGACATTGTGGTGCCACCAGTTGATCCCCAGCGTTTTTGAGCGTTGGAAGCCTGTGTGCGCCATGCCCGGTCGCGCTCACTGGTCATGAGCAATCCGTCGGTACTGGCGGCGTTGTTCGGTTCCGCCGCGGACATCATGGCGGTGTGAGCGTCGTCGGGGCTGGTGTGTGGCGGGATCACCAGCAAAGTGAGGCGTTCGCCGCCGAGGCCGAGAATCTCGATCGTGTTGATCGGCTGAAGCTGGTAGCCGTCCAGGCGTAGCGTGTGTCCACCGGTGACGAGTTTGCGTGGGGCACTGGCCCATGCCGTCAGGTGATATAACACCCGCTCGATCCGGCCCAGGCGTACCGAGAGCACCGCCAGCAGATCTGGCAATTCGGTGGTGAGGTCATCGGAGTGCGGCCACCATGCCCCGTCGACGTGTCCGCTTCGGGGCGACTTGGGTTTTAATCGCAACCGTGGTGTGTGCGCGGGCACGGTCGAGTTCTGATCATTCTTACGAGTCTGCTGCGGCGTCATCGCGACGCTCCTGTCTTGGCCGGATTCGGCCCTATCCTGAGAATCAGCGGTGACACACTCGAAAAGTCGCGTGTACGGAGTACCGCCGATAGGTCTGAGCCTACGCCACCTGGGCGATCGCCGGTCACAAGCCGGGCCGGATGAGGTCTGCTGCCCCCGGGCCGTACCGTTGCCGGCACCATGATCGGTGCTAGTCGGAAGATGCGTAGTGCTGGCGAATATCGCTGTCGTTGTTGGGTTTGTCGCAGCGCCGCTGGTGTGCCAGTCGGTTGTCTCGACAACTGTCGGTGAATCGCTTTCTACGGCGAATTCTGTCGTTGGCCCACCGCCGGTCGGCAGCTCGACTGGCCACCGGCTCTCCGTATGTCAGGCTGCGCAACATCGCGGTGATCGGCACGATCATGGTCTCCAACGCCTCAGGCATGGAGGTTCAGGGCAGGCATCGCTTGGCGTGCTGTGTGGACATCCATCGTCCGACCTCATCTGTACCGCTGTCTACCAGTAGACGCCGGTTACGCGGCACTGTAAACGCTCGCTTTCGGTCTGCGAACCGGCCTCCTCTCTGAGGAGGAGAACCATTACCCGGCAACAGGTTTGGCGGACCACGTTCTGAGTTCACCGGCCAACAGGGTCAACATCTCCGAACAGCCGGCTTCGACCTTGACTGTGGCCAGGTCGTCGCCGCGGGTGGGGCCGCGGTTGATGATCCCCACCGGGATGTCGTGCGCGGCTGCGTGCCGGACGAATCGATAGCCGGAGTACACCGTCAGCGAGGAGCCCGCGACCAACAGTGCCTCGGCGTCCTCGACCATCGAATACGCCTGCTCGACGCGATCTTTCGGGACACTCTCGCCGAAGTAGACGATGTCCGGTTTGAGCATGCCCGCACAGCCCGGGCAGTCCACGATGGTGAACGAATCGGTGTCGCTGACCACGGCGTCGGCGTCGGGTGCCACTGCGATGCCGCCGACCGCCTCGGCGCGTTCGATGAAGCCGGGATTGGCCGTCTCCAGTGCGTCGGCCAGCTCGTCGCGACCCATCGTCGCGCCGCAGTCCAGGCAGATCACCTGTGCATAGGTGCCGTGCAGGTTGACCACCGACCGGCTTCCGGCCTTGCTGTGCAGAAGATCGACGTTCTGGGTGATCAGTCCACTCACCACCCCGGCGTCTTCCAGCGCGGCCAAGGCGCGATGCCCGGCATTCGGCAGTGTCTCGTCCATGTGGCGCCAGCCCACATGATTGCGGGCCCAGTACCGCTGACGGAACTCCGGATCAGAGGTGAACTGTCGGATCGTCATCGGATTGCTGGGCGGGGAATCGGGGCCGCGGTAGTCGGGGATGCCCGAATCGGTCGACATCCCGGCTCCCGTCAGCACCGCGACGCGGCGTCCCTCCAGGAGGGCGACGAGTTCGGGAGCATCCACCCTCGCCAGGATAGGCCGCCCGTCAGTCCAGGCATTTGGCGGCGGAGACGATCTCGGCGCTCATGTTGCGCCGCATCATCTGCAGCGCTGCCTCGCCCAGGCCGGCGTCGATGCCCGCGACCGCGTCGGACGGGATCACCACGTCGAAATGTCGCACATAGGCGTCCAGAGCGCTGTAGAGGATGCACTGCTCGGTAACCTGGCCGGCCAGGATCAGCCGGCGGGTGCCCAACCGGCCCAACAGGTAGTCCAGCGCAGTCGCATAGAACACGCTGTGGCGCACCTTGGTCAGTACCAGGCAGTCGTCCGCCGGGACGATCGGCCGGACCAGATCCGGGTGCTCACCGGCCAGCGCGGCCTCGACGATGTCACTGAACTGGGCGGTGAAATCGCCGTAGTTGTCGTTGACGTAGATCAGATCGATGTCGTCGCGGTCGCGAGCGCTCTTGATCAGCCCGACCAGCGGATCGATGATCGGCGCCACGTTGGGTGCGAGCAGTTCGGCATCCTCGTGCTGATAGCTGTTGAGCATGTCTACAACGACTACGGCGGTATCGCTCATGCGTCATTTGGTACCCAGTGGCCCGATCTTGACACTTTTCGGGTGACAATGGGCCCGATGGACTTTTACAGCGCCTATCACCACGGTTTCGCGCGGGTTGCCGCCTGCACTCACCACACGGCGTTGGCGGATCCGCCGGCGAACGCAGAATCGGTGCTCCGGTTGGCGCAGGCCTGCCACGACGACGGGGTGGCCGTCGCGGTGTTCCCCGAGTTGACGTTGTCGGGTTATTCGATCGACGACATCCTGATGCAGGATGCCCTGCTGGAGTCGGTGGAGCAGGCACTCATCGAAATCGTCGCGGCATCGGTGGTGCTGGCACCGGTGCTGGTGGTCGGCGCACCACTGCGGTACCGGCACCGGATTTACAACACCGCCGTCGTCATCCACCGCGGCGCGGTGCTCGGTGTGGCACCCAAGTCCTATCTGCCGACGTACCGGGAGTTCTACGAGCGCAGGCAGATGGCATCCGGGGCCGATATCCGCGGCTCCATCCGGGTGGCCGGCGCCGAGGTGCCGTTCGGTCCGGACCTGCTGTTCGTGGCCTCCGACGTACCGGGGCTGGTCCTGCACGTCGAGATCTGTGAGGACATGTTCGTCCCAGTGCCGCCCAGCGCGCAGGCGGCGCTCGCCGGCGCGACGGTGTTGGCGAATCTCTCGGGCAGTCCGATCACCGTCGGCCGCGCCGAAGATCGTGCGCTGCTGGCGCGTTCGGCGTCGTCGCGGTGTCTGGCCGCCTATGTGTACGCCGCGGCCGGCGAGGGGGAGTCGACGACGGACCTGGCTTGGGACGGCCAGACCATGATCTGGGAGAACGGGCTGCTGCTCGCCGAGAGTGAGCGCTTCCCGCGCGGTGAACGACGCTCGGTGGCCGACGTGGATCTGGACCTGTTGCGTTCCGAGAGGCTGCGCATGGGCACGTTCGACGACAACGCGAGAAATCATGGCGCCCAGGTAGATACGTTCCGTCGCATCGAGTTCCAGCTCGACCCGCCGACAGGTGACATCGGGTTGCGGCGCGAGATCGAGCGGTTTCCGTTCGTGCCTGCGGATCCGGCACGGCTGCAACAGGATTGCTATGAGGCCTACAACATTCAGGTCTCCGGGCTGGAGCAGCGGCTGCGGGCGCTGAAATACCCCAAGGTGGTGATCGGGGTGTCCGGTGGCCTGGATTCCACCCATGCCCTGATCGTGGCGGCCAGGGCGATGGACCGGGAGAACCGCCCGCGCAGTGACATTCTCGCCTTCACCCTGCCCGGCTTCGCCACCGGCGACCGCACCAAGAACAACGCGATCCGGTTGAGCCGGGCGCTGGGGGTGACGTTCGAAGAGATCGACATCAAGAAGACCGCCGAGTTGATGCTCACCGAGATGGACCATCCGTTCGGTCGCGGTGAGGAGGTCTACGACGTCACGTTCGAGAACGTCCAGGCCGGCCTGCGCACCGATTACCTGTTCCGGCTGGCCAATCAGCGCGGCGGCATCGTGCTCGGCACCGGGGACCTGTCGGAGCTGGCACTGGGGTGGTCGACTTACGGTGTCGGCGACCAGATGTCGCACTACAACGTCAACGGCGGCGTGCCGAAAACCCTGATCCAGCATCTGATCCGGTGGGTGATCTCATCCGGTCAGTTCAGCGGCGACGACTCTGAAGTCAATGAGGTCCTCCAATCGGTGCTCGACACCGAGATCACCCCGGAGTTGGTGCCCACCGGCGAGGACGAGGAGATCCAGAGCAGCGAGGCCAAGGTTGGTCCCTATGCGCTGCAGGACTTTTCGTTGTTCCAGGTGCTGCGATACGGCTTCCGCCCGTCGAAGGTGGCCTTCCTGGCCTGGCATGCCTGGCATGACGCGGCCCACGGCGATTGGCCCGCCGGGTTCCCCGAGGACAAGCGCCCGGTGTATTCGCTCGGCGAGATCCGGCACTGGCTTCAGGTCTTCGCCCAACGGTTCTATTCGTTCTCGCAGTTCAAGCGTTCGGCGCTGCCCAACGGGCCCAAGGTGTCGCACGGCGGCTCGCTGTCGCCGCGTGGGGACTGGCGGGCTCCGTCGGACATGTCGGCGCGGATCTGGCTCGACGAGATCGAGCGGAACGTCCCTGAGCAGTAGTTTTCCTCAGCCCGTGTGGCTTCTCCCAATTGACGACGCAAAAAATTGACAAGCTAACCTTCTGGGCCGCAGCGACGCGCTAATGTGCGTCGGGTCACAGTTCGGCATCGCCGAATGCCGGGTCTAGGAGGTCGCGTTGGGTGCTGCAAAGTACGTCGGTCGGGTAGGCGGATTGGCGGTTGCGCTCGGGGTCGGGTCGGCCGTCGTTCTGGGTGGGCAGGCACTGGGTACGCCGGTGGCCTCGGCATCGCCCGGTACCAGCGACACCTCGTCCGATTCGCCGTCCGCCCAAGCGGCCAACAAGGGTGCCGCCAAGGACCGGCAGAGCACCCGCACGTCGCGACCGGCGACGGTGCGTGCGGCGATCAAGGACCGGCCTACCAAGCTCGGTGAGTCCGGTCGCCACCGCGCGAGCTCGACGACGCCGAAGTCCGATGTCGTGCAATCGATCACCGACCGGCTGTCGGAGGCTCAGGCCAAGATCGAAGCCGGACTGAACCGGCACGGCGGCAGCGGCAACGGACAAAACGCCCCGGCGATCGAAAAACCCAGGGCCACTGTGCTCGCTGAAGCACCGGCGGCGCGGGGCTTGTCGTTCGTCAAGCCGAACCTGCCGCGGCCCCTACGGGATCACGCCGAGACCCCGGCGCCCGTCGAGTCGACGACCGAGAGCATCGACTCCGGCCCGGCCGACGAAACCACAGCGACCCCGGCGGTCACGGCCAAGGCCGAGGCGGCACCGCCACCGGCCGTGCAGGTGGCTCCGGTGCGGGGCCTCATCGAGACCGTCGTCAACGACATCGCCAGGACTCTGGCCGGAAACTCGCCGACCGCGCCGTCGACCGATTCGCCTGCCGGATGGGTTTTGCTTGCGGCCGCACGCCGGGAGTTCTCCGCGGCCGCCGTGTCACCGTCCGTGAGCGCCACCGGTGGCATCACGGCCAGTCCGTCGGTCGGCATCACCGACGGCATCATCCACGGCTCCACGGGAGCCACGAGTTCCGCCGGTCTGCCGCTCACCTACACCGTGATCGGCGACCCGAGCGCGGGCGGCAAGGTCCGGCTCGACTCGGCCAACGGCACCTTCACGTTCCTGCCCTATGCCACCGTCGTCGACAGCGGCGGCACGGAGAAGTTCACCGTCCTGGTCGCCGAGACCACCGCGTTCGATGCTGCGCTGCAACAGATTCCGATCGTGGGATCGTTCGTGCCGCAGGTGCTGGTGATCGTGCATCAGGTGCCGATCGTCAACGACCTGTTGGCGCCGCTCATCGGAAAGTCGGAGATGGTGGACGTCAACGTGGACGTCGGTGCGCTGGCGCCGGCGGGCACCCCGGTGGCCTACACGGTCAAGGTGACGTCCTTCGACGGCACTCCGATCAGCATGAACTACTTCCCGGCGTCGGGCCTTCAGGCGGGGGAGGAGGCGCCGACCATCTTCAGTGGCGCGGGCCTGTCGAGTGCGGGCGACACGAACCCGTACTCCGGTGGAGCCACCGGCGTCGGCACGTTCCGCGACGCAGGTTACAACGTCGTCACCTGGGATTCGCGCGGCGAGCACGACTCGGGCGGGATCCTGCAGCTCGACAATCCGTTCTTCGAGGGTCGCGACGTGTCGGCCATGATCGACTACGTGGCCAAACGGCCGGGCACGCAACTCGACGCCGCCAATGATCCTCGGATGGGCATGGTGGGCCCGTCGTACGGCGGAGGCATCCAGTGGGTGGCCGCGGGCACCGACAACCGGATCGACGCGATCGTCCCGACGATCTCGTGGAACTCGCTGAACAGTTCGCTCTATCCCAACGAGGCGTTCAAGACGTCGTATGCGGCGCTGCTGCTCTTGTCCTTGGTGACATCGGGGGCGAACATCAACAGCCAGCTGTACAGCGGCATCCTCACCGGTGGGCTGCTGGGCATCCTGACCCCTGAGCAGCAAGCCCTGCTGGCCAGCAGTGGCCCGACCGCGCTGGTCAACAAGGTCACCGCGCCGACGCTCATCATCCAGGGCACCGTCGACGTGTTGTTCCCGCTGCAGCAGGCGATGGACAACGCGCAGATCCTGGACGCCAACGGCGTGCCGGTGAAGATGGTGTGGTTCTGCGGCGGTCACGGCAACTGCGAAACCCCGGCCGGCGACAGCACCGAGATGGTCGAGTCCGCGACGATGAGCTGGCTGGACACCTACGTCAGGCACAAGGGCGAGGCCGTGGACGACGGACTCCCCAAGTTTCAGTGGATCGACCAGAACGGCGATCACTACACGTCCGACCTGCTGCCGACCGACCCGAATTTCACCGGGACCCCGGTCAGCGCGGCGGGCAGCGGCGGGCTGCTCGGAATCGTCCCGATCCTCGGCGGTTCCGGACCGGGCGCGGCGGGGATCCCGTTCGGTCTCGGGGACGGCACGAAGGCCGCCAACGCGGTGAACGTCAAGGTGACCGCGCCGTCGGACACCAACACCCAGATCGTCGGTGCACCCGAGCTGACGATGACGTACTCCGGCATCGGCACCAGCCGCCACGTCTACGCCCAGATCGTCGACGATCAGACCGGCCAGGTGATCGGCAACGTGGTCACGCCGATTCCGGTCACGCTCGACGGGAAGGAGCACACCGTCACCATTCCGATGGAGGCCTTGGCCTACACGCTGGAGCCCGGACATACCGCCACGGTGCAGATCACCACCTCGGCGACGCCGTTCCTCAACTTCACCCAGTTCGGCGTCATCGACATCTCCGGTGTGGAGGTGTCCCTGCCGACCGCGGGGCCCGGAGCCAATGTGCAGCCCGCGACGGCTGACAGGGAGGACCTGGTCAGCGTTTAGAGCCGGCCCTCGGTACGCAGGTCCGGGTGGACCCACTCCGGGGAGCGGCGCGCCTTGAAGGCGCGAAATCCCTCGGCGGCCTCGTCGCCGCTGTAGCTGGCCTTCATGCCGATCCGGTCGTAGAGGCCCAGGTAGCTGTCCAGACTGGACTTGACCACCCCGCGGGCACGGGGCGCCGTCCGGCAGCATTGGGCGAGTACTTCTGTTGCGGCAGGTAGTAATTCGTCGTGCGGTACCACTCGGGCAACCATGCCCCAGTCGACGGCTTCCTGTGCATTGAGCGTGCGGCCGGTGAACATCAGGTCGCGAGTGCGGACCGGACCGATCAGGCGGGCCAGCATCTGGCTGTAGTACGTGTCGGCGATGCCGCGGTACAGCTCGGGCACCCGGAATGTGGCGCGGTCGCTGATCACGGCCATGTCGCTGCAGATCGCGATCTGCAGCCCGCCGCCCTGACACAAGCCGTTGACCGCGCTCACGACCGGTTTGACTGACTGGCGCAGGGTTTCGAACGGGGTGACGTCCATCGACAGGGCCGCGCCGAAGCTCATCCAGTCGTCGACGCCGTTACCGCCGCCGAGGTCGCCCCCGGGGGCGAACACGTCCCCGGTTCCGGTGATCAGCAGGCCGGCCAGGTCGGGGTCCGCCTCGACGTGAGTGACCGCGTACCGGATGCCGAAGTACATGGCCGGCGTCATCGCGTTGCGGGCCTCGGGCCGGTCCAGGGTGACCACGCCGAACGGTCCCTGCCGCTCGAACCTGAGGTACGGGGTGCCGAGCCAGTCGCCTTCGGGTGGTCGCGGAGTGTTTCCCTGGGTCATGTCGGCGACTATAACGCCAACGGTATCGGCTTCAGTTGGCCGTCTCAGTGGGTCAGGACGGCGTCGATGTCGGACGCCGACGGGGCGCAGTCACCGGCCCCGCGCACCAGGGTGGCCAACGCTCCGGCTGCGCATGCGCGGCGGAGGGCCTGCTCGTGGCCTGCGGTCCAGCCCGCAGCCAGCACGCCGGCGAACACGTCGCCGGCACCGGCGGTGTCCAGCGCGCGCACCGCGGGGGCCGGCACGTCGAAGCGTTCGTCGGCGCCCACGTAACTGGCCCCTCGAGCGCCCCGGGTGATCACCAGATGCCGCACCGGCCAGTGCCACTCGGCCGCCTCGGTCTCGTTGACCACCACCACGTCGACCAGTTCCGACAATGCGAGCAGTTGATGGGCGGCGGTGCCTCCCGGTGAGGCGTTGAGCATCACGACCGCCCCGGCAGCCTTGCCCAGCCGGGCCGCCGCGATCGCCGTCGCCACCGGGATCTCCAACTGGATCAGCACGACCTCGCTCCACACGATGGCCGTGCGCGCCGCGGCGGAGTCCACCTCGAGCCGGG
This sequence comes from Mycolicibacterium peregrinum, assembly GCF_001665625.1. Taxonomy (GTDB): domain Bacteria; phylum Actinomycetota; class Actinomycetes; order Mycobacteriales; family Mycobacteriaceae; genus Mycobacterium; species Mycobacterium peregrinum_B. The sequence continues at coordinate 30,399 of NZ_LZSY01000092.1, read as the reverse complement.
CGTTGGCGCCCGGCGCCACCACGATGCAGTTCTCGCCGACTCCATCGACCAGGATCACCGCCGATCCGCTCGGACCGGGAACGCATGTCACAGAGTCGGTCGCCACCCCATTGGACCGGAGATGCTCGCGCAGGTTCGCGGCGGCGGCGTCGTCGCCGAGCGCGGCCACCAGGGCCACCTCGGCGCCCGCCCGCGCGGCCGCCACCGCCTGGTTGCCGCCCTTGCCGCCGGGCGCGGACGCCAGGGACGACGCGAGCACGGTCTGTCCCGGCCGCGGCAATGCTCCGACAGTGAACGTGAGGTCGGCGTTGATGCTCCCGACGACGCAAACCCGCGCAGCGGCCATAAACGAAAAGGCTAGCCCGGCGTGCTCGTCCCAGGGCGCCTGACACCTGTCGAAGGGCGTCAACAGGTCCGATACGCTGGCTAGATGAGCGTTCAGACACAGTCGCCGACGGTGCCGCAAGCAGACCTGCGCGAGCAGGTGCACGAGGCCGCGCGTCGTGCTCGCATCGCCGCCCGCACCTTGGGCACTCTGAGCGCCGAGACCAAGAACCGCGCGCTGCACGCCGCCGCCGACAGCGTGCTCGCCCATGTCCACGAGATCCTGGCCGCCAACGCGGCCGACGTCGAGGCCGCTCGCGAGTCGGGTACCCCCGAGGCGATGCTGGACCGCCTGGCACTCAACCCGCAGCGGGTCGACGGCATCGCGGCAGGGCTGCGCCAGGTCGCCGGGTTGCCCGATCCGGTCGGTGAGGTGTTGCAGGGCCGCACCCTGCCCAACGGGCTGCAACTGCGTCAGCAGCGGGTGCCGCTCGGCGTGGTCGGCATGGTCTACGAGGGCCGCCCGAATGTCACGGTGGACGCGTTCGGGCTCACCCTGAAGTCGGGCAATGCCGCTCTGCTGCGCGGCAGTTCGTCGGCGGCCCGGTCCAACGAGGCCCTGGTGACCGCGCTGCGGTCCGCCCTGGCATCGGTCGGTCTGCCCTTGGACGCCGTGCAACTGCTGCCTAGCCATGACCGCGCCAGCGTCACCCACCTGATCCAGGCCCGCGGCCTGGTCGACGTGGTGATCCCGCGTGGGGGAGCCGGCCTGATCGAGGCCGTGGTGCGCGACGCCCAGGTTCCCACCATCGAGACCGGTGTGGGCAATTGCCATGTCTACGTTCACTCCTCGGCCGATGTCGACCTGGCCGAGAAGATCCTGCTGAACTCCAAGACCCGCCGTCCCAGCGTCTGCAATGCCGCCGAGACCCTGCTGGTGGACAAGGCGCTGCAGGACACCGCGCTGCCGCGGCTCACCGCCGCGCTGCGCGACGCCGGGGTGACCGTGCACGCCGATCCCACCGACGAGGAGCTGCACACCGAGTTTCTCTCGATGGAGATCGCCGTCGCGGTGGTCGACGGGCTCGACGGGGCGATCACCCACATCAACGAGTACGGCACCGGCCACACCGAGGCCATCGTGACAACGGATCTTGCTGCGGCCCAGCGTTTCACCGAACAGGTGGACGCGGCTGCGGTGATGGTCAACGCGTCCACCGCGTTCACCGACGGAGAGCAGTTCGGTTTCGGCGCAGAGATCGGCATCTCCACCCAGAAACTGCATGCCCGCGGACCGATGGGCCTGCCCGAACTGACCTCGACCAAATGGATCGTGTGGGGAGACGGTCAGACCCGCCCGGCGTAGCCGCCGACCCGATAGAGACCAGGAGACCACATGAGCGTGCCCGCTCGCCCCGCTCCGTTGTTCGCCGACATCGACGATGTCGCGCGGCGCCTGGCGGAGACCGGCTACCTGCCCGATACCGCCACCGCGACAGCGGTTTTCCTCGCCGACCGGCTGGGCAAACCGTTGCTCGTCGAGGGTCCTGCAGGCGTCGGCAAGACCGAGCTCGCCCGCGCGGTGGCCCAGTCGACGGGCTCGGAGCTGGTGCGGTTGCAGTGCTACGAGGGCGTCGACGAGGCTCGCGCGCTCTACGAGTGGAACCACGCCAAGCAGATCCTGCGGATCCAGGCCGGGCAGAACGCAAACGGCGGCGACTGGGACCAGACCAAGATGGACGTGTTCAGCGAGGAGTTCCTGCTGACCCGCCCGCTGCTGACCGCGATCAAGCGCACCGATCCGACCGTCCTGCTGGTCGACGAGACCGACAAGGCCGACATCGAGATCGAGGGCCTGCTGCTGGAGGTGTTGTCCGACTTCGCAGTCACCGTCCCGGAACTCGGCACGATCACCGCCGAACGGCCGCCGTTCGTGGTGCTCACCTCGAACGCCACCCGTGAGCTCTCCGAGGCGCTCAAGCGGCGCTGCCTGTTCCTGCACATCGACTTCCCGGATCCGGATCTGGAGCGGCGCATCCTGCTGTCGCGGGTCCCCGAACTGCCCGAGCACATCGCTTCAGAGCTGGTGAAGATCATCGGCGTGATGCGCGGCATGCAACTCAAGAAGGTGCCGTCGGTGGCCGAGACCATCGACTGGGGCCGCACCGTGCTGGCCCTCGGTCTGGACACCATCGACGACGAGATGATCGCCGCCACCCTCGGTGTGGTGCTCAAACACCAGTCCGACCAGGTCAGGGCGGCCGGCGAGCTGAAGCTGAACTGATGGTGCCCCGCCGGGTTCGACCGCCGCAGCCGCTGGCCCCGCACGGCCTGCCTGGCCACCTTGTCGAGTTCGTCGAAGCGCTTCGCGGGCAAGGCATCTCGGTCGGACCGTCGGAGACGGTGGATGCCGGCCGGGTGATCACCGTGCTGGGGTTGGGTGATCGTGAGGCACTGCGTGAGGGCATCGCCTGCGCAGTGCTGCGCCGCCCCGATCACCGCGACACCTATGACGCGATGTTCGACCTGTTCTTCCCCGCCGCTCTGGGCGATCGCACCGTGCTGTCTGACGACGAGCAGGGTGGCCCCGGCGACGAGAATCGGCCCCAGTTGCCGCCCGAGGACATCGAGGCGATGCGCGAGGCGTTGGTGCAGATGCTGGCCGACAACGAGGAACTGGCCAACCTCGACGACCGGATGGCGGCGATGATCGCGCGGATCGTCGAGGCCTACGGCCGGTACAACTCCAGCCGCGGCCCGTCCTACTCGTCGTATCAGGCGCTCAAGGCCATGAGCCTGGACGATCTGGAGGGCCGGCTGCTGGCCGGGCTGCTGGCCCCCTACGGCGACGAACCCACGCCGACCCAGGAGGAGATTGCCAAGGCCCTGGCCGCCCAGCGCATCGCCCAGCTCCGCAAGATGGTCGAGTCCGAGACCAAGCGGCGCACCGCCGAGCAACTGGGCCGTGAACACGTGCAGATGTACGGAGTGCCGCAGCTGGCCGAGAACGTCGAGTTCCTGCGCGCGTCCGGTGAGCAGCTGCGTCAGATGCGCAAGACCGTGCAGCCGTTGGCGCGCACGTTGGCGACGCGCCTGGCGGCCCGGCGCCGCCGGTCCCGTTCCGGGGAGATCGACCTGCGCAAGACCCTGCGCAAATCGATGTCCACCGGCGGGGTGCCCATCGACGTCGTGCTCAAGAAACCGCATCCGGCCCGTCCTGAGCTCGTCGTGCTCTGCGATGTGTCCGGGTCGGTCGCCGGGTTCAGCCACTTCACCCTGATGCTGGTCTCGGCGCTGCGTCAGCAGTTCTCCCGGGTGCGGGTCTTTGCATTTATCGACACCACCGACGAGGTGACCGAGATGTTCGGGCCGGAGTCCGACCTGGCGGTCGCGGTGCAGCGCATCACCCGCGAGGCCGGCGTCTACACCCGTGACGGGCACTCCGACTACGGGCACGCGTTCGTGTCCTTCCTGGACAAGTACCCCAACGTGCTGTCCCCGCGCAGCTCGCTGCTGGTGCTGGGCGACGGCCGCAACAACTACCGCAACCCGGAGACCGGTCTGCTCGCGCACATCGTGTCGTCCAGCCGGCACGCCCACTGGCTCAACCCGGAGCCCAGGCATCTGTGGGGCAGCGGCGATTCTGCGGCGCCGAAATACGCCGAGACCATCCCGATGCACGAGTGCCGCTCGGCCAAACAACTGGCCGCGGTGATCGACGGGTTGCTGCCGGTCTGAGCACGGCCCATCGTGGCGCCGCGGTGCCGCAGCCTGCGCGCCGCTTGTGAACGCTGCCGTAAGCTGCCTGTTCGTGGCTAGACGGCGCAGGATGGGTGTGATGGGTGGGACGTTCGATCCCATCCACAACGGGCACCTGGTCGCCGCCAGTGAGGTGGCCGACCTGTTCGATCTCGACGAGGTGGTATTCGTCCCGACGGGTCAGCCCTGGCAGAAACACGACCGGCGGGTCAGCGCGCCGGAGGACCGGTATCTGATGACGGTGATCGCCACCGCGTCCAACCCGAGGTTCTCGGTCAGCCGCGTCGACATCGACCGGGGCGGGGCGACCTACACCAAGGACACCCTGCGTGATCTGCGTGACCTCAACGCCGACGCCGACCTGTATTTCATCACCGGAGCCGACGCCCTGGCCTCCATTCTGTCCTGGCAGAACTGGGAGGACCTGTTCTCCATGGCGAGGTTCGTCGGCGTCAGCCGGCCGGGCTACGAGTTGGACGGTGAACACATCGAGGCGGCGCTGCGTGAGCTGCCGCCGGACGCATTGACATTGGTCGAGGTGCCCGCGCTGGCCATCTCGTCCAGCGACTGTCGCAAGCGGGCCGAAGAAGACCGGCCGATCTGGTACCTGGTGCCCGACGGCGTGGTGCAGTACGTGGCCAAACGCGGGTTGTACTCCGCAGACGGAAAGGGTGAACACATCATGGAGCCGGTTCGATGAGCGCCACCGCTGAGGCCGTGGCGATGGCGACGGTGGCCGCTCAGGCTGCCTCGGCCAAGCTGGCCGACGATGTGGTCGTCATCGACGTGTCGGGGCAGTTGGTGATCACCGACTGCTTCGTGATCGCGTCGGCCTCCAACGAGCGTCAGGTCAATGCGATCGTCGACGAGGTCGAGGAAAAGATGCGGCTGGCCGGCTACAAGCCCGCCCGCCGCGAGGGCACCCGCGAGGGGCGCTGGACGCTGCTCGACTACGTGGACATCGTCGTGCACATCCAGCACCAGGACGAGCGGGAGTTCTATGCCCTGGAACGGCTGTGGCGGGACTGCCCGACCGTTCCGGTCGAGCTTGGTGGTCCGGCGGACCCGGAAATCACGGAATGAGGGCGCGATGAGGGTCCGTCGGCTGGTGCTGTTGCGCCACGGCCAGACCGAGTACAACGCGGGCAGCCGGATGCAGGGGCAGCTCGACACCGAGTTGTCCGATCTGGGCCGCGACCAGGCCGCTGCGGCGGCCGAGGTGCTGGCCAAGCGTCAACCGCTGTTGATCGTGTCCTCGGATCTCAAGCGTGCCCTGGATACCGCGATGACCCTCGGCGATCGCGCCGGGATTGCGGTGGCCGTGGACAAGCGGTTGCGGGAGACGCATCTCGGGGACTGGCAGGGGCTGACGCACCAGGAGGTGGACACCGCGGCCCCGGGCGCCCGCGTGGCGTGGCGTGAGGACGCGCGGTGGGCACCGCACGGTGGCGAGAGCCGCGTCGACGTGGCCGGACGCAGTGTTCCGGTTGTTGCTGAACTTGTTGCCGGGCAACCCGATTGGGGTCTGGATCAGGCAGGGGGAGGAGCGGACCGTCCGGTCGTGCTCGTCGCTCACGGCGGGCTCATCGCGGCGCTGACCGCCGGCCTGCTCGGCCTGCCGGTGGACAACTGGCCGGTGCTGGGCGGTATGGGTAACGCCAGCTGGGTTCAGTTGTCGGGGCACTCCGAAGACGACGGAGATTTCGACGACATCAAATGGCGGCTGGATGTGTGGAACGCCTCGGCGCAGGTGGCCAACGATGTCCTCTGATCGCTCGTCCGACCGCAGGCCGGTGCTGCTGGTCTTCGCCGACTCCCTGTCCTATTTCGGTCCCACCGGTGGTCTGCCGTCCGATGATCCACGGATCTGGCCCAACATCGTGGCCGAGCAGCTGGGCTGGGACGTAGAACTCATCGGCCGGATCGGCTGGACCACCCGCGACGTCTGGTGGGCCTCGACCCAGGACCCGCGGGCGTGGGCGGCGTTGCCGCGCGCCGGTGCCGTGGTCTTTGCCACCAGCGGCATGGATTCGCTGCCCTCGCCGCTGCCGACGGCGCTGCGCGAGCTGATCCGGTACGTGCGTCCGGCCTGGTTGCGGCGCTGGGCGCGGGACGGCTACGGCTGGATTCAGCCGCGGTTGTCGCCGATCGCCCGGGCGGCACTGCCACCGCATGTGACAGTGGAGTATCTGGAGATGACGCGCAACGCCATCGATTTCAATCGACCGGGCATTCCGGTGGTGGCCTCGCTGCCGTCGGTGCACATCGCCGATACGTACGGCAAGGCCCATCACGGACGTGAGCCCACGGTCAGGGCGATCACGGACTGGGCCGCCGAGCATGACGTGCCGTTGGTGGATCTCAAGGCCGCGGTGGCCGACGAGGTGCTGGGCGGGCGTGGCAATCCCGACGGCATCCACTGGAATTTCGAAGCGCACCGGGCGGTGGCCGAGCTGATGCTCAAGGGTCTTGCCGATGCCGGTGTGCCACAAATGGATTCCACCGACTGACGATGGCGGTCATGGTGGTGACCGACTCGACGGCGCGGTTGCGGCCCGAGTTGTGCGAACAATGGGGTATCCGGCAGGTGCCGTTGCACATCCTCGACGACGGCAACGACCTGCGCGACGGTATCGACCCGATGCCGACCGACATCCATGACCGGCCGCGCGTCACCACGTCCGGGGCGTCGCCTGCCGATCTGGCCGAGACCTATCGGCAGGCGCTGGCCGATAGCGACGGTGACGGTGTTGTCGCAGTGCATATTTCGGCGGCGCTGTCGGGCACTTACAGCACCGCGGCGGCCGTGGCCCGCGAGATCGGACAGGCTGTACGGGTGGTGAACTCCCGGGCTGCCGCCATGGGGGTGGGGTTCGTCGCCCTGGCGGCCGCCGAATCGGCCCGGGCCGGTGGCTCACTCGACACGGTGGAGGCGGCAGCGCGTGCCGCGATCCCGCGCGGTCAGGCGTTCATCGTGGTGCATCGGCTCGACAACCTGCGGCGCAGTGGCCGGATCGGTGCGGCGGCATCGTGGTTGGGCACCGCACTGTCACTCAAGCCGTTGCTGCACCTCGACGTGGACGGTCGGCTGGTGCTCTCCCAACGCATCCGGACGATATCGAAAGCGCATGCGGCACTTGTGGATCAGATCGCCGAAGCCGCGGGGGACCGGGCCGTGCGCGTGGTCGTGCACCACGTCGACAACCCGGACGGCGCCGAGGAGATCGCGGCGGCACTCACCGACCGGTTGCCGAACCTGCAGTCGCTGGCGGTGACGGACATGGGCGCAGTGCTGGCCGTGCATGTCGGTGGCGGCGCGGTGGGCGCCTGCATCACGGTGGCCGACGCGTAGAAGTTTCAGCCCGGGCGAAACCTTGACTTTCCTACTTGGAAAGTGGAGTCTACTTTCCATGTGGGAAAGTGAAGGTGGGGCCATGGGAGGCACGACGCCGGCCGACGCGCGTGCCGCATTGGATGCCGTCGACCGCGCCACGGCGCGGGTCGCGGATGAAGTCGGCCTGCCCCGGTGGTACTGGTGGCTGCTGGCGGCGGGCTGGGTATTCCTCGGAGTCATCGGCGATGTCGGTCCGCAATGGCTCGTCATCGCCGCCACACTCGGATTCGGTGTCGTCCACTCCGTGATCGCGTCACGCCGTCTGGACGGTCGCCGCAGGACGGATCGCCTGCAGGTCAGCGCGGACACGGCCTGGCGGCGGATACCGGTGGTGGTGATCGGCATGCTGATCGCGCTCGTGGTCTTGACGATCGGAGCGGGATTCGCGCTGCACGCCGATGGGGCCCGTCATGCCGGGATCGCCGCGGCGGTGTTCGTCGCCGCGATCGTCGGGTTCGGCGGCCCGGAGATCCTGCGCACCCTGTGCCGCTGGACCAATGCATGACGACGGTGCCGCGCTTTGACGACCTGATCCACCCCGGCACGCGCCTGACCCTGGTGGCGACGTTGGCCGCCGCGGATTGGGCCGAGTTCTCCTATCTCAAAGAGACCCTGGGGCTTTCGGATTCGGCGTTGTCCAAGCAACTGTCAGTTCTGGAGAACGCCGGGTACGTGGCCACCGAGCGGCGGCTCGACGGGAGCCGCCACAAGGTGCACGCCAGGCTGACCGACGCCGGCCGGGTGGCGTTCGACGGTCACGTGGCGGCGCTGCGAGCCATCGTCGACGGGGCCGGCCGGGCCGATCAGGGTCTCGACGACGCCGGGGCAGGCGTCAGCCGGCGAACCGCCCGGTGACCGGCGGCAGATCCTTGAGCGTGAGGATGCCGGGCTTGGCGGCCACCACGGCGGGCACCGCATTGGTGACCGGCAGCGCGGTGTAGATCATGCCGAGCCCGTTGAGGCTGACCTCGCTCCAGTCCTTCGACGGCAGGCAGTACACCACCGTGCGCATGTTGGGCACCCCGAACACCTGGATCACGTGACCGTGCGCCACCGGCTTCGGCGGGGTGACGTGCTCGCCCATGATCCAGTTGAATCCGACGCTGACGACGTTCTTGTCGCCGACCCAGCCGCGGTGATACCCGTAGACACTGGCCACGGTGCCCTTGGGGATCTGCATGAACCCCAGGTCGGAGTCCTCGGTGGCCGGGGTGAACGTGACATCGAAGGTGATCCGGTCGAGCTTGGCACCGATCGCGTCGGCCATCATCGCCGCCGACTCGGCGAACACTTCACTCTCGAGCCGGACACTCTCGGCCAGCCCGGGCGTCTCCGGGTCCTTGCCGAAGCCCATCGCGGCCATGGTTCCGGCCGATTCGTAGACTCCACAGTCGACGGACTCGGTGATCCGGATCTCGTCGACGCTCTCGCACGCGCTGGACAGCACCATGCCCATCATGTTGGTCAGGCCTGGATGCGCCCCGCTGCCGAAGATCGTGGAATTGCCTGTCTGGCAAGCCTTCTCGATGCGCTCCCGGTCTTCGGGGGACTGCTTGCCGCCGGTGATCCAGGCGGCGCTGGAACAGACGTTGACGCCGGCCTCCAACAGGCGGACCAGTTCGTCGACGCTGGGCCAGATCGGGTTGTAGCAGCAGGCATCGGGCTTCAGGGCGATGAGCTCGTCGATGGAGTTGGTGGCCTTGATGCCGGTGGGCTCGGGCCAACCGGCCAGCTCGGCGGCATCCACACCCACCTTGTCGGCGCCGTACGCGTACACACCGACCAGTTCCATGTCGTCGCGGCCGATGATCGCGTGTAGCGAGCGTCGTCCGATATTGCCGGTGGTCCATTGGATGACTCGGATCGGCTTACCCGCTGCGGTCATGATCGCCTCCTCGCTGAGCGCTGGACTCTAGACACTATCGGTGACTTGTTCACTCGCGGTAGGCACACCACCGTCGCACAATCGAACTGTGGGGCGGGCTCGTCCCACGACGCCATGAATCGAGGTCAGATCATGGACATCCTCTATGCCCTCTCTGCGGCCGGGGCCGGCGCGATCGCCCTGCTCTGGCTCGGCGCGAACAATATCCGTGTGGTCAGACAGTACGAGCGCGGCGTGGTCTTCCGGTTCGGTCGAGTGCAGGACAACGTCCGGCAACCAGGGTTGACGATGCTCGTTCCGGTCGCCGACCGGCTGCAGAAGGTCAACATGCAGATCATCACGATGCCGGTTCCCGCGCAGGACGGCATCACCCGCGACAACGTCACCGTGCGGGTCGATGCGGTCATCTACTTCAACGTGATCGACCCGGTTCGCGCGGTGGTCGATGTCCAGGACTACATGTCGGCGATCGGCCAGGTGGCGCAGACCTCACTGCGGTCGATCATCGGCAAGAGCAACCTGGACGACCTGCTGTCCAACCGGGAGCGGCTCAACCAAGGCCTGGAACTGCTGATCGACAACCCGGCGGTGGGCTGGGGGATCCACATCGACCGGGTCGAGATCAAAGACGTCGTGCTGCCGGATTCGATGAAGCGGTCCATCGCGCGTCAAGCCGAGGCGGAACGGGAACGACGGGCCCGCGTCATCACCGCCGACGGCGAACTGCAGGCGTCGGAGAAACTCGCTGCCGCCGCCGATGTGATGGCGGCCGACCCGGCGGCCCTGCAGCTGCGGCTGTTGGAGACCGTCGTCGAAGTGGCTGCGGAGAAGAACTCCACCGTGGTTCTGCCGTTCCCGGTGGAACTGCTGCGGTACCTGGAGCGGGCGACGCCCCAGCAACCTTCCAACCAGAGTGGCGGGGTGACCACCCGGTAATCCCCAGCGCGCGATTCATCCACAGGAGTTGTGCGCCGGCGCCCCGGGCGCCTGGGATCGTCGTGGCCCGCACTTACCGTCGCGGGCATGGGAACCGAATTGTCGGTGGAGCGGCTCCGTCGTCTCGGCGGTGATGGTCGGGGCGGCGGAGATGACGCCGACGCCGAGAGCGACCGTGGCGAACAGGACGCCGCGTCCGAGAGCGCGCTGTCGAGATGGCTGCCCGATACGGCGCCGGGGGACGGCCCGGGCTGGTTGACGAGGGTCCGGGCGGACCCCGGGCGTGCCGGCGCCGTGGTGCTGGCCGGCGTCGGGGTCCTCGCGATCCTGGTCACCGTTTTCACCTTGATCCGTCAGCAGGCACCGCCGGTCGCCTCGGCCAATCTGCCACCGGTGCAAATGGTTTCGTCGGCGGTACCGACACCGGATGCGAACGCCCCGCCAGGACCGGTGGTGGTCAGCGTGGTCGGGTTGGTGCACAAGCCCGGTCTGGTGACCCTGCAATCCGGGGCGAGGATCGCCGATGCGCTGGAAGCCGCCGGTGGCCCACTCGACGGTGCCGACCTGATCGGGCTGAACATGGCCCGCCGGGTCGGCGACGGCGAGCAGATCGTGGTCGGCATCGACCCGCCGCCGGGACAACCGGCGACCATGGGCAGTTCGGTCGCCGGCGACGCGTCGCCTTCCAGGCAACCCGGTGTGCCGCAGCAAGGGGTTTCGAAAGCCACACCCGGCGCGCCTTCGGGGCCGGTGGACCTCAACACGGCGACGGTCGAGGACCTCGACACGCTGCCCGGTGTCGGTCCGGTGACCGCCGAGGCGATCGTGGCCTGGCGGTCTGCGCATGGTCGGTTCGACAGTGTCGATCAACTCGGCGACGTGGACGGGATCGGTCCGGCGCGGCTGGAGAAACTGCGTGAGCTGGTCCGGGCGTGACGCTTCCGACAGGGACGGGCCCGCCGACGACGGGTGGGTCGCGGGGCAGCCACTGGATCTGCGCCTCGTCCCGGTCGCTCTGACCGCGTGGTCGGTGTCGGCGGCGACCATCGTCTGGGGCGTGGGTGTCGCGGTGGTGGTGGGCCTCGGCGCAGTGGGGTTGACCTGGCTGGCCGCCCGGTGTGGAGACGATGAGGGCGCGGGTGTCGCCGCTGCGATTCTGGCGGTGGCGGCCGTCGCAGGCGGATTCGGCGTCGCAGTCGGACTGCGCGTGCATCAGGTCGAACACCACCCGATCGGTCGCCTCTACGGCGCAACCGGGACGGTCGAGGTCGTTCCCGCCGAGACCCCGCGGACGATCAGCGGCGGCCGGGTGATGTTCCGGGCCGGGCTGCATCGGGTCGACCAGGCCCCGATGGCGGGGCGCGTCCTGGTGTTCGCACCACCGGGCTTCGGGGCGGTCGATCCGGGGCGTCCGGCGACGTTCCGGGCGGCCGTGGGGCGTCCGGGCCGAAGGGATCTGAGCGTGGCCGTGCTGTCGGCGTCGGGTCAGCCGTCGCTGGGCGAGGCATCGGCTGTGCAGCGCGCCGCCCAACGGATCCGTGCCGGCTTCGCCGAGGCGGCCCGTGCGGTGCTGCCCGCCGATCAGGCGGCCATGCTTCCCGCGTTGGTGCTGGGGGACACCTCGACGGTCACCGGCACGACGACCGCACAGTTCCGCACCGCGGGTCTGACCCATCTGACGGCGGTGTCGGGCGCCAACGTGACCATCGTGTGTGGTGCGCTGCTGCTCAGCGCGGCACTGATCGGGCCACGAGCGGCCGTGCTGCTCGCGGGCGCCGGGCTGGTCGGCTTCGTCATCGTCGTGCAGCCCTCGGCCAGCGTGTTGCGGGCCGCAGTGATGGGGGCAGTGACCCTGCTCGCGGTGTTGACCCACCGACGCCGGCAGGCGGTTCCCGCGCTGGCCGCCAGCGTGATCGCGCTGATGATCGCCACCCCCGAACTTGCGGTCGACGTCGGGTTCGCGTTGTCGGTGTGGGCGACTGCAGGCATCGTCGTCCTGGCGCCGGTGTGGTCGGGCCGGCTGCAAGCTCGTGGCTGGCCGCGCCCGGTGGCGGCGGCGGTCAGCGTTGCGGTGGTGGCCCAACTGGTGACCGCGCCCCTGGTGGCCGGGATCTCGGGGACGGTCAGCCTGGTGGCGGTCGCCGCCAATCTCGCAGTGGCTTGGGTGATTCCGCCGATCACCGTCCTCGGCACCGCGGCGGCGGTGTGCTCGACGGTCTGGCCGGGTGCAGCCCAACTGCTGATCCGGTTCACCGGGCCGGAGCTGTGGTGGCTGCTGTCGGTGGCCCGCTGGGCTGCGGCCTTGCCGGCGGCTGCCGTGCCGTCGCCTTCGGGGTTGGCCGGCGTGGTGTCGGTGGCGCTGGGCGGGGTGGCCTTGACGGTGTTGTGGCGGCTGCGCTGGATGCGTCGCGGGTTGGCCGCGGTGGTGTTCGGGTTGCTGGCCTGGGCGCTGGCAGGCCACGTGGTCGGGGCTGTCGGGTCGGCGTGACACGATCATCGGTGTGAGCGAACAGATCGACGGTCTGCACCTGGTTCTGGGCGATGAGGAACTGCTGGTCGAGCGTGCGGTGGGGGCGGTGCTGCGGGCGCTGCGGCAGCAGGCCGGGTCCGATGACGTTCCGGTGGACCGGATGCGGGCCGGTGAGGTCAGCACCAGCGAGCTCGCCGAGCTGTTGAGTCCATCGCTGTTCGCCGAGGAACGCCTGGTGGTGCTCGAGGCGGCCGCCGAGGCGGGCAAGGATGCCGTGGCCCTGATCGCTTCGACCGCAGCCGATCTGCCACCCGGCACGGTGCTGTGTGTCATCCATTCCGGTGGAGGACGGGCCAAGGCGCTGGCCGATCAATTGAAAAAGCTTGGCGCACAGGTGCATCCGTGCGCGAAGATCAGCAAGCCGGCCGAGCGTGCGGATTTTGTGCGGGCCGAGTTCCGCCAGTTGCGGGCCAAGGTGTCCGACGACACGGTCACCGCGGTGCTCGACGCGGTCGGCTCGAACATCCGTGAGCTCGCCGCGGTGTGCTCACAACTCGTGGCCGACACCGCAGGCCAGGTCGACGCTGTCGCGGTGCGCCGCTATCACAGCGGCAAGGCGGAGGTGAAGGGCTTCGACATCGCAGACAAGGCGGTCACCGGAGATGTCGCGGGGGCCGCTGAGGCGTTGCGGTGGGCGATGCTGGCCGGCGAGCCACAGGTGGTCCTGGCCGATGCGCTGGCCGAGGCGGTGCACACGATCGCACGGGTGGGTCCGCTCTCGGGAGATCCGTACCGGATGGCCGGTGAACTGGGGATGCCGCCCTGGCGGGTGCAGAAGGCGCAGAAGCAGGCGCGCCGATGGTCGCGCGATTCGGTGGCCGAGGCCATGCGGGTGGTCGCCGCGCTCAATGCAGACGTAAAGGGCGCAGCGGCAGATGCCGACTACGCCCTTGAGACAGCGGTACGCCGGGTGGCGGAACTCGCCACCCGGTGAACCGGGAAAACTATTTCGGTTTGAACCGAAGGATCAGAGCTTGTTCAGCGCCAGGGCCAGGGCCGACTTCTTGTTGGCAGCCTGGTTGGCGTGGATGACGCCCTTGCTGGCGGCCTTGTCGAGCTTGCGGCTGGTCGACACCAGCAACTCGGCGGCCTTGTCCTTCTCGCCCGCGTCGATGGCCTCGCGGAAGCCGCGCACGGCGGTACGCAGCGACGACTTCACCGACTGGTTACGCAGCCGACGACGCTCGTTGGTGAGGATGCGCTTTTCCTGCGACTTGATGTTGGCCACGTAAAAATTCCTTCGTAATTCTCTAGCTGGGGTTACCGAAGTCTGGGTGCGCACACCCGCACTGCGGGCAGCGACTGTTCAGGGTACCAGCGAGGCCTCCGAACTCCCAAAGCGGCGCCGGCCGAACATGGGCTGCCCGCGCCCCGGTTCCGAACACTTGTACCACGTCAATCGGCCTTTGGCCTGCCGAAACGGGCTGCGCCGTTGACCCGGCGAAACGGCGTCAGGTGCGGCAGCATGGCAAGGGTGAGCCTGAGAACAGTCCGTGCCGAAGGGCCAGGATCGAACGGGTCCGGCCCGGCCGGACGACGTGCCGCTCCGGCGCGCCGCGTCAGACATCAGGGCGTCTTCGACGGCTACAACCAACTTGGCCGCTACTCGGAGGCCTTCGACGAGATGTTCGACGTCTCTGGCAACGTGCGCGGACCGTACAAGGGGATCTTCGCCGAGCTTGCTCCGTCGGATGCCTCGGAACTGCGGTCGCGGTCGGACGCGCTGGGCCGGGCGTTCATCGATCAGGGCATCACATTCTCGTTGTCGGGGCAGGAGCGGCCGTTCCCGCTCGACCTGGTGCCACGGGTCATCTCGGCGGCTGAATGGTCCCGACTGGAACGGGGCATCACCCAGCGGGTCAAGGCGCTGGAGATGTATCTCGACGACATCTACGGCGAGCAGGAGATCCTGCGGGACGGCGTGATCCCGCGTCGGCTGGTCACGTCGTGTGAGCACTTCCACCGGGAAGCCGCGGGCATCGTCCCGCCCAACGGGGTGCGCATCCACGTCGCGGGCATCGACCTGATCCGTGACGCCAAGGGTGACTTCCGGGTGCTCGAGGACAACCTGCGGTCGCCGTCCGGGGTGTCCTATGTGATGGAGAACCGGCGCACGATGGCGCGCGTCTTCCCGAACCTGTTCGCCACCCACCGGGTGCGCGCCGTCGGCGACTACTCGTCGCACCTGCTGCGGGCGCTGCTCAACGCCGCACCCACCAACGTCGCGGACCCGACCGTCGTGGTGCTCACCCCCGGCGTCTACAACTCGGCCTACTTCGAGCACTCGCTGCTGGCCCGGCAGATGGGGGTCGAGTTGGTCGAGGGTCGCGACCTGTTCTGCCGTGACAACGCCGTCTACATGCGCACCACGGAGGGCGAGCGTCAGGTCGATGTGATCTACCGACGCATCGACGACGCGTTCCTCGACCCGATGCAGTTCCGGCCGGACTCGGTGCTAGGGGTGGCGGGTCTGCTCAACGCGGCCCGGGCCGGCAACGTCGTGATCTCCAGCGCGGTGGGCAACGGGGTCGGCGACGACAAGCTCGTCTACACCTACGTCCCGACGATCATCGAGTACTACCTGGGCGAGAAGCCGATGCTGGCCAATGTCGACACCTACCGCTGCTGGCTGGACGCCGAACGGGAAGAGGTGCTCGACCGGATCGACGAACTCGTCATCAAGCCGGTGGAAGGTTCGGGTGGGTATGGGATCGTGTTCGGTCCGGACGCCTCGGCCAAGGAACTGACGGCGACCGCCAGGAAGATCCGCAACGACCCGCGCGGCTGGATCGCCCAGCCGGTGATGCAGCTGTCCACCGTGCCCACCCAGATCGGCGACAAGCTGGCACCCCGGCACGTGGATCTGCGCCCGTTCGCGGTCAACGACGGCAACGACGTCTGGGTCCTGCCCGGCGGGCTGACCCGGGTGGCGCTGCCGGAAGGGTCTCTGGTGGTCAATTCCAGCCAGGGCGGTGGGTCGAAGGACACCTGGGTGCTGGCGTCGCGGGCATCGGCGGCGGATCGCGAGCTCGCCGCGGCCGAGGTGGTGCGGTCACTGCCGGAATCCGACAAGGGGCCCAAAAGTGATGGCGCAGCTGATGGTTCGTCGTCTCAACAACAGCAGTAGCAGGGGGTGAGGGTAGATGCTGGCGCGCAATGCCGAGTCGTTGTACTGGATCGGGCGCTATGTGGAGCGGGCCGACGACACCGCACGCATCCTCGATGTCACGGTGCACCAGCTGTTGGAGGACTCCAGCGTCGACCCCGACGTGGCCTCACGCACGCTGCTGCGGGTGCTCGGGATCGAGCCACCGATCCGGCGCCTGGACGTATGGTCGTTGACCGACATCGTGGCGTTCAGCCGCGACAGTGGGGGAAACTCGATCGTCGACTCGATCTCGGCTGCTCGCGAGAATGCCCGCGGGGCCCGCGAAGTCACCTCGACCGAGATCTGGGAGTGTCTCAACACCACCTACAACGCGCTCGCCGAGCGGGAACGCGCGGCCAAACGCCTGGGCCCCCACGAGTTTCTGTCCTATGTCGAGGGGCGTGCGGCGATGTTCGCAGGTCTGGCCGATTCGACGTTGAGCCGCGACGACGGATACCGGTTCATGTTGCTGGGCCGCGCCATCGAGCGCGTCGACATGACCGTCCGGTTGCTGCTGTCGCGGGTCGGGGACAGCGGGTCGTCGCCTGCCTGGGTCACGTTGCTGCGCTCGGCCGGGGCCCATGACACCTACCTACGTACCTACCGCGGCGTGCTCGACGCCGGTCGGGTGGTCGAGTTCATGCTCCTGGATCGTCTGTTCCCCCGGTCGATCTTCTATTCGCTGCGGTTGGCCGAACACAGTCTCGACGAGTTGCTCAACCGGCCGCACAGCCGGCTGGGGGCCACCGCCGAGGCGCAGCGGCTGTTGGGCCGGGCGCGCAGTGAGCTCGAGTTCCTGCAGCCGGGGGCGCTGCTGGAATCGTTGGATGCCCGGCTGGCCGGGTTGCAGAAGACTTGCCGCGATGTCGGAGAAGCGTTGGCACTGCAGTACTTCCACTCCGCACCCTGGGTGGCTTGGACCGACGCCGGTCACGGTGATGTGGTTGTGATCGAGGAGGGCGAGGTTTAGATGTGGCGGCTACGGGTGGTGCACTCGACCGGATATGCCTACAAGTCGGCGGTGACGGCGTCCTTCAACGAGGCCAGATTGACGCCGCGGTCGGATTCGCGTCAGAACGTCATCCTCAACCGCGTCGAGACCATTCCGGCGACCAGGTCCTACCGGTACGTCGACTATTGGGGTACCGCGGTGACGGCCTTCGACCTGCACGCTCCGCACACCGAGTTGGAGGTCTCGGGGTCCTCGGTGGTCGAGACCGACGTCGCGGAGAAACCCGAGGAGCTGGCCGGCTGGGATGACTTGGACACCGAGGCCGTGATCGACCGGTTCGACGAGGTGCTCAGTCCGACTCACTACACACCGCACAGCAAGCGGATCGCGCGCGTGGGACAGCGGATCGCCAAGGAGCACGACCCGTTCGAGGCGGTCGGGGCGGTGGCGCAGTGGGTGCGCAGCGAACTCGACTATGTGTCGGGTACCACCGGGGTGCACTCCTCGGGTCTGGATGCCCTGCGCGAGGGCAAGGGCGTGTGTCAGGATTTCGCCCATCTGTCGTTGATCATGTTGCGGTCCATGGGAATTCCGGCACGGTATGTGTCCGGTTACCTGCATCCGTCGCGGGAGGCGGTGGTGGGGGACACCATCGACGGTCAGAGTCACGCCTGGATCCAGGCCTGGACCGGCGGCTGGTGGCACTACGACCCGACGAACGACTCCGAGATCAATGAGCAGTACGTCAGTATCGGTGTGGGCCGGGACTATTCGGATGTGGCCCCGCTCAAGGGAATCTATTCGGGTGAGGGTTCGACGGATCTCGATGTGGTCGTGGAGGTCACTCGGCTGGCTTGAGCCGGCCCGCACCCGCGCGGCCCAGGTTGCGAAAGCCGGGGTGTACGTGCGGTGCCAGCTCGTGGTGCACGGCGAGGGTCTGCAACAGTACGTGGAGGTTGTCCCGTTGGGCGGCGTCGAGGCCTGCGGTCATGCGCTCATCGTGCCGGCGCGCCAGCTCGCCGATGCGGCGCAGTGTCTTCTTTCCCGCGGTGCTGAGGTACAGCGCGTGTAGTCGGCGGTCGTCGGGATTGCGGCGTCGTTCGACGTAGCCGCGGTCCTCGAGGTCGTCGACGTAGCTCACCACCCGGCTGGGCAACAGGCTCAGTTGGGTGCTCAGGGCCTGCTGACTGAGGCCGGGCTGCCCGCCGATGGCGCGGAGGATGCCGGCGTGCGGAGGGGTGAGCTCGAGGGTCTCCATCTGCTCGGCGAACAGTGTCGCCGCCCGGTGGCCGAGTTGTGCCAGCAGGAATGCGATGGTGTCCGGCCCAGTTTCCACATCGAAACCGTATCACCGCCAAATGGTTCACAACTGAAAACATTCGGGCCCTTGCCGCCGGTGTGACTACAGGCATATCGTTCAAGTTATGAACGATTCAACGGATGATCGAATCCAGTCCCCACGGCGCGGGGGTCCTCAAGGTGGACCGCCCTTGGCCCCGCTGGCCGCGGTCTCGCTCGCGTTGGTGCTGGTCGGGCTGGGCGTCGGCGTTGCGCTCGGCGGGGTGATGCCGTTGCCGTACGGGCCGGCCGTCGATGTCCTCCGATATGTCCACGACCATCACGGGGCGGTGCAGGCCAGTGCGGTGGGTACGTTCGCGGCGTCGGTACCGCTGGCGATCTACGCCGCGACGGCGAGCACCCGGTTGCGGCAGCTCGGCGTGACGGCACCTGGTGCGACCATCGCCCTGGCGGGCGGGGTTCTCGCCTCCGGATCACTCGCGTTGGCCGGGCTGATCTGCTGGACGATGTCGCGGCCAGAGGTGGCGGTCGACGACGGTCTGATTCGCGCGCTGTACTACCTGGTGTTCCTGACGGGCGGGGTTGGGCACATCGTCGCGCTCGGACTGCTGCTCGCCGGGATCGCGGTGCCCGGCCTCATCCTCGGACTGTTGCCGCGGTCGCTGGCCTGGACCGGTTTGGCCATCGCCGTGCTGGCCGAGGTGGCCACGCTGGTACTGATCTGGCCAGAAGCCGCGGTGATCCTGCCGATCGCCCGGTTCACGGGCCTGATCTGGCTCATCGTCGCCGGTGTCCTCCTGCCGAAGCGTCGGGCGCAGGTGCGGCACGGATGAAGCTCAGCGTGAGTGTCACGAACTATTCGTGGCCGGAACCGATTCACGAGCGGCTTGCCGATCTGGCGACGTTCCTCGACCGTACCGCCGTCGACACCCTGTGGGTGGCCGATCATCTCGTGCAGGCGGACCCCTCCTGCCGGACCGACGAGCCGATGCTCGAGGCGTACACGGTGCTCGGTTACCTCGCTGCGGCGACGCGGCACATCCGGTTGGGCACGATGGTGACCGCGGCGACCTTCCGTGCGCCCGCCCTGTTGATCAAGACGGTGACGACGCTCGACGTGCTGTCGAACGGGCGGTCGTGGCTCGGCGTCGGTGCGGGCTACAACAGAGCCGAGGCCACCGCGATGGGTTTGTTCCTACCTGACACGGGGGAACGGTTCGAACGGATGACCGAACTGTTGCAGTTGGCCGGTCAGATGTGGCGCGGCGACCAAACCGCTTTCCGCGGTGAGTATCTGACCGTGTCGCAGCCGGTCGGCAGCCCACTACCCGTCACCGCGCCGCGTCCGCCGGTGCTGATCGGCGGGACCGGAGAACGACGCACACTGCGGCTGGTCGCGCAGTACGGCGATGCCTGCAACCTGTTCGACGTACCCGACGGCGGCGCCACGATCGCAAGGCAGCTCGACATTCTCGACCGGCATTGCGCGGATGTCGGGCGGCGACCCGCAGAGATCGAGCGGACGGTGACCACGGCACTTCACGACGACGAGCGGTCCGACGCGCTCGCCGAACGCTGCCACGCGTTGGCCGACTTGGGAATCCAGCACGTTGTGGTCATCGCCCGCGGCCGACCGCTGACCGAGGCCGACCTCAATTGTGTTGCGGGCGCGGCGGAACAGCTCGCAGTCTAATCGGACAGGCCGAGGTGCCAGCGAAGGAGACGCGCCTCGTGGGCACCGATGCTCGGTTGTGCGACATCGATGAGCGGGCCCAGGCGGTCGAGGGTGGATGGGGGCGGCAGCTGGTACGCCGTCGACGCCTCTCGGCTCAGCCATCCGGTGAGATCTGCGCTGGCGTGGGCGCGGAGCCTGTCGTCGGAGTCGACGACACCTCGCAGGTCCGCCTCGATGCGGATCCCGGTGTCGCTGCCGAGCAGCAGGGTGAACGCGGCGCGTCGCACATGCGGCGGTTGGTCTGTGCGCAGCAGTTTCCACAGCAGATCCGTCGGCGGCAGGTCAGGCTGCCCACGCAGTGCCACCAACACCGCGCGCACGACGATCGGTGCCGGGTCGGTGAGCATGCCCGAGATCCTGTTGAGGGGGCCGCCCAGTCGGCGTACGGCCCGTACGGCTTCGGCCCGCACCCGTGGGCGGTCGTGCTCGAGGTAGCCGCAGACCAGCTCCGCATCGTCGGCCGCGCCGCATTCGCCGAGACCGGCAATGACACCGCGCAGGGGTGAGTCGTCAACGGAGGACAGTAGTTCCCGGTAGCGTTCGGCCGAGTCCACGCCGGCCCGTCGCATTGCCCATTGGGCGCTGGCCCGTACCGTCGCAGACCGGTCCGCCAGCAAGATTTCACCGGCTTCTGGGTGCCCGATCCGGACCAGCCCGGCGAGTGCCTCAACGCGAACGCGCGCGAATCGGGCGCCGAGCAGGTGTAGCAGCATGTCGCGTTGCCGATGTGGCGCGACGGCGCGGACGGCCGCGTCAACGCACAGGCTCTGGCAGACGTTGTCCGGCTCGGTGAGGGTCGCCTCGACGACCCGAGCCGAATCAGCACGACCCGGCTCCAGCCACACGCGGTAAGCGAGCCTGCGCACGTGAAAGTCGTTGCTCTGGCGGGCAGCATCGAGAATTCCATCCGAGCGTGCGCGTAATGCCTCGGTCACCGCCGCGACGGCACGGTCGCCGCGACGCCAATCCCGCATCGCCGTCGCCACGCCGACCGCTCGAATCAACGCGTCCCCATCCGCCGCGTCAAGCGCTGAAGGGAGGGCCCGCGCGGCGTCGACCCTAACCGGTTCCACCCAGTCGGCGGAACGGATCAACAACAGCGGAAGCAGTCGCTGATCGCTGCGCATCGGCTTCGCATTCACCGAACGCTGCCGCTGTCGCCCGTCTCCTGAGCAAACGGTGAGCAGCAGGGAGAGGGAACCGGATCTGCCCCACACGGCGTCGGTGATCCTGCGCCATCGGCCGCCTGGGTGCCATAGCCGCCGCAACGCGGTGTCCAACCGCAGCCAGGTGCGTGGTCTTACAGCTGCCAGCACGGGCAGTATCTTGTCGGGATCGGCGCCTTCGGCGGCGAGCTGCGCCAGGATGTTCGCCGCCGCGTAGAAGCTTCTTCCGCGGTCCGCATCCGCGATGGCCGCGGCCAAGTCGTCCAGCGCGTCATCGCCAGGTCGCCGGAACTCCCGCATCGCCATCACGCGCCCCTTCCCCTCGGTGCGGTTCAGTGTGAGCGCAGTGCCCGGGCAAATACCAACGGATTTCGCGGAGTACGTGGCCGATCAGCTGCGCGGCTTGGTGCACACTCCGGGATGAACCTGGACCCGGTGCAGATCGTCACCCAATTCGATCTGTCGGTCGAATTCCGATGCGGCCAACTCCCGCCACTGGTCCTCGGTGCCTGGCGCGATCGCCGGAACGTAGTGGGTCAGGATCAGGATGCCCACTCCGGCCCTAGTGGCGGTGGCGGCCGCTTCTTCCACCGACGAGTGGTAGTCACAGATGTCGCGGATCCGTTGCATCGGAAGCTGATTCACCAGGTCTTTGCGAATCACGGTGTGCACCAGGGCTCCCGCGCCGGCGGCCAAGGTATCGAGGCTCTCGCACGGCACGGTGTCGCCGGCCAGCACCACGGACGCGCCGGCATGCTCGACCCGGAACCCGATGGTCGGTGTCACCGGCCGGTGATCGGTGGGCGCGGCCTGGATGTGCACCCCGTCGTGATCCCAGACCGCACCTGTGGTGTGTTCATGTACCTCCACGGGTGGCGGAGCCGTCAGATCCGCGTGATGGGCGATGCGGTAACCGATGTCATGCCCGAAGGCCCGCAGTGTCGCGTCGACCACCTCGGCGGTGCCCGGGGGACCGATGATCGTCAGGGGCGCAGCGTCCGGGACGAACGTACTCACCCAGCGGGTGATGATCACGTCGCCGAGGTCGGCGATGTGATCGCTGTGCAGATGAGTCAGGAGCAGCGCGCTGAGCTGGTTGGCGCCTGACCCTGCGGCCGCCAGGCGTTGCAGCACGCCACGCCCGCAGTCGATCAGAAATGTCTGGCCCCCGGCGCGGACCAGGGTTGACGGTCCGGCCCGCTCCGGATCGGGAATCGGGCTACCGGTGCCGAGCAGCGTGACCTCGATCATGGCCCCATTCCTACTCCGTTCCGGGATCGGACACGCGGGAAAAGGCTGCTCTTCGGCTTGGTCGCACCGGATGTTCGTGACCTCCCGCGTGGCCCCTTTCTTCCTGGCCGCCATCGACATAGCCTGATGTGAGGTGGATCACGATGGAGGCTGTCGATGCGAATCGCGGACGTGCTGAAAAACAAGGGCACGGCGGTGGTGACGATTTCGCCGGAGACCACGGTGACCGAGCTGCTGGCCGGGCTGACCGAGCTGAACATCGGCGCCATGGTGGTGATGGGCCCCGACGGGCTGGCCGGCATCGTCTCGGAACGCGATGTGGTCCGCAAGCTGCACGAGCGGGGCAGCAGCCTGCTGGCGCAGCCGGTGTCGGAGATCATGACCACCGTGGTGGCGACCTGCACGCCACGCGACACCGTCGATCACCTCAGCGCGTTGATGACCGAGAACCGGGTGCGCCACATCCCGGTCCTCGACCGCGGCAGGCTGGCCGGCATCGTCAGCATCGGGGACATCGTCAAAACCCGGATGGAAGAACTCGAGGCCGAGCAGGAACAGCTGCAGGCCTACATCACCCAGAGCCGTTGACCCGGCGTATCAGGCGATCCCGACGTTGTTGAGCGGGTCGATGGCACCACGGCGATCGGTGAACACCTTGCCGGGCAACGGCATTGGGATCTTGCGGAGACTCTGTGCGTCGCCGTAGTGCGCCCGGCCTCACCGAGGAACTATCGCCGCCGTCGGGGCGGCCTGCCCCAGGAGGCGGCTGACCCGGCGCAGTAGGTGAAACGTGTGCGATGGTGGGCTGGTGGCAGCCATCGATGTCCATCCGCCGAACAAGACCGACGTGAAGCGGCTCTCCGCGGTCTTGGCCCGGGCCTTTCACAATGACCCCGTGATGTCGTGGATCCTGGCCGACGACACGCGCCGCGCCAAGGGACTGCCGCGGCTCTTCGCCGCGATCACACGCCACCACTTCCTCGCCGGTGGTGGTGCCGAAGTGGCCGTCCGCGACGGTCAGATCGGCGGGGCAGCGCTGTGGGACGGACCGGGCCGTTGGAAGCAGACTCCGGGCGAGGAATTGCGGATGCTGCCCACGATGGTGTTGGCATTCGGCCGCGACATGCGGCGAGGCCAACAGGTTGTCGAGCTCATGAAGCAGCACCATCCCGAGGAGCCGCACTGGTATCTCGCGGTGATCGGCAGCGATCCGACGGTGCGCGGTGGCGGGTTCGGGCACGCTCTCATGCAGTCCCGGCTGGACCGGGTCGACGCCGAACACGCTCCGGCGTATCTGGAATCGAGCAACCCCGACAACGTTCCCTACTACCTGCGTTTCGGGTTCGAGGTCACCGGGGAGATCGTGCTGCCCGACGGCGGACCCGTGATGACTGCGATGTGGCGCCGGCCGCGGTAGAGCAAATCGGCCGGCAGCCTGGCTATCCGAATACGCCGGTCATCTTCATGATCAGCAACACACCGACCGCGACGAACACCGCGATGAGCAGCACCACCCCGATGATCGCGGCCACCGAAGTGGGGCTGTACCGGTGCCTGGGTCGCGGGGCGGGTTCGCCCAGGCCCGAGGTTTGCGCCGAGTCGGGCGGGGTGGCGCCGGGAGCGACACCGCCGCCGGGTTCCAGATCGGGAATCTCGGCCGGATCGGGATCGGGTGGTAGCGCAGTCATGGCCTAGGAGTGCCCGCTGACGCCGATTTGATGCATCGGTTTGCCGGTCGCGGGCCGGCAATCACGCCACATCGTGGCTGTTACAGTGCGAAGACCGACCAACAGGGGAATCCGGTGCGAAACCGGAACTGACGCGCAACGGTATGAGGCACCGCCTCGAGTCCGATCACCTGTGGCCGGGTGTGACTGTCGACGGCTCCGCGACCGAGCCCTGTATCGAAGGAAGTCTTGGCCGTGCGGGTATTCGCGGTGCTGTCCCTGTTGGCTGTGACACTGTCACTCACGGTGGCGTGCGGGCGCCCCGACCCGCCCGCGGACGATGCGGTCGCGGGACCTGCCGGGCCCGGCCCCACCAGCTATCCACTCACCGTCGAGAACTGTGGCGTGACCGTCACGTTCGACGGGCCTCCGCAGCGGGCAGTAGCGCTGTATCAGGCCTCGACGGAGATCCTGCTGGCACTTGGTCTGGCCGATCGGATGGCCGGCACCTCCACGTGGTTCGACCCGGTGCTGCCCGAACTCGCGGACGAAAACGCTGAGGTGCCCCGGCTGGCCGACAACGACCCGGGCCTGGAAGCAGTGCTCAGCGTGGAGCCGGATCTGGTGACTTCGGCCAGCGCACATACCTTCACGCCGGCGGTCGTCGCCGACCGTGCCAGATTCGCCCAACTGGGAATCCCGACGTATCAATCACCGTCGGTATGCACCGGAGCGAAGGTCGACGGTGAGACCGTCACCCGCACCGAGCCGCTGGCATTCGACACGCTGTTTCGGGAAATCACCGAGCTGGCTCAGATCTTCGATGTGCAGCAGCGCGGCCAGGACCTGATCACCCGACTCACCCGGCGGCTGGACGAGGCACCGTCGATCACGGCGACCAACACCACTGTGGCGTTCTGGTTCTCGGGGCTGCGGACGCCGTACCTGGCCGGATGCTGCTCGGCGCCCGGCCTGTACGCCACCGAACTCGGTATCACCAATGTCTTCGCCGACGCCCGCGAGGACTGGCCGGAGGTCAGTTGGGAGTCGCTGGCCGACCGCGACCCTGACGTGCTGGTCCTGGCCGACCTCAACCGCAGGCGCATCGACGGTGATTCTCTCGACGCGAAAGTGAAGTTCCTGGAATCGAATCCGGTGACCAGGAACATGACCGCGGTGCGCG
Source organism: Mycolicibacterium peregrinum (assembly GCF_001665625.1). Classification (GTDB taxonomy): domain Bacteria; phylum Actinomycetota; class Actinomycetes; order Mycobacteriales; family Mycobacteriaceae; genus Mycobacterium; species Mycobacterium peregrinum_B. The sequence goes on along the minus strand of NZ_LZSY01000092.1, from coordinate 5,170 downwards.
AGAAGCGCTATGTGGTGCTGACCGGGTCCGAGCTCGACCCCGGAATTCGGGAGATCGACGCGGTGGAGAAGCTGGCGGCCGGTTTCAAGACGTTCGGCCTGGCCCAGTGAACCGGCTGATCGCCGGCGGGATCAGTGCGCTGCTACTGGCCGGGTGTGCCCAACCCGGGCCGACCGCGGCCTCACAGAGGGCGGTCGGATATCCGGTGACCGTGCAGAATTGCGGCAGGCAGGTGGTGATCGACACGCCGCCGCAGCGTGCGGTCTCGCTCAACCAGAGTTCCACCGAGATCCTGTTGTCACTGGGCCTGGCCGACCGCATGGTCGGAACCGCCACCTGGACCGATCCCGTCAGGCCCGACCTGGCGGCCGACAACGCCCGGGTGCCACGACTCGCGGTGAACAAACCGTCTCTGGAGAGCGTGCTCGACGCCGAACCCGATCTGGTGACGGCGTCCTTCGGCGGAACCCTCGGGCCTGGTGGCGTCGCCGACCGGGATCAGTTCGCGGAACTCGGCGTCCCGACGTATCTGGCGCCCAGTGACTGCGAAGGCAAGACGTCGGTCAACGGCGACGGGGCGCGGAGCGCACCGTTCACCATGGACGCGATCTACGCCGAAATCCGGGACCTGGCAACAATCTTCGATGTCACCGAACGCGGCGATCAGCTCGTCGCACAGTTGCGTCAACGGATGGCCTCGGCCACCGGGACAGAAACAGGCATCGATATGGCGTTCTGGTTCTCCGATATCCGTGCCCCCTATTTCGCCGGCTGCTGTGGATCGCCCGGGGTGATCGCCGGCACGGCCGGGGCACGTAACGTGTTCGCCGACACCAGCGACGAATGGCCGCAGGTGAGCTGGGAGAGCGTGGCCGATCGCGACCCGGATGTGCTGGTGCTGGCGGACCTGAGCCGACGCACGATCGACGGGGACGCGCTGGCGACCAAAATCGAGTTCCTGGAATCGAATCCGCTGACCCGAGGACTCACCGCGGTGCGGCAGCGTCGCTACATCGTGGTCAACGGGGCCGACCTCAACCCGTCGATCCGCACGGTCGACGGCGCCGAGAAGGTGGCGAAAGGCCTGCGGGACCTCGGGTTCGGTTCACCGCGGTGAGCGTGCGCACCGGATGGCTGGGCGGGCTGTGGGTCGGCGGCCTCCTGCTGCTGGTGTTCTCGGCGGCGGTGGCCATCACCATCGGGCCCGCCGCACTGTCGGTGGGTGACGTGTACCGCATCGTCGGCGACCGGCTCGGCGTCGGCCCGTCAGGGGCCACCCGACTGCAGGAGAGCATCGTCTGGCAACTGAGACTGCCGAGGGTCGTGCTCGCCGCCATCTGTGGCGCCGGGTTGGCACTGTGCGGGGCGATTCTGCAGTCGTTGCTGCGTAATCCGCTGGCCGACCCGTTCGTGCTGGGGGTGTCCTCGGGCGCGTCGACGGGGGCCGTGCTGGTCGCGGTGCTGGGTGTCGGCGCCGGCACACTGAGCCTGTCCGGCGGCGCCTTCATCGGCGCGGTGGTGTCGTTCGCCGTGGTGCTGCTGCTCGCCTACGCCGCCGGCGGCGGGACGGACCGCGTGGTACTGGCCGGAGTGGCCGGGACCCAACTGTTCTCGGCGCTGACCTCGTTCATCGTGTTGTCGTCGGCGGACGCCGAGCAGACCAGGGGAGTGTTGTTCTGGCTGCTGGGTTCGCTGGCCGGGGTGTCGTGGTCCGACGTGCTCATCTGCGCGGTCGTCGTCGGTGCCGGGTTGCTGGTGTGCCTGGCCTTCGCACGCACCCTCGACGCTTTCGCGTTCGGGCAGGATGCCGCCGCGACCCTGGGCGTTTCGGTGACCCGCGCCCGCATTGTGTTGCTCGTGATCACCGCGTTGATGACCTCGGCCCTGGTCAGTGCCGCCGGCGCGATCGGGTTCGTCGGGCTGGTGCTGCCGCATGCCGCCCGGTTCGTCGTCGGGCCCGGCCATCGGCGTCTGCTGCCCACCGCGGCGATCTTCGGCGCCGTCTTCATGGTGTGGGTGGACACCCTGGCCCGGACGGTGTTCGCGCCGCAGGAGTTACCCACCGGAGTGGTCACCGCGCTGCTCGGGGTGCCGGCCTTCGCGTTGATCCTGTTGCGGCGCAAGAAGGTTGACCGGTGACCCTGCGGGCGGGCGAGGTGCGCTGGATCCGGTCCGGCCGGGTCGTGCTCGACGGTGTGACGGTGGATCCGGCTCCCGGAAGCACGGTCGGGTTGTTGGGTCCCAACGGGTCAGGCAAGTCCTCGCTGCTGCGACTGCTGGCCGGTATCGATCGGCCCGACTCGGGTGTCGTGCAGCTCGACGGCCGTGACCTGCACAGGATGTCGCGGCGCGCGGTGGCGCGGCGGGTGGCGATGGTCGGCCAGCACGCGGAGACCGACCTGGACATCGCCGTGCGCGACGTGGTGCGGCTCGGACGGATCCCGCACAGCTCGGTGTTCGGCGGTGGTGGCGACGACACCGCCGCGGTGGCCGCCGCCCTGTCGGCCACCGGTCTCGACGGTATGGCCGACCGCCTGTGGCACACCCTCTCGGGCGGGGAGCGTCAGCGCGTGCAGATCGCCCGCGCTCTCGCGCAGGAGCCCAGCGAGTTACTGCTGGACGAGCCCACCAATCACCTCGACATCGCGCATCAACTGGAGATCCTGGCGCTGATCCGCACCCTCGATGTCACCGCCGTGGTGGCCCTGCACGACCTCAACCTGGCGGCGATGTTCTGCGACCACGTCGTGATGCTGTCGGCGGGACGGGTGGTGGCCACCGGTAGCCCGGTCGAGGTATTGACCGAAGAGCTGGTGGCCGACGTGTACGGCGTGCAGTGCCGGATCACCGTCGACGACGCCGGACCGTACGTCCGGTTCGTGGGAGCCGTCGGCTCGGCGGGCTAGCTCCAGGAATACTCGGCGCGCAACCGGACTGCGACCGATTCGAATCGCTGGCGGTCAAGGATGGCGCCCTCACGGCGGATGCCTTCCTCGGGAACGTCGAGCACCCGGTCCAGCCGGACCCAGCTCGGCCGGCCGTCGTAATCCCAGGTGCCGACGCCGATGCCGATCCAGTCCGGATCGTCTCGGTGGTAGTCCTGGCTGGACAGCATCAGCCCGAGCAGGGTGCGCTGATCGCGACCCACCACCAGAACCGGGCGGTCCTTGCCCTGGGTCGGGTCATCCTCGTAGACGACCCAGGTCCACACGATCTCGCCCGGATCGGCCTGCCCGTCCAGATCGGGCGCGTAGACGACTTTGCGGGCCCGGTGTGCGGTGGGCACGCTGTTCTTGGACACCGGCCGGCCGGCGGTGATCGCCTGCGGTGCCGGGGTGGCCGCACCGGCGAGAACGCCCAGGCCCAGCCTGAGGCCCTGCTGAAGCCCTTGTTGAAGGCCTTGCTGCACGGTGCGGGGAACGTTGTCGGTGGTCTGTAGCTGGCGCACGAACTTGGGTGCTTCGTTGAACACCAGGTTCTCGGCACCGTCCATCACGCCCTTGAGAACCTGTTGGAACGCCTTCCACTGCGACGCCATGGTGTCGAGCATAGGCGAGGGGACCCCCGGCGATTGTGTCGCGACGGTGGTTGCTCGATACCCTTAGGGAGCACAGCACGTGCTGGACACCCACGCTCACCAGGAGATTCCCATCAGCAGCTTCGCCGACAAGACGTTCACTGCGCCGGCGCAGATCAGGAACTTCTGCATCATCGCCCACATCGACCATGGCAAATCGACGCTGGCGGACCGGATGCTGCAGCTCACCGGCGTCGTCGACGACCGGTCGATGCGAGCGCAGTACCTGGACCGGATGGACATTGAGCGTGAGCGCGGCATCACGATCAAGGCGCAGAACGTGCGGTTGCCTTGGAAGGTCGGGGACGAAGAGTTTGTCCTGCACCTGATCGACACCCCCGGCCACGTCGACTTCACCTACGAGGTGTCCCGCGCGCTGGAGGCCTGCGAGGGTGCCGTTCTGCTGGTCGACGCCGCGCAGGGCATCGAAGCGCAGACGCTGGCCAACCTCTACCTGGCGCTCGACCGGGACCTGACGATCATCCCTGTGCTCAACAAGATCGACCTGCCCGCCGCGGATCCGGAGCGCTACGCCGGTGAGCTCGCGCACATCATCGGGTGCGAGCCGTCCGACGTATTGCGGGTGTCCGGCAAGACCGGCGTCGGGGTGGCCGAGTTGCTCGACGAGGTGGTCCGGCAGGTGCCGGCGCCGACCGGCGACGCCGACGCTCCTGCGCGGGCGATGATCTTCGACTCGGTCTACGACATCTACCGCGGCGTGGTCACCTACGTGCGCGTCGTTGACGGCAAGATCACCCCGCGCGAGAAGATCGCGATGATGTCCACCGGCGCCACCCACGAATTGCTCGAGGTGGGCATCGTCTCACCCGACCCGAAGCCCAGCGACGGTCTCGGTGTCGGCGAGGTGGGCTATCTCATCACGGGTGTGAAAGACGTCCGGCAGTCCAAGGTCGGCGACACCGTGACGACGGCGCGCAAGGGTGCCACCGAGGCGCTGACCGGCTACCGGGAGCCCCGGCCGATGGTCTATTCCGGGCTCTATCCGGTGGACGGCTCGGACTATCCGGTGCTGCGCGAGGCGCTGGACAAGTTGCAGCTCAACGACGCCGCGCTGACCTACGAGCCGGAAACCTCGGTGGCGCTGGGCTTCGGGTTCCGCTGCGGATTCCTTGGGCTGCTGCACATGGAGATCACCCGCGAGCGCCTCGAACGCGAGTTCAACCTCGACCTGATCTCCACCGCGCCCAACGTGGTCTATCGCGTTGTGCGAGATGACGGCTCCGAGAGCGTGGTGACCAACCCGTCGGACTGGCCCGAGGGCAAGGTCCGCGAGGTCTACGAGCCGGTGGTCAAGACCACCGTGATCGCGCCCAGCGAGTTCATCGGCACCATCATGGAGCTGTGCCAGGCACGGCGCGGTGAGCTCGGCGGGATGGACTACCTGTCGCCCGAGCGTGTCGAGCTGCGCTACACCATGCCGCTGGGCGAGATCATCTTCGACTTCTTCGATTCGCTGAAGTCCCGCACCCGCGGTTACGCCAGCCTCGACTACGAGGAGGCCGGCGAGCAGATGGCCGATCTGGTCAAGGTCGACATCCTGCTGCAGGGCGAGGCGGTGGACGCGTTCAGCGC
>NZ_LZSY01000091.1 GCF_001665625.1 Mycolicibacterium peregrinum | reverse complement strand
CGCGGTGGACGCGGTGCTCATCTGGGTGCCCGATTCCGAGGCGGCCACCTTCAACCCCCGTACCGCCACGCCGGTGGTGCCGGCGCAGCTTGCCCGGGTCACGGCCCCGGCCGCCGGGGCCGCAGTACCCGCTGCCGCAGCAGCCCCCGGCGTCCCGGGTGCGGCAGCCAACGCCGCGCCCGCGGTCGCAGCGCCTGTCCCACCGGCCCAGACCATCACCCCGGCCTCGTCTGGCACCCTTGCCGAATTCTTCAAGAGCAAGGGCGTGAAGATGGAGCCTCAGGTCAGCCACGACTTCAAGGCGCTCAGCATCGTCCTGCCGCTGCCGTCGGGCTGGACCAAGGTGCCCGACCCCAACGTTCCCGACGCCTTCGCGGTGATCGCCGACCGCGCCAGCACCGACCTCTACACCCCCAACGCGCAGGTGGTGGTCTACAAGCTCGTCGGCAATTTCGACCCGGTCGAAGCGGCCAGCCACGGATTCGTCGATACCCAGCAGCTGCAGAACTGGCGTCCCACCGACATGGCCATGGGTGACTTCAACGGCTTCCCGTCGGCATTTATCGAAGGTAGCTACCTGTCCGGCAGCCAGGTGCTCAACACGTCACGCAGGCACATCCTGGCCACCGCGGGCCCCGACCATTACCTGGTGTCGTTGTCGGTGAACTCCTCGGCCGCCAACCAGGGTGTTTCCGCGGCTGCCGACGCCGCCGACGCGATCGTGTCCGGGTTCAAGGTCAGCGCGCCGGCCCCGGCGGCTCCCGCTCCGCCAGCTACTCCCGCCCCGGCCGCCCCGGCGCCACAGCCGGGTTTGCCCCAGCTCCTGGGCCTGCAGGGCTGAGTCACCAGAACCCGCCCCGACCTCGCAATACCGACCGGCGCCTCGTATTGTGTGGCGCATGCTGATCGCCGCGCTGCTGTGTTTGAGCGCCGCCGTCATCGTCGGTGTGCTCGGGCTGTGGTTGTTGACCAGGCCCCGTACCGGTGATCCCGTGCGCTCGGTCCTGAGGGCTGTGGCCCCAACCCAACTGGCCGCCGCGGTCATGCTCGCCGCCGGGGGTGCCGCCGCCCTGGCTGCCGCGCCCCACACCGGCCTCATGGTCGTCATGGTGTGCATCATCGGGGCCATCGCCACGGTCGCCGCCGGCTGCTGGCAGAGCGCCAAGGCCGTCGCGGCGGCGGAGGCGGGCGCCGGCTCGGGAGCGGACTGCGCCGGCTCGTGCGCCAGCTGCACCCTGTCTTGTAAGTAGTCCGGAAGCTAGTTGCGGCTCACGTCGATCGGATGCGTGGCCAACAACGACATCGGCAACGGCTGACGACGCAACACCCGGCCCCACAGATCGACCCGCGGCTCGATCAACACATCCGACGGCAGCGCCGACAGCACGATCCAATCGTCGCGCTCGATCTCGCCGTCGAGCTGGCCGATCGTCCAGCCCGAATATCCGGCGAATATCCGCACACCCTCGATCACCGGGGCCAGCGTGTCCGGATCGGCGTCCAGATCGACCATCACCACGCGGCCCTGCACGTGCCGCAGTCCCGGAACGCCGTCGGCCTGCATGCCCACCCGCAGCGTCGCCAGGCACAGCGCCGAGTCCCGCTTGACCGGGCCGCCGATGAACATCGTCTTGGGTTTGGTGGTGAGCTTCGCCCACTGCGGCAGGACGTTGTAGACCGCCGTCTCACTGGGACGGTTCAACACGACGCCCAGGGTGCCGCCGGCGTTGTGCTCGACGATGTAGATGACGCTGCGCCGGAAGGTCGGCTCCAGCAGATCAGTGTTGGCCAGCAGCAGCGTGCCCGGACGTACCCGGTGCGCCGCAGGCGCGATGAAATCCTCCGGGTCTTCTGACTGCGCCACGGTTACATCATGGCACCGCGATTGCCAAGACGTGGCGAACAAGCCCGGGCGCGGTCGGATTTCGGCGCAGCTTTGTACTGTTGATCGAGTGGTTCATGCTCACGCGCTCCGTGCCCTCTGGCACTCGTTGCGTGGCATGACCGAATTCCGCCGCCTGCTCGAGTTGCGTGCGGTCAGTCAGTTCGCCGACGGCCTGTTCCAGGCCGGCCTGGCCGGCGGACTCCTGTTCAATCCCGACCGGGAGGCCGAGCCGTGGGCCATCGCCGGTGCGTTCGCCGTCCTGTATCTCCCGTACTCGGTGCTCGGTCCGTTCGCCGGGGCACTGCTGGACCGCTGGGACCGGCGGATGGTGATGATCGGTGCCAACCTGGGCCGACTGCTGCTGGTGCTCCTGGTGGGTGGGCTGCTGGCGTTCGGTGTCGGGGATCTGCCGATCCTGTGCGGGGCGTTGATCATCAACGGGTTCACCCGGTTCGTGTCGTCAGGTCTGTCGGCGTCGCTGCCCGATGTCGTGCCGGCCGACCGGGTCGTCACGATGAACTCGGTGGCCACCGCGATCGGAGCGCTCGCCGCGTTCCTCGGTGCCATCTTCATGTTGGTGCCGCGTACGGTGGTCGGCGCCGACGACGTGGGCGCCTCGGCGGTCATGTTCATCGTGGCGCTCCCGGTGGCGCTCGCGTTGTGGTTGTCGGTGCGCTTCGGCCCGCACGTGTTGGGGCCGCACGAGAGCAAGCGCGCAATCCACGGCTCGGTGGCGTACGCGGTGTCCACCGGCTGGGTGCATGGCCTGCGCACCGTGCTGACCGTGCGGCCCGTCGCAGGAACCCTGGCCGGGCTGGCCGCGCATCGGATGGCCTTCGGGATCAATTCCCTGCTGGTGCTGGTGATCGTGCGGCACACCGATAACCCCGATATGACGGGGCTGGGCCTGGGTAGCGCGTTTCTGTTCCTGGCAGCCGGCGGTATCGGCCAGTTCCTGGCCACCGTGGCCGCCCCGGCGGTGATCGGCCGGTTCGGGCGCTACGCGACCGCCAATGGCGCGCTCTGCTTCGCCGCGGCCATCCAGCTCTTGGCGCTCGGCCTGCACATCCCGGTGATGCTGACTTGTGGTCTGCTGCTCGGCGCGGCCGGGCAACTCGTGAAGTTGTGTGCGGATTCGGCGATCCAGATCGACGTCGACGACGCTCTACGCGGTCACGTGTTCACCGTGCAGGATGCGCTGTTCTGGATGTCGTTCGTCGCGGCGATCGCGGCGGCCGCCGCTCTGATCCCGGCCGGCGGGCACTCGCCTGCCCTGGTGGCCGCCGGGGCCGTCGCCTACCTGATCGGGCTCGGACTGCACGCGGCGGTGGCATCCCCGAAGCGGGTGTGATCCCCCGGTCTAGGCTGACCGCCATGGTGAGCGCCGGGCCGATCGTGGCCGACCTGTCCGCCGAGAGCGATGTACTCGACGCCCTGGTGGCCGACCTGCCGCCCGAGCGCTGGGCCACCGCCACGCCGTCCGAGGGCTGGACCATTGCCCATCAGATCGCCCACCTGTTGTGGACCGACCGAGTGTCGGTCATCGCGATCACCGACCAGTCCGGCTTCGACGCCGTCCTCGCCGAGGCGATGCAGAACCCGACGGGGTTCGTCGACGCCGCAGCCGAGGAACTCGCACTGACGCCGCCAGAGCAGCTGTTGGCGGACTGGCGCGAAACCCGTGCGCGACTGCACACCGAACTCGTCAACGTGGCCGAAGGCCGCAAGCTGCCGTGGTTCGGCCCGCCGATGAGCGCGACGTCGATGGCCACCGCCCGCATGATGGAGACCTGGGCGCACGGTCTCGATGTGGCCGACGCGCTGGGGGTTCATCGTCCCGCCACCGAGCGGCTCCGCTCGATCGCCCACATCGGCGTCCGCACAAGGGATTTCGCATTCACCGTGCACGGGCTGACCCCACCCGCCGAGCCGTTCCGGGTGGAGTTGACCGCGCCCGACGGCTCGCTGTGGGAGTGGGGGCCGGCCGACGCCCAGCAGCGCGTGACGGGATCTGCCGAAGAGTTCTGCATGCTGGTCACCCAGCGACGGGCCCCGGCCGAACTCGACGTGACAGCCGTCGGCGACGACGCCGCCAAGTGGTTGACGATCGCGCAGGCCTTCGCCGGGCCTCCGGGCGCCGGGCGAGGCTGAGCGGCGAAATTGATCCTGCGCTCAGGGCGCGGAAGTTCGAGTAGACGGGGCCCTCACCGCAGAGTCGTCGCTCAGGAGACCGAATCGGCGCGGCCGTCGCCATCGGTGTCGGCCAGCTTCATGTCCCACCGGCCGTCACCGTCGGTATCGACGTACGCCAGGTTCCCGACCAACGCCCGATCGGCCAGGCCGTCCCCGTCCACGTCGATCAACCGGTCGTCGGTAGCCCCGTCACCGTCGAAATCGACCACCGGTACTCCATCGATTCCCGAGTCGCTGCGCTCCTGCCCGCCGATCGCCCGCTCCACCCCGTCCAAACCGAACCAGCGCACCTGTCCGGACCGGTCCACACTCACCGCCCAGGTACCCGAACCGTCGTCGGAGAAATAGCTCTCGGCCTGTCCGTCGTCATCGGCGTCGAGCACCATCCGCTCGGCGACGCCGTCCCCGTCGAAATCGGCCATCACGTCGTCGAGCCGGCCGTCCCCGTCGAAATCGAGTCCGATGCCGTCGGGGCTGCCGTCCCCGTCCACATCCATGTCCGGCACGCCGGTGAAGATGGTCGCGGTCCCGTCGGGCTCACCCAGGCAGTAGTCCATGACTGATCAGACGCACGATCAGCTCCTGGCGTTCCACCACTTCAACAATTCGTCGATGGCCTGGTCACGGGACAGCGGTCCATGGTCGAGCCGGAGCTCCTTGAGGTACTTCCACGCCTCGCCGACCTGGGGGCCCGCGGGAATGCCGAGGATCTCCATGATCTCGTTGCCGTCGAGGTCCGGCCGGACCCGCTGCAGATCCTCTTTCGCCGCCAGCTCGTCGATCCGGTTCTCCAGATCGTCGTAGTTGGCCTGCAACCGCGCCGCCCGGCGCTTGTTCCTGGTGGTGCAGTCGGCGCGGACCAGCTTGTGCAGCCGGCTCAGCAGCGGACCGGCATCGGTGACGTAACGCCGCACCGCCGAATCGGTCCACTTCCCGGTGCCCTTGTCGTCGGCATAGCCGTGGAACCGCAGATGCAGGTACACCAGCTGCGACACGTCGTCGACCATCTGCTTGGAGTACTTGAGCGCGCGCATCCGCTTGCGGGTCATCTTGGCGCCGACCACCTCATGGTGGTGAAAGCTCACTCCCCCGTCGGATTCGTGCTTGCGGGTCGCGGGCTTACCGATGTCGTGAAGCAATGCGGCCCAACGTAATACGAGATCCGGACCCTGATCCTCGAGATCTACCGCCTGCCGCAGCACCGTCAGCGAATGCCAGTACACATCCTTGTGCTGGTGGTGTTCGTCGATGGCCATCCGCATCTCGCCGACCTCGGGCAGGACCACCTCGCCCAACCCGGTCTGCACCATCAGGTCGACGCCGGCCACCGGATCCGCGCCGAGCAACAGCTTGTCCAACTCGGCGGCGACCCGCTCGACGGTGATGCGCGCCAGCTGCGGAGCCATCTCCAGCAGCGCCTCCAGCACCCGCGGCGCCACCCCGAACCCGAGCTGCGACACGAACCGGGCCGCGCGCAGCATCCGCAGCGGATCATCCCCGAACGACACCTCCGGCGCCGACGGGGTGTCGAGCACCTTGGCCTGAATGGCCGCCAAACCGCCAAGCGGATCGCGGAATTCGGCCGGACCGTCGGCCGTGATGCGCACCGCCATGGCGTTCACGGTGAAGTCGCGGCGCGCCAGGTCGTCGTCGAGGTTGTCGCCGAACTCCACCGTCGGGTTTCTCGACACCTGGTCATAGCTGTCGGCCCGGAACGTGGTGATCTCGAGCCGGTGCTCCACCCCGCCCACCCGCTTGCCCACACCGATCGTGCCGAACTCGATCCCGGTCTCCCACAGCGCGTCGGCCCACGGACGCAGGACCTTCAGCATCTGCTCGGGGCGGGCGTCGGTGGTGAAATCGAGATCACTGTGATCGGTCAGCCGGCCCAGCAGCGCATCGCGCACACTGCCGCCGACCAGATACAGCTCGTGACCCGCCTCAGCGAACACCGCGCCGAGCGCGCGCAGCACCTCGGCGCGGTGGTTCAGCGCGACCAGCGCGCCGGCCAGCAATTCGGCATCAGTAACAACAGCGTCGGACACGTTCGATGAGCCTAATGCTCGCGGTGTGGTCACAACCGGCGAGTGCGGCAGGAGGCCAACCCCATGGCAGCTACTATCGCTTGGGTGTCGGACGGCGAACAGGCCAAACCACGACGGCGCCGCAGCCGGCGTCGTGGCCGTCGTCGTGCACAAAGGGCGGCGGGGCCACCGGCCGGTGATCAGGGCAACGATGCCGAACGCCACACCGACGGCCCCGGCGAAGCTCCCGTCAGCACCGCAAATTCCGCCCCGACCCCGCGTGACCAGTCCAAGCAACGTAAGTCGCGTCCTCGGCGACCACCGGAACGTCTGCGCACCGTTCACGAGACCTCGGCAGGCGGCCTGGTCATCGACGGAATCGACGGACCCAAGGACACCCAGGTGGCGGCGTTGATCGGCCGGGTCGACCGGCGTGGCCGGATGTTGTGGTCCCTGCCCAAGGGGCACATCGAACTCGGTGAGACGGCCGAACAGACCGCGATCCGCGAGGTTGCCGAAGAGACCGGTATCCGCGGCGACGTGCTGGCCGCGCTCGGCAGCATCGACTACTGGTTCGTCACCGAGGGCCGCCGGGTGCACAAGACCGTGCACCACTACCTCCTGCGCTTCCAGGGCGGCGAACTGTCCGACGACGACGTCGAGGTGACCGAGGTCGCCTGGGTCCCGCTGCGGGATCTGGCGTCCCGGCTGGCCTACGCCGACGAGCGCAAGCTCGCCGAGGTGGCCGGAGAGCTGATCGACAAGCTGCACACCGACGGGCCGGACGCCTTGCCGCCACTGCCCCGCAGCGCGCCCCGGCGGCGTCCCCAGACCCATTCGCACGCCCGCACCCACCGCCGCGACGACTCTGCCCAACCCCAGCCCCGCCGGCGCACGAACGGATGCGGACAGGGGCCGTGACCGCCGCCCCGGCGGTGCGCCGAGGGTTCTCCCTCCTGGCGCACACAGTGGTGCTTGTGGCGGTGGTGTTGTTGTTCTCGGTGTGGTCCACCGCCGCGCTGCCGGTGCTTCTGCCGCGCGCGAGCGCCAGTGAACCGGGAGCGATGCCGTTCCTCCAGATCCGCATCGACCGCGTCACCCCCAACGTCGTCACCACCACGAGTGAATCGGTGCTGACGGTGACCGGGGCCGTGCTCAACGTCGGCGACCGGCCGGTGCATGACGTGGACATCCGGATGGAGCACGCGCGCGCGGTGACCTCATCGAGCCAGCTGCGCACCGACCTCACCGGAGATGTCGACCGGTTCGAGCCGGTAGCCGACTTCGTGACCGTGGCACCCGAGATGGATCGCGGCCAGTCGGTGGGCTTCACGCTGTCCTATCCCCTGCGCTCCGAAGGCCCCGGGTCACTGCACATCAGCGAGCCCGGCGTCTACCCCGTGCTGATCAACGTCAACGGGACACCGGATTACGGTGCGCCGGCCAAACTCGACGACGCCCGGTTCCTGCTGCCGGTCCTCGGAGTGCCGCCCGACCAGCACGAAGGCAACGCGCCCGACGCCGGTGAATATCCGTTGTCGGCCGCCGACACCCTCAGCTCGGTGGTACCCCCGGACACCTCCCACCCGGTGCGGATGACCATGCTCTGGCCGCTGGCCGACCGGCCACGACTGGCCCCCGGCGCCCCCGGCGGCACCACACCGGTGCGGTTGGTCGACGACAGCCTCGCCGCGTCCCTGGCCCCAGGCGGGCGGCTCGACACCCTGCTGTCGGCAGCCGACTTCGCCACCGGGCCGACCGTCGACTCCGGTGGCCAGCTGCGCGCCACCTTGTGCCTTGCCGTCGACCCGGATCTGCTCGTCACGGTCAACGCGATGACCGGCGGCTACGTCGTCAACGACGGTCCCGACGCCGGGGCAGCCACCCCGACGCGACCCGGGACCGGCCAGGAAGCAGCCGTCAACTGGCTGAACCGGTTGCGCGGCCTGGCCGGGCGGCTCTGCGTGGCACCGACCAACTACGCGCAGGCCGATCTGACCGCACTGCAACGGGTCGGCGATCCGGGGTTGAGCGCGATCGCGACCAACGGCGCCGGCGACATCGTCGATCAGATCCTCGGTGTCACCTCGATCCGGGGTGCCAGCATCCTGGGTGACGGTCCGCTCACCCGCCCCGCGCTTGACCTGCTGGCAGCCCAGGGCCAGACGGTCGCCATCTCGGCCACCCAGATCGGCGCCCAGGATTCGGCCACCGGCGCCCCCGAGACCGCCGATGTGACCCCGCTGCGGTACGGGCCCGAGGTCGTCGCGGCCGGATTCGATCCCGCGGTCGGTGCTGCCCTGGCCGGTGCGGGCACCGATCCGGTGGCGCCGTCCTACCTGGATCCGTCGCTGGAGATCCCGGTCCGTCACGACTCGCAGACGGCCCGGCGCCAGGATGCGCTGGGCGCGCTGCTGTGGCGGGGCCTCACCCCCACCGAGGAGCCCCGGACCCAGATCCTGATGCCGCCGCTCGTGTGGTCGCTCGACGCCGACGATGCGCAGGCCATCCTGACCTCGGTGGCCACCACGATCCACGCCGGGCTGGCCGTGCCGCGCCCGCTGCCCATGGTGATCGCCGAGGGCAACGCGGCGCCGCCCGAACCCGTGCAACCCCCGCCGCCGGATTCCCTGGGCAACCCGCGCAGCGCCATCGACGAGAACATCAGCAGCGGCATCGCGGCGGCGGTCAGCCGGCTGTGGGGACTGACCGCGGCGCTGACCACCGATGAACGCACCGGACTGACCGGCATGCAGTACACCGCGCCGCTGCGGGAGGACATGCTGCGGGCACTGAGCCAGTCCGTGCCGCCGGAGGCCCGAGAGGGGCTGGCCGAGCAGCGGTTGCAGACCGTCGGCCGCAGTGTGAACGACATGTTCGGCGCGGTCACGATCGTCAACCCCGGCGGGGCCTACACACTGGCCACCGAGCGCAGTCCGCTGCCCCTGGCCCTGCGCAATGACCTGCCGGTTCCGGTGAGGGTCCGGCTACACGTCGACGCACCACCCGGGATGACCGTCACCGACATGGGCGAGATCGAGCTGCCACCCGGCTATCTGCCGCTGCGGGTACCGATCGAGGTGCACTTCACCCAGCGGGTGGCGGTCGACGTCAGCCTGCAGACCACCGACGGACTGACACTCGGTGAGCCCGTCCGGTTGTCGGTGCACTCCAACGCCTACGGCAAGGTGCTGTTCTTCATCACCCTGTCGGCCGGGGCCGTGCTGGTGGCGCTCGCCGGGCGCCGGTTGTGGCACCGCTTCCGCGGCCAGCCCGACCGTGCCGATCTCATCCCACCGGGCGAGCACCCCGACCCGCTCGACGTCGCGATGGCGTTCAACAACGACGCCGACTCTGACAACACTCACGAGGCGCCCGCCGCCCCGCCGTCCCCGCCGGCGACGGCGACCAGCCCGGACCGACCCTGATGACCTCGCCCGACCAACCACCGGCCCGCCCACCGGGCCCGCCGAGGATTCCGCATGCCACCGGCCCGATCCGTCCTGCCGGACGGGCCGAACTGTCCGATGCCGCCGTCGTCTCGCGCTCGTGGGGCATGGCCTTCGCGACGCTGATCTCACGCATCACCGGGTTCTTCCGGTTCGTGCTCCTCATGGCGATGCTCGGCGGAGCATTGACCAGCTCGTTCTCCGTGGCCAACCAGCTGCCCAACATGGTGGCCGCACTGGTGCTGGAGGCCACCTTCACGGCGATCTTCGTTCCGGTCCTGGCCCGCGCCGAACGCGACGACGCCGACGGCGGCACCGCGTTCGTGCGGCGGCTGGTGACCCTCGCCACGACACTGCTGCTGGTCACCACAGTGCTCTCGGTGCTGTGTGCGCCACTGCTGGTGCGACTGATGCTGGGCAGTGATCCGAAGGTCAACAATCCGCTGACCACCGCGTTCGCCTACCTGTTGCTGCCACAGGTGCTGTTCTACGGCCTGTCGTCTGTCTTCATGGCAATCCTCAACACCCGCAACGTCTTCGGTCCGCCTGCCTGGGCCCCCGTCGTCAACAACGTGGTGGCGATCGTGACGCTGGGCGTGTTCGTCCTGGTGCCCGGCGAGTTCTCGATCGATCCGCCCCACATGGGGACGGCCAAGCTGCTGGTCCTCGGGATCGGCACCACCCTGGGCGTGGTCGCGCAGGCTGCCGTGCTGCTCGTGGCGATCCGCGCCGAGCGGATCAGCCTCCGGCCACTGTGGGGCATCGACGACCGGCTCAAGAAGTTCGGCACCATGGCCGCCGCGATGGTGCTCTACGTACTGATCAGCCAGATCGGCCTGATCGTCGGCAATCAGATCGCCAGCGGGGCCGCAGACACCGGGCCCGCGATCTACAACTACACCTGGCTGGTGTTGATGCTGCCGTTCGGGATGATCGGCGTCACGGTGCTCACCGTGGTGATGCCGCGACTGAGCCGCAACGCGGCCGCCGACAACATTCCGGCCGTGCTCGACGACTACTCCCTGGCCACCCGGCTCACCATGGTGACGCTCATCCCGGTGGTGGCGATGATGACCGTCGGCGGGCCCGCCATCGGCAGCGCACTGTTCGCGTACGGCAACTTCAGCGCCTCCGACGCCGGTTACCTCGGCATGGCGATCACCCTGTCGGCCTTCACGCTCATCCCCTATGCGCTGGTACTGCTGCAGCTGCGGGTGTTCTACGCACGGGAGAAGCCCTGGACCCCGATCGCCATCATCGTCGTGATCACCGCCGTGAAGATCATCGGCTCGATCATCGCCCCGCACCTGACCGACGACCCCAACATGGTGGCCGGCTACCTCGGACTGGCCAACGGGTTGGGGTTCGTCGCCGGAGCCGTCATGGGGTACGTGCTCCTGAAGTCCAACCTACGTCCGCGCGGCGGCCGGTTACTGCGCGACAGCGTGATCCGCACCATCCTGGTCACCATCGCGGCGTCGTTGGTGGCCAGCCTGGTGGCCCACGCCGCCGACCGGCTGCTCGGCCTGGACTCACTGACCGAGCACGCGGGCGCCGCGGGTTCGCTGCTGCGGCTGCTCGCCCTCGGCGTGATCATGGTCCCGATCATCGCCGGGGTGATGATCGCCGCCCGGGTTCCGGAGGCGCAGTCGGCGCTGGCAATGGTCCGCCGCCGGCTCGGGCGGGGGCGTCCCGCCCCGGCGCCGGGGGCCGGACAGGTAGCCATGCAAACAATTGCGCCGCCCGTCGGACCTCAACCTGCAGCGCCCGTCACGTACCCTGATCAGAGGAATTCTTCTCCCACTGGGTGGCCGTCAAGCCCGGCAGCCGCCGGAGGCGGGACTCCGGCACACGTTGCCGGAGCGGGGATGTGGAAAGGATCACCGGTGACCGACGAATCTGCGGACGACGCGGCACTGGACGCCACCTCGAGTTCCGGGATGACAACGGATACGACGAAGTTGCCGCGTCCGGCCGCCGACGAGTTCCAACCGGATGTGGCGCCCGCCGGTTCGGCAGACACCCCGTCGGAGGAGGGCACCGGATCTGGTGAACCCGCCGCGAGCCGGTCCAACGGGGCGACGCGCCCGCTCACCGACTACGGCGGTGACCCGACCCGCGAGCCGATCTCGTTCGCACCGCCGCACGATGCCGCGCTGGAATCGGCGGACGACGACGTGCACCTCATCCCCGGGGCCACCATCGCCGACGGCCGCTACCGGCTTCTGGTGTTCCACGGTGGTCCGCCGCACCTGCAGTTCTGGCAGGCCCTCGACACCGCACTCGATCGTCAGGTGGCGCTGACCTTCGTCGACCCTGATGCCACGATGCCCGACGCCCAGGTGCAGGAGATCCTCTCGCGCACCCTCAAACTCAGCCGCCTCGACGTTCCCGGTATCGCCCGGGTGCTCGACGTCGCACACAGCGGGTCGGGCGGCCTGATCGTCTCGGAGTGGATTCGCGGCGGCTCACTGGCCGAGGTCGCCGACACCTCGCCCTCCCCGATCGGCGGGGCCCGCGCCATCCAGTCGCTCGCCGCTGCCGCCGAGGCGGCCCACCGCGCCGGAGTGGCACTGTCGATCGACCACCCCAGCCGGGTGCGAGTGAGCATCGAAGGCGATGTGGCACTTGCCTTCCCGGCCACCATGCCCGACGCCACACCTGACGACGACATCCGCGGCATCGGAGCGGCCCTGTACGCGCTGCTGGTCAACCGTTGGCCGCTGCCGGAATCCGGATCACGAAGCGGGCTGGAGCCCGCCGCCCTTGATCCGGCCGGACAGCCGGTCGAACCGCGCGCCGTCGACCGCGACATCCCGTTCCAGATCTCGGCTGCAGCCGCCCGTGCCGTCCAGCCCGGCGGCGGAATTCGAAGCGCTCCAACCCTTTTGAACCTGCTGCAACAGGCCACCGCCATCGCCGATCGCACCGAACTGATGGCGGGTTCGGTCGAGGAGACGCCCGCCCCGGCAGCTCCCGTCCGCGCACACGAGACCCCGGAGGAACACGAAGCCGCCGAGGCCCGGCGCCGCAAGGGCGTCATCATCGGGGTGAGCGTGGGCGCGGCCATCATCCTGGTGGCACTGCTGGTGCTCGCGTCCGTCCTCAACAGCATCTTCGGCGACGTCGGGGGCGGCCTCAACCGGGACGAGCTCGGCCTGAACGCGCCGTCGGAGAACAGCGAGCAGACCCAAGACAATTCGTCGGCCGCCACCGGCAGCACGGTGAAACCCGTTCGGGCAACTGTGTTCTCACCCGAAGGCGAAGCCGACTCACCGGCTACCGCCGGGCAGGCCATCGACGGCAACACCAGCACGGCATGGTCCACCGACACGTATTCGGATCCGGCCCCGTTCCCCGGGTTCAAGAACGGCGTCGGCCTGATGCTGCAACTGCCGCAGCCCACCACGATCGGCGCCGTCACCCTGAACGTGACCAGCACCGGTACCTCGGTGCAGATCCGCGCGGCCCAGTCGGCCACCCCGTCATCCCTGTCGGACACCACCGAACTGACACCGACGACCCCGCTGAAGCCCGGCTCCAACACCATCTCGGTGAACAAGGCACAGTCCACCTCGTACGTGCTGGTGTGGATCTCGACGCTGGGCACCGTGGACGGCAAGAGCCGCACCGACATCTCCGAGATCACCCTCAAAGCGGCCTCCTGAGACGTCATCCCCAGGGCCGATGGCTTCTTGACCTGGCGTAACACCGTCCCGGGCAAACAAGTGTCCGGGCGGCTGCCGGACAGCGTTTAAGTTCAGCGTGTGGGAAGGTTCGGGGGGACCGGGAAGCCGGCGACGACGCAGCTGCGGAAGCATGGCACCGCCACGCGTACCGATGCCGAGCTGCTGGCCGCCCACGTCGCCGGGGACCGCTACGCATTCGAGGAACTCGTTCACCGGCACCACGGTCAGCTGCGCCGGTTGGCGTTTTTGACCAGCCATCACCACGAAGACGCCGACGACGCCGTGCAGGATGCGTTGTTGTCGGCCCATCGCACGGCCGCGTCGTTCCGCCACGATTCGGCGGTCAGCAGCTGGCTGTACCGGATCGTGGTGAATGCCTGCCTTGACCGGGTCCGCCGGTCACGCCACCAGCCGACCTCGTCCGAACACGAGCTGGACCACCTCCTCCATCTGCGGGACCCCGCCGGCGACCCAGCGCCCCGGGTCGCCACCGCGATCGTGGTGGAGCGGGCACTCATGCAGCTGCCGCTCGAGCAGCGCGCCGCCGTGGTGGCCGTCGACATGCAGGGCTATTCGGTGGCCGAGACAGCCCTGCTCCTCGGGGTCGCAGAGGGCACCGTGAAGAGCCGGTGCTCGCGCGCCAGGCACAAACTCGCAGGCCTGCTCCAGTACTTTGAAGGCGATGAACGGCAGCACACCCCCAGTGCCGTCGGACGGCCCGATTCCTGCTGAGTTGCTCGCCGATCTGCAGGCCGGGCTGCTCGACGACGACACGGCCGCGCAGCTTCGCCGACGGGTACGCACCGACCCGATCGCCGGACCGGATGCCAGGAACACCCTGGCGGCCCTCGATCGGGTGCGTCGCGATCTGGCCCAGCTCGGCCAGGACCCCTCCACCGCTCCCCCGGTGCCTGACGAGGTGAGTGCCCGGCTGTCCGAAGTACTGCGGGCCGAGCCTGCCCTGCCGGCGCCGCCTGGACGACGCTGGAAGTCGATCGCCGCGGTCACCGGGGCGTGCGCGGCCGTGGCGGCCGCAGTGGTGGGCGCGCTGGTGCTGGTACGCCCGGCGGGCCAGGCCCCTTCGACACTGACCAGCTTCGGCCGGATCACCGTCACCCCGCCGCGTAGCGCGATCGGTCTGTCCGAAACCCAGATCCAGGGGCTGCTGTCGGTCCCGCCCGACCTGGGACCGCTGAGCGATCCACAACGCCGCACTGCGTGCCTGTCCGCGCTGGGTTACCCCGCCGGTGTCCAGGTTCTCGGCGCTCGCCCGATGGACGTGGCCGGTCGCCACGGAGTGCTGGTGTTGATGTCGCCGACCGACCCGGACTCCATCGTCGGGGTCGTGGTCCCCGCGGACTGCGACGCCACTCATGCCGGATCGCTGGCAGACACCGTGGTCAAACACCCGGTGAAACGTCCGTAGTGTGTCCTGCGAGCCAGGTGGGAACACATCCGGCCTAGGCTGACGTTGCAACCCGTGCCGAGTACGGCAGAAAGGCCTACATGTCCTCCTCAGCGACGGTCCACGACGTCATCATCATCGGTTCCGGCCCCGCCGGATATACCGCAGCCATCTACGCTGCCCGCGCCCAGCTCAAGCCGCTGGTGTTCGAGGGAACACAGTTCGGCGGCGCGCTGATGACCACCACAGAGGTGGAGAACTACCCCGGGTTCCGTGAGGGCATCACCGGCCCTGAGTTGATGGACGAGATGCGTGAGCAGGCCCTGCGCTTCGGTGCGGATCTCCGCATGGAGGACGTCGACGCCGTCGACCTCACCGGCCCCGTGAAGTCCGTCACCGTCGGCGACGAGACCCACCAGGCGCGATCGGTGATCCTGGCAATGGGCGCCGCGGCCCGCCACCTCGGCGTACCCGGTGAGGAAGCCCTGACCGGCATGGGTGTGAGCACCTGCGCCACCTGTGACGGCTTCTTCTTCCGCGACGAGGACATCATCGTGGTCGGCGGCGGCGATTCGGCGATGGAAGAGGCGACGTTCCTCACCCGCTTCGCGCGTTCGGTGACCCTGATCCACCGCCGCGACGAATTCCGCGCCTCCAGAATCATGCTGGAACGCGCCCGGGCCAACGAGAAGATCACCTTCCTGACCAACACCGAGATCACCCAGATCGAGGGCGATCCGAAGGTCACCGGCGTGCGCCTGCGCGACACCGTCACCGGCGAGGAGTCCAAGCTCCAGGTCACCGGCGTGTTCGTGGCGATCGGTCACGACCCGCGCTCGGAACTCGTGCGCGGCCAGATCGATCTCGACGACGAGGGCTACGTGAAGGTCGTCGGCCGCACCACCGCGACCACGCTCGACGGGGTGTTCGCCGCAGGCGATCTCGTCGACCACACCTACCGCCAGGCCATCACCGCCGCGGGCAGCGGCTGTTCGGCTGCCATCGACACCGAGCGCTGGCTCGCCGACAACGACTGACCCCCAATAGATTTCGACCCGACAGGAGAGCTCCATGAGTGCGGACAGCGCAACAGTAACGGTCACCGACGATTCGTTCTCCAACGACGTCTTGACCAGCAGCACACCGGTACTGGTTGATTTCTGGGCCACCTGGTGCGGGCCGTGCAAGATGGTCGCCCCGGTGCTCGAGGAGATCGCGAGCGAGAAGGCCGGCGAGTTGCGGGTCGCCAAGATCGACGTGGACGCCAACCCGGCCACCGCGCGTGACTTCCAGGTGGTGTCCATCCCGACGCTGATCCTGTTCAAGGACGGCGCACCGGTGAAGCGCATCGTCGGCGCCAAGGGCAAGGCCGCGCTGCTGCGCGAACTTGCCGACGCACTCTGAGTTCACACACACCCCACACACCCCGGATACGCCTGGCGTTTTCCGGATTGTGGCCGAAATCTGAGACAATGCTGGCTAGCTAGCCTGGCAGATCGCCGGAAACCAGCATGGAGGGGCCGAATGTCGAGTCTGCGTCGCGGTGACCGTGGCGGAGCAGTCACCGAGATCCGGGCAGCCTTGGCCGCGTTAGGTCTGATCGACAACCCTGACGCCGACCTGAGCACCGGCAGACATGTTGCGCTCGACGCATTCGATGACGAGCTCGACAGCGCCGTCCGGGCATTTCAGCAGCACCGAGGCCTGTTGGTGGACGGCATCGTCGGAGAAGCCACCTATCGTGCCCTGCGTGAGGCCTCCTACCGGCTCGGAGCCCGCACCCTGACCCACCAGTTCGGTGCCCCCATGTACGGCGACGACGTGGCCACCCTGCAGGCTCGCCTCCAGGACCTCGGCTTCTATACCGGCATGGTCGACGGGCATTTCGGCCTACAGACCCACAATGCGTTGTCGTCGTACCAGCGTGAGTACGGGCTGTACCCCGACGGTATCTGTGGCCCGGAAACGTTGCGCTCGTTGTATTTCCTGGGTTCGCGGGTGACCGGTGGGTCTCCGCACGCGATCCGGGAAGAAGAGCTGGTACGACGCTCGGGTCCACAGCTCTCGGGTAAGCACGTCATCATCGACCCGGGCCGCGGCGGATCCGATCACGGGATGATCATGAACGGGCCGGACGGCCCGATCAGCGAGGCAGACATCCTGTGGGACTTGGCAAGTCGGCTCGAAGGCCGGATGACGGCGATCGGCATGGAGACGTTCATCTCCCGCCCGGCCAACCGCAGCCCGCTGGATTCCGAACGTGCCGCCACCGCCAACCGTGTCGGTGCGGATCTGATGATCAGCCTGCGCTGTGAGAGTCAGCGCTCCCCCTCCGCCAACGGCGTGGCCTCGTTTCACTTCGGGAATTCCCATGGGTCGGTATCGACCATCGGCCGTAACCTCGCTGACTTCATTCAGCGGGAGGTGGTGGCCCGCACCGGATTACGTGACTGCCGATCGCACGGCCGCACCTGGGATCTGCTGCGCCTGACCCGGATGCCCACCGTCGAGGTGGACATCGGCTACATCACCAATCCCCATGATCGCGGTCTGCTGCTGTCCACCCAGACCCGTGATGCGATTGCCGAAGGCATCCTGGCGGCGGTCAAGCGGCTGTATCTGCTGGGCAAGAACGACCGGCCGACAGGGACATTCACCTTCGCCGAGTTGTTGGCGCATGAGCTTTCGGTGGAGCAGGCGAGCCGCGGCGCGTGAGCGCCAATCCAGCAGGAGCGCGTGAGCGCCAATCCAGCAGGAGCGCGTGAGCGCCAACTCAACCTGAGCGTGTAGCGCCATCCGGTCGAGCGCGTGAGCGCCGACTCAGCCCCGCAACTGCCCACCCGGCCATGCGATGGTCGTTTCGTCATGTGACACCACATATCTGGTGAATCGGCGTGGTCAGATCGGCCGCCCGATTTTAGGAAGACCGCCAGTCGACAGCGCGTGCGCCGCAGGCGGCTCCCAGCCCGGTGTCGCCCGGCGGAATCACACTCGCCGACTAACTGGATACGCTTCGGCATCCGCCGGCGGGTCGGTACCGCTCGACGTCAGGGCCACGGCGTGCTTACCTGACGAGATGGCCCGGCATTACCGTTACACCGACAGCCGTGAAGTTGCCGTCCACCCCCTCGTGGCCTGGGAGGTGCTTACCGATCATGACCGGATGTCCGAGTGGATGCCTGCGCGCAAGGTCGTCCTGGAGACGGCCGGCAGTCCTGATCGAGACGGGGTGGGTGCCATCCGTGCGATTCATTCGTTCGGAACGGTTATCCGCGAACGGATTACGACGTTCGACGCGCCGACAACCCTGCGATATGAACTGCTCTCCGGGCTGCCGTTCCGTGATTACACCGGCCAGATCTCCGTCGTGCCCCGTGCCGGTGGAAGCCGGATATCAACGGAGATCAGCTTCTCCACCGTTATTCCTGGCAGCCAGCTCCTCGTCGCAATCGCGATCCGCGTTGCCAGCGCTCGAGCTGCCCGCGCCGCCGACCGACGAGCTTCCTGAGGCTGCGGGCACGGTCTCGGTTGGCGGTCTACGTCAGACTATCCGGTCGTGTCGGACAACACTTTTCGCCCCGATGCCGGCCCCGGACATCCCGGCACCGATCGGCAGCTCGATCCGCGCGTTCTCCAAGAGGCGCTCGAGGGCGGCTTCCACTTCGGCCTTCCAGCCGAGGCCCTTGTCGAGTTCCAGACGCAGCCGCGGGAAGTACGGGTGTGGCGCGACAACGGTGAAACCGACGTCTTCGAGGAAATCGGATGTCAGCATGCAGTCTTCGACCGAACAGTCCCCCAGCACCGCCACTACCGGAGACAGCTCATCGGGAAGCTTGCCGCCGTCGGCCAATTCGCTCACGGCCGAGGTGTAACCGAATGCTTCCAGAGCCCGAACGCCGCGTCGCACCAAATCATTGACCACGGCGGCCAGCAGACTCTGCGACAACAGCCCGCGGTCTTCGGCACATTCAACACCGATCGCCGTCAACAAGATCGCGTCCGGGCTGACGGGAGCGGTCGGGAAAAGCCGGGCCCGCGGCACGGCGCCGGGGGGTGCATAGAACGCGAAGCCCAGACACGGATCGTCCACGACAGCCGGAGCCGTCCAGTCCTCACCCTCCGGCCCCACGAGGCCTGCTGCGTCGGCGGGTACCACCAAGTCGAACGCGGTAGCGGAGTCGGCATCTGACCCTGTATCTGGATCCTGGTCGGGTGCGTCCGCGCGAGCCGTCACGGCCAGTTGGCCGCATGATCCCCACTCGAGCATGACCATCGAAAGCCACGCTTCTTTTTCGAATTCGGGATCGGTCAGGTGGTCGTCACCGATGGTGGAGGGATCAACTTCCCAGAACACACAGCGCCGCGCATGCTTGGGCAGCTGCTCGAAGCCCTCGAGCCGAAGCGGCGTTATTCGTGCTGTCACTGAGGTCCCTGGCTTTCACACTGTGTGCGTGGCTGCCCCTCAAGGATAGGAGAGTCCGCCGGAGTCGGACCACTGCGCCCTGAAAATGTCATCCAGTTCCGCCTCCGAGGTGAAATGCTATGCGGCACAGAAGCTTTGCGCTATGTGGCGCTCGCGACTGCGGACTCTGATCACTGATGTGTCACAGTGACGGAACAACCTGGTGTCGTTGGTCGTGGGTTCTCAGTGGTCTTCGGCGCTCATAATTTCGACAATGCGCTGGAGATCATCCACCGATCCGAACTCGACCACAATCTTGCCTTTTCGTTTGCCAAGGCTCACAGTGACCCGGGTATCGAACGCTGAAGAGAGCCGTTCAGCAACGTCCTGCAGGCCCGGCATCTGGATCGGCTTGCGCCGCGGCGCCGGTGGCGTGGTGTTGCCGTCGCGGTTGGCCAGCGTCACGGCCTCCTCGGTGGCACGCACCGACATGCCCTCGGCAATGATGCGGGCGGCCAACTCTTCCTGCTTCTCCGCTCCCCCTTCCAGGGCGAGCAGCGCACGTGCGTGCCCCGCGGACAGCACACCGGCCGCGACGCGGCGCTGCACGGCGATCGGCAGGCGCAACAGACGGATCATGTTGGAGATCAGTGGCCGTGAGCGACCGATCCGCGCGGCGAGTTCATCGTGGGTGACTCCGAATTCGTCGAGCAGCTGTTGGTAGGCGGCGGCCTCTTCCAACGGGTTGAGCTGAACCCGGTGGATGTTCTCCAGCAGCGCGTCACGCAGCATGCTGTCGTCACCGGTCTCGCGGACGATCGCCGGAATGGCTTCCAGGCCGGCTTGCTGGGCGGCCCGCCAGCGCCGCTCCCCCATCACCAACTGATAGCGGGATTCGCCGTTCTCCTCGACCGCGCGGACGACGATCGGCTGCATCAATCCGAACTCGCGGATGGAGTGCACCAGCTCGCTCAGCGCCTCCTCGTCGAACACCTGGCGGGGCTGCCGCGGATTCGGCTGGATCAGGCTGGGATCGATCTCCCGATAGGTGGCGCCCACGTCGCCGGCAAGGACCGGGTCGGACCCATCGGGCGCGGAAGACGTCGGGGGCACCGTCCCCGCGTC
Organism: Mycolicibacterium peregrinum; assembly: GCF_001665625.1. Lineage (GTDB taxonomy): Bacteria > Actinomycetota > Actinomycetes > Mycobacteriales > Mycobacteriaceae > Mycobacterium > Mycobacterium peregrinum_B. Next base: position 18,676 of record NZ_LZSY01000091.1, on the reverse strand, counting down.
GCTCGAGCCGGACGACGGCCCGAGCAGAACGTCGGCTGCAGTTGCGCCGATCTTGGGGCTCAGGACATCGGTACCGTCCTCAGCGGGACCGGTCGGAATGAGGGCTGCCAGTCCCCTGCCCAAGCCACTCCGCTTCCGTGCCGGCTGATTCATGGTCGTCTCCTGCTCATCGTGCCGTCCGCTGTCTGTCTACTGGCTGTTGGTCACTGACGTGGTGCCGGCGCCTACTAGGCGCGGGGCGGGGCTCCGCGCTCGGCGATCTCGCGGCTCGCGTCGAGGTAGCTCAACGCGCCACGAGAACCCGGATCGTAATCGAGAATCGTCATCCCGTAGCCCGGAGCCTCCGACACCTTCACACTGCGCGGGATGACCGTACGCAACACCTTGTCGCCGAAGTGCTCCCGCACATCCTCGGCCACCTGATCTGCCAGCTTGGTCCGCCCGTCGTACATCGTCAGTATCACGGTGGACACCGACAGCTCGGGGTTGAGATGCGCCTTCACCATCTCGATGTTGCGTAGCAGCTGCCCCACCCCTTCCAGCGCGTAGTACTCGCACTGGATCGGGATGAGCACCTCGGGAGCCGCCACCAACGCGTTGATGGTCAGCAGTCCGAGGGACGGTGGGCAGTCGATGAACACGTAGTCGAAGTTGTGGTTGGCCAGAGCGGCGAGCGCCGACCGCAACCGCCCCTCGCGAGCCACCATGCTGACCAACTCGATTTCCGCGCCGGCCAGATCAATCGTCGCGGGAATGCAGAACAACCGGTCGCTGTGCGGGCTCTGCTGCAGGGCCTCCTCCACCGGAATGTCTCCGATGAGGACCTCATAGGACGACGGGGTCCCGGGTCGGTGTTCGATGCCCAGCGCGGTGCTGGCGTTGCCCTGGGGGTCGAGGTCGATCACCAACGTGCGCAACCCCTGCAGTGCGAGCGCGGCCGCGACGTTCACCGCCGTCGTCGTCTTGCCGACGCCGCCCTTCTGATTCGCGATCGTGAACACGCGCTGGCGCGACGGCCGGGGAAGCTGTCCGTGCGAGGTGTGGAGCACGCGGGTCGCCTGCTCCGCCTCCGCCGCTATCGGGGTGTCCATGCTGGCGTCCGTGGACCACGCAGCGCCACCACCGTTCTTCCATGTTTCACGTGAAACGGTTTCACGTGAAACGGCGGGCGTAGCACCCGCGCCAGCGGTTGCCGGCCGATCAGAACCCATCCTCATCTCCTGCCCGATCTCCCCCGCGACCCGGAGGCTCTGCCCGTTGACCGGGTGCCCGGTCTCACCGCCACGCGTCGCACGGCGACGACGGTTACGGGCGGGTTCAAATAGTTCACGCCACATTTCACCACCCTGGCATCGACTGCACCCAGGGAAGCCATCCCACGCCGGTGCTCTTCGATCTCTGCCTCGGCGCGCTCACCTTTGAGGGCGAGCATCCTTCCGTCGACGCGAAGGAGCGGCATGCTCCACCGCGTCAACTTGTCCAGTGAGGCGACCGCACGGGAAGTCACCACATCCAACTCGCCCACCGATTTACGAACGTCTGAGTCTTCGGCCCGACCACGGACCACCGTGATGTCGAGCCCCAATTCGTCGACCGTCTCACGGAGGAACTCGCTGCGGCGCAGCAGCGGCTCGATCAACGTGACATGAACATCGGGGCGCGCCAGGGCCAACGGGATACCCGGGAGGCCGGCGCCGCTGCCGATGTCGGCGACGCGCTCATCGGGAGCCAGAAGCTCTCCGAGAGCCGAGCTGTTGAGAATGTGTCGATCCCAGAGCCGGTCCACTTCCCGCGGACCGATCAGACCCCACTCGACACCGGCACCGGCAAGAATCGCCGCGTACCGTTCGGCGGTCTCCAGACGCTCTCCGAAGACCTCCGCCGCGGCTTCCGGTGCCGCGGGGACCGGTCCATGTTTCACGTGAAACATCCTCCGCACTCCCTACGGCACCGTCGCCGCAAAACGAACTACACCCTTGTAACTAAAGCTCAGCCAAGCAGAACGACGACGCGTCGCGACGGCTCCACGCCCTCGCTCTCGCTGCGGACACCATCGACCGCGGCCACAGCGTCATGCACGATCTTGCGCTCGAACGGCGTCATGGGAGCCAGCTCCTCACGCTCACCCGACTCCAGCACCCGCCGGGCCACCTTGTCGCCCAGCGCCGCCAGCTCGTCGCGGCGACGGCGGCGCCACCGCGCGATGTCCAGCATCAGCCGGCTGCGCTCGCCGGTCTTCTGGTGCACGGCCAGTCGGGTCAACTCCTGGAGAGCGTCGAGCACCTCACCCTTGCGCCCGACCAGCTTGCTCAGATCGCCCCCACCGTCGATGCTCACCACTGCCCGATCGCCTTCGACATCGAGATCGATATCGCCGTCGAAGTCCAGCAGGTCGAGCAACTCCTCGAGGTAGTCGCCGGCGATCTCGCCTTCCGCGACCAATCGCTCCTCCAGGTCGTCCTCGCTCTTGGGCGCCGACTGGATGTCCTCCTCCAGCTCCGCGCCGGGCTCGGTCGTCTGTGCGTCCGTCATATCCGTCTTCTCCCTACTTGTAGCCAGCGTGAGAACTGGTCACCGTTTCCGCTTCTTGGGGCGTGCACCGGGCTTGGGCGTGCGGTTCACGCTCGGGGCTGCCGATTCACCTGCCGCGTCCTTCTGGTCTTTGGTCTGCGCCGCATCCGACTCAGGTTCAGCGTCTTCCGTAGCGGCCGCCGCACTCGCGGCTTCGGCCTTACGCGCGCGGTTCGGTTTCGCTCCGGGTGCCGGTGCGTTGGCCGAACGTCGTTCGATCGCCTCGGCCTTCTTCGCCTCTTCTTCCTTCTCGATCATCCCGAACACGTAGTGCTGCTGACCGTAGGTCCAGATGTTGTTGGACAGCCAGTAGATGATCACGGCCAGGGGCAGGAACGGCCCACCGACGACCACGCCGAGCGGGAACACGTAGAGCGCGAGCTTGTTCATCATCGCGGTCTGCGGGTTGGCGGCGGCCTCCACACTCTGGCGGGCGACCGAGGCGCGGCTGTTGAAGTGCGTGGCGATACCGGCCAGGATCATGATCGGAACGCCGACCAGAACCACGGACAACCGGTTGAATTCGGTGAACGCCTCGAGGCCGTGCTGCTGAACCATCGTCGCGCCCAGCGGTGCACCGAACAGGTTCGCGTCGAGGAAGTGACTCACGTCGGTCGCACTGAACACATAGTTCGCGAGGCTGCGGTTCTCCTCCACCGACAACCCCAACCGGCCGATGCCGGTCTGGGTCCGGTTGAACGACATCAACACGTGGTACAGACCGAGGAACACCGGCACCTGCGCCAGCATCGGCAGGCAGCCGAGGATCGGGTTGAAGCCGTGCTCGCGCTGCAGCTTCTGCATCTCCAGCGCCATCCGCTGGCGGTCCTTGCCGTACTTCTTCTGCAGCGCCTTGATCTGTGGCTGCAACTCCTGCATCTGCCGCGTGGTGCGGATCTGCTTGACGAAGGGCTTGTAGAGGATCGCGCGCAGGGTGAAGACCAGGAACATCACCGACAGCGCCCAGGCGAAGAAGTTCTCGGGGCCGAGCAGGAAGGCGAATGCCTTGTACCAAACCCACATGATCGCCGACACCGGGTAATAGATGATGTCCAGGCTGAACCAATTAAACACGCGACTTGCTCTCCCCTCGCTTCGCTGGGGTCTCCCAGACAAGGTTTTCGGCGGCTATATCGCCAGACACGGTCTCATCAGACGTGAAGGACTCGTGATCGTGTGGGCACCGGTCCGGGATGGGGTCCCATCCCCCGGGATGCCACGGACCGCATTTCAGCAGTCGGATCAATGTCAGCCACCCACCACGGAACAAGCCGTATTCGGTGAGGGCATCGACCGCGTACTGACTGCAGGTCGGCATGAACCGGCACGACGGCAGTCGAAGCGGAGAGATGGTGTGACGGTAGAGCTGAATCAGGAAGATCGCACCGCGGGCTGCACCGGCACCCGCCCTGCGGATCATGGTGACGTCCTGCGCCGTGCCTCCAGGCGCTCGAGAGCGCGCTGCAACTGTTGCTCCAACCGCGGCGACGGCGCTTCACTGCTGCCGGCGCGAGCTCGGATCACCACCAGGTCCGTGGCATCCAGTTTCGGTATGACGGTACGGGCGGCATGACGCAGCCGCCGGGATACCCGATGACGCTCCACGGCATTCCCGACGGCTTTGGACACGATCAGACCGACCCGCGGGCCGGTTGCGTCCGTTCCCTCGTGGAGTGCGTGCACGACAACATCAGGTTGCACTGCACGCACGCCACGACTGACGGTGGCACTGAACTCCGCGGACCGCCTCATCCGGTATCGAGCCGGAAGCACCGCGCTAGATCCTGCCTGAGAGCCGCAGTATCACGCAGTGAGTGCGCGACGGCCCTTGCCACGACGGTTGGCGACGATGGCGCGGCCGGCGCGCGTCCGCATCCGCAGCCGGAACCCATGCACGCGCGCACGGCGGCGGTTGTTGGGCTGGTAGGTCCGCTTGCCCTTGGCCACGGCAATCTCTCCTTGTTCCGTTTGGCACCCGCATCCACCGACACCGAAGTGCCGCCGAAAACAGTTGCCGTTGCAAGCTCTGTTTAAGCTCGTCCGTCGTGCTCTACTAACCGGCGCGTTCTCCGGAAACCTCCCGGGCGCAGCCGTATCGCCACGTGCGGGCGACTGCTCGAGGGTACTGATGAGATTTCCCTCGGTCAAACCTGCGCCGACCCGCCTACATGGTGCGTATCGGATGTTGCAGAACTGTTGGCACATCGAGAGAAAACTGTTAGCTTCTGGCAATGCCGTTCCGAGCCTGGATCGGCCCCGGAAAATGAAACGAGAGCTCGCGGCGCGGCACACCCTCGCAGCATGCGACGTATCCGGCTACGACGCTCTCACAACAGACAACAGAGCGACGACGACTGTCCTTTCTCCACAAGCTGTGGATAAATATGTGGACAGTTCGTCATCGTTCTTTTTGGTCGTCACCGGGTCGACCTCGATGCACCTCTAAGGGGGAACAGTCGTTGCCAGCTGACCCCGATCCACCGTTCGTCGCAGTCTGGAACAGCGTCGTCGCCGAGCTCAACGGCGACCGGGACGCAAACTCCGATCCAGCTCTCCTCCCGCTGACTCCTCAGCAAAGAGCATGGCTCAAGCTGGTGAAACCCCTCGTCATCGCCGAGGGGTTTGCTCTGCTGTCGGTTCCCACACCGTTCGTCCAGAACGAGATCGAACGGCACCTCCGCGAACCGATCATCAACGCGCTCAGCCGCAAGCTGGGTCAGCGGGTCGAGCTGGGCGTGCGCATCGCCACCCCGCCCGAGGAATCCGAGGACTCCTCCACCGCGTCGGATTCCGGGTCCACCACCGACGACCGGGACGACGCTGCCGCTTCTGCCTCGCCCGCCGACGTCGACGAGATCGACGACGACCGCGCCGCCAAGGTCAGTGCCGAGGAAAGTTGGCCGGGCTACTTCAGCAGCCCGCAGCGCGACTCCACCATCAGTGACGACAACGCGGTCAATCTGAACCGGCGCTACACCTTCGACACCTTCGTCATCGGTGCGTCCAACCGCTTCGCCCACGCCGCGACCCTGGCGATCGCCGAGGCGCCGGCGCGGGCCTACAACCCGTTGTTCATCTGGGGTGAATCTGGTCTGGGCAAGACCCATCTGCTGCACGCCGCGGGGAACTATGCGCAACGTCTCTTCCCGGGCATGCGCGTGAAGTACGTCTCCACCGAGGAATTCACGAACGACTTCATCAACTCACTGCGTGACGACCGCAAGGCCTCGTTCAAGCGCAGTTACCGCGACATCGACATCCTGCTCGTCGACGACATCCAGTTCATCGAGGGCAAGGAAGGTATCCAGGAAGAGTTCTTCCATACCTTCAACACTCTGCACAACGCCAACAAGCAGATCGTGATCTCCTCGGACCGGCCGCCCAAGCAGCTGGCCACCCTGGAGGATCGGCTGCGGACCCGTTTCGAGTGGGGCCTCATCACCGATGTGCAGCCGCCGGAACTGGAGACGCGCATCGCGATCCTGCGTAAAAAGGCGCAGATGGATCGTCTCGACGTGCCCGACGATGTGCTCGAGCTCATCGCCAGCAGCATCGAGCGCAACATTCGCGAGCTCGAGGGTGCCTTGATCCGGGTGACGGCCTTCGCCTCGCTCAACAAGACCCGGATCGACAAGGCGCTGGCCGAAGTCGTGTTGCGCGATCTGATCGCCGACGCCACCACCATGCAGATCAGTACCGCAGCGATCATGGCGGCCACCGCCGAGTACTTCGAGACCACGGTCGAGGAGCTGCGTGGGCCCGGCAAGACCCGGGCACTGGCGCAGTCCCGTCAGATCGCCATGTATCTGTGCCGTGAGCTCACCGATCTGTCCCTGCCGAAGATCGGCCAGGCGTTCGGGCGTGACCACACCACTGTCATGTATGCGGAGAAGAAGATCCGCGGCGAGATGGCTGAGCGACGTGAGGTTTTCGACCACGTCAAGGAACTCACCACCCGCATTCGTCAGCGCGCCAAGCGCTGAACCACTGCGGAATTCCGCGCTGAATCTCCCACCACCCCCCTCGAGATGGCCTCCGAGGGGGTTTAGTGCTGCCATGGCGGGGTATCCGGCGTCTCACATCGTGGTCACAGTGGTCCCGTCCGGCGAAAAATCTTGTAACAACTTTCGCCCCGCGAGGCATCACATGTCACAGCTGACCGCTGTGGATACGGCTGTGGACAACCTGCGGGCAAACCACGGGATGAATGACAAAATCATCCACACGATGTCATTTGTCCACACTCGGCGGCCGGTCCGTCCACCGGTCTCCACAGCCGACTCACATTCCGACACACCTGGAGTACTGGGCAAACACCCGTTCATCCCCAGTTTTCACAGTCCCTAATACTGTTACTCAAATATCTTCTAAGAGTTCTTTCTAGAAGAAGGGGCTTGGGGACACCGGACGAAACCTCGGCACTGCCCTGGCTCGAGAAGCACATGCAAGCCCCCGTGTCACCCCGGTGGATTAGCTTTCAAGTTGATGCGGAAAGCTCTACGGTGGTTCAACGACAGCGGTTCCAGCTTTGTCATTCAGCGCGATGCTGCGTGGCGGTGTTCTGGGAAGACGCTGGTAGAGCTCGTTATGGGGATCATCGAAGGGGCGCATAGCACGTGGCGACGACGACGGCTGGGCTGACCGACTTGAAGTTCCGCGTGGTGCGTGAGGACTTCGCGGACGCGGTGGCCTGGGTGGCCCGCAATCTGCCGACCCGGCCCACCATCCCGGTTCTGGCCGGGGTCCTGCTGACCGGCACGGATGACGGTCTGACCATCTCCGGCTTCGACTACGAAGTTTCCGCCGAAGTGCGTGTCAGTGCCGAAATCGCTTCTCCTGGAAGCGTTTTGGTATCCGGACGATTGCTGTCGGACATCACCAAGGCATTGCCGGCCAAGCCGGTGGAGCTCAGCGTCGAGGGCACCCGGGTGGCACTGACCTGTGGCAGCGCCCGGTTCTCGCTGCCGACCCTGGCAGTCGAGGATTACCCCGCGTTGCCGTCGCTGCCCGACGAGACGGGTGTGGTGTCGTCCGACCTGTTCGCCGAGGCCATCGGTCAGGTGGCCGTCGCCGCCGGCCGTGACGACACGTTGCCGATGCTGACCGGCATCCGCGTCGAGATCTCCGGTGAATCAGTGGTTTTGGCTGCTACCGACCGCTTCCGGCTGGCCGTGCGTGAGCTGACCTGGGAAACCAGTGCCACCGACGTGGAGGCCGCGGTCCTGGTACCGGCGAAGACTCTGGCCGAGGCGGCCAAGGCCGGCACCGACGGCAACCAGGTGCATCTGTCGCTGGGTTCCGGCGAATCGGTCGGCAAGGACGGCCTGCTCGGTATCCGCAGTAACGGCAAGCGCAGCACCACCCGGCTGCTGGATGCGGAGTTCCCGAAGTTCCGTCAGCTGCTGCCGAACGAGCACACCGCAGTGGCGACCATCGGCGTGGCCGAGCTCACCGAGGCCATCAAGCGCGTGGCACTCGTGGCCGACCGGGGAGCCCAGATCCGCATGGAGTTCGGCGATGACGTGCTGCGGCTCTCGGCCGGCGCCGACGATGTGGGTCGCGCCGAGGAAGACCTGCCGGTCGAGTTCGCCGGCGACCCGTTGACCATCGCGTTCAACCCGACCTACCTGACCGACGGGTTGAGCTCGCTGCACTCGGACCGGGTGACGTTCGGATTCACCACGCCGAGTCGGCCTGCCGTGTTGCGGCCCACGAGCGAGGATGGTGGTACCGGCGGTGGTTCGGGCCCGTTCCCGGCCGCCAAGACCGATTACGTCTATCTGTTGATGCCGGTTCGCCTTCCTGGCTGACCGGCGCGGTCGAGAAAGGGCGCACATGCAACTGGGGTTGGTCGGCCTGGGCAAGATGGGCTTCAACATGCGCGAGCGCCTGCGCACCGGTGGCCACGAGGTGGTCGGCTACGACCCACGTCCTGAGGTCAGCGACGTGGCGAGCCTGGCCGATCTGGCCGGCGCGCTCGAGGCGCCGCGGGTGGTCTGGGTGATGGTCCCGTCCGGCACGGTGACGCACCAGACGATTGTCGCGCTGGCCGATGTGCTGGGTGCAGGCGACCTTGTGATCGACGGCGGAAACTCTCGGTACACCGAGGACGGACCGCACGCAAAGTTGTTGGGCGACAAGGGAATCAACTTCATCGATGCCGGCGTATCGGGCGGTGTCTGGGGTCTGAAGGAAGGGTACGGGCTGATGGTCGGCGGCAGTGACGCCGACGTGGCTCGAGCCATGCCGATCTTCGACACGCTGCGTCCGTCGGGTGATGTGGCCGACGGCTTCGTGCACGCTGGTCCCGTGGGCGCCGGTCATTACGCCAAGATGGTGCACAACGGCATCGAATACGGCCTGATGCACGCCTACGCCGAGGGTTACGAGCTGCTGTCGGCCGAAGACCTGATCACCGATCCCCAGGCAGTGATCCAGGCCTGGACGAATGGCACGGTGGTGCGGTCGTGGCTGCAGCAGCTGCTGGCGAAAGCGCTCAAGGAAGACCCCGGATTCGCGGCGATCAGCGGATACACCGAGGATTCCGGGGAAGGTCGCTGGACCGTGGAAGAGGCGATCAGCCATCGGGTTCCGATGCCGGTCATCGCCGCGTCATTGTTCGCGCGGTTCGCCTCGAGGCAAGAGGATTCCCCCACCATGAAGGCAGTGTCGGCGCTGCGTAACCAGTTCGGTGGCCATGCTGTGCACCGGATCAGTGAGTCCGGTTAGGCGATTCCGATGTATGTCCGTCACCTGGGGCTGACCGACTACCGGTCCTGGGCACAGATCGAGCTCGAGCTGGAGCCCGGCCGGACCGTATTCGTCGGACCGAACGGCTTCGGTAAGACGAATCTCGTTGAGGCACTGTGGTATTGCGCAACTTTGGGTTCGCACCGGGTGGCTTCTGATGCTCCGTTGATCCGGGCCGGGGAGCAACGAGCGATCGTCTCGAGCATCGTCGTCAACGAAGGCCGGGAACTCGCGGTCGACCTCGAGATCACCAATGGCCGGGCGAACAAGGCCCGGTTGAACCGGTCACCGGTGCGGTCCCCGCGCGAAATTCTCGGGGTCTTGCGGGCCGTGTTGTTCAGCCCGGAAGACCTTGCACTGGTCCGTGGTGATCCGGGAGACCGGCGGCGTTATCTGGACGAGTTGGCGACCACCCGCCGACCGACCGTCGCAGGTATCCGTGCCGACTACGACAAAGTGGTCCGGCAGCGCACCGCGCTGTTGAAAACCGCTGCGGGAGCCCGCTATCGGGGTGATCGCAGCGTGCTGGACACCCTCGATGTGTGGGATGGGCACCTGGCCGCCCATGGTGCGGCGTTGACCGCGGCACGCATCGCGCTGGTCGAGCAGCTGCACCCCGAGGTGCAGAAGGCCTATCAACTGCTGGCGCCCTCGAGCCGCCCCGCGACAATCCGGTACCGCTCCGGGGTGGAGGCCATCGCGAACGCGCCTGGCCTGGAGTCCGTCGAGTTCTACGAGGCCGCGCTCTTGGACGCGCTGAGCCGCCGGCGTGATGCAGAGTTGGACCGCGGAGTCTGTCTGGTCGGCCCACACCGTGACGATCTCGAGCTGTGGCTGGGCGACCAACCCGCCAAAGGCTTTGCCAGCCATGGTGAATCGTGGTCGATGGCGTTGGCTCTGCGGCTCGGCGCCTACGAGCTGTTGCGTTCCGACGGGGTGGATCCGGTGCTACTGCTCGACGATGTCTTCGCCGAACTCGATACCTCGAGGAGGCAGGCGCTGGCCGCGGTGGCCGGTGAGGCCGAACAGGTTCTGGTCACCGCGGCGGTGGGTGAGGACATCCCGCCGGACTGGGCGGTCAACCGCGTCGAGATCAGGATGACCGACGGGGATCAGGGGCGGATATCGGTGGTGCAGTCATGACGGACGATCCCGCAGAAACCGACCAGTCGGCCATCCCCTCCCCCGCCGTCTCTCCCGAGGACCTCAGCCGCATGCGCGGCATGGACCTGGTGCGGCGGACTCTCGAGGAGGCGCGCGGGGCGGCCCGCAGTCAAGGTAAGGATGTCGGCCGCGGCCGCAGAACCCCGGTCCGGCGGACGGCAGGAAACACCGGCCGGCGTCGCAGCTGGTCCGGTCCGGGTCCCGATGTCCGTGATCCGCAATTGCTCGGGTCCGCGACCCAGGATCTGGCGAAGGTTCGAGGCTGGGGCTCGAGGGTGGCCGAGGGTTCGGTATTCGGTCGGTGGCGGACCGTGGTGGGTGACCAGATCGCCGACCATGCCAATCCGACGGCCTTGAACGAGGGTGTGTTGACCGTGTCGGCAGAGTCGACTGCGTGGGCCACCCAACTTCGGATGGTGCAGTCCCAGCTGCTGGCCAAGATCGCGGCCGCGGTCGGGGATGGAGTGGTGACCTCCTTGAAGATCGTGGGTCCGGTCGGCCCGTCGTGGCGGAAAGGTCGGTATCACGTGCCCGGCCGAGGTCCCCGCGATACCTACGGCTAGCCCGGGCGGTATTGCGCTGAGAGCGTCGAGACGGCCGAAAGCGATCTTCTGAAGCGTCCGAAGGCACCGAGACCCGCGAAATTCCGCGCACGGCGCAGTTAGGTAGGTGAAAACGCCGCTACAGAGTCGGCCCTGTCCGTCTGGACCGGTAGACTGTGGCGAGATCTGCAGGGCGGCGACGCAACCGCTTCCCGCGAACCCCAAGGAGACGCGTCCGACGTGGCTGCCCAGAAGAAGAATGCTCCAACCGAGTACGGCGCCGATTCGATCAAGGTGCTCGAAGGACTGGAGGCCGTTCGTAAACGTCCGGGCATGTACATCGGTTCCACCGGTGAGCGGGGTCTGCACCACCTGGTGTGGGAGGTCGTCGACAACGCGGTAGACGAGGCGATGGCCGGGTTCGCCAGCAAGGTCGACGTGCGGATCCTCGAGGATGGCGGCGTTCAGGTCACCGACGACGGCCGCGGTATTCCGGTGGCCATGCACGCGACCGGTATCCCGACCGTCGATGTCGTGATGACCGTTCTGCACGCCGGCGGCAAGTTCGAAGAAGGTGCCTACCAGGTATCCGGCGGTCTGCACGGCGTGGGTGTGTCCGTCGTGAACGCCCTGTCGACCCGGCTCGAGGCCGACATCTACAAGGACGGTTACGAGTGGTTCCAGACCTACGACAACTCGGTGCCGGGAACCCTCAAGCAGGGTGACAAGACAACCAAGACCGGTACCACCATCCGGTTCTGGGCTGACCCGAATGTCTTCGAGACCACGGTCTACGACTTCGAGACCATTGCCCGGCGTCTGCAGGAGATGGCCTTCCTCAACAAGGGCCTGACGATCGACCTCACCGACGAGCGGGTGTCCCAGGAGGAGGTCGTCGACGAGGTGGTCGCCGACACCGCCGCCGCCCCGAAATCCGCGGAGGAGACGGCGGCCGAGGCCGCCGCGCCCCACAAGGTGAAGCACCGGACCTTCCACTACCCGGGCGGTCTGGTCGACTTCGTCAAGCACATCAACCGCACCAAGACCGCGATCCAGCCCAGCGTGATCGATTTCGACGGCAAGGGCCCCGGTCACGAGGTCGAGATCGCGATGCAGTGGAATGCCGGTTACTCCGAGTCGGTCCACACGTTCGCCAACACGATCAACACGCACGAGGGCGGTACCCACGAAGAGGGTTTCCGCTCGGCACTGACCACCGTGGTGAACAAGTACGCCAAGGACAAGAAGCTCCTCAAGGACAAGGATCCGAACCTCACCGGCGACGACATCCGTGAAGGCCTGGCCGCGGTCATCTCGGTGAAGGTGGCCCAACCGCAGTTCGAAGGCCAGACCAAGACCAAGCTCGGTAACACCGAGGTGAAGTCGTTCGTGCAGAAGATCTGCAACGAGCAGCTGACCCACTGGTTCGAGGCGAATCCCGCCGAGGCCAAAACCGTGGTGAACAAAGCAGTTTCATCGGCGCAGGCGCGTATCGCCGCCCGCAAGGCGCGTGAGCTGGTCCGGCGCAAGAGCGCCACCGACATCGGTGGCCTGCCCGGCAAGCTCGCGGACTGCCGCTCTACGGATCCGACGAAGTCCGAACTGTATGTGGTGGAGGGCGATTCGGCCGGCGGTTCGGCCAAGAGTGGCCGCGACTCGATGTTCCAGGCGATCCTGCCGCTGCGCGGCAAGATCATCAACGTCGAAAAGGCCCGTATCGACCGGGTTTTGAAGAACACCGAAGTCCAGGCCATCATCACGGCCCTGGGTACCGGCATTCACGACGAGTTCGACATCAGCAAGCTGCGCTATCACAAGATCGTGTTGATGGCCGACGCCGACGTCGACGGCCAGCACATCTCCACCCTGCTGCTGACCCTGCTGTTCCGCTTCATGAAACCGCTGGTCGAACATGGCCACATCTTCCTGGCCCAGCCGCCGCTGTACAAACTCAAGTGGCAGCGTCAGGAACCGGAGTTCGCCTACTCCGACCGTGAGCGCGACGGCTTGCTCGAGGCGGGTAAGGCAGCCGGCAAGCGGATCAATGTCGACGACGGTATCCAGCGTTACAAGGGTCTGGGCGAGATGGACGCGAAGGAACTATGGGAGACCACCATGGATCCGTCGGTGCGGGTCTTACGTCAGGTGACGCTCGATGACGCCGCCGCGGCCGACGAACTGTTCTCCATTCTGATGGGTGAGGACGTCGAAGCCCGCCGCAGTTTCATCACGCGCAACGCCAAAGACGTTCGGTTCCTGGACGTTTAGGCGGAACCGACGATGCACACAGCGTTTATCCGGGTCAAGGTTGCCCCCGAGGCGGCCGAGCGCGCTGCGACCGCGATGCAGAATCTGGTCGATCCCACACTGGCCGAACCGGGCTGCATCACCTACGAGTTCTATCGCGATCTCGAGGACCCGTCGCTGTTCCTGTGCTTCGAACATTGGGATTCGAGGGAGTCCATGGATGCGCACGGAACCACGCCGCACGTCGCGACCTTCCTGACGGAGCTGGGACCGAGCATCGAAAAGTGGGAGTACAACCACACGGCGGCGTTGTGACCCCGAAGACGCACCTGCCCTGCGCGCCACCGTAATTCACGCCGCAGGGCCTTTGACCGCAACAAGCCGAGCCGACGAGCGAGGAACACATGACCGACACCACGTTGCCACCCGGCGACGGAACCTCAGACCGTATCGAACCGGTCGACATTCAGCACGAGATGCAGCGCAGCTACATCGACTACGCCATGAGCGTGATCGTCGGCCGCGCTCTGCCGGAGGTGCGTGACGGCCTCAAGCCCGTGCACCGGCGCGTGCTCTACGCGATGTACGACTCGGGCTTCCGCCCGGACCGCAGCCACGCCAAGTCGGCACGTTCGGTGGCCGAGACGATGGGTAACTACCACCCACACGGCGACTCCTCGATCTACGACACCCTGGTCCGGATGGCTCAGCCCTGGTCGTTGCGCTACCCGCTGGTCGACGGCCAGGGAAACTTCGGCTCACCGGGTAACGATCCCGCCGCGGCCATGCGTTACACCGAGGCCCGGCTGACGCCGCTGGCCATGGAGATGTTGCGGGAAATCGACGAGGAGACAGTCGAGTTCATCCCCAACTACGACGGCCGGGTGCAGGAACCCACGGTGCTGCCGAGCCGGTTCCCCAACCTGCTGGCCAACGGGTCGGGCGGTATCGCCGTCGGTATGGCCACCAACATCCCGCCGCACAACCTGCGGGAGTTGGCCGAGGCGGTGTACTGGTGCCTGGAAAACCATGAGGCCGACGAAGAGGCGACCTTGGCCGCGGTGTGCGAGCGCGTCAAGGGTCCGGATTTCCCCACCCACGGTCTGATCGTCGGGTCCCAGGGCATCCATGACGCCTACACCACCGGCCGCGGCTCCATCCGCATGCGCGGTGTTGTGGAGATCGAAGAAGACAGCCGGGGCCGCACCGGCATCGTCATCACCGAACTGCCCTACCAGGTCAACCACGACAACTTCATCACCTCGATCGCCGAGCAGGTGCGCGACGGCAAGCTGGCCGGCATCTCCAACATCGAGGACCAGTCCAGCGACCGGGTCGGACTGCGAATTGTGGTGGAGCTCAAGCGCGATGCCGTCGCCAAGGTGGTGCTGAACAACCTCTACAAGCACACCCAGCTGCAGACCAGCTTCGGCGCCAACATGTTGTCGATCGTCGACGGGGTGCCACGGACACTGCGGCTCGACCAGATGATCCGGTACTACGTCGCGCACCAACTCGATGTCATCGTGCGCCGGACCCGCTACCGGTTGCGCAAGGCCAACGAGCGCGCGCACATCTTGCGCGGTCTGGTCAAGGCCCTGGACGCACTCGACGAGGTGATCGCTTTGATCCGGGCCTCGCAGACCGTAGAGATCGCCCGGGCCGGACTGATCGAGCTGCTCGACATCGATGAGATCCAGGCCCAGGCCATCCTGGACATGCAGCTGCGTCGGCTTGCTGCCCTGGAACGCCAGAAGATCGTCGACGACCTGGCCAAGATCGAGGCCGAGATCGCCGACCTCGAGGACATTCTGGCCAAGCCGGAGCGGCAGCGCGCGATCGTTCGCGACGAACTGGCCGAGATCGTCGAAAAGCACGGCGACGACCGCCGGACCCGGATCATGCCCGCCGACGGCGAGGTCAGTGACGAGGATCTGATCGCCCGCGAGGACGTGGTCGTCACGATCACCGAGACCGGGTACGCCAAGCGCACCAAGACGGACCTCTACCGCAGCCAGAAGCGCGGCGGCAAGGGCGTGCAAGGTGCCGGGCTGAAGCAGGACGACATCGTCAACCACTTCTTCGTCTGCTCGACCCACGACTGGATCCTGTTCTTCACCACGCAGGGCCGGGTGTACCGGGCCAAGGCTTACGAGCTGCCCGAGACCTCGCGCACCGCGCGTGGCCAGCACGTGGCGAACCTCTTGGCCTTCCAGCCGGAGGAGCGCATCGCCCAGGTCATCCAGATCAAGAGCTACGAAGATGCGCCGTACCTGGTGCTGGCCACCCGCAACGGTCTGGTCAAGAAGTCCAGGCTGGTCGACTTCGATTCGAACCGCTCCGGCGGCATCGTGGCGGTCAACCTGCGCGAAGGTGACGAACTGGTCGGCGCGGTGCTCTGCTCGGCCGACGACGACCTGCTGCTGGTGAGCGCCAACGGCCAGTCGATCCGGTTCTCCGCAACCGACGAGGCCTTGCGTCCGATGGGCCGTGCCACCTCCGGCGTGCAGGGCATGCGGTTCAACGAGGATGACCGGCTGCTGTCCCTCAATGTCGTCCAACCGGACACGTATCTGCTGGTCGCGACCGCTGGCGGCTACGCCAAGCGCACTGCGATCGACGAGTACACGGTCCAGGGTCGTGGCGGCAAGGGCATCCTGACGATTCAATACGACCGCAAACGTGGCAGTCTGGTCGGAGCGCTGATCGTCGATGACGAGACGGAGCTGTACGCCATCACCTCCGGTGGCGGCGTCATCCGGACCGCTGCACGTCAGGTTCGCAAAGCTGGGCGTCAGACCAAGGGCGTTCGCTTGATGAACCTGGGCGAGGGCGACACACTGATTGCGATTGCGCGCAACGCCGAGGAGGACTCGGAAGCGGATGAGGTCGAGTCCGACGAAGAGTGATGCTGTCGCCGAGGCCCAACCCGGACCTCGGCCTGAGCTAAGGAGCTGTTAGGTGAGTTCACCGAACGAGCCGGGGTACCCGCGAACGGGCGACCGGTCCGGCAGCTCCAACGGCTCGGGTACCGGGGCCGCAGGGGCCGAGGCCACCCCGGCCGCCGGCAAGACGGCCGGGACGCAGGCGCGCCCCGCCGGCGGCCAGATCACCGAGACCGGGGAAGCGCCGCCGTGGCAGCGGGGCACTGCCGCCCGTACCACCCCGCCGCAGGCACCCGAGTCGCGTGAAGAAGGCGCCCGTACCTCGGGATCGCACTCCCCCGGTGTGGAGGCCCGGCTGCAGCGCTTCGTCGCCGGCACCGAGACCAAGGACACCGAGCAGCAGGCCCGGCCTGCCCGTCCGGCGCCACCTGCTCCGTCGGCAACCCGCACCGAGCAGGTGCGGCCCGAGGCCTACGCGAGTGAGATCCCGGACCTTTCCGGGCCATCGCCGCGTACCCCGCAACGTAAGACGGCCACTGAGGCGCCTGCCGCTCGCAGCTCGAGCAACAGCCCCACCACCCGGATCCAGGTCGCCAACCGTGGCTCGCATCAAGGGCCGGTCCGGGCCAGCATGCAGATCCGCCGGGTCGACCCGTGGACTGTGCTCAAGGTCTCACTGGTGTTGTCGGTGGTGCTGTTCTTCGTGTGGATGATCGCGGTGGCATTCCTGTACCTGGTGCTCGGCGCCATGGGTGTGTGGAGCAAGCTCAACAGCAATGTCGGCGACCTCCTCACCAGCGCCAGCGGCGCCTCAGGAGGCGAATTGGTGTCCAGCGGAACGATCTTCGGCGGGGCGGCGCTGGTCGGCCTGGTGAACATCGTCGTGCTGTGTGCCATGGCGACCATCGGTGCCTTCATCTACAACCTGACCACTGATCTGGTCGGCGGGGTCGAGGTCACGCTGGCCGACAGGGATTGATTTGGGACTCTGCGCTCCGGTGCGGTAATCTCTGCGCTCGGTCGATCCCAATTTTCGGGCCTATAGCTCAGGCGGTTAGAGCGCTTCGCTGATAACGAAGAGGTCGGAGGTTCGAGTCCTCCTAGGCCCACGACACCCGGTGTAGCCGGTGATCACCGAGAGGTTGTGCCATGCGGTTCATGCTTCTGGCCGGCATCGCAGCCGCGGCGGTGATCGTATGGCGATCACGACACGGTGAAGAAGTTTGGCATGACTTGGCAGATGCGCCACCTCGGCCAAATGAGGGGCCTTAGCTCAGTTGGTAGAGCGCTGCCTTTGCAAGGCAGATGTCAGGAGTTCGGCCTTTATCTGTAGGAGAGTGAGTTGAAAGTGGAGATGACCAGCGGTGATACCGTCGCGGTCATGTCCGTGACGGGGCCATAGTTCAACGGTAGAACGGGGCCTTTGCAAGGCTCAGATCGGGGTTCGATTCCCCGTGGCTCCACTTTTTTCGCAGATGACGATTTCCCTCGTCCACTGCCCCCGATTTCGACAGCCGTTCGATGACGCCGATGTCGTTCCAAGGAGAGCGTGGCTGCGGGTCCATGTGTGCAGTGAGTTGACCAATCCCGGACCAAAGCGCCGGCGTTACGCTCCGCCGCGGACACGTGGAAGCTTGGACTGATGTGGCAGGCTTGGGCGGTGGCAGTGCCTAGTGGTGGTGTGCGGATTTCGCGGCTTCGGATGTTGATTGATCACCCCCGGACCGGGGAGGCGGAGCGGGCCGCGGCGCAGCGAATGCTGGATCGCATTCTGCGGAAATCAGCGGAAGTTTGGCGCAACAACCCGTCAGCAGATCGTAGTTACGGGGCGCGATATGACCGCGTCGGCCGGCATGCCGGCCTTCCGCGCGTCTGCGAAATGATCCGCGAAGACATCGCGTTGGCTCGCACCTTCCCCATGCCCGCCGGACCAGATGTCTTGGATACACGTTGCGCGATACGAGATGCGCCAGAGCAGGTTCGGTACTCCGTTGAGACACCAGCGCACGGCCGCATCCTGATCACAATCGATGGGGTTTCGCATGATTGGGGCTGGGTGCAACAAGACGGCACCGAGATTGTCAGCCCTGCGCTGCAGATGCTCGCCGATGAGCTTGCAGAGCTGATGAATGACTACAACCACGACGGGACGGACACCAACAGGCGGTTCTTCGGCAGTGTGCGTGTGCCCGGTACCACATTGGTGTGGTGACACCCGCGACGATCAGGCCAGCGACGAGCGCAGAGCAGCGACGAGCGCTGTGGCTGGGTCGTCGGCCGTAGGAGTGTTCCTGATGTTGTTCATCACGTAGCCGAAGGCGATACCGGTTGCAGGATCGGCGTAGCCCAACGACCCTCCGAGGCCGCTGAATCCGAACGCGGTCGTGGAGTGCCAGGCGGCGTCGGGCGTGGGTAGCCCGAAGCCGAGGCCGACGTGGAACGGTAAGCGGGTGACGAGATCTGGGCCTTTGGTGTGTGCGGTGGTTGCCGCTTTCAGCGTGGCGGGATTGAGAATGC
>NZ_LZSY01000090.1 GCF_001665625.1 Mycolicibacterium peregrinum | reverse complement strand
GGGCGTTCCCGCCCATCACGGCCGGTGGTCGGGTTGCGCTAGAACCAGACTTTTCGCCCGCCGACCGGGCGACCGACGGCGCCGAGAATCCACAGAATGACCCCGATCACCACGAGGATTCCGCCGATGGTGTAGAGGATGGAGATGCCGGCGAAGTAGCCGATCAACAAGAGAATGATGCCGAGCACGATCATGGTCAATCCGTTCGACGTAGGAAACCTCGCGGTCTGTCGCAGGAGTAATTGCCAGATCCGTCGATATTCAAACGTGCAGATACGTAGGCGCCGCTAGCGTCCTCGAGCATGGCGAATCTGCACCGATGCAGAGTGTTGCTCGGCGCCGGCCCGGTTCACGCAGT
Source organism: Mycolicibacterium peregrinum (assembly GCF_001665625.1). Taxonomy (GTDB): domain Bacteria; phylum Actinomycetota; class Actinomycetes; order Mycobacteriales; family Mycobacteriaceae; genus Mycobacterium; species Mycobacterium peregrinum_B. The sequence continues at coordinate 3,119 of NZ_LZSY01000090.1, read as the reverse complement.
CACGCAGGGGGCGGTGCCGGAGGCGGTGGCGGTGCGGGTGGCGGCAGTGTGATCGGCGGCAGCCCGGGGATCTCGATGACGTTGGGCGGCGGCGGCGGGTTCGGCTGATTGAGCAGGTCGCCGGGAGGCGGAGGTGGAGCTTCGGGCGGGGGAATGTAGACCGGCGGCGGCACATATCCCGTGCTGGTGTTGATCGTGATGATCGAGCCGGGAACGGTCCTACCGCTCGGGGTTGTGCCGACCACCGAACCCTTCGTGGCATTGCTGTTGACGGCGGTGGGTTTGTCGGCCACTCGGAAGCCGGAGTCCAGCAGGCGTTTCCGGGCGTCGTCGACCTTCAGACCTGTCACGCTCGGCACTTCGCCGCCGGGGCCACCGTCGACGTAACGCGGGTCGGTGGGTGGCAGGCCGATCGGGCCGAAGTCCTCGGCGATGGGACTCATTGCGGCATACCAGGTCAACGCCGGCTCGGTACCGCCGAACAGGGTGCCATCGCCGCATTTGCGCAACGGGTACGAGCACAGCCCCGACGGTGACGACGAGTCGTCGAAGACGTAGTTCGCGGCGGCGTACCGGTTGGTGAAGCCGAGAAAACCCGATGACCGGTGGGCCTCGGTGGTGCCGGTCTTCCCCGACATCGGCAGCTTCCAGCCGACCGAACTCGCTGCGCCGGCGGCGGTTCCGCCGGCGTGGTCCTTGCTCAGTGCGTTGGCCAACGTATTGGCGAGGCCTTCGGGCACCGCCTGGTCACAGGGGACCGTCTCCACGCCCACCTCATGGCCGTTCCGATCGAAGATCTTGTCGATCGGGCTCGGCGGGCACCAAGTGCCGCCCGAGGCCAGAGTCGCTCCGACATTGGCCAACTCGAGCGCGTTGAGCTCGAGCGGGCCGAGCGTGAAGGATCCGATGTTCTGCCGCTTGACGTAGTCGGCGATGCTCTCGTCGGGGTTCGTCCCGTCGGGGTTGTAATCACGCGCACTGCCGGGTTCGGCGTAGGACCTCAGCCCCAGTCGGACCGCCATGTCCACCGCCCGCGGTACCCCGATCTGTGAGATGAGTTTGGCGAAGGCGGTGTTGGGTGATTGCGCCAGGGCGTCGGTGACACTCAAGGGGCTGCGGAAGCCGTGCGCGTTGCGCACGCACCAGGCTTCCTTCGGGCACCCGGGAGTGTCGCTGCTGCCCAGACCTTTGCCCACAAACGTTCCGGGGACATCGAGTTGAGCATTGATTCCCATGCCCATGTCGAGTGCCGCCGCGGTGGTGAAGATCTTGAAGATCGACCCGGCGCCGTCACCGACCAACGAAAAGGGTTGGGGCTGCACGGTCTGGTTGGCATCGAGATCGAGTCCGTAGGTGCGGCTGTCGCCCATCGCGATCAATCGATGGGTGTCCTTGCCGGGAGTGATCACGCTCATCACGCTCGCGACCCCGGCGGAGTTGGGGTCCGCATACTTCTCGATGGCCGACTGGACGCTGTCCTGCACCTTGGGGTCCAGTGTGGTGCGGATCAGGTAACCGTTGCGCGCGACGTCCTCCATCGTGAGACCGGAGCGCGCCAGGTAGTTCAAGACGTACTCGCAGAAGAAGGCCCGATTCCCGGCGGCGATGCAGCCTTGCGGAAGTGGGTCTGCGTGGGGGAGTACCCCGAGCGGTGTCGCTTTGGCGGCGCGCAGTTCCTCGGCGCGGTCCGGCAGATAGTCGATCAAGGTGTCGAGCACGAGGTTGCGCCGGGCCAGCGCACCGTCGGGGTTGGTGTAGGGGTCAAGAGCGCTGGTGGACCGCACCACGCCGGCCAACAGGGCGGCCTGCGGCCAGGTGAGGTCGGCGGCGTCGACGCCGAAGTAGGTACGCGCCGCGTCCTGAACTCCGAAGGCGCCGTTGCCGAACGACACGAGGTTCAGGTACCGGGCCAGGATTTCGCTTTTGGGTAGCGTCTTGTCCATCGCAAGCGCGATGCGGATCTCGCGCAATTTGCGTGCGGGGCTGACCTCGACCGCGGCCAGGCGCTCGGCGTTGGTCTTGGCGTTGACCAGAAGGTTGTAGTTCTTGACGTACTGCTGCTCGATGGTGGACCCGCCGCGGACCTCGTCGATGCCGCGCAGATAGCCGAAGAGTCCGTTCAGCGTGCCCTGGACATCCACACCGTTGTGTTCGACGAATCGCTTGTCCTCCACCGAGACGATCGCCAGTTTCATGGTGTCGGCGATCCGTTCGGGAGGAACCACCCATCGGCGCTGCTCGTACAGCCAGGCGATCGGTTTGCCCGACGCGTCGACCATGGTGGTGACGAGCGGTGCGTCCCCTTTGAGCACCTCCGCGGAATCCTGTGCCACCGTGTCGGACAGCCGTGCCGTCATCATGCCGATGCCGCCGACGACGGGAAACATCAAGACCGCCGCGAGCAATCCGGCCAGCACACAGTGCATGGCCAACTTGGCAACCGTAGACCGCGACCGCGGTGGCGGGCCGGACATGCCCTCAAGCGTAAGGCGCTCAGTGGTCGGCGATGGATAGATCGCACGCAACACGTTGGCTACGTTGTGATTTCAGAACCCCGGATTTTCGGATCTGATGAGGTTCCCGCGGCCGACGGCCGCCGCCCGCTGTGCATCGGCGACCCGATGCGCAACCGGTCCGACGGAGCGTCGCTAACGATCGCCGCGACTGCAGTTCGGATTGGCCGGCTTGGCAGGCCAACTGCACACGTCGATGTAGGTGGTGTTGGCGTATCCGCCGCCGTCGAACACCCCATAGGCGTCGCCGTGGGTGCCGGTGTAGGTGGCACCGCCGCCTCCGCCGCCGCCCGAGGTGATGATCGTGGTGACCGTCCACCCCTTACTCTGTAGCGCGTCCTTGTAGGCGGTCATCACGTCAGTCGGCGACCCGTTGACCTGGTAGTGCACGTGGATTCCGCCGTCGGCGATGTCGTCGGGTCCTCTGCTCTGCTGCACGTCCGCCGGTGTCGGCACCAGTGCCGCCACCGCCGCGCTGCCCCCGCCCGCGGTGGTAGTGGCACTGGGGCCGACCGGCGCCGTCGTCGTGGTGGCCTCGGCCTTCTCTGTGACCGGACTGCACGCCGTGGCGGCCAGGCCGATCGCCAACGCCCCGATGAGGCAGGG
>NZ_LZSY01000089.1 GCF_001665625.1 Mycolicibacterium peregrinum | reverse complement strand
GTGGAAACAGCAGCGCAACCCGCTGCCCCGGACCGACACCGCGCTCGACAAGCAAGTGCGCCAACCGATTCGCAGCCGCATCCAGCCCGCGATACGACATCGAACTGTCACCGAAACTGACCGCCACCGCAGCCGGGTCGCGGGCCACCTGCGCGGCGAACATCTCCGGAACCGACAGAGGCGCCGCAGCCGGCACCTCGAGCGCCGCCCGATTACCCCACCCGTCCAACCCGGTGAGCTCATCACGGACGTCGACAGTGGAAATCGACCGTCCCGGGTCGGCCGTCATCGATGTCAGCACCCGTTGGAAACGGTCCGCCAAATCGCCTGCGTCGCAGCCGGCGAACAGCTCCCCCACGCCCGTCATGCTGAGAAGGAGATCTTCACCTTCCTGGAGGAACACGAGACCGAACTGATCCACCAGCCCGGTGTGGGTAACCGTCCCCGACCCGAAAGTGCTACCGAAATAGGCGACCGGGATGGTCGGGATGAAATTGATCGCGGCCCGAGTCGACGGCTGCCCGGCCCCCTGGAAACGCGTCTTGTTCTCGATAGCGCGGAGCGGGAAACGCTGATGGC
>NZ_LZSY01000088.1 GCF_001665625.1 Mycolicibacterium peregrinum | reverse complement strand
ACAGTCCTACTGGCTGCCCATCCACGTGTCCGTGGTGAGCCTCGGCTCCGGGGTGTCCGGATCGACCGAAGCAGGCTCGTCTGCCGGCGCATCTGTCGATGGTTCGCTGATGTCCTGCGGTGCGGGATCCTGCGCTTCGGACGGCTCCGACACTGACTCAGACACTGGCTCGGACACTGGCTCAGACACGAATTCCCCTCTTTTCCACACGCTTCCGCACGGTCATCTCACCAACCGGACGGTGCCTAGCCAACCCCCGCATACGAATGCAGACCCACGGTCACCAGGTTGATGAAGAACAGGTTGAACACCATCGCGACGAAACCCACCACGTTGATCCAGGCCGACTTGCGGTCCCGCCAACCCGCGGTCGAGCGCGCATGCAGATAGGCCGCGTACACCACCCAGGCGATGAACGACACCGTCTCCTTGGGATCCCAACCCCAGTACCGGCCCCAGGCCTCCTCGGCCCAGATCGCACCGAAGATCACCCCGAAACCGAAGATCGGGAACGCGAAGATCGTGGTGCGGTAGGCAATACGGTCCAGGGTCTGCGCGTCGGGCAGCCGATCGATGATCCGCGCGACGGCGCCTTCCCGCCCGGGCTCGCCCAGCGGCGACATCTTCAGCAGGAACAGGATGCTGGCCACACCGGCGACCAGGAACACCCCGGAGCCGAGGCTCACCACGGACACGTGGATGGGCAGCCAGTAGGACTGCAGCGCAGGCATCACGGGCGCGGCGTTGGAGTACAGCCAGCGACCCGACACCGTCAGCAGGATCAGCACCGGAACCAGAACGAACACCCACAGCACGCGGTACTGCGGCTTGCGCAGCACGACCGCGGCGGCGATCAGGCCGCAGAAGCTGGTCAGGTTGATGAACTCGTACATGTTGCCCCACGGCACCCGCGACGTGGCCAGGCCGCGCAACACGATGCAGACGAACAACATGCCGATGCCGACGTAGGTGAGCGCCAGCCCGGTCTTGCCGACCCGCTCGTCGAACGGGCGCCGGGGTTCCTCGGCGACGACGCCGGGAGTGACACTGTCGGCACCGACGGTCGCGCCGACCAGTTCACGGGTTTCGACTTTGCGGCCGCGACTGTAGGCAAGTTCGACGGCGAGCAGGATCAGCGCCCCGACCAGGACCACGACCGACGACGTGAACGCCCAGTCGGAGTACCTGGCAAGCCCGATATCGATGTGCTCGGTATTCACTGCTCCGCCTTCTCTCCTGCCGCCGGCTGCTCGTAGCCCTCCAACAACCGCTCCGTCAGCTTCTCGAACTCATCGCCCCAGCCGGAGTTGTCGGTACGGGCCAGCCCGCCCAGCTCGACGTTCACCGTACCTGCTGGAGCAGCTTGGATCCGAACCCAGATACGGCGTCGACGCACCACCAACGACACCAGCAACCCGGCCATCATGGACATCGCGAACACCAGCACCCACACCTGGGCCGGGTCGTGTGAGACCTGCAGATTGACGAACGGGACCGCACCGTCGAAGCGGACCTTGGTGCCGTCATCGAGCCGGGTGTCCTGGCCTTGCACCAGGTTGACGCGGGCCGCCTTGGTCAGCTGCTTGCGATCGATCAACCGGGGGTCGAGGGAGAACAACGACTGCGGCCGCCCGGTGTCGAGGCCGGTGTCGCCACGATAGATGTCGATGGCCACCGCCGGATCGTTGAGCGCGGGGTAACTCGACGAGAGCAGCGTGCCCTCGAGTTGCTTGGTGGGCGCGAACAGTCCCTGGATCGCGATCTGGTGTTTGCGCCGTTCCTCGGCGTCGGGATACGTACCGGCGGGCGGGTCGATGCGCACGACGCCCGAGGACAGCAGGGTTGTCTGTTCTTCGGGGCGCCACTGGATGGTCTGGCTGCGTTGCTGCCCGTCGGGGAACGTCACGGTGAACGACGGCGCATACCCGTGGCCCTGCAGATACACCCGGTCGCCGCCGATACGCAGCGGATGGTTGACCTCAAGACGGTAGGGCCGCCAGGTGTTCGCGGCCAGATCATCGCCGGACTGGTAGTCGATGTCGGCGGCGAACGACAACGCCTGCCCGGTGGGCAGATAGTCGGCGTCGAAGCTGTTGACCCGCAGGCAGACCGGGCTCAGTGACGTGCCGTCGACCGTGTTGCCCGCCCGGAATGAGTCGAAGGCAGCCGGCGAGGCGGTGCAGAATCCAGGCCCGCTGTCGGCGATCACGATGACGTTGCCCTCGTAGCCGAACAGCTTCCCCGCGGCGACGGCCGCCAGCAGACCCAGCAGCGAGAAGTGGAAGACGATGTTGCCGAACTCGCGCAGGTAGCCCTTCTCGGCCGATATCTCGGTGGAGCCGTCCTGCTTGCGGGTGACGGTGCGCCAGCCCTTGAGCCGCCGCGTCACCGTTGTGGCGATCTCGTCGGCGTCGCCCGTCACCTGCTCGGCCTGGTGTTTGGGGAGCCGGCCCAGGTTGCGCGGCGCAGGCACGGGTACCGCACGCAGGCTCCGGAAATGCTCGATCATCCGCGGTGTCAGGCAACCCACCAAGGAGATGAACAGCAACACGTAGATCGAGGTGAACCAGAAGCTGGAGAACACATCGAAGGCCTGCACCCGGTCCAACCACGGTCCCAGGGTGGGATGGGCTGCCAGGTATTCGTCGACCTTGGATTCGTTGAGGCTGCGTTGCGGTAACAGCGCACCCGGGATCGCCCCGAGGGCCAGCAGGAACAGCAGCACCAGCGCCGTGCCCATCGACGTCAGGGTGCGCCAGGTGTTCCGAACCAGCGCGAGCAGACGCGAAAACACCCCGGGCCGCCGAGTCTCGGGTACCTGCGGGTCTGTTCGCGAGTCGGAAGTAACCATCAGATCGGCAGCCTCACATCACTGACGAAGGCGTCGCGCACCCACGATACGAATTCGTTCCACAGGCCGGTCACCAAGGCCGTGCCCACCAGGATCAGCAGCACGCCGCCGAAGATCTGGATGGTGCGGGTGTGCCGGCGCAGCCAGCCCAAGCCCGTCACCGCCCGCGCCGAACCCAGGGCCAGCAGTACGAACGGGATACCCAGTCCCAGGCAGTACGCCAGCACCAGCACCACCCCGCGCGCCACGGTCGCGCCGTCGGTGGCCGAGGCCACTGCGATCACACCGGTCAGCGTCGGGCCCAGGCACGGGGTCCAGCCCAGCGCGAACACCGCGCCCAAAAGCGGTGCGCCGGCCATCGTGGACCACTGCCGCGGGGCGAACCGGGCCTGACGCTGCAGCGCCGGGACGAAGCCGACGAACACCAGGCCCATCAGGATCGTGACGACACCGCCGATGCGTTGCAGCAGAACCTGATTGGCGATCAGCGTGGTGGTCATCCCCAGGACGGCCACGGCGCCGAGCAGGAACACCACGGTGAAGCCCGCGACGAACAACGCGGCCGCGCCGGCCACCCGCAGTCGCGCGGTCCTGGTGGCCTGCCGGGTAGCCCCGGCCTCGGTCGCCACCGGACCCTCCTGCACCCCGACCACCGCGGCCAGATACGAGAGATAGCCGGGCACCAGCGGCACCACGCACGGCGAAGCGAACGACACCAATCCGGCCAGCACGCTGATCCCGAGCGCCAGCAGCACCGGCCCGGCGGCGGCGATCTCGGCGAATCCCGTCATGGCTGCTGTCCTTCGGCAGCCAACCGCTCGACGACCGGTCGCAGATCGTCGGCCAGCAGTTCACGCAGGAATACCGCCGCCACGCGGTGCTGACGGTCCAGCACGACCGTCGACGGGATCACCGTGGTCGGGTACTTGCCGCCAAAGGCGAGCATGGTGCGCATCGCCGGGTCGTAGATGGACGGGAAGGTGACCTTGCGGTCGGTGACGAAATCGACTGCGGCGTCTCGATTGTTGTCCCGTACGTCGATGCCCAGGAACTGAACGCCGAGGTGGCGCGTCTCCTCATATACCTGCTGCAACTGGCCGATCTCGGCCCGGCAGGGCCCACACCACTGGCCCCACACGTTGATCACCACGACCTTGCCGGCGAAGTCGTCCAGCGAGAGGGTCCGGCTCGGGTCGGTCAGTTCCGGACCGCTCAATTTTCCTGGGGTGCCCCGCTTTTCGGGCGGGTCGTAGTAGATGTCGGTCTTGCCACCCGGTGCGACGAACTCGAACGTGCCGCCCTGGGCCACCGCGTCGTCACCCGTCGAGCAGCCGGTGAGCACCACCAGCCCCGCCAGCACCGCCGCACTCACCCGGGCGACCAACGACCTCATTCAGATTCCCCAGGGCTCCGTGTAGCCCCATCGGATCAGTTTGTCGTCATCGAAGGTGAACGACGTGATCGAGGACAGATCGCACAGCCGGCTGTGCGGCAACGGCAGATGCGCCAGCTTGCGACCGGTCATCGCCCGGCGCAGCGTCTCCACCGGGAGCTGATGGCTGACACAGACCGCCTCGTGCCCGGCCGCCTTCTCGCGGGCCCGGTGCATGGCCGCCATCATCCGCGGCGCGATCTCGGCATAGGGCTCGCCCCAGGACGGTTTGGCCGGGTTACGCAACTTCGGCCAGTTCCTCGGGTCGCGCAGCGCGCCGTCGCCCGGGGCCACCCGCTCCCCCTCGAACATGTTCCACGACTCGATGAGCTCGTCGTCGGTGTCGATCGCCAGGCCGTGACTCTCGGCGATCGGCGCGGCCGTCTCCTGCGCCCGCTCCAGCGGGGAGGCCACGACGTAGACGATGTCCTTGCCGGCCAACCAGTCCGCGGCAGCCCGGGCCTGGGCCTGCCCACGCTCGGACAGGTGGTAGCCAGGCAGCCGGCCGTAGAGCACCTTTTCGGGGTTGAACACCTCGCCGTGCCGCATCACGTGCACTGTGGTTCGTACCGGCACAGCTCGGTTCGTCACGGGCGGGCCTCCGCGGCGGCACGGGCCGCGCCGGGCAGCGCGTCTGCGATGCGCTCGAACGCCTCGTCATCCAAAACGCTTGACACGAACCAGGTTTCGAATGCGCTACAGGGCGGGTACACCCCAGCCTCCAACAGTGCGTGGAAGAACGGTGGGAAACGCCAGGTTTCGGTCGCCTTGGCCGCGGCGAAGTCGTCGACCGGCTCGTCGGTGAAGAACACGCTGAGCATGTTGCCCGCGCGCTGCACGCGATGGACCACACCGGCATCGGTGAGAGCCCCGGTGAGCAGGCCGGCCAACCGGTCGGCATTGGCGTCCACCCGGGCGTAAGCGGCGTCGTCGGCGTGGCGCAACGTGGCCAGGCCCGCAGCCATCGCAACCGGGTTACCGGACAGGGTTCCGGCCTGGTAGACGGGCCCCAGCGGGGCCAGCCTGCCCATCACCTCGGCGCTGCCGCCGAACGCCGCGGCAGGCAGGCCGCCGCTCATCACCTTCCCGAACGTGAACAGGTCGGCGTCGACGGGATCGAGTCCGTACCAACCGGCGCGGCTCACCCGGAAACCCGTCATCACCTCGTCCAGGATCAGCAGCGCGCCGTGCGCCGCGGTGATCCGGCGCAGCGCGGCGTTGAACCCGGGCAGCGGCGGCACCGTGCCCATGTTGCCGGGGCTGGCTTCGGTGATGACACAAGCGATCTCGTCGCCGAACCGGCCGAAGACCTCTTCGAGCGCGGCAACGTTGTTGTACGGCAGCACGATGGTGTCGGCGGCGGCCGCACCGGTGACACCTGGCGAGGACGGCAGGCCCAGAGTGGCGACGCCCGAACCGGCGTCGGCCAGCAGCGCGTCGCTGTGCCCGTGATAGCAGCCCGAGAACTTGATGATCTTGGCGCGGCCGGTGTAACCGCGGGCCAGCCGGATCGCGCTCATGGTGGCCTCGGTGCCCGAGTTGACCAGCCGCAGCCGCTCGACCGGGGCGACCCGGTCGATGATCTCAGCGGCCAGTTCGGTCTCCGACGGGGTCGGGGCGCCGAAGCTCAGCCCGTCGACCGCCACCTTCTGCACGGCCTCCACGACCGCCGGGTGGGCGTGGCCGAGCAGCGCCGGGCCCCACGAACAGACCAGGTCGACGTACCGATTGTCATCGGCATCGGTCAGCCAGTAGCCCTTGGCCGAGGTGATGAACCGCGGGGTGCCGCCGACCGAGTTGAAGGCCCGGACCGGGGAGTTCACTCCCCCAGGGATCACCGCGCAGGCATCGGCGAACAGCTGGGCCGATCGCTGGATGTGCGGTTCGTCAACACGCATGACCACCAGTGTCCCAGCCGGTGCAAATCGGTCAACTACAGGGTGTAGTGGACGCGGTCACCCCGCCGGCGTCAGCGCGAACACCGGGTGATCGGCGTCGTCGGGCAGATCGCGGAAGTAACCCTCCACCACCTTCCCCGCCAGCGGGCGATAGGCGGCGATCACCGGCGCCCGCTGCGGCACCGGAACCTCGGTCGCGAGGTACTCCGCGGATCCGAGCCGCACCTTGGGATCGGCCCGCACGTTGCGCACCCAGTCCGACTCCCCGCGGGTCGACACCAGGTACCTGACCCCGTCGACGACCGGGACGACCACCGGAATCTGCTGCGGCTGCTTGTTGGTCCGCCGGGTCACGGTGAGCGTCTCGCTGTGCCCCACGCCGGTCGCCATGGCGACTCGGTTGAACACCTTCCGGACGAACCACGGCGGTTTGAGATAGGCCATGGGTTCAGTCTCGGCTCATTCGACCCGGCGCGGCAAGATGATCTGATGGTGCGATTCTCAGACCGCCGCGCTCGGTTCAATCGACGCGTCACCAACCGGATCTTCCGGCCCGTATCGGGCTACCTGCCGATCTGGTCGATCATCGAGCACACCGGGCGACGCAGCGGCACCGTCTACCGCACACCGGTCACGGTGTTCAGCACCGACGATGGGGTGGCGGTGCTCCTGCCCTATGGGCGACAACGGGATTGGGTGAAAAACCTGCAGCACGCGGGCGGCGGCCGAGTGAAATTCCAAGGACGCACCTTCCCCGTCGATCAGCCCCGAATCGTGCCGACCACCGAGGCGCTGCCACATCTGCGGGCGCCGTGGCGCCAACTGATGGCACGCGCGGGTGTCGAGCACACGCTGCTGCTCAGCCGCGCCGGCTGAGAGCCGAGGCCGCCCAGAAGGACGCGGACGCAACCGACCGAAATCCGACCACAGTAGGTTGTGACCACCGTCACGGCCAAGATTCAATGGGCCATGCAACTCCCACAATGGCTGGCGCGGCTCAACCGGTACGTCACCAACCCCATCCAGAAGCTCTGGGCCGGATGGGCTCCCCTTTACGGCATCCTCGAACACGTCGGCCGCAAGTCCGGCACCCGCTACCGCACCCCGCTGTCGGTGTTCCCCGCCGACGGGGGCGTCGCGATCCTGCTGACCTACGGCCCCAATCGCGACTGGCTCAAGAACATCACCGCAGCCGGCGGCGCGCAGATGCGCCGGCACGGCAAGACCATCCAACTCACCGATCCGCGGGTGGTGACCAAAGCCGAGGCCGCCGAGCATGTGAAGGGCCGGGTGCGGCGGGTCTTCGAACGCGTGCCGGTCGAACAGGCCGTGCTGCTGCGCCGGATCTGATGCGGTTCGCCGCGTCGGCAAAAGCAAACAGTGGGAGAACTCACTCTCGTCCACGAACCACCACCGTCGAGACGGGTCGAACCCGAAGTTGGCTGCTCGATTGCCGATGTAGCTCGCCGTCCCCGGTGAGCTACAAGTTGTGGCATCGGCTCCGCCAGCTAAGGTATCGGAGTCCCGCCATCGAAATGGGGGAGCCGGTGCAACGGGCGGGACAGCCTGTCGATGTCCAGCCTGTACCCGATACGGGTGCATTCACGCGTCGCTGGGATCGACCGAGATCGACGCTCGGCAACACTGCCGGCCCGATTGCGCGACGAGCAACATTCGTACCTGCGCGACGAGGCCAAAACTGGAGGGACTCTGTGCAGAGACATTTGACCGACGACGAGATCCTCAAGGAACTTGAGCCGGTTGCCGAAGAAGGCCTCAATCACCATCTGAAGGTCGCCAAGGAGTGGCATCCGCACGACTACGTTCCGTGGGACCTCGGCCGCAACTTCGCGGCGCTGGGCGGTGAAGACTGGGCACCGGAGCAGTCGGGCCTGTCCGAAGTCGCCAAGGTCGCGATGATCACCAATCTGCTCACCGAGGACAACCTGCCGTCCTACCACCGCGGCGCGGCGAATCACTTCTCACTCGACCGGGCCTGGGGTCATTGGGTCAACCAGTGGACCGCCGAAGAGAACCGCCACGGCATCGTCATCCGCGACTACCTCGTCGTCACCCGTGGAGTGGACCCCGTCGCCCTGGAGCGCATGCGCATGGAACACATGCGCAACGGCTACGACCCCGACGAGGAAGAACGCGAGATTCACGAACCTGGCCCGCTGATGATCGCGGCTTATGCCACCCTGCAGGAACTCGCGACCCGCGTCAGCCACCGCAACACCGGCAAGATTTGCGACGACCCTCTGGCCGAGTCGATGCTGCAGCGCGTCGCGACCGACGAGAACCTGCACATGGTGTTCTACCGCAACGTGTTCTCCGCCGGTTTCGACCTCTCACCCGACCAGGCGATGGAGGCGGTGTGCGCCATCATCGAAGGGTTCCGGATGCCCGGGCGGGGAATGCCCAACTGGCGCCGCAACAGCGTGATCATGGCCAAGCACGGCATCTATGACCTGCGCCAACACCTCGAAGAGGTGGTGATGCCCAACGTCAAGAAATGGCGGATCTTCGAGCGCAACGACGTGAGCGCAGTCGGCGAGAAGCGCCGCGAGCAACTCGCCACCTACCTAGAGGATCTGCAGAAGCAGGTCCTCAGGTTCGAGGAGCAGCGCGACCGCATGCTGGCGCGCGAGGCCGCCAAGGCGGAGCGTTCCGCCTAGACAGACCGGCGAGAGTAGGCGCGGACACTGCCGTAAACCCCTGTTCACCTGGGGATACAAGGTCTACCGTGAATAGGCCACTACTGCGGTAGGCAGCAGGGCGCGGCATCTGTCCCATCGGTGGCAGGAGGTCACCATGAAGCGCCTACTCATCATCGGCTACGGCATCGCGAGCTATCTCCTCTTCGTGGTGTCGTTCCTCTACGCGATCGGGTTCATCGGCAATTTCGTGGTGCCGCGCACGGTCGATTCCGGCATCGCCGCCCCCACCGCCGAGGCCGTACTCGTCAACCTGTTGCTGCTGTCGGTGTTCGCCATCCAGCACAGCGTGATGGCCCGTCCATGGTTCAAGGACCGATGGACGCGGATCGTCCCGCAAGTCATCGAACGCAGCACGTACGTGTTGCTCTCCAGCCTGGCACTGCTCCTCTTGTACTGGCAGTGGCGCACCATGCCCGCGATCGTGTGGGACGTGGAATCCACTGCGGGCCGGGTGATTCTGTGGGCGCTGTTCTGGCTGGGCTGGGCCACGGTGTTCGCCTCGACGTTCATGATCAACCACTTCGACCTGTTCGGGTTACGGCAGGTGTGGCTGAACTGGCGCGGCCGGCCGTATCGCGAACTGGGGTTCCAGACGGTGATGTTCTACCGGGTGATCCGGCACCCGATCATGGCCGGGTTCATCATCGCGTTCTGGGCCATCCCGACGATGACCGCGGGCCATCTGTTGTTCGCGGCGGTCAGCACCGCCTACATCCTGGTGGCGATCCAACTCGAAGAGCGCGACCTGGTGGACAACCTGGGTGATCAGTACCGCGACTACCGGCACCGGGTGGCGATGTTGGCTCCCGGTCTGCACCTCGGCCGCGACGACCCCACCCCGAAGGTCAGGCACCGGCCCGCATAGCGGTGGCCCAATGGTGTCGACGGTCGAAAACCGCCGACTGGCTTTTAATTTTTTCTGATGTATGGTCGGGCTCAGTGATTGTTTGCGAGTAAAAGGAGCAACGATGGCTGATAAATCCCAAGGTCGCACGCCCAAAAAACCGGCGATGACCATCAAGGAACGGCGAGCAGCCAAACGTGACAAGGCCGCCGAGTCCGGGGAGATCGTTCCAAGAAGGAAGCGCCCCGACCGCGTTTAGCGGCCTGGAGTGCATTTTTTCACGGTTACATGCCGCCGGATCACCCGGGTGAACGGTTCCCACCCGGGTGGCACGGAAATTGATTCCCGTTGAATTGGCATATTGAATCAGGGCATTCGACGCTCCGATCCAATCCGATCCTTAATTTATTTATCGGGGCGGATCATTTGTGCAAAAAAATGGCGGACAGCAGCATGAAAATTTGCGACGGGACTGAGATCGGCGGGTGGAATTGCAGTGGCGGATCGAGAGGCCGCCGGCCCGCAGGTACTGATGCTCGGTTGGCTGACCGACCTCTCCGGCTCTGTCACCGCCTCGCTGAGGCGCGCCGCCATCGCGGTCAAACACGCACATCCGCCGTGTGCCCGGGTGCCGATCCGGACACCTTGGCACACCACCGGTTCGCCCGCACCGCTGCTGAGCGCAGCCGAAATCGACTCGATCGAGTCGGTGATCACCATTTTCGACGGGCGTTCGGTGCGATCCCGGTTCGGCGGGCGCCGAACCATCGCGTGGCACAGGCGATTACGCGCCTGTGAGAACGAAGCGTGCGAGTTGGCGACCGCGACCGCCCTCACGGTGGGGGCGCGTCGGGTCCTGTTGATCTGCGACGCCCGGCGGCTACCTCCTGGCCGCCGGGCGATCGCGCTGCGATGGACCCGTGGCCTGACGCACCGAATCGGCTATGAGTGCCTGGTCAACGGGTTGCCCGAACTCGCGGCCAGCTGTGCGGTGATCAACACCGACGACGATGTCCGCGAGGTCGCGGCAGCTGTCGTGTCGTGGCACACCGGCCATGACGCCGACCGGCAGCGGTGGCCATTGCATCCGGTCGCGCGAAATACGGGCACGCGAGATACCGGCGTCACGCCCGCCAGTTCAGCACCTCACCGGAACCCGCAGTCATGACCGTGCCCGGCATCACCCGCAGCCGGTAAGGAGTCAACCGTAGAGCCGCGAACTGGTCCGAGGTCGGCCCGTCGCTCCACTGCGGGATGATGTGCGGGTCATACCCCACCGGCGCCGGTCCGTTCGCGAAACGGTCCCACACCTGCGTGCAGGTCTCGTCGTCGGTGTACCACTCCACCAGGCAGTCCGCTGCACAGGTGTCGTGGTTGGTGGTCCAGTAGCTGACCGAGACGTGCGGATGCACTGCCAGGTGCGCGCGTTTAACCGGAGTGGGCACGGTGGCGACCCAACCGAACAGATCGGTGCCGTCCCACTCCCAGATCGGGTGCAGGATGCGGGTGCGGGGTTGACCGTCGGCGTCGACGGTGGCCACCGAGGCCCACACGATCTGATGGGCCATCGTCACGAAGGCAGGGGCGATCCGGTCCAGCAGGGTAACAGTCACATCGCCACAGTAGGCATGGCACAACCGGCGACGGCGCAGGTTGGTGGTTACTTCTTGCTTTCGGGCTGGCCGTAGATGGGGTTGCCGTCGTCATCGACCCAGTCGTTGACGGCGGTGCCGGACACCGTGCCGTGGCTGCCCGGCAGGGTGACGGTGGGGCGGGAGTCGTCATAGGAGCTCATGACGCGCTCGGCTTCCTTGCGGTTCTCTTCACTGATGGGCGGGGGCTTGTTGGTGGTCATCCGTACCGGCTGCCCGAAAATGTGAGCTACCAAACACTTCGGCGCCCCGACTTGGTCGCCGATCAGGCTGAAACGGTGCGCAGCGACACCGGCAGACTTGGCAGGAAATGGCGGGTGGCGAACGCCCGGATGTCCTCGGCCGTATCGAGCGGCTCGACGCTGGGCAGCAACAGGACCATCCCGGCGTAACGCAGGATGGTGTCGGCCAGGTCGTTGACCGCCTGCGCACCGATCCGGTCGGCGAACCCGGCCGGGAAGATCACCTTGAGCGCCGCGGCCATCCGTTCGATCGCCGCACCGTAGTGGGTGTGCAGCAGCTCCATGACCAGAGCCGGCTCATCGGCGATCAACTGGTTGAGCACATGGTGGCGCCGGAACCGCAGAATCGAGAGCGTGAACGCCTCGACATAATAATTCGATTGCGGCCCTGCATCTTTCAACTCGTTGGCGATGTCCGCGAACAGCGCGACGTTCTCCCGCTCGATCACCGCCGCCACCAATTCGTCACGATTGGCGAATCGGCGGTAGATCGTGGTGCGGCTGACCCCGGCCCGCCGCGCGACATCGTCGAGCGCGACCCGGCGCAGGCCGTGCCGCTCGAACTCGACGAGGGCCGCGTCCAGGATTGCCACCGTCGCGGGCGACGAATCAGGGCCCGTCGCGGGCGACGAATCGGCTCCCGTCGCGGGCGACGAATCAAACCTGGGCATAGCCCTTTTGCGCAAATTTGTTGTAGCGCACGCTCATCGGTAGATGGTCCCACACCCAGTTCACCGGGCGGGTCCGCCAGACGGCGGCGAACCGCTGATAATTGCGTTCCTGACGCTCGCTCCACGGCAGGTCGAGCAGGTCACGGGCGCGCGGCGGCAGGCCCCCCGCGGTCAGGAATGCCGCGACCGGGTCGAACACCGTGGCCACCACGCGCCACGCGGCCGGGTGCACCCCCTTCGGGCAGGGAAAGCCCTTGGTGACATAGCCGACGCCGTAGCGGGCAGATTTGTGCGGGACCGCCACCTCGTTCATCATCCGGTCCCAGTACTGCTCGAATTCGGCGTAGGTGGCCGGCATCGGCCGGTCGCTGACGCCGTAGCGGCGGTACCAGGTCTTGGACTCTAGATAGATCTGTTCCTTCTCGGCGTCGCTGAGCCGTTTGACGAAGGTGTCGGCGAAGTAGAGAACCTGCTCGACGAACGTCGCATGCGCCCAGAAGTACGTGTCGGGATCCAGTGCGTGGTAACGGGACCCGTCCGGCATATCGCCCTTGACGTGGTGGTGGAAGTCGCGGACCTGGGTGCCGGCGTTCTCATCCTCGGTGCCGTACACGGTGCGGAAGATCGGCGGGATGGTGCGCTTGAGCCGCTCGGCGGTGTCGGAGAAGAACGTCGAATGGTCGAGCACGCCCTGGCCCAGTTCGGCCAGCATGTTCTGCAGAACGGCCGGCCGGGGACCGATCAGGTACATCCGGTTGTCGCCGAAGTACTTCCAGACCAGTGATTGCGGCCCGAGAGGCAGGGCGTCGGTCTGCTGGGGCTGCTCGGCCAATTCCGTCATGGACACAGTGTTACAGATTGTGAACTTTGTACCAAGTGCTCTGTGATCGGGCTCACCGAACCGGGTGGGCGGCGTTATCGCGCTGTTGCCGGACCGTGTCATCTGCTGAGACCCATGGTTGGAATGATGCGCAGGTGACCTCGCTGACCCGCCGTGACGCGCTGCGTCTAGGTGTCACCGGCGCGGGTGTCGCGGGACTGATGGCATTGGGCAGCCTGCTCGATCCGCCGACGCCCCGCGCATCTCCGGGCCCAAACCAGACGGCCCCCGCGGGCAGCCCGTTACCGACCCGCGAATCGGGGACGTTCACCTCCGCGGCCCGCGGCGGAGTCGAAACCAACTGGATCATCGCCCGCCCGCCGGGCCAGCACGGCCCATTGCGTCCGGTGATCGCCCTGCACGGGATGGACAACGACGCCGCCGGCGTGATGGACCTGGGCATTCCGGAGGCGCTGGGCCGGCTGACCGCGGCCGGCCGACCGCCGTTCGCAGTGGTCAGTGTCGATGGCGGCAACTCGTTCTGGCGCCGTCGAGCCTCTGGTGGGGACTCCGGGGCAATGGTGCTCAACGAACTGATCCCGATGTTGGGTACCAAGGGCATCGACACCTCGCGAGTGGCCTTCATGGGCTGGTCGATGGGCGGCTACGGCGCCATGCTGTTGGGCGCCAGACTGGGCGCGGCGCGCACCGCGGCGGTCTGCGCGATCAGCCCGGCGCTGTACCTGACGTACTGGGGCGCGCCACCCGACGCCTTCGACAGCCTCGAAGACTGGCAGCAGAACTCGGCGCTGAGACTGCTACCGGCGCTGGGGTCGATCCCGCTACGCATCGACTGCGGCACCGGCGACGGGTTCTACGCAGCGACCCGAATGTTCGTCAACCAACTGCCGAGGACCCCGGCCACCGGCTTCTACCCCGGCGGACACGATCAGGAGTTCTGGCGCGCGCACTTGTCCGATGAGTTGGCCTGGCTCGATTCCTGAACCGCGCCTTGGGTACTCATCCCCAGGTCAGTGGATCGAGCGCGAGATAGAACCGCAGCCGCTCCGGATCCACCTCCGCCGGGTAGCCCGAGGCCAGTCCCGCCGCGGCTGCCTCGGCGAAACCGGGGAAGGTGTCGGCAGTGTTGGCCAACAGCAGCGCCAGGTCGGCGTGACGATCCGCCAGGCCCAGGCGGCCAAGGTCGACGAAACCCTCGACAGTGAGCCGGTCGGGGTCGATCAGGATGTTCGGCAGGCACAGATCGCCATGGCACACCACCTGATCGTCGGCCTCCTGCCGGCGGCGCAGTTCGGTCTCGCGTTCGACGCGGGCCAGCAGTTCACCGGCTGGGACGTCCCGGTCCTCGTCGCGCAGGAACTCCGGGTCGACCGCGCCCGCGGCGACCACCGAGCGGGCCCGGGACAGCATGTCGTCGAGATCGCGGCGGAAGGGACATTCGGCGGGCGCGATGCCGTGCAGGGTGCGGACCGCCGCCACGATCGAGGGCCAGGCCGTCCGCAGTGCCGTTTCCGTGAGCCGATCGGCTGCGATGCCGCCGACGGCACTGGTGACCAGGACGGCGCCGCCGTCCTCGGTGCTACCCCAATCGATGACCGCAGGCACCGGCAGCCCGCGACCGTGCGCCCACGACACCCGGTCCCGCTCCGCAACCAGATCGGCCACCGCCGCGGCGTCGACCACCTTCGCGTACCGGGAACCGTCCGCGTTCCGGAACACCCCGGCGCCGGATTCACCGCGCGTGACAGGCTGCCAATCGGTCACGGGTCAGCGACGCAACCGCGCGATACCCAACACGGTCAGTACGCCCGCCAGACCGGCGAGCACCAAGGCCAGCACCAGCATCGGCGCCGAATAGCTGATCGCGGTGGTCGGGGGCTCACCGTCGAGCACGGGCGCCACCTGGATCGTGGTCGACGCCGCGATCCAGCTCAGCACACAACCCACCGCGGCAACGGCAGCCACCACGAACTCCAGCACGGCCCGGCGTTTCACGGCATGCGCTCCTCGACCAGCGGGGTCAGCGCCTCACGCAGCTTCCGGTGCTTGCGCGCCCAGGCCTGGGCCCCGCGGTTACCGGTGAGCTTCAGCCCGATACCGGTCCGGCCGCGCGGCACCCCGCTGAGCTCGCCGAGGGCACGGTCGGACTGCCATTTCGGCGACTCCGAGCCCGATGCCTCCGGGTATATCGACACGATCTCGTCGAGCTTGATGGTCTCCGCGCCCTGGCGCAGCGTTTGGGCGGTCAACTCGACCGAGGTGTGGATGCGCGCCGCCTTGATCTGGATGGCCACGAACACCGACACCAGCACCAGGAACACGATCGGGATCCACAGGTCCTGGCCGTAGCCACCGGTCATCTGCAGAATCGCCATGCCGATCCCGGCGAACGGTCCGAGCAGGAGCCAGCCCCAACTGGCGCCCTGCTCGTAGAACAGCACTTCAGAGGCAACCTTGTTCACCGGTTCACTCTCCATGGTCACCCCTCCGCAATGGCAGCGCGCTCACGCCGGTTCCCACGATGAGCGGGAGCAGCGCGACCAGCACGAGAACGTTGAGGCCGGTCAACAGCACCAGGACCACGATAGCCAGCGACAATGCCACCGCCGCGCGCCGGTGGCGATCATCTGAGCGGCCGCGGCCCGCCAGGAAAGCCATACCGAGGCCCGCCAGCACGGTGAGCGCTCCGATCCCCCGGTACAACATCGTATTGACGCCGGGCGGGATGCTCGCCGAAACCGCGAGCATGCCGCCGGCGATCAACAACACCGAGCCGACCAACCAGCAGCCGAATCCGATGGTCGCGCGTCGCGACGGGGATGAGGGCGGAGGCGGCGATGACGGCGTAGACATTGTCGGGAAGCGTAGCGAAATCAGCGGGTGAAGAAGCCGTCGGCGTCCTTGCGGTGCAGCAGGTACAGGCCACCCGCGATCAGCACCGACCCCACGATCGCGGTGACCGCGTATCCCATCGCCGCCGCATCCTGGCGTTCGCCGGTCAACAGGCTGCTGATCGCGTGCAGCACCGAGACGATTCCCCCACTGGTCAACAGCGTGCGGGCCCAGCGATATCCCTGCCGCATCAGCATCAGGAAGGCCACCACGATCGACGACAGCACCACCACGAACATCACCGAGAAGACGACCGTCATGGACCGTTGCACACCCGTGCCGGATCCGGTCAACGCGTCGATCAGGTACCCGACCACCATCAGCACCAGTGCGGCAGTCCACAGCCAGAATCCGGTGTCGACGTCGTCGGGACGACCGGTCGGGCTCGGTTCCTGTTCGGTCCCCGGATCGGTCACGCGAGCCAGCCGGCCACGTCGGCCGCCCAATAGGTCAACACGATGTCGGCCCCGGCTCGCCGGATTCCGGTCAACGACTCCAACGCGGCGGCCTGTAGGTCGATCCAGCCATTGGCCGCAGCGGCGCAGATCATCGAGTACTCCCCCGAAATCTGATATGCGGCAACGGGTACCGGTGAAATATCGGCGGCGGCGCGCACCACATCCAGGTAACTCATCGCCGGCTTGACCATCACGATGTCGGCGCCCTCGTCGATGTCGAGTTCGACCTCGTGCACGGCTTCGCGGATATTGCCCGGATCCTGTTGGTAGGTACGCCGATCCCCGACCAGGCTGGACGACACCGCTTCGCGGAACGGGCCGTAGAACGCCGAGGCGAACTTGGCCGCATAGGCCAGGATGGCCACATCGGCGTGCCCGGCCGCATCGAGACCGTCGCGGATGGCGGCCACCTGACCGTCCATCATTCCGCTGGGGCCCACCACGTGTGCACCCGATTCCGCTTGTGCCACCGCAAGTTCCACGTAGCGCAGGTTGGTCGCGTCATTATCGACCCGACCCGCGGCATCCAGCACGCCACAGTGCCCGTGGTCGGTGAACTCGTCCAGGCAGGTGTCGGCCATCAGCACGGTCGCGTCACCCAGATCCTTGGCCAGGTCCCGCAACGCCACGTTGAGGATGCCGCCCGGATCGACGCCGACGGCACCGGTCGGATCCTTGTCCTCGTCACGGGGCACTCCGAACAGCATCAGACCACCCACGCCGGCCGCCACCGCATCGGCGGCCGCCTGGCGCAACGAATCCCTGGTGTGCTGCACCACGCCGGGCATCGAGGAGATCGGGCGCGGCTCATCGATCCCGTCGGCGACGAACATCGGCAGCACCAGATGCCGTGGTTCCAAAGAGGTTTGAGCCACCAGTCGACGCATTGCCGGCGTGGACCGCAGCCGGCGCGGACGATGCCTTGGAAAAGCCACAGCTATCCCTCCTCCGCTCCATCCTCGAAACGGCATTCCAGCAGGAAAAGTTCGAGTACGGCCCTGCCGGAATGCGGTTTCGGCGAAACTAGCGCCTACGGCTCTTCTTGCGCGGCGGGGGCAGCGCCCCCTCGGCCCGCAGTCGAGCGGCGTGCTCGGCAAGCGCATCGACCAGAGGTCCCACCGCGGCCGACTCGGGCTGCACATCCACCCGCAGGCCGAATTCCGCTGCGGTTTCAGCAGTTTTGGGTCCGATGCAGGCCACGATGGTCCGGGCGTGCGGCTTGCCGGCGATACCGACAAGGTTGCGCACCGTGGAGCTCGAGGTGAAGCAGACCGCGTCGAAGCCGCCGGTCTTGATCATCTCGCGGGTCTGCGCCGGCGGCGGAGCCGCACGCACGGTGCGGTAGGCCGTGACGTCCTCGATCTCCCAACCGCGCTCACGCAGGCCCTCGGCCAGCGTCTCGGTGGCGATGTCGGCGCGGGGCAGCAGCACCCGGTTCACCGGGTCGAAAACCTCGTCGAACGGCGGGAACTCGTCGAGCAGGCCCAGCGAGGACTGCTCGCCCGACGGCACCAGCTCAGGATTGATGCCGAAGGCCCGGACCTTGTCGGCGGTCGCCTGTCCGACACACGCGATCTTCACGCCGGAGAACGCCCGCGCGTCCAGGCCGAACTCGTTGAACTTCTCCCAGACCGCACGCACGGCGTTGGTCGAGGTGAACACCACCCACTGGAACCGGCCGTCGACCAGGCCCTTGACCGCACGCTCCATCTGCGCGGGGCTGCGCGGCGGCTCGACGGCGATGGTCGGGACCTCGATCGGCAGGGCGCCGTGGCCCACGAGCCGGTCGCTCATCTCCCCGGCCTGGTCCTTGGTGCGCGGCACCAGCACGGTCCAGCCGTACAGGGCGCGGCTCTCCCACCAGTTCAGCTTGGCGCGGTTGGCCACGGTCTTGCCGATGGTGACGACCAGCGGACCGGTCAGAGGCCCGGCCAGCTCGCTTCCGGCCGGCTTCTCCAGCACGGCCTTGTCGAGCAGGCCACCGAGCGTGGTCTCCACCGAACGCTGCTGGCAGGTGGTGCCGCTCGCGGTCACCACTGCCGGGGTGCCGTCGACCAGGCCCTGCTCGATCAGGGTGCGGGCGGCATCCGGCAGGTGCGACGCGGTCGCGTGCAGGATCAGCGGTCCCGGTGCGGCGGCCAGCGCCGCCCAGTCCACGTCACCGCGGACATCGGCCACGGTGTGCGCCGACCCCAGCGGCAGGCCAGCGTAGGTGGGCACCGCGCTGGTGGCGGGCAGACCGGGGACGATCTCGAAGTTCATGTGGGACTTGGCCAGCGCACCGATCTCGGTGATGACGGCGTCCACGGACAGCGGGTCACCGGAGACCAGGCGGACCACGTCGTAGCCGTGGCGGGCCTCGGCGATCAGCGTCTTGGCCACCTCGGCAGGGTCACCGAGGGCGGGACGGACCTCGGGCCCACCCGCGATGATGGCGGCTTGCGCCGTGTCGGGGGTTCCGGCGGCATCCTCACCGGCGGCGGCGGCGGCCTTGGCCGGCTCGGCCGGGGCCGGGCCGGATGCCGGCGGCAGCTCGGTGCCGATCAGCGCCAGCACGGCTTCGGGGACGTCGGGATCGGTGAACACCAACTCGGCGTGCGCCAGTACAGTTTGCGCCCGTGCCGTCAGCAGCCCCGGATCTCCCGGGCCCGAGCCCACAAATGTGATGCGGCCGGGCTTCGCCTTGCGACCTCGCATGGTCATTCTTCACTCCCGCGCTCTACCAACAGCTCGCGTGCACCCAACTCGAAAAGCTCCGCGGCCACCGAGACACCCAAGTCAGCGGCCCGATCGGGAGTTCCGATGCCGGACGCACGGATCACGTCGGATCCGTCCAGCGTCGCCACGCAGCCGCGCAACGACACCTCTTCGAAGACATTGCCGTCCTCATCGATGGACTCGACCACTTCTGCGATCGCTCCCACCGGTGCGGAACAGCCCGCCTCCAGTTCGGCGAGCAGGGTCCGTTCGGCGGTGACCGCGGCGCGCGTGTCGGCGTCATCCAACTCCGACAGCACCGAAATCAGCTCGGTGTCGCCGGAGCGGCATTCCACCGCGAGCGCACCTTGAGCCGGCGCTGGCAACATCTGCACCGGCTCGAGCGACTCGGTGACTTGATCGAGACGTCCGATACGGGCCAGACCCGCTCGGGCGACCACGATGGCGTCGAGATCGCCGCTCGTAACCCTGTTCAACCTGGTATCTAGGTTGCCTCGTAGGGGGCGGATTTCCAAACCGAGACCCAGTGCTCTAAGCTGCGCGGCCCGTCGCGCACTCGACGTGCCGATCACGGACCCTGCCGGCAACTCGCCGAGCACCAATCCGTCACGCGCCACCAGCGCGTCACGAGGGTCCTCACGGCGCGGGACGGCGGCGATCACGAACCGATCGTCACGGGCGGTGGGCAAATCTTTGTAGGAGTGAACGGCCATGTCCACCCGGCCGTCGTCGATCGCCTCCCGCAGTGCCGCGGTGAAGACCCCGACGCCGATGTCGGCGATGGGACCCTGGTTGCGGTCGCCTTCGGTCGAGATGATCACCAACTCGCAGGGGTGGCCTGCGGCTCGTAAAGCGTCCCTGATGGTGCCGGCCTGCGTGGTCGCCAGCAGGCTACCCCGGGTGCCGATCCGGATCACCGTATCGCGCGTTTCTACCAAGCTCTACTCAGACTTATCGAGATCTGTTGTCATAAAGGGCAATTCGCTGGCCGCCACAGCTTCGACGGCTTGCGGATCGAGTTCGAACAGCTCCCGCAGAGCCTCTGCGTAGCTGTCCCCGCCAGGCGCGCTGGCGAGTTGTTTCACCCGCACCGTGGGTGCGTGCAAAAGCTTGTCGACGACCCGGCGGACCGTCTTGGCCACCTCGTCGCGGTGCGCTGCCTCCAGTTCGGGCAGCCGGTTGTCCAGGCGCAACAACTCGGCCTCCACCACGTCGGCGGCGCGTTGCCGCAGCGCGGTGACCGTCGGGGTGACCTCGGCCATCCGCTGGCCGGCCAGGTAGTTGGCAACCTCGGTGGCAACGATCGTGCGGGCCGCATCGGCGTCGGTGGCCGCGGCCCGCGCCGACGGCTCCCGCTGAATCCGGTCCATGTCGACAACCCAGACACCGGGCAGCCCGGACACCGCCGGATCCACGTCGCGGGGCATGCCGAGGTCACAGATGACCAGCTGCCGATCGCCGGCGGCGGCGTCGCGCTGCGCCAGAGCGTGGTGCACGTCGGCCAGGGAGACCACCGGGCGTACCGCCCCGGTGCTGCTGACCACGACATCGGAATCGGCCAGCGCTTCCGGGAGCTGGTCCAGGCAGAATGCCTGTGCCTGCACGCCCTGCTCGGTGAGATTCGCCGCGAGGCGCTGGGCCCGCGGAAGCGAGCGGTTCACCACATTGACCCGTTCGATCCCGGCCCGCACCAGGTGCGCACCGGCCAGGGCGCCCATCGAGCCCGCGCCGATCACCGCTGCGCTGCGGCCGGCGAGACCGCCATTGAGCTTGGTTTCGGCCATCCCGAGAGCCACCGAGACCACCGAGGCTCCCGCGGCGTCGATCCCGGTCTCGGAGTGCACCCGCTTGCCGACGTTGAGGGCCCGCTGGGCCAGCTCGTGCAGGGTGCGCCCGACGGTCTGGTGTTCCTCGGCCGTCGCGTAGGCGCGACGCACCTGGCCCAGCACCTGGGCTTCACCGATGACGGCCGAGTCCAGGCCGCTGGTCACCGCGAACAGGTGCTCGACGGCGGCCTCGGCGTACCGGACGTAGGCGTATTTGGTGAGATCGTTCAGCGACATGCCGGAGTGATCGGAGAGCACCTGCCCGATGATCGACAGGCCGCCGTGGAAGGCCTCGACCACGGCGTATACCTCGACGCGGTTGCAGGTGGACAGAACCATGGCCTCGGTGACCAACGAGGATCGGAGGACCTCGTCGATGATCTTGGCCTGATCGGATTCGTCAGTGCTCAACTGCTCGAGAACAGACACCGGCGCGCTGCGGTGCGAAACCCCGAATAGCAGCACACTCACGGCTTCATCACCACGTCACCAAGGTAATCGTTTCCGGCCCGCCCACCAAATTTCATCTGGTGGGAAGGTCAGCCCTAAGCG
Organism: Mycolicibacterium peregrinum; assembly: GCF_001665625.1. GTDB lineage: Bacteria > Actinomycetota > Actinomycetes > Mycobacteriales > Mycobacteriaceae > Mycobacterium > Mycobacterium peregrinum_B. Next base: position 50,157 of record NZ_LZSY01000088.1, on the reverse strand, counting down.
CCTGCTCGTCGACTTCCCAATAGCTGTGCTGGGCCCCGTTCAGCAAAATCACCGGCAACAGATCGCCGTAGCGGGCCCGCAGCGTGGTGTCGCCCGCATCGGCGGCAACGTCCACGTCCGTGGTCACCAGCTCGAAGTCCAGTTCTTCATGCAATGCGGCCAGCTCCTGCGCCGCCCGCGCACACATGCTGCAGCCCGCCCGGGTCAGCAACGTCACAGTGGCCCGACCGCCGGTACCCGCCTGCTCACCCTCCACAGCGCCAGTATCCCGGCCCGGTGACTTAGGGTGAAAACGTGCCCGAATCCGGTAGTGCCGATGCGCTCGAACAGGAGCTTGCCGCCGAGGCCAGCGCCGAACTCGCAGTAACCGAACTCGAGTCCGACACCGACCCCACCGGGACGCCGGCGCCGCCGCCCGATCTGACGGCCGCGGCGTTCTTCGACGTCGACAACACCCTGGTGCACGGATCGTCGCTGGTGCACTTCGCCCGTGGCCTGGCCGCCCGCAAGTACTTCACCTACCGCGACATCCTCGGCATCGTCTACGCCCAGGCCAAGTTCCAATTCACCGGCAAGGAGAACAGCGACGACGTCGCCGAGGGCAAGCAGAAGGCCCTGGCATTCATCGAGGGCCGCTCCACCGCCGAGCTCGTCGAGCTGGGCGAGGAGATCTACGACGAGATCATCGCCGACAAGATCTGGCCGGGAACCCGGGCGCTGGCCCAGATGCACCTGGACGCCGGGCAGCAGGTGTGGCTCGTCACCGCAACGCCCTACGAGTTGGCCGCCACGATCGCCAAGCGTCTGGGGTTGACGGGCGCGCTGGGGACGGTCGCCGAATCGGTCGACGGGGTGTTCACCGGCCGGCTGGTCGGCGACATCCTGCACGGCACCGGCAAGGCTCACGCGGTGCGGTCCCTGGCCATCCGGGAAGGGCTCAACCTGCGCCGGTGTACCGCCTACTCGGACAGCTTCAACGACGTGCCGATGCTGTCGCTGGTCGGTACCGCGGTGGCCATCAACCCCGACGCCGCGCTGCGCGATGTGGCCAGGGAACGCGGCTGGGAGATCCGCGACTTCCGCACCGCACGGAAGGCGGCCCGCATCGGGGTGCCGTCGGCATTGGCACTCGGCGCACTGGGCGGTGCGCTGGCCGCCGCCGCCTCCCGCCGCCACGACATTCGCTGAGCCGCCGGGCCGCGTTGGTAAGATTCCGCGTCGGGTCGCACCATGCGGGCCCCACAGCATGCCCGTTTCGTGCGCACCGCGCACCGCAGACCGAACAGCGCAGGGAATATGAGCATCGCCGCAAACATCATCGGGACGCACTACCGGTACCCCGACTACTTCGAGGTCGGCCGGGAGAAGGTCCGTGAGTTCGCCCGCGCGGTCAAGGACGACCATCCCGCGCTCTACGACGCCGAGGCGGCCAAGGAATTCGGCCACGACTCCGTGGTGGCGTCGGTGACGTTCCTCGCGGTGGCCGGTCGACGGGTCCAGCTCGAGCTGTTCGACAAGTTCGACATCCCGATCAATCTGGAGCGCGTGCTGCACCGCGACCAGAAGCTGATCTTCCACCGGCCGATCATGGTCGGCGACAAGCTGTGGTTCGACTCGTACCTGGACTCGGTCATCGAGTCGCACGGCACGGTGATCGCCGAGGTCCGGGCCGAGGTCACCGACGACGACGGCAATCCGGTTGCCACGAGCATCGTCACCATGCTCGGTGAGGCGGCCATCGACGAGGCCGACGAGATCAGTTCGCAGATCGCCGCCGCGCGCGACGCCGCGATCGCCAAGATGGTTGCTGGGCAAAAGTCCGGCGCCTGATTTTCGTTTGCGCGAGCAGACAAAAACTGCCCACTTCCGCAAGGAAGTGGGCAGTTTTGTTACCGGTCGCGGTGAAGAGGTGAGGCGAAAAGGTCAGCCGAAGAACATGTTTCGACGACCGGCCAGCAGTTGGTACAGCGTGTGCTGGATGGTCTCGCGGACCTGATCGGTCAGCTCGAAGGTGACCATCGGATCGTCGGCGGCGCTCTCGTCGTAGTCGGTCGTCTCGATCGGCTCACCGAACTGGATGTGCCACTTCGACGGCAACGGCACCAGGCCGAGCGGGCCGGCCAACGGGAACAGCGGGGTCACCGGGAAGTACGGCAGACCGAGCAACCGAGCCAGCAGCTTGACGTCGGCCATCATCGGGTAGATCTCCTCCGAGCCCACGATCGAGCACGGCACGATCGGCGCTTGGGCCCGCAGAGCTGCGGAAACGAAGCCGCCGCGGCCGAACCGCTGCAGCTTGTAGCGATCCTTGAAGTTCTTGCCCAGCCCCTTGAAGCCTTCGGGGAACACGGCGGTGAGCTCGCCGTTGGCCAGCAGCCGGTGCGCGTCGGCGGTGCAGGCCATGGTGTGCCCGGCCTTGCGTGCGGCCGCACCGACCATCGGCAGATCGAACACCAGATCCGCCGCGAGCAGACGCAGATCGCGGTTGAGCGGGTGGTGGTCGTGCACCGCGACCTGGGTCATCAGCCCGTCGAAGGGCAGCACCCCGGCATGGTTGGCCACCACGAGTGCGGCGCCACTCTCGGGCAGGTTCTCGATACCGGAAACCTCGACCCGGAACCAGGACCGGAAAAACGTTCTCAGCAAAGGCAAAAAGATTGCATTGGTGATGTGCGGGTCGAACCCGAACTCGTCCACCGTGTACTCACCGGTCATCCGGGTGCGGACGAACTCCGCGACCGCCGCTATGCCCTTGACGAGTTCGCTGGGGCCTTCGTCGGCGGTGGACTGACCCGAGGCACTGCTGCGCCGCTGATCGATCTCACGCACCACCGCGGCGATCTGCTCGGCCGAGGCGCGGCTTCCCGGATCAGCGAGGACGGATGGATGTCGACGGGCGCTTTCGGACCGTGCCGCCGCCCGGCGTGCAGCAGCCGATCGGTTCGAGTTCCCATGTAGCGGAATGACTTTCGCTTTGGATTCGGCCGCCACGTCGATACCTTCTCCCACCCCGGATAGAGCCAGTACTAATATCCCAAACGCTGCGCCACCCCCACGGCGCGACTCTCCATTGAGCGTACCCATCGCGGATCGAGTATCGGTGTCAATCCACGACCACGGACGTAGTCGTCGAATGCCTCGGCGGTCGTCCACTTGGGACTGTAGCCCAGATCCCTGTGCATTCGCGTAGTGTCCATGACCCTGCCGTAGCTCAGATAGTTCATCTGATCGCGGTCGAGTTCGGTGTAACGCGTTGCGCGACTGAGCGAATTGATCGCCGACAACGCCCCGCGCGGCACCGGGAGCCGAACCCGTCCCGAACGCCGGATCGCCTGGCTCATCATGATGATGCCCGAGGCGCCGATGTTGAACGTGCCACCTCTGCCGGCCATCGATGCACGTTCCAGTGCGCCGAGGGCGTCCTGTTCGTGCAGTAGTTGCAGCCGTGCGTCGTGCCCGACGACCGACGGGACCACCGGCCCGGCCAGATACCGCGAGAGTGCGGTGTCCATCGCCGGACCGATCATGTTGGCCAGCCGCAGGATCGTCAGATCGATGTCCGGACGGCGCCGGGCGAGACCGCGCGCATAGCCCTCGATGTCGATGCTGTCGCGGGCGAACCCGTCACCCGGCGGACGACGAGCACTGCTCTCCTCGCTGAACATCACCGGATCGCGCGAGCTCGCGCCATACACCTCGGAGGTGGACTTGAGCACGACCCGACGAACCGACGGTGCCTTCTGACAGGCGGCGAACAGCTGGATCGCGCCCATCACGTTGAGTTCCTTCAACGTGGCGCGACCCCCGGAGCGCGGAGCGTAGGACGCCGCCGCGGCATGCACGACGGTGTCCACGTTCCCGTTACGGATCACCTTGGCGATGAACGGGTTGCGGATGTCGGCGCGGACGAACTCGGCCCGCCCCATCCGCCGCATCATGTCCTTGCTCGGCACCACCGCGTCAACGGCGATGACATGCTCGATCGCCGGGTTCTGCGCCAGCCTGGCGGTCAGATAACCACCGAGGAACCGGCACGCACCCGTGACCAGAACGACTTTCGGAGAGGGAGCCGTACCGGCGGACTTTGCTCCGCCGGACGAATCCGCATCAGAAGACCCGGGGACTCCCGTCGGGCGTCCCCCCGAACGACCATCAGAATCCATCGGCTCAGCCTAGCGGCCGCAGCGGAAAGCTACTTGCCGAGTTTTCTACGCTGCACCCGGGTACGGCGAAGCAGCTTGCGGTGCTTCTTCTTCGACATACGCTTACGCCGCTTCTTGATGACTGAGCCCATAAAGTCTGGTGTCTCCGCTACTCACGCTGGATGGTTGACCCGGTCACTTTACCCGGGCCTACCACCGAAACGGAAAACGCCAGCCTGCTCACTGCGCCCAGACCGCTGCGGTGTGTGCCTATCCGGCGTCGAAGTACGAAGACTCCAGCAGATCGTGGACTGCCTTGGCGTGGACCCGGAACGATCGGCCCACTCGAACCGCAGGCAGTTCACCGTTGTGCACCAACCGGTACACCGTCATCTTCGAGACCCTCATCAAGCTCGCCACTTCGGCGACTGTCAGAAATTGAGCCCGAGGCTGACCGTCGCCAGCATCCCGCGCCGATGGCCCGTTCATAGACGTCATCGCAACCCAATCAATCAGGCACAGGCAGTTCCAGCGGCTTCCCCACCGCTGGCACCGACCCGCGCATACAAAGGGAGAATAGCGTGGCGGGTGGGGTTACTGCGACGGGTGTGGGCTAATCAGTTGGAATTAATCTAATTACTCAGATGTAATTCCGAGCTGCTCAGAGCGCGTTTTCGCGGCCAGAACGGCGTTGGAAACCGCACCACGCAGTCCCCCGCGCTCCAGTTCCCGCAGCCCAGCGGCGGTGGTGCCGGCCGGCGAGGTCACCATTGCCCGCAATCGCGCGGGCGTCGTGTCCAGCGCAGCGCCGCCGGCCGCGTTCACCTCATCGAGACGTTCGAGCAGCATTGCCGCCGAGCCCGCCATCGTCTGGACCGCCAGATCGGTGGCCACCGCGCGCGACAGACCCGATTCCACGCCCGCATCGACGAGAGCCTCGACCATCAGGAAGAAGTACGCCGGCCCCGACCCGGACACCGCAGTCACCGCGTCCAGCTGCGACTCGTTCACCGTGAGCACGCCGCCGACCGCATCGAAGATCGACGAGACCTCCTTGAGCTGCTCGGCGGTCGCAAACCGGCCCGCCGCCAGGGCGCTCACCCCACCTCCGACCACGATCGGCGAGTTCGGCATCACCCGGATCACCGGCGACCCGGCCGGCAGCTTGTTCTCGTAGTACGACGTGCTGACACCGGCCGCGATGCTGACGAACACCTGCTCGGCGGTGTCGGAATCGGCGCGAGCCGCCGCATCGGCGATCTCGTCGATCGCGCTCGCGACATCGGTCGGCTTGACCGCAATCACCACATAGGCGGCGTTGTCGGCGGCATCGGCGACCGAGGTCACCAGCACCGAGTACTTCTCCGACAGGTACTTGGCCCGGTCCGGGTACTTCTCCGCGACCACCAGGTCCTTGACCTGCCTACCAGCCCGTAACAGCCCCGACAGCAGCGCCTCGCCCATGCTTCCGCCGCCGATGATCGCGATTCTCGACATGCGCGACAGCATCCCATGACGGGCGCACGGCCACATGGACGCCTCCGGCGTCAGGGCCGCATGATTCGCCTCCGGCCTCAGGGCCGCATGATTCGCCTCCGGCCTCAGGGCCGCATGATTCGCCTCCGGCTCAGCCCGACGCCGGGACCATCGCCAGCTGACGCGTCTGCACGATGATCCGACCCTCACAGTCGACGACGATGTGATCCTCGTCGAACCAGTCCTGGCCGATCTGTACCGAGGTACACATCACGCGCAGCCATCCGTCGGCCGGTAAGGCCCGCAGATAGGCCGTCAGCTGGACCGTGGGCGCCCAACCGGTCCGTTCCACGGCGAATGTCACCGGAGCCGACACATCGCCGCACAGGAGCGCGAACAGGACGTCGGGAGCGACACCCTTCGGCCGCACCCAGTACTCGAAAACCGGCGGCCCGCCGTCGGTGCGCGGCCCCATGGTGTGCAGCGCCGGGCGGATGTCACAGCCGTGCGCCAGGTGCACGACATGCTCCATCGGATGCCCCGGCCCGATCGGCTCCAGCCCGGGCGGCGGTTCGGGCGTCATCAGCGGCACCACGGGGTTGAACGACAGCAGCGGCGGCACATGATGCTCGGGTTCGCCCAGTGTCACCGCCACCGTCACCGCCGTGCGCTCGCCCTGCCGGAGTTCCACGTCGACCAGACCGATCCGGCGGCCCCGCTTGCGAACCGTCGTCACCACCTGCATCGGACCGGGATCCGGCGCCCACAGGTAGTTTCCCGAGACCGCGAGGGGTTGCGCGGAGGTGCCCAACTCGGTGCGCGCCGCGTTGGCACACAACGCGAGCATCGCGCCGCCGTGCACCTTGGGCCCGATCGTCCAGTGCTCGTTGAGCTCACCGTGATAGACGCCGTCGCCGGCCGGCGTCAACGCCATGGCATCGGTGAACAGGGTCGAGCCAGTCATATGCAGTCCTCTGCGGGGTTCGGCGGGATCGGGTTCAGCGCAACAGGTGCGTGCGGGCGAATTGCAGCGACTCGGTCAGCAGCGCGTCGCGTTCGGCGGCCGTCTTGGCCGCCGACGTGGTGACCTCCAGGACAACGTGGCCGGCGAAATCGCTTGCCGCCAGCATCTGGCACACCTCGGCGGTCGGCTGCGTACCGCGGCCCGGAACCAGATGCTCGTCGGTGGAGGCGCCCTTGCCGTCGCACAGATGCAGGTGCACCAGGCCGTCGCCCATGCGCCGGGCCATGTCCAAGGCGTCCGTGCCTGCGGTCGCGGTGTGGCTCAGATCGAGTGTGTAGTGCGCGTGATTGCCGTCCAGCGGGTCGTAGGACGGCGCAAAGGCGGAGATGCCGGGGCCCGGCCGGCCGCCGCGCTTGCGCATCCGCTCCACGGACGTGCCACCCGCCCCGAAGAACCGGTCGGCCCGGAACGGGAACATGTTCTCCACCGCCACCAGGACCTCGCTGTCGGCCTCCAGTTGGGCGACCTGGTCGCTGAACCCCTCGGCATAGCGTCGCTGCCAACGAAACGGCGGATGCACGACGACGGTCTGCGCGCCCAGTTGTTCGGCGGCCCGCACGCTGCGTTCCAGCTTCGGGATCGGGTTCGCGCCCCACACCCGCTGCGAGATCAGCAGGCAGGGGGCGTGCACCGACAACACGGGCACGCCGTAATGGGCGGACATCTTCGCGACGACATCGATGTCCTGGCTCACCGATTCCGCCCACACCATCAGCTCGACACCGTCGTAACCGAGACGGGCGGCGTATTCGAACGCAGCCTCCGTCCTCAGCGGATAGACCGAGGCGGTGGACAGACCGATCTTGATGGCTGGGCGCACAACCCAATTGTGTACTGAGGCTGCTGCGCTCCTCGCGTGCGCAGGCGCTAACTCGCCTGCAGCAGCGCCAGCGGGCCAAAGGTCACCAGGGCCCCTACCGCCACCGCAGTCAGCGTGCTGCCGATGTCCTCGGTCTTGCGGACCACCCGCACGCCACCGGCCAGGCCGAGGATGACCAGCACCCCGAGCACCAGCGCGACGATGGTGTTCCACTTCCACAGCTGATCGAAGGCGACGAACAGACCGGCACCGAAGGCCACCGCGATCACGCACTGACCGACGATCCACATTCCGCGGACCAGCGGGGAGGCGGGCGGCTGGTCGTCGTCGAATTCGTCGTGCTCGTCGAAATCACCGGCCGTACCGGTGCCCTCGGACAGCTCTCCGTCGTGTTCGAGATCGACGTCGTCGCGGCCACGGGGACGGCGGGCCTGCTCGTCGGCGACGGACCCGCCGCCGAACAACGGGCCGAGCGAAGCGTACGAACCGTCGCCGTATTCGTCGTCGTAGTCGTCACCCGCGTAGTCGTCGTAGACGGTGTCGTCGACTGCGTCCACACCGAGTTCGTGGGCGTCGGGATCCACCAGCGCGTCATCCGACTCCGCGGCGTCGTCCGCGCCGATGTCGTAGAGCGGGTCGGGGCTCATCCGCTCAGCGCCGGTACCCGACGGTCGGTAGTCCCGTGCCGGCGCCTTGGGCTGCGCGCGCCGCGGACGTGGCCGGAATTCGATCGGCTCGGGGTCGGCGTCACGTGCCGCCAGGTGCGCGTCGTAGTCGTCCTCGGCCTCGGTGCGCACCTCTTCGGGCTCCACCGGCCTGGGCGGCTTGACCCGAGGGGCCCGAGATGGCCGGGGGCCACCGTTGCGGACCCGCGGCTCGTCCCGCGGTTGATCGCGGGGCTCGCGTGTTTCGCGGGGTTCGTCGCGGATCGGGGCCACGACGGCGGTGTCGACCAGTGGATCAGGCGCTGGAACCGACTCGTCGAGGGTTTCGGGCTCCATGTCATCGGTGATGACCGGGATCTCGCCGGTGAGTTCGGCAACCGTCACCGAGTCGCTGTTACCGCGCCGACGCCGACGGCGACCGCCGACCGGGGGTGCCCCGATCGTCCCGTTCTTTGCCAGCAACTCGGCGACCGAGATCGGTCGGGTGCCGGATGGGCTGTTCTCTGGTCCTGTCATACCTATGTTGCCTTTGGGGCTAGCTTTTCCTTAACGTCCGGCGTCCCGCGCCGACGTCTCTACCAAGGCTGTGCCGTCGGCCTCGCTGTCGAGTTTCCGCAGAATCAACCCCTCCCGCAACGCCCAGGGGCAAATGTCGACGGAATCGATCTCCAGTGCTCGCATACTAGCCTCAGCTACCAAAGCACCGGCCACGATCTGTGGTGCCCTCTCGGCACTCACCCCTTCCAGTTCGGCACGGTCAGCCGCTGTCATCCTAGAGATGAAAGCTATGAGCTGTCTTAATCCAGCCGCGGTGAGGGTCCGCTTCACCCGCGGGCCTGCGCCCGAGGGCGCCGCCCCGGTGAGTCGGGCCAGCGATCGGAAGGTCTTCGACGTCGCCACCGCGAGGTCCGGATTTCCGGACCGGCGCATGGTGGTGCCGGCATCGGACAGCTCGGTGGCCAGCCAGTCCCGCAGCATCGCGACCCGGCGCCGCCCAGGTGGGTCTTCGGCCAACCATTCCCTGGTCAACCGGCCCGCTCCCAGTGGCAGCGAGAGCGCCACCTCCGGCTCTTCGTCGACCCCGCTGGACAGTTCCAGCGAGCCGCCGCCGATGTCGATGTTGATGATGCGGCCCGCGCTCCAGCCGTACCAGCGGCGCACAGCCAGGAAGGTCAGGCGGGATTCGTCGACCCCGCTCAGCACGCCGAGGGAAACCCCGGTCTCGGCCCGCACCCGGGCCAGCACCTCCTCGGAGTTGGTGGCGTCGCGCACCGCAGAGGTGGCAAACGCCATCAATTCGGCACAACCCGAGCTGGTGGCAATCTTGGCGAACTCGTCGACCGTGGCCACCAGGCTGTCGGCACCCTTGCGGGTCAGTTTGCCGGAGCTGTCGATCGCCTCGGCGAGTCGCAGCGCTGCCTTGGTGGAGCTCATCGGGGTCGGGTGTCCGCCACGGCGTGCATCCACCACGAGGAGATGAACCGTGTTGCTCCCGACATCGAGCACGCCTAACCGCACTGCACCAACCTAACGGCAGCCCACCAGCGCTTCGTGGCCGGACCTCCCGCAACCCGCGAGATGCGCCCGCCGGGGCTGTGGGACTTCCGACCGTGCGTCGTGCCGCAGTTGGGAAATGCGTTCCGCCATATAGGGGTACCGTTTGCGCCGTGACAGATGTGCATCCCGGCGAAGTCGAACTCGACTTTGCCCGCGAATGGGTGGAGTTCTACGACCCGGAGGACGCGACCCATCTGATCGCGGCCGATATGACGTGGTTGCTGTCCCGCTGGACGTGTGTGTTCGGCACACCGGCCTGCAAGGGCACCGTCGAGGGCCGCCCGGACGACGGCTGCTGCTCGCATGGCGCGTTCCTTTCTGACGACGACGACCGGGCCCGGCTCGACGACGCGGTCAAACAGCTGACCGACGAGGACTGGCAGTTCCGGGACAAGGGCCTGGGCCGCAAGGGCTTCCTGGAGGACGACGAGTACGACGGCAAGCCCAACCTGCGGACCCGAAAGTACAAGGGGGCGTGCATCTTCCTGAACCGCCCGGGCTTTCCCGGCGGCATCGGATGCGCGCTGCACAGCAAGGCCCTCAAGCTCGGGGTCGAGCCGCTGACCATGAAGCCCGACGTGTGCTGGCAGTTGCCGATCCGACGCAGCCAGGAGTGGATCACCCGGCCCGACGACACCCAGATCCTGCGCACCGTCATCACCGAGTACGACCGGCGCGGCTGGGGCGAGGGCGGTGCGGACCTGCACTGGTACTGCACCGGTGACCCCGCCGCCCATGTCGGCGCCCGCCCGGTGTTCGAGTCCTACGCCCCCGAGCTCACCGCGGTGCTCGGCGAGAAGGCCTACGCCGAGTTGGCCGCGATGTGCCGGCGGCGCAGCGCCCTCGGCCTGGTCGCCGTGCACCCGGCGACCCGCGCCGCCGAGCACATCGAGTGAGAACTCAGCCCTCCAGCTTGTAGCCGAGGCCACGCACGGTGACCAGGTGCACCGGGTTGGCCGGATCGGACTCGATCTTGGACCGCAGCCGCTTGACATGCACGTCAAGGGTTTTGGTGTCACCCACGTAGTCGGCACCCCACACCCGGTCGATGAGCTGGCCACGGGTGAGCACCCGGCCACTGTTCCGCATCAGGTATTCCAGGAGGTCGAACTCCTTGAGCGGCAACGTGATCTGCTCCCCGTTGACGCTCACGACGTGGCGTTCCACATCCATCCGGACCGGGCCGGCTTCCAGCACGCCGTCCCCGATCACGCTGTCGTCGGTGTCGGAGCCGCGCCGCAGCACCGCCCGGATCCGCGCGATCAGCTCGCGGGCCGAATACGGCTTGGTGACATAGTCATCGGCACCCAACTCGAGGCCGACGACCTTGTCGATCTCACTGTCCCGTGCGGTGACCATGATCACCGGCACGCTGGACCGGGCACGCAGTTGCTTACAGACGTCGGTACCGCTCATCCCCGGCAGCATCAGGTCCAGCAGGACGATATCGGCGCCGGAGCGCTCGAACTCGGCCAGTGCAGAGGGACCATCGGCCACCACGGTGGCCTCGAAGCCTTCCTTGCGGAGCAGGAATGCCAGGGGATCGGCCAGCGACTCCTCGTCCTCAACGATCAACACGCTGGTCATCGGTCTCGCTAATCCTCTCGGTCGTCTGAGTCACCTGTGGACTCATCGGTTTCGGGATAGGCCGGAATCGACAGGGTGAATGTCGACCCGGTGCCCGGCTGACTCCACAGCCGGATGGTTCCGTTGTGGTTCGCGGCCACATGTTTGACGATCGCCAGGCCCAGCCCGGTACCGCCGGTGGCACGCGACCGGGCCTTGTCGACCCGGAAGAACCGCTCGAAGACCCGTTCCTGATCGGCCTTGGCGATTCCGATACCGCGGTCGGTGACCGCGATCTCGACGCTGCCGCCCCGCCGGCGCCGGCTCACCGAGATGCCGGATCCGTTGGGCGAGTATGCAATTGCGTTGGACACCAGATTGGCGATGGCGGTCACGAGCAAGGTCTGGTCACCCAGTACCCGGTAGCCGGTCGCGGCGTCGGTGGTAATCGAGATGTCGGCCTTGTCGGCGGCCACCTTGTGCCGCGACAGCGCCTCGGACACCACAGTGTCGACGTCGACGGCCCCTAGATCGGGCAGTCGCTCGGCGCCCTGTAGCCGGGACAGTTCGATCAGCTCGCCCACCATGTCGGCCAGCCGCAGCGATTCGGCCACCATCTTGTCGGAGAAGCGGCGCACCATGTCGGGGTCGTCGGCGGAGGCCTGGAGCGCCTCTGCGAGCACCCGCATGGCCCCCACCGGGGTCTTGAGCTCGTGGCTGACGTTGGCAACGAAGTCACGGCGCGTGGCTTCCATCCGGGCGTGCTCGGACTGGTCGTCGGCGTAGACGACCGCGAAGCGGCGGTCCTCACTGCTCAGCGGCCGCACCCAGCCGCGCACCGAGATGCCCGACCGGCCGGGGTGCGGGAGCTTGCGGGGCGACAGGTCGACGTCGATGGGCTGGCCGGTGGCGAACACCTGCTCGGCCGCGCGCCACGCCCGGTCGTCGAGCAGGCGGTCGCGCACGACGCCGAGTTCGGTCGCGCGGTCGTTGGCGTAGACGACGTCGTTGAACGTGTCGACCACGACGATGCCGTTGGGTGCTGCAGACACGATGTGCTGCAGCATCTGCGACACCGTCAGGCCGGCCTGATCAGCTTCGCGCTGCTGCCGCTTGGCCACGATGCGGGGGGCGACCACGGCGGCCAGCCCCGCACCGACGATCAGCGCGAGCAACGACACGACCGCCGTCAGCAGTAACGCCGACACCAAGCTCACGCGAAAATCGTACGCACACGGTGAACGTCATCCCAGCAGCGTGCGGCCAAAACGGGACAAGTCACACCGACAAATACAGGAGTTCGGCTGGCGTTAACCCTCGGTAACCTGCTGTTTGCCCGCAAGCCTGCGTGTCCAGCGAACTATTTCTTGGCGCCCTGCGCGGCGACCGCGGCGGCACCGGCAGCGGCCGCCTCGGGGTCGAGGTACTCACCGCCTGCGACCAGGGGCTTGAGGTTCTCGTCCAGGTCATAGCGCAGCGGGATGCCGGTCGGGATGTTCAGGCCGACGACGTCCTCGTCGGACATTCCGTCGAGGTACTTGACCAGCGCACGCAGCGAGTTTCCGTGGGCGGCGATCAGGACCGTCTTGCCGGCCTTGAGGTCGGGCACGATCGTCGCCTCGTAGTACGGCACGAACCGGGTCACGACGTCCTTGAGGCATTCCGTCAGCGGGCCGCCACCGATGTCGGCGTAGCGCGGATCGGCGTCCTGGCTGAACTCGCTGCCCTTCTCGATGGCCGGCGGCGGGGTGTCGTAGCTGCGCCGCCACGCCATGAACTGCTCTTCGCCGTATTTTTCCTTGGTCGCGGCCTTGTCCAGGCCCTGTAGCGCGCCGTAGTGCCGCTCGTTGAGCCGCCAGTCGCGGTGCACGGGGATCCAGTGCCGGTCGGCGGCATCCAGCGCCAGGTTGGCGGTGGTGATCGCGCGACGCAGCAGCGAGGTGTAGACCACGTCGGGCAACACGTCGTTCTCGACCAGCAGCTGGCCGCCGCGGACGGCCTCGGTGCGGCCCTTGTCGGTGAGGTCGACGTCGACCCATCCCGTGAACAGGTTCTTCTGGTTCCAGTCGCTCTCACCGTGGCGGAGCAGGATCAGCGTCGGCATGCGTGTGATCTTCTCACGAGGGCTCAGTCGTCGATCAGACGCTCTTCTATCAGATGTTCAAAGGCTTCCAGGTTCTTCAGCGACTCTCCGCGTGAAACCCGCCACTCCCACTCTTTCTGGATGGATGAGCGGAAACCCAGTTCCAGCAAGGTGTTGAAGTCGGAGTCGACGGCCTCGAGCACCTGGCCGAGCACCCGGTCGATCTCCTCGGCGGTGACCGCATGCAGGGCCATCCGGCCGACGAGGTAGATGTCGCCGACATTGTCGAGGGTGTAGGCGACGCCGTAGAGCCTGCGGTTGCGCTTGAGCAGGAATCGGTAGACGCCCTCGAAGTTCTCGTCGGGCTTGCGGCACACGAACGCCTCGACGCGCACCGAATGCTCACCGATGCTCAGGATGGTGTTGGTCTTGAGCTTCCGTTCGCCCGGCAGCTCGACGACGATGCCGGGCAGGCCGCCGCGTGCGCCCTCGTGGTGGTGGTAGACCAGCTCGTGCTCGTCGAGGCTGTCGGTGATGATCTTTGCGACGTCGCTCATGATGCGGTTCCCTCGCAGGCTTCGCTCATAAGGCCCGCACCCCACGGCGCAGCGCGAACCGGCGCCCCGGACGCCGGCCCGACGGCCTGCGATGCCGGGACCGGTAGTCACTCATGGCATGGGCATAGCTGTTCAGCAGGGCGTCGACGGTGTGCGCCCAGGAGAACTGTGCGGCGTGGGCCGCGGCGGCCAGGCGCAACGGACCCGGATCGCGTTGCAGCACGCCGTCGATGGCAGCCGCCCAGTCGTCGACGTCGTGTCCGTCGACCAGGGCGCCGCTGACCCCGTCGGCCACCGCGACCGGCAGACCGCCGACCGCGGCCGCCACCACGGGCGTCCCGCAGGCCTGGGCCTCGATCGCGACCAGGCCGAACGACTCGGAGTAGCTGGGCACCGCGACCAGATCGGCGGCGCGATACACGTTGACCAACTGTTCGCGGGACTGCGGCGGCAGGAACGTCACGCGGTCGGTGATACCCAGTTCGTCGGCAAGACGAACCAGGGTGTCGGGCTCGGCCAGGCCACTGCCCGACGGCCCGCCGGCGACCAGCACCCGGACCCCGGGCAGTTTCGCGGCAGCCCGCAACAGCACGTCGGGCGCCTTGAGCGGCTGGATGCGGCCCACGAACGCCACCACCTGCTCGTGGGACGCAATGCCCAGGACGGCCCGTGCCGCATCGCGATCACCCGGGGTGAAGGCATCCAGGTCCACCCCGGGATGCACTACATCGATCCGTCCCGGATCGGCGTGGTGCAGCGAAACCAGCTGCTGTGCTTCATGTTCGGTGTTGACGATGAGTCGGTCGGCCTCGTCGACCACCTGCTGCTCCCCCACTGCGCGCAGCGGCGGCTCGGGCGAATCACCGGCGGCGAGTGAAGCGTTCTTCACCGCGGCCAGGGTGTGCGCGGTATGAACCAGCGGCACCGCCCAGCGGTCCCGGGCCAGCCAGCCGACCTGACCGGACAGCCAGTAGTGCGAGTGGACGACGTCGTAATAGCCGGGCTCGTGTGTCGCCTCGGCGCGCAGCACCCCCGCGGTGAACGCGCACAGCTGCGTGGGCAGGTCGTACTTGTCCAGGCCCTCGAACGGCCCGGCCACCACATTGCGCACCAACACCCCCGGCGCCACGGGCACCACCGGGGCATCCGACGAGGAGGTGGCCCTGGTGAAGACCTCCACCTCGACGCCACGACGGGCCAACTGCAACGCGGTCTGCAGCACGTAGACATTCATCCCGCCGGCATCACCGGTGCCCGGCTGCGCCAGCGGCGAGGTGTGTACGGAAATGACCGCAACGCGGCGGGGAAGCTCGAGGTCTGACGCTAGACGCACACCTCTATGTCTACACCGCGGCTATGCCGGCCCCGTTCGCCGACCGGCGGGTTTGGGCACGCCGCATGGCGCCGATCGGATCCGCGTAGAGACCGCCCAGCGAAACGATGCCGGCACTGGCCTCCTGGACCCGGTTACCGAAGGCCGTCAGCCGGATGTCACGGGGCCCCAGCACCGAGCGGCGCGTGACGGCGTCCTCCACGACGGGCATGCCTTCGGGGTATTCGGTGAAGGCCTGGCCCCCGAGCACCAGATCGTCGGGATTGAGCAGATCGCGCAGGAGCGCGACGGCCTCGCCGAGCACGCGGGCCCGGTCGGCCAGCAGCTCGACCGCCTTCTCGTTACCCTGCCGGGCCGCGCGAAGCACCGCGGGCAGCGTCGAGGAGGGACCTTCGGCCGGGATGATCCGCAGTTTGCGGGCCGCGTTGAGCACCGCCTCGTCACTTACCGTGGTCTCCAATTGCCCTGAGCCGCCCAGCAATTCGGATTGCGCAGGCAGACCGGCGATGGTGCCGGGACCGCTGGCCGGAGAGTGCACCCGGCCGTCGATCGAGAGCGCATAGCCGACGGTTTCGCGGGCATAGACATAGAGGCTGGTCCGGGCCGGAGCGCCGGCGGCTTCCGGGGAGGAGCGGCGTCCCCCCAGCAGCAGTTCGGCACCGGCCATCGCATCGACATGCGAGGCCACCGACACGGGCAGCGCAAGCGCTTCGGCAAGCACCGGGCCCACCGGGGCATCGGCCCAGCCCAGCCGCGGGTGGTCGAGGTATCCGGTGGCGCTGTCGACGACGCCACCGGCGGCGACACCGACCCACAGCGGGCGACGACGGTGCCAGCGGCTCAGGTACCGGCGGGCGCTGGCAGCCAAGGTGGCCAATGCTGCGGACTGGGGCCCCGACGGGGTCGGCGTCTCGACCACGTCGAGCGTGCGGCCGAACAGGTCGGTGGCCACGATGCTGGTGGTGCGCGCACCGATGTGGATGCCGAGCGTGAGGTAGGGCTCGTGATTGACCTCGACGGGCACCCGGGGCCGTCCGATGGCCCCGGAGACCGCGAGATCGGCACGCTCACGCAGGATTCCGGCGTCGAGCAGCGCGGTGACCTGACGGTTGACGGTCGCGATGCTCAACTGCGTGAGCTGCGCGATGGCATCCCGGGCGATGGGCCCGCGGGTGCGGACGGCGCTGAAGACCGAGGCCGCGGCGGCGTCGGGCACCTTCAGCGACGGCGCGACGATGTGCAGCAGCCGCGACTGCGGGTAGCGCGAGGCGGCGGACAGCGACCGAGCGGTCCGCGTGGCGGCGCCGTTCGAAGAGACGGCAGCGGAACGGGCAGAAGAGCGGCGGGGAGCGGCGATGGCGGTGGTCACGTGAATGGTCCTTACTGATTGTCGACTGGTGGGTTGAAGACCACACCTGGCGACTCAGCAGGACGTGAAAAGGTGTCCGGGTTCAGTCAGGCGCGGCGGGGTGCGCAACAACAACACGCACGCCGCACGAAGCGGGACTGGAGGTTTCCGGACACACGAAGAACTTAGCACGCCATCTAATGTTGGTCATGTGACGACATCACAGTCAGAAAAAAGGGTCGCAGTGGTCACCGGCGCCAGCGCCGGGATCGGTGCCGCAACCGCCAGATCCCTTGCCGCCCTGGGCTTTCACGTGGTTTGCGCGGCCCGTCGGGCCGATCGGATCCAGGCGCTGGCCGACGAGATCGGCGGTACCGCGATTGTGGCGGACGTCACCGACCAGGCCTCCGTCGACGCCTTGGCGGCCCAGTTGGACCGGGTGGATGTGCTGGTGAACAACGCCGGCGGGGCCCGCGGGCTGGAGCCGGTGGCCGACGCCGAGATCGACCACTGGCGCTGGATGTGGGAGTCCAATGTGCTGGGCACCCTGCGCGTCACCCGCGCACTGCTGCCCAAGCTCATCGACTCCGGCGACGGGCTGATCATCACCGTCACCTCGATCGCCGCCGTCGAGATCTATGACAACGGGGCGGGCTACACCTCGGCCAAGCACGCCCAGGGCGTCCTGCACCGCACCCTGCGCAGCGAATTGCTCGGAAAACCCGTGCGGCTCACCGAAGTTGCGCCCGGGATGGTGCAGACCGACTTCTCGCTGAACCGCTTTGACGGAGACGAGGAGCGAGCCGAGAAGGTCTATGAGGGGGTTACCCCGCTGGTGGCCGAGGACATCGCCGAGGTGATCGGTTTCGTCGCCTCACGCCCGTCTCACGTCGACCTCGACCTGATCGTGGTCAGGCCGCGTGACCAGGTCAGCGGGGCCCCCGGGTCGCGCTTCAACCGGAGGTTGAACGACTAACCCAGTAACCGGAGGTTGAACGACTAGCGCAGTAACCGGGGGTTGAACGACTAGCCCGGTAACCGCACCTGACAACCGCGAAAGCAACGCTCTGGTCGTTGGCGCAATGCCGCAACGACCACAGCGTTGCTTTCGGCGCAGGCATCAACCGCCCGGCGTGGGCTTCGGCGGCGTTGTTGTCGTCGGGGTACCGGACAGGGTGGGCGCGTCGGTCGGCGTCGCCGGCGCGCTGGCCGGCAGATTCGACGGCGAATCCTCCGAGGACAGCGCGGACATGGACTTCCACTCGTTCCAGTCCACCGCCCAGTCCCAGAGGTCGCCGTCGGCGTAGGACAGCTGGATCCGGGTCCCGGTCACCTCGACCGGGTCGCCGTACATCGCGCTGTTGAAGTACTGCTGCGAGTTCTCCAGGTTCAGGTTGATGCAACCGTTGGTCACGTTGGTGTTGCCCTGCGAACCGATGCTGTTCGGGTTGCAGTGGATGAATTCGCCGTTGTTGGAGATACGCACCGCGAAGCGTTCGTGCACATTGCTGTACCCGGCGGCCGGGTTGGTCATCCAGAAGTCCTCGTACTTCTCGGTGACCACGTGGATGCCGCTACGCGTGACGTTGCGGTCCAGGTCGCCCTCGCCGTAGCTGCACGGGAAGTCCATGATCACCGCGCCGGATCCGTCGAGCACCTGGATGCGGTGGCTGGAGGCCTCGGCCTTGACGACCTGGCGGCGGCCGATCTCGATGTCGAGCGTCGAGTCCGCCGCACCGTAGGCGCCGTCACCGAAGCTGACGCCGTACAGCGGCGCGTTGACGCTGACCTTGGTTCCGGCCGGGTAGTACTCCCGGGTGCGCCAGTGCACGCGCGAGCCCCCGGCCTCGTCGGGCAGCCATGCCCAGCTGCCCTCGACGGGCGGGGTGGTGGTGACCTGAAGAGCTTTTTCGACGGTCGCCCGGTACTTGTCGTCGATCGCGGCGTCGAACTGCAGGATGATCGGCGCGGCCACGCCGACGACCTGGCCGTCGGCGAGCTGGAACTGGCCGTTGACCTGTTTCTGCGGGGCGACGGTGGAGAACTTGCCCTGCACGGATTCGGACTTCCCGTCCTGGCCCACCACGGCACCCGCCCACGTGTAGGTGGATTCGTAGCCGAGGGGTTCGGTGACAGTGAACGCGGTGCGGTCGCTGTTGAATTTGCCGGCGACGACCTTGCCGTTGGCGTTGGTCAGGCTGACGCGCTGGAACACGCCGTTCTCGACCTTGACGCCGACCGGCGCCGTCGGCAGCACGTCATCGGAGTCGGCGGCAGGCTCGTAGGTCACCGTCGGCGCCACCGGCCCGGCTGCCTCAGGTGCCGAGACGGGCGACTTTCCCGAGCAGGCAGCCAGCAGTCCGGCTCCCATTCCGACGGTCAACACCGTCAGGGCACGCCGCCGATTGAACAACGGCGCATCCGCCTCTATATCACCGCCAGGGCTCACGTGGATCTAGGGTACTGATAGATCGCAGCCAATCAGAATCGGTTCTGGGTGCAGCGTGATCCCGAAGCGGTCCAAAACACCCGCCTGCACCGCTCTGGCCAGGGCAATCACATCGGCAGTGTTCGCCTCGCCACGATTGGTCAGAGCCAGGGCATGCTTGGTGGAAAGCCGCGCCGGAGCGCCTTCACCGGGGTAGCCCTTACCGAAGCCGGCGTGCTCGACGAGCCAGCCCGCCGCGAGCTTGACCCCGTCGGGTGCCGGGTAATGCGGCACCGCCCCGGCCGCTCCGTCCTGGCCTGCCTCGAACGTGGCCTGTACCCGCTCGAACTCGGCCTGCGACACCACGGGGTTGGTGAAGAACGACCCGACGCTCCAGGTGTCGTGGTCATCGGCGTCGAGCACCATCCCTTTGCCGGCACGCAACTGCAGCACGGTCTGGCGAACACGCGTCGGGTCGGCCCGGTCCCCGGGTTCGACTCCCAGCGCGGTGGCCAGTTCGCGGTACCGCAGCGGTGCGCTGCGCCCCGTCGGATCGAGGGCGAACTCGACTTCGAGCACGATGACGGCATCGGAGTGTTTGAGGATGCTGGTGCGGTAGCCGAACTTGAGTTCTTCCGGTGCGGCCCAACGGACTTCGCCCGTGCGCCGGTCGAGCAACCGCACCCGGCTGATGGTGTCGGCGACCTCGGCGCCGTAGGCACCCACGTTCTGCACCGGGGTGGCCCCGGTCGAACCCGGTATCCCGGACAGACATTCGAGGCCGCCCAGCCCATGATTGAGGGAGGACACGACGACGTCGTCGAACACGGCGCCGGCCTCGGCGCGCACCATGTTGCCCTCGACGGTGATCGCAGTGTTGGCCACCCGCACCACGGTGAGATCGGGCATCGTCTCGGAGAGATCGTCGGCCAGCACCACGTTGGATCCGCCGGCCAGCACCAGGATCGGGTCGGCGACCGCGCGCAGCACATCGATCAGCTGATCGGTGCTGGTGCAGGTCAGCACTCTGCGAGCCACCGGACCGACGCGCAGCGTGGTCAGCGGGGCCAGCGCAACCGACTCGGCGACCGCGACCCCGGCAACATACGAACTGACCACGGGCCGTAACGGTAGCCTGACCAGCTATGCCGCGATCATTCGACATGGCCACCGATTACGAAGCCGGCGTCGAACAGGTCCACCGGGCATTCGCTGACGAACAGTATTGGTTGGCCCGGCTGGCCGATTCGGGGGCCGACGAAGCCACTCTGGACGCCCTGACCGTGTCCGACGACGGCGAGATCAAAGCGGTCACCACGCAGATCCTGCACGCAAACCGGCTGCCCGGGCTGGTGTCACAGTTTCACCGCGGCGATCTGAAGATCCGCCGCGAGGAGCACTGGCAGCCGATCTGTGACGGCGCGTCCCGCGGCACGGTCCAGGGCTCCATCTCAGGAGCACCGGTGTCGCTGTCCGGGTCCGCGACACTGACGGGGACCGACGGCGGGTGCCGCTTGTCGGTGCACATCACGGTCGAGGTGAGGGTGCCGCTGGTCGGCGGCAAGATCGAGAGTTTCATCGGTTCGCAGCTGGTCGACCTGTTGACCGCCGAGCAACGATTCACCTCGGGGTGGATCACCGATCACAGCTGAATCCGGCGGTACGGTCGGTAGCCATGAGCCGAAGCCGGCAGTCGACGTTGAGTTTCGACGCACCCGCCGAGACGATGTACGCCGTGTTCGCGGACGGCGATTACTGGCAGGCCCTCATGGACCGCTACGACGACCTCACGCCCGGGAAATCCGACATCACGGCGTTCAGCTCCGACGGGAGCGGGATCGAGGTCGAGTTCCGGCAGGTGCTGCCGCGCGAGGAATTGCCCGCCCTCCTGCGATCGGTGATACCGCTCGACATGGCCATCACCCGCAGGCAGATTTTCGGCCCCTTCGACCCGCAAGGCGTGAAAGGCCATTACGCCGCGTCGGTCTCACACGTCCCGGGCCGGCTCGACGGCCGCTATGTGCTCACCGGGGCGTCGGCGGGTAGCCGGCTCGAGGTCGACAGCATTTGCAAGGTGCCGATGCCCCTGGTCGGCGGCAAGCTCGAAGACATGGTCCTGCAGTCCGTCAACGAGGTTTTCACCATCGAGGGGGCGTTCACCGCTGAGTGGATCGCCGAGCACGTCTAGACCCGTCGGCGCGGTCACCCGGGGCACCACCGGATACAACCGGCTGCGCCGCAGTGACCGTTGGCTGGTGCACTCGCCGCGGGTACGCAGTGTGTTGCGGGCCGCGACCGATCCGCTGGTGGTCGATCTCGGGTACGGCGCGCTGCCGGTGACCACGCTCGAACTGGCCGCGCGACTGCAGTCGGTGCGTCCCGACGTGCGGGTCGTCGGCCTGGAGATCCACCCGGAACGGGTGGCCACCGCCCGCGCGATGTCCGGGGCCAGCGACGTTCACTTCGCCCTCGGCGGGTTCGAGTTGGCCGGGCTGCGACCGGTGCTGGTGCGGGCGTTCAACGTGCTGCGTCAGTATCCGGTCGAGGCGGTGCCGGATGCCTGGGCGACGATGTCGCGCCGGCTCGCGCCCGGTGGGCTGATCGTCGACGGGACCTGCGACGAGCTGGGCCGCCGATGCTGCTGGGTGCTGTTGGACGCGGACGGGCCGGTGACCCTGACCCTGGCGTGTGACCCGTTCAGCATCGAGCGGCCGTCGGATCTGGCCGAACGGCTGCCCAAGGTGCTGATCCACCACAACGTCGAAGGTCAGCCGATCCACGCGCTGCTCGGCGCCGCCGACCGGGCGTGGGCCAGCGCGGCCGGGCACGGCGTGTTCGGACCGCGGGTGCGCTGGCGGGCCATGGTCGAGCTGTTGCGCACCGAGGGATGGCCGGTCGCCGCGCCGCGCCGCCGGTTGCGCGACGGAGTGCTCACCGTCCCGTGGGGCGCCGTGGCGCCAGCCACAAATTAGGCACCGTGGCGCCAGCCACAAATTAGGCACCGTGGCGCCACTAAACTGATCCGCATGCGAATTGCCCTGGCGCAGATCGCCACCGACACGGACCCGTCGTCGAATCTCGCACTGGTCGACGAGTACACCCACCGCGCCGCCGCTGATGGCGCGCGGTTGGTGTTGTTCCCCGAGGCCACGATGTGCCGCTTCGGGGTGCCGCTGGGCCCTGTCGCCGAGAACCTCGACGGACCGTGGGCGACGGCGGTACGCGAGATCGCCGCGCGGGCCGGGGTGGTGGTGGTGGCCGGGATGTTCGTCCCCAGTGACGACGGTCGGGTCACCAACACCCTGATCGCAACGGGCCCCGGCGTCGATGCGCACTACGACAAGATCCACCTGTACGACGCCTTCGGGTTCGCCGAATCACGCACTGTGGCACCGGGTTTCGATCCGGTGACCATCACGGTCGACGGGGTCACGGTCGGCCTGAGCACCTGCTACGACATCCGATTCCCCGAGCTCTATGTGGAGCTGGCCCGTCGCGGCGCCCAGCTGATCACCGTGCATGCCTCATGGGGGTCCGGGCCCGGCAAGCTGGAGCAGTGGACCCTGTTGGCCCGCGCCCGGGCGCTGGACACCACCGGCTTCATCGCCGCGGTGGACCAGGCGTATCCGGGCGACGAGATCGCCAAGGTCGGGCCGACGGGCGTCGGTGGCAGTGTGGTCGCCTCCCCCACCGGTGAGGTTCTCGCCGTGGCCGGGGCCGAGCGGGAGTTGCTGGTTTTCGACGTCGACCTCGACGCCGCCAACCAGGTCCGGGACACCATCGCGGTGCTGCAGAACCGCTCACAGTTCGCTCAGTTCGGTAAGGCACAATCGCTGGGGTGACCGATCCCTGGGCTCGCCCAACCGACCAGTCCCCGCCATCGCCTACCCAGGAGCTGCCTCCGCAGCCCCCGACGGCTCAGCCGGGTCAGGTCGACGAACCGGCACCTGCAGCTCCCCAGCCGCAGGGCCCGGAGAGCCCCTCGGCACTGGCGAAGATCAAGAAGCTGCTGTCGGATCCGTTGTCGGTGGTGCTGGTCTTCGTGATCGTGGTGGCTCTGGTCGCCGCCGGCGTGCTCGGCGGTGAGCTGTACGCCCGCAGCCGGGCCGACAAGATCGTCGCCTCGATCGTCGAATGCATCGTGCAGGACGGTGCGAAGGCCTCGTTCGACCCGCTGCCGCCGTTCCTGATGCAGCACGCGAGCGGCCATTACACCAACATCAACATCGAGACCGCGGGCAACCAGATCCGCGAGGCCAAGGGCATGCAGGTCAAGCTCGGCATCGAGGACGTGCGCATCCAGGAGACCGCCGATTCCAGCGGCACCGTCGGATCGCTGGTCGCCGACATCACCTGGGGCACCGACGGCATCCGCCAGACGGTGGCCGACATGGTCCAGCTGCCGTTCATCGGCTCGGCCATCTCGGATGTGAAGACCAACCCTTCGAACGGGACGATCGAGCTCAAGGGCCTGCTCGGCACCATCACCGCCAAGCCCACGGTGGTCAACAAGGGCATCTCGATGCAGATCGTCGACCTGAGCGCGATCGGACTGTCGTGGCCGCGCGAGACGCTGCAACCCATCCTGGACAAGTTCACCGGCCAGCTGACCGAGAACTATCCTATGGGAATTCACGCCGACAGCGTGCAGGTCACCGACAGCGGCGTGGTGGCGAAGTTCTCGACAAAGAACGCGTCGATGCCGAAACCCGCCGACGATCCCTGCTTCGACAAGCTCTGAGTTTTCCCGCGTTTGGTATGCCTGACTCCGCGCTCAGCCGGTGAGGCCGTCGAGCACCGCCCTGGTGCCCGACAGGCCGAGCCGGGTGGCTCCGGCGTCGAGCATCGCGACCGCCACGTCGGCGGTGCGGATGCCGCCGCTCGCCTTGACCCCCACACCGTCACCCACCGCGCGCGCCATCAGTTCGACAGCCCGGGTGGAAGCGCCCCCGCAGGGGTGAAAGCCGGTGGACGTCTTGACGAAGTCGGCTCCGGCGCCGACGGCGGCCCGGCAGACGTCCTGCAACAACGCCTCGCTGCCGAACTCCAGCAGCGCCGCGGACTCGACGATCACCTTGAGCGTGGCGCCCGGCACCGCGGCACGTACCTCGGCGACCTCGGCCGCGGTCGCGTCGAGGTCGCCCATCAGCGCGATCCCGACGTCGATCACCATGTCGATCTCGGCGGCGCCCGCGGCCACCGCCAGGTGCGATTCGCGGGCCTTGATCTCGGCCAGGTGTTTGCCCGATGGGAAACCGGACACCGCGGCCACCGCCAGGCCGGACGGGGCCGCCGCGGCCGCGGCGGTGACCAGCGACGGTGACACGCATACCGAGAACACCCCGAGGTCGGCGCCTTCGGCCACCAGCTTCTCGACGTCGGCCACGGTGGCCTCGGGCTTGAGCAAGGTGTGGTCGACCAGGGCCGCCAGTTGAGCGCGGGTGTAGCTGCCCATCAGAACGGTTCCTCACTGCCGCCGGGATTGCATCCGCTGGCCAGAATCACCTCGGGGGCGACCTCGGGCCGCCACGGCTCCAGATTCCAGCTGGTCTTGCCGGGCTCGGTGAGTTCGGCGAACGTCCAGTGACACACGAACTGTTCACGCATCCCGGGTAGGTCGGCATCGGGCGACAGGGCCAGCACCTCGGCCCAGGCTTGGTCGGCCTGCGCGACGTTGCCAGGCTGACGGGCCAGCTCCCGGGCAGCGTCGGTGGGATAGACGCGCAGGCTCGACAGGTCACGCCATTTGGCCCATTCGACGTGGTCGACGTAGACGTGGTCGGCAGCCGGGTCGGCGGCAGCGACGGGGATCGAGGTCAATGTCGCGCCCAGCGCGAGACAAGCCGCGCCGAACGCAGCCAGTGACGAACGCATCAGGTCAGCGCGACTTTCCCTGGATTTCGAGCAGCTTGGGCCGCACATCGACGAGGTAGACACCGGTGGCGCAGGCCGCGATGACGGGGATGAACACACCACCCACCAGCAGCGTCAGCACCGCGCTCACACCCAGGATGGCCAGCCATACCGGCTTGGTGAGCTTGCCGGTGGCCGTGTAGGCGTCCGGACGCTGCATCGCCGCATGCACGAAGGCGTACACGGTCACGAGAACGACCACGTAACCGAGTACGGAAATAATGAGGCCCGCAAGGTTGGCAAGTTGCACCTCACCAGCCTATGCGGGCCTCATCGTCAGCGTCGACCGACGGGGCTCAATGTCCCGCCGATCGACACCGGTATTACTTCTGGGTGACCTTCTTGGCCGGAGTGGCCGTGGTCTTCTTGGCGGCCGGGGTGGCAGCCTTCTTGGCCGGAGCAGCCGGGGCCTTCTTGGCCGGGGCGGCCTTCTTGGCGGGGGCCGCAGCAGCGGGGGCCTCGGCCTTTTCGGCCTTCTTCGGCAGCTCGACGCCGACCAGCTTGGCGGCGCGCTCGCCGACCGCGCGGGTCTGGGTCGCCACGGTGCCCAGAGCCTCCTGGGTCAGCTCGGAGACCTGGTCGGTGTAGCCCTCGACCCGGCTGGCGGCCTCTTCGATGGCCGGCTGGTTGCGCAGGCGCTCCAACGCGGCCTCGCCACGCTCGACCAGCTTGTTGTAGGTCGCGGTGGCCTGATCGGCGTAGCCCTCGGCGGCCTTGCGCAGCTCGTCGGAGTTCAGCTTCTCGCGCAGCTCACCGAACTGGGCCGGCAGCTCCTCCTGCAGCTTGTTCAGGCGGGCACGGCTCTCCTCGACGCGGGCCTCGGCATCGGTGCGCGCGCCTTCGGCACGCTCACGCAGGCTGGCGACGATCTCGTTGACCGTGGCCAGGGCCAGGTCGGCAGCGCCGACGGCGGCCAACAGCGGGGCCTTGAGGTCTTCGATGGTGGGCTGAGTCTTCTCGGTCATGCGAATTCCTTTCTCAGGATGGCTTTTCGTGCGAATGGTTATCGGTCAGTTGGTGAGGTGTCAGTCAGTCGGATCAGATGTCTGCTCCTCACCTGCTTCGGCTTCGTTCTGCTGCCGGAACGATGTGTAGATATCGAGCAGCACCTGCTTCTGCCGCTCGGTGATCCCCACGTCGTTGACGATGGCGTCGCGGACCTCGCTGGGCTCGCTGGGCTCCAAGATCCCGGCGCGCACATAGAGGACTTCCGCGGACACCCGAAGTGCCTTCGCGATCTGGTTGAGCACGTCGGCGGAGGGTTTCCGCAATCCCCGTTCGATCTGGCTCAGGTAGGGATTGCTGACGCCGGCCTTCTCGGCCAACTGCCGAACCGATACCTGCGCCGCCTCGCGCTGGGCCCGGATGAAGCTTCCGATGTCCTGCGCAGCGTTGGAGACGACAGCGGCGAGATTTTCGTCTTGCGCCATGTCATTCCCCTCGTAGGCCGTGTATCCGTTAACGACAAAATTCACGCTACGACGGGGTGCTAACTTTTGCAAGCACTAGTTAGCGCAGGTCAGAAGAGTAGTTGGGCTACCGAATAGATGATCAGGCCCGCCAGCGATCCCACCACCGTGCCGTTGATCCGGATAAATTGCAGGTCACGGCCCACATGCAGTTCGATCCGGCGGCTCGCCTCGTCGGCGTCCCAGCGTTCGATGGTCTCGGTGATGATTGCTGTGATCTCGGTCCCATACTCCGCGACCAGGTGTTTCGCCCCTCGGATGATCCAGCTGTCGACCTTGTCGCGTAGCTCGGCGTCGTCACGCAGCGACTCCCCGATGCGCATCACCGAGTCGGCGATCCGGGTGCGCAGCGCCGAGGACGGGTCGTCCACCGACTCCAGGATGATCCGCTTGGCCGCCGCCCACGCGCTCTCGGCCGCCCGCGTCACCTCGTCGCGACCCATGATCTGTTCCTTGACGTTCTCGGCGCGCTGAATCGTCGCCTCGTCGTTCTGCAGATCGTCGGCGAACTCGAACAGGAACCGGGTCGCCGAGCGGCGCAGCTCGTGGTCGGGGTTGCGCCGCACCTTGTCGGTGAAGTCCATGAGCTCCCGGTGCATCCGCTCCCCGACCAGGTGGTCCACCCAGCGGGGCGACCACGTGGGCGAATCCCGCTCGATCACCCGCTCGATCACCTCACCGGAGTTCAGCGACCATTGGAACGCCCGGTCGCACAACAGCTGGATCAGTGCTTCCTGGCGCCCCTCCTGCAGCAGCGTGGACAGCACCCGGCCGATCGGTGGTCCCCATTTGGGCTCGGCGATGCGCTTGACGATCATCCGGTCCAGCACGTGCTGGACGTCCTCGTCGCGCAGCATCTCGACCCCGACCCGCAGCACGGTCGACGCCTCGGCGGCCACCCGCTCGGCATGCGGACGGTCGGACAGCCACTTGCCCAGCCGGCCCGCGACCTGGGCGTCGTGAAGTTTGGTGGCGATCACCTCGGGAGACATGAAGTTCTCCCGCACGAACGTGCCCAGACCCTCGCCCAGCTGGTCCTTCTTGCGCTTGATGATCGCCGTGTGCGGGATGGGCAGGCCCAACGGATGCTTGAACAGCGCGGTCACCGCGAACCAGTCGGCCAGCGCGCCGACCATGCCCGCCTCGGCCGCGGCCCGCAGATAACCGACCCAGCCGGCCGCGCCCCGCGACTGCGCCCAGGTGCACAGGAGGAAGATCACCGTGGCGCCGACCAGGAAGCTCAGCGCTACCAGCTTCATCCTCCGCAAACCCCGTAGGCGTTCGGCGTCGGCAGCGCTGTCCGCACCGGCCAGCGTTTCGGCAAAACTTTGCCGCGGGCCCGCATTCACGCGGACTCCGGCGTCGGTTCGATGTGCCACCTTTCCATCTTGCGCTATCGCCGCGACTGACGGCCTGACCCTCAAGCCGGTAACCGCAGATTCGCCGTAGTATCAAGTGGAACTAGGGAATGGGACTACTGCGACAGTGGCACAGCAGACTCCGCCGGTGACGGTGAAGACCGATGGACGCAAACGGCGCTGGCACCAACACAAGGTGGAGCGGCGCAATGAGCTGGTAGACGGCACCCTCGAAGCGATCCGGCGCCAGGGCAGCAACGTCAGCATGGACGAGATCGCCGCTGAGATCGGCGTTTCCAAGACGGTGCTGTACCGCTACTTCGTCGACAAGAACGACCTCACCACCGCTGTGATGATGCGGTTCGCCCAGACCACCCTGATCCCCAACATGGCTGCCGCCCTGTCCTCGAATCTCGACGGATTCGATCTGACCCGCGAGATCATCAAGGTCTACGTGGAAACCGTTGCCGCCGAGCCCGAGATCTATCCGTTCGTGATGGCGAACAACTCGGCCAGCAAGAGCAAGGCCGTCGCCGATTCCGAGCAGATCATCGCGCGCATGCTCGCCGTCATGCTGCGCCGCCGCATGGCCTCGGTCGGCATGGACACCCGTGGCGCCGAGGCGTGGGCGTTCCACACCGTCGGCGGGGTCCAGCTGGCCACCCACTCCTGGATGTCGAACCCGCGGATGACCGCCGATGAACTGATCGACTACCTGACCATGCTGTCGTGGAACGCGCTGTGCGGCATCGTCGAAGTCGGCGGCTCGCTGGAGAAGTTCAACTCACTGCCACATCCATCACCGGTTTTGCCGCCACAACTGCTTGACTGATCGGGTGAGCGACAGAGATCTGCCTGCCCTGTGGACCCACGAACCACATGACCAGCTGGCTTTCCGCCCCGGCGACGAGGTCGCCCGCATCGACGCCAACAGCACGCCGGGATTCCGCGGGAACAAGAGCGATGCGCCCACCCTGCAGACCGAACGCAACATGCGCTTCGCCTCGCTGCAGGAAATGCTCTACGCCCGCAGCAAGAGTGGTGACGACAACCGCTCGGTGCTGCTGATCCTGCAGGGCATGGACACCGCAGGCAAGGGCGGGATCGTCAAACATGTTGTGGGAGCGGCAAATCCGCAGGGCATCCGCTATACCAGTTTCGGCAAGCCCACCGAGGAGGAGCGCGCCCACCACTACCTGTGGCGGATCCGTAACGCTCTCCCGCCGGCCGGGCACATCGGGGTGTTCGACCGCTCGCACTACGAGGACGTGCTGATCGTCCGCGTGCACAACCTGGTGCCGCCGGACGTCTGGGGCACCCGCTACGACGAGATCAACGCCTTCGAACGCGAATTGGTCGATGCCGGCACCACCCTGGTGAAGGTGGCCATGTTCGTCTCACTCGCCGAGCAGAAAGCGCGGCTGGCCGAACGACTGGAGCGGCCCGACAAGTACTGGAAGTACAACCCGGCCGATATCGACGAGCGGCTGCTGTGGCCCAAATACCAGGAGGCCTATCAGGCCATGCTGGAGAAGACCTCCACCGACTATGCGCCCTGGCACATCGTGCCGTGCGACAAGAAGTGGTACAGCCGGCTGGCCATCACCGAACTGCTCATCGAGGCACTCAAGGGCCTCAACATGTCGTGGCCGCCTGCCGACTTCGACGTCGAGGCGGAGAAGAAGCGGTTGGCTGAGGCCTGAGTTTCTTTCGCCGGGCCCGGCTGTGTGCACCCCACGTCCAATATCCGTGGCGCAGATCATCGTAGGCAGCGAGGCGATGGCGGCGGAGTCCGCCACCCGCCAGACATTGCGGTCCAAATATGTGATGCCGCACCAGAATGTCTATGCGCCAACAGGTTTGCTGCTGACCGCGCATGACCATGCGATAGCCGCGTGGCTGTGGTCGGGCCGCAACGCCACGCTTGCCGGGTATTCCGCCGCGGCAGTACTGGGCAGCAAATGGCTCCCCGACGATGCGCCGGCCGAACTGGCCCGCATCCGCCAGCCCTCGCCGCCCTGGATCCTGATCCACACCGGCGTCATCGCCGCCGACGAGCTTCACCTCGTCGGCGAGATGCGTCGCCCGCACCTGCTACGACATCGTCCGACTGGAATTCCTGGCGTCACGCGGATGGACGATCGTGCGGGTCAGCGCCCGTCAACTGCGGTGCCGGCAGCCCGAGATCGTCGCTCGGGTGCACAACGCCCTAAAGCACTCACGCCGAAACTACGGGTTGTGACGGATTCCAAGCGAAATCCATCAGGAACCGTAGTTTCGGCGTGAGAGGAAAAGCGAAACTACTTGACCAGCGTGAACTGGCCGATGTTGGTGATGCCGCGACGGAAGAAGTCGGCGCAACCGGTCAGGTACTTCATGAACCGGTCGTACACTTCCTGACCCTGCAGGGCGATGGCCTCGTCCTTCTTGGCCTCCAGGTTGGCCGCCCACATGTCCAGCGTGCGCGCGTAGTGCGGCCGCAGCAGGTGGATGCGCTCCAGCTTGAAGCCCGAGTCGTCGGCGAGCTTCTCGATGTCCTCGACCGCAGGCAGCTGCCCACCGGGGAAGATCTCCTCACCGATGAACTTCATGAACTTCAGGTCGCTGATCGTCAGCTTGATGTTGTTCTCGCGGAAGAACTGCTGGGTGTGTGCCAGGATCGTGTGCAGCAGCATGCGGCCGCCGTTGTCCGGCAGGATGCTGTAGGCCCGCTCGAAGAAGATCGGGTAACGCTCCTGCTTGAAGGCCTCGAACGCGCCGATCGAGACGATGCGGTCGACGGGCTCGTTGAACTCTTCCCAGCCCTGCAACCGGATCTCGACGTTGCGGTTGGTGTCGATCTTGGCCAGCCGCTTGCGGGCGTAGTCCGACTGTTCCTTGCTCAGCGTGATCCCGATGACGTTGACGTCGTGGTTGATCAGCGCCCGCTCAAGGCAACCGCCCCAGCCGCAGCCGATGTCCAGCAGGGTCATACCCGGCTTGAGGTCGAGCTTGCCCAGCGCGAGATCGAACTTGGCGTTCTGCGATTCCTCGAGGTTCATGTCCTCGCGCTCGTAGTAACCGCAGGTGTAGCCCATGGTCGGCCCGAGGAAGAGAGCATAGAACTCATTCGAGATGTCGTAGATCGACTGCGACTCCTCGTAGTACGGAGCAAGATCGGACTCGACGTTAGACATGCGAAAAATTACCTCTTTGCGTTTCTGCTGCTGACGACCAATGGTTTAGGGGCCGACACTGTTTTACATGCAGACTCTATAGAGCGAGCCAGCAGGCCCTACCATGGGTAGACTAGCTAAGCCTCGGCCATAGTGCCAGCGCGGTCTTTCTCAGTACTCGTAGAAGCCCTGGCCCGATTTTTTGCCCAGCTGTCCCGCCTCCACCATGCGCAACAGCAGCGGCGGCGCGGCATACAAAGGCTCTTTGAACTCGTCAAACATCTTGTCGGCGATGAGCTTGAGGGTGTCCAATCCGACCAGATCGGACAGGCGCAGCGGCCCCATCGGGTGGGACAACCCGGCCACCACTGCCTTGTCGACATCGTCAATTGTGGCAAAGCCACCCTCGACCATCCGGACCGCCGCCAGGAGGTACGGCACCAGCAACGCGTTGACGACGAAACCGGACCGGTCCGAACAACGGACAACCTGTTTTCCGAGAACCGTGCTGGCGAAGTCTTCGACCCGCGCGGCGGCGGCCTCGTCGGTTGTCAGGGCGGTGATCAATTCGACCAGCGGCAACACCGGAACCGGGTTGAAGAAGTGCAGGCCGAGAACCCTGGCAGGATTCTGGGTAGCTGCTGCGAGTTTCATGATCGGGATGCTGGAGGTGTTCGAGGCCAGCACTGCATCGGGGTCGGTGACGATGCGATCCAGGTCGGCGAAGATCTTGGTCTTGACGGCCTCGTCCTCGATCACGGCCTCGATGACCAGCTGACGATCGGCCAGATCGGCGAGCGTGGTGGTGAACTTCAGCTTGCCCAGCGCGGCGTCCTTCTCCCCCTCGGTGATCTTGCCCGCACTGACTCCGCGCTCGAGGGACTTGGTGATCCGGTTGCGTCCGGCGGTCACGAAGGCGTCGGCGGTGTCGAACACCAGCACGTCCACGCCCGCGCGCGCGGACACCTCGGCGATCCCGCCACCCATCTGGCCGGCACCGATCACACCTATACGTTCAATTTGATTGCTCACGACTTCACTTTCTCAATACGCAGACATGCGACAGGCCCCGCCCAAGAATTCTGAGCGGGGCCTGCTGCTGTCAAGCCACTGGGTTTAGTGCCTCAGGCTCGTCGGTTCCACTTCGCAAGCTCAGTGGCTCCGGTTGTTCGGTTCCACTTTCGCAAGCTCAGTGGCTCCGGCTGTTCGGTTCCACTTTCGCAAGCTCAGTGGAACTGACCCTCTTCGGTGGAACCGGCCAGCGCGGTGGTCGAGCTGTTCGGGTCAACCGTGGTGGCGATGCGGTCGAAGTAGCCGGCGCCAACCTCACGCTGGTGCTTGGTGGCGGTGTAACCGCGCTCCTCGGCGGCGAACTCGCGCTCCTGCAGCTCGACGTAGGCCTTCATCTGCTCGCGGGCGTAGCCGTGGGCCAGATCGAACATCGAGTAGTTGAGGGCGTGGAAGCCGGCCAGCGTGATGAACTGGAACTTGAAGCCCATCGCGCCCAGCTCGCGCTGGAACTTGGCGATGGTGTCGTCGTCCAGGTGCTGCTTCCAGTTGAAGGACGGCGAGCAGTTGTAGGACAGCATCTGGTCCGGGAACTCGCTCTTGACGCCCTCGGCGAACTTCTTGGCCAGCTCCAGGTCCGGGGTGCCGGTCTCCATCCAGATCAGGTCCGCGTACGGCGCGTAGGCCTTTGCGCGGGCGATGCACGGCTCCAGGCCGTTCTGCACCCGGTAGAAGCCCTCGTTGGTGCGCTCACCGGTGATGAACGGGCGGTCGCGCTCGTCCACATCGGAGGTGATCAGGGTGGCGGCCTCGGCGTCGGTGCGCGCGATGACCAGGGTGGGCACGTCGGCGACGTCGGCAGCCAGGCGGGCCGAGGTCAAGGTGCGGATGTGCTGCTGGGTGGGGATCAGCACCTTGCCACCGAGGTGGCCGCACTTCTTCTCGGAGGCCAGCTGGTCTTCCCAGTGCGAACCGGCGACACCGGCGGCGATCATGGCCTTCTGGAGCTCGTAGACGTTGAGCGCACCACCGAAGCCGGCCTCACCGTCGGCGACGATCGGGGCGAGCCAGTTCTCGACCGAGGTGTCGCCCTCGACCTTGGCGATCTGGTCGGCACGCATCAGAGCGTTGTTGATGCGGCGGACGACCTGCGGCACCGAGTTGGCCGGGTAGAGGCTCTGGTCGGGGTAGGTGTGGCCGGACAGGTTGGCGTCACCGGCGACCTGCCACCCGGACAGGTAGATGGCCTTCAGGCCGGCGCGGACCTGCTGCACGGCCTGGTTACCGGTCAGCGCGCCGAGCGCGTTGACGAAGTCCATGTCGTGGAGCTGCTCCCACAGCACCTCGGCGCCGCGGCGGGCGAGGGTGTTCTCCTCGACGACGGTCCCCTGCAGGGCAACCACGTCGGCCGGGGTGTAGGTACGGGTGATGCCCTTCCAGCGGGGGTTGTGATCCCAGTCGTGCTGGATCTGCTCCGGTGACTTGGGGGTGCCCACGGTCGACATAGGACTGCTCCTTCGGTTTGGTTCGACCACCGCGGTTCCTTGCTAACGCCGCAGCAGCTTCACTGGTGTGCTAATCCGAAGATGTCATAACCCATATCCGCAGGTCCACCCGTTTCAGTTGCCAACTTTCGCCAAAGCGCTTAGTTAACTTGCGAAGATTGCGAAGAAATATGATGGCTGTACCGGTTCAGAAGCTACCGACGGGTAGCCCAAAGGCGCAGGTCAGTACGCTCGTACTGTTAAACCGGGAGGGGTCAGAGCGAGAACAGTGAAGCGATCGCTTTTGTCTCGTCGCCGACGGCATATGTGAGCGTTCTAACAGTGCGGTCGGAGAGCTCTTCGCCGAATTTGTCGGTCGATCCGGCGGGGTGAACGTGCGAAAGGATCTCGAGTTTCTCGCCGAGCGCCACTGCGGCGTCGTGCTCGATGGTCACCCGCAGCGGCTTCTCCAGCAGCTCGGGATGGGAGTACAGGTAGTCCTCGATCACCGTCCAGTAGACCGAGTTGTTCATGTGATCGAACAGGTCGATGTCGGACACCCGCACCGGATACTCGCGAATTTCGGCCGCATCCTCACGACTGCCGGCCTTCAGGTAGGACTTCCAACGCAGCCGCGCCTCGTCGGTGGTGCGGCGCAGGCCGGACAGGAAGTCGTCGGAGATGCGGGCCGGCCCCTGCGTCTCCCGGTTGATGTTGATCCAGAACGCCTCGGATTCCATGAGGCCGCCCTTGCGGCCGTCGATCCGCACCCGCATCTCGCACCACCGGTTCGACGTTCCGGAACACCACCGCCGCATCCGCAGCATGTCCTGGAACTCGATCGGCTTGATCAGGTCGATCATCGTGCGCCGCACGATCCACAACGGATGGGTCTCCTCGAAGCCGAGTTCGCGGAGATGGTCGGAGCCGATGTCCTGGATGTGCCGGGCGGCGGCGTCGAACCGCAAACGTCCGACCCGATCGATATCGCCGACCCGCAGCGGCCATTCCCGGTCGAAGACGTCGGGATGGGGATCGGGCACCGGCATCATCACCTTGTTGAGCCCGGTGGTCGAAGTTTGCGCGGTTCCCGTCATGGTCATCTCCCAGTTGCTGTCGCCTGAGCCGATCATGCCAGGCAGCCCGATACTGCCAGTAGAGCCTGAACTGCCAAGGGAGCCAATGACGTCTTCGCAACTGTGTTAATCCGGCGGTAGCCTAGTTCACCGTGGCAAAAACGTTCGTTGGGTCGCGGGTGCGTCAACTGCGGAGCGAGCGTGGATTCAGCCAGGCGGCCCTGGCTCAGATGCTGGAGATCTCCCCCAGCTACCTCAACCAGATCGAGCACGACGTCCGGCCGCTCACCGTGGCGGTGCTGCTCCGCATCACCGAGGTTTTCGGGGTGGACGCGACGTTCTTCGCCTCCCACGACGACACCCGATTGGTCGCGGAAATGCGCGAGGTGGCGATGGACCGCGATCTCGGCGCCGGCATGGATGTCGCCGAAGTCGCCGACATGGTGGCGGCGTATCCGAACTTCGCCCGCGCCATGGTGAACCTGCACCGTCGGTACCGGCTCACCACCACCCAGTTGGCCGCCGCCACCGAAGACCGCTACTCGGACGGCAGCGGCAGCGGGTCGATCACCATGCCACACGAAGAAGTGCGCGACTACTTCTACCAACGGCAGAACTATCTGCACGAGCTCGATACCGCCGCCGAGGATCTGACCGCCAAGATCCGGATGCACCGCGGTGATCTGGCCGGCGAGCTGGCCAACCGGCTGACCACCGAGCACGGGGTCCGGATCGTGCGGCGCATCGATCTGGGCGACACCGTGCTGCACCGTTATGATCCGGCCACCAAGACGCTGGAGATGGGCAATCATCTCTCCCGCGGCCAGCAGGTGTTCAAGATGGCGGCCGAACTGGCCTTCCTCGAGTTCGGCCAACTCATCGACAAGATGGTCGACGAGGGCATGTTCACCAGCGACGAATCCCGCACCCTGGCCCGGCTCGGCCTGGCCAACTACTTCGCCGCGGCGACCGTTCTCCCCTACCGCCAATTCCACGATGTGGCCGAGAATTTCCGGTACGACGTGGAGCGGCTGTCGGCGTTCTATTCGGTGAGCTACGAGACCATCGCGCACCGGCTCTCCACGCTGCAGCGTCCGTCGATGCGCGGCGTGCCGTTCTCGTTCGTCCGGGTAGACCGCGCCGGGAACATGTCAAAACGACAGTCCGCCACCGGCTTTCACTTCTCCTCCTCGGGCGGCACCTGCCCGCTGTGGAATGTGTACGAAACCTTCACCAACCCGGGAAAGATCCAGGTGCAGATCGCGCAGATGCCCGACGGCCGCAACTACTTGTGGGTGGCCCGCACCGTGGAGCGCCGCGCCTCGCGCTACGGGCAGCCCGGCAAGACCTTCGCGATCGGGTTGGGATGCGAACTGCGCCATGCCCATCGGCTGGTGTACTCCGAAGGGCTGGACCTCTCGGGCGAGGTCGCCACGCCCATCGGATCGGGTTGCCGGGTGTGCGAACGTGACAACTGCCCGCAGCGCGCCTTCCCGGCGCTCGGCAAGGCCCTTGACCTCAACGAGCACCGCTCGACGGTGTCACCGTATTTGGTGCGTGAGCCGTAGCGAACTGGCGCTCCAGGGGCCCGCGAGCAGCCCATAAGATCTGGGAATGACCGGGGCCCGCTGGCGGCTGAGCGCCGTCGCCGACCGGCGATGGACATTCCTGAAACTCATCGCACCGGCGAGCAAATGGCCTCTTGCGCTTGGGTTGGTCGCATTTGCCGCGGCCGGCCTGACGGCCTGCACCCAACCGGTCTCCGGTACAGCGCGTCCCGCGCCACCACCGCACGTTGTCCCGAACCTGCAGGATTTCTCTTCCGCCGATCCGGAGAGGTTCTATATCCCGCTGCGCGGAGGCCCGGTCTACCGGTTCAGTACGCCGACCGGATTGAGCTGCCAGATCTCTCTCGGCGATATCGGATGCTCGGGCAGGTTCTCGTCGGACTTCTACAAACCCGATGACCGCACCTGCTCCGATGTCTCACAGCTGCGGGTGGGAGCGGTGAATTACGACCGGGGTTTCACAATCGAACGAATCGATGACGGCTGCGAACCCAGCGCCTATCCACTTCTGGATGTCGGGCAGAAGATCGTCCTTGACTGGAGCCGAAACAACCCGGGGCTCGGCGACAAGATTTGCGCTGTCGGACCGAAACAGCGCATCGCCTGCATCGACGGCTATACGAATCGTGGGTTCGTCATCGAACCCACCGGCGCCTGGACCTTCTGAGCCGCGCCACCTGTGCCAGACTCGGCGGGGTGAGTGCACTCGAGCCGGCCCGCATCGCGCCGGGCGGATTCCGCGAGCTGGGCCCGGTCAACTGGGCCATCGCCAAACTGGGCGCCAGGGCTATCCGGGCACCGAGGTTCACCCTGATGAACGTGCTTGGCCAGCACAAGCTGCTGTTCCTGGCCTGGCTGCCGTATTCGGGCCTGCTACTCGGCCCGCTGGGCAAGTTGTCACGTCAGGATGCCGAGCTGGTCATCCTGCGGGTCGGGCATCTGCGGGATTGCGAATACGAGCTGCAGCAGCATCGCCGGCTGGCCCGCAGCCGCGGTGTCGACGCCGAGACTCAGGCCCGCATCTTCGAGGGGCCTGACGCTGAAGGCTTGACCGATCGACAGCGGGTGTTGGTCACTGCGACCGATGAGTTCGTCGTCACCCGGTCGGTCTCCTCCGAGACGTGGGCCGCCCTGTCGAAGCTGATGACCAAGCAGCAGCTCATCGAATTCTGCTTGCTGGCAGCCCAATACGACGGTTTGGCCGCCACGATGACGACGCTGCGAGTCCCGCTGGACTTCCCCGACTAGGCCTACCGATTGCGCCGTTTTCCACATGGGGGTTGTACGCGCCGCCGATCAACAACCCCGTAGTAGAAAACGGCGCGGCACTACAGCACTACAGGTACGTCACGCCCAGCAGCACCAGTGAGAACAGCACCGGGGACACCGGCAACGTCCACAGGAACGCCGCCCAGGTGTGGGATTTCTGCTGGTACTTACGTCGACCGAAATAGACCCCCGCGGCCCCGCCGATGAAGGACAGGGCCGCGACCAACAGCACCCAGATGTTGACGCGGGAGCCCTCGGTCGCCAATGTGATGGCAGCCAGCCACACTATGTGGCCGACCACCAATCCGGCTATGCCGGCGACGATTTCGTTTCTCAAAAGTTGATCATGTGGCCGGTCAGCCCGTGGAAGCACTCCTGCAGCGCCTCCGACAGGGTCGGGTGGGTGTGCACGTTGCGGGCCAACTCGTTGGCGGTCAGGTCCCACTTCTGCGCCAGGGTCAGCTCCGGCAGCAGTTCGGAGACGTCCGGCCCGATCAGGTGTCCGCCGATCAGTTCGAGGTGCTTCTTGTCGGCGATCAGTTTCACGAAACCGGTCGGGTCCGCCAGGCCGTGCGCCTTGCCGTTGGCGGTGAACGGGAACTTGGCGACGACGACGTCGTAGCCTTCGGCCTTGGCCTGCTCTTCAGTGAGCCCGAAGCTGGCGACCTGCGGCTGGCAGAACGTAGCGCGCGGCATCATCCGGTAGTCGCCCAGCGCGAGAGTCTCTGCGCCGGCGATGGTTTCAGCGGCGACGACGCCCTGGGCCTCGGCCACATGGGCCAGCTGGAGCTTGCCGGTGACATCGCCGATGGAGTAGATACCGGGCACGTTGGTGCGCATGTAATCGTCGATCGCGATGGCGCCGCGGTCGGTCAGCGCGACTCCCGCGGCCTCCAGGCCGAAGCCTTCGACGTTGGGCCCGAATCCGATGGCCTGCAGCACCTTGTCGG
The DNA here is from genome assembly GCF_001665625.1 of Mycolicibacterium peregrinum. Classification (GTDB taxonomy): domain Bacteria; phylum Actinomycetota; class Actinomycetes; order Mycobacteriales; family Mycobacteriaceae; genus Mycobacterium; species Mycobacterium peregrinum_B. The sequence continues at coordinate 11,908 of NZ_LZSY01000088.1, read as the reverse complement.
CCTTGAGCTCCTCGGTCTTGCCGTCCTTGCTGACGGTCACCGTGACTGTCGAACCGTCGTCGGCAATGCCCTCGACCTTGGTGCCGGTGAGGATCTTCACGCCCAGCTTCTTGTACTGCTTCTCGATCTCCTTGGAGACCTCGGCGTCCTCGTTGGGCAGGGCGCGCGGCAGGAATTCGACGATGGTGACGTCGACGCCGTAGTTCTTCAGCACGTAGGCGAATTCCATGCCGATCGCACCGGCGCCGGCGATGATGATCGAGCCCGGCAGGTCGCGCGAGAGGATCTGGGTTTCGTAGGTGACCACGTTCTCGGACAGCGAGGTGCCCGGCACCAGGCGGGTCGACGACCCGGTCGCGATGATCGCGTTGTCGAACGTGAGCTCCTCGGTCCCACCCTCGTTGAGCTTCACCGACATCGACTTGGGGCCGGTGAAGGTGCCGTAGCCGTGGACCTCGGTGATCTTGTTCTTCTTCATCAGGAAGTGCACGCCGGCCACACGGCCGTCGGCGACCTTGCGACTGCGGTCGAAGGCGGCACCGTAATCGAACGTGGCCTCACCGCTGATCCCGAAGGTCTTGGCTTCCTTGTTGAAGATGTGTGCGAGTTCCGCGTTGCGCAGCAACGCTTTGGACGGGATACAGCCGACATTGAGGCACACACCGCCCCAGTACTTGGGCTCGACAATTGCGGTGTTCAGCCCCAGTTGGGCGGCACGAATGGCCGCGACGTATCCACCGGGACCAGCTCCGAGAACGACAACGTCAAAGTGGGTCACGACCCCACCCTAATGGGCGGCGCAATGGTGCTACCGGGCGATCCAGCCGAACACGTAGGCGCCGTAGAAAACCGCTGCTGCGGCCATTGCCGCCACCGGCGCCGACATCAGCGCGATGGCCAGGGCCGATACCACCGGTTTGCGTTGCGCCGTCGAAGCCAGCAGCGCGCCGACCGTGGTGGTGACGACGTAGGCCAGCGCCGCGAACACCGGCCAGGTCTTGTCGGCCGACTGATACCAGTAGTAGTACAGGCCCGCGCCGGCGGCGGCCGAGACGAACCAGACCCCGGCCAGCACGCCCACGAACGTCCACCACTTCACCGACAGATAGGACCCCTCGACCACGACGGACGGGGCCGGGGCGGGCAACGGCGCCGAGGGTGCGTCGTCGGTTTCCGTCTGGTCCGGCGTCATGTCTTCCGCAGGCGTGGTGGCGGCCGACGATTCGTCGGCGACGATCTCGTTTTCCCCGGTGTCGAACAGCGGGGCGAAGTCCGCGGTGGAGGTGTCGACGTCCTCAGCCATGGGATGCCACCTGGATGATCGCCAGTGCGCCGAACCAGCCGGGCGCGATGGCCAGCGCGAAGGCTCCGAGCGTGGTGACCCAGCGCCGCCCCGCGACCAGGACGAGGAGCGTCCCGAGGACGCCGGGAACTCCGAGGACGAGGGCGATCACCACATCGGGCCGGACGGAGACCGTCACCAGCAGTGTCGTGGCAATCCCGGCCAGTAGGCCGACCGCTACGCCGACCGACATTGCGCCGGTCAGCAGCCACGCCCGTGGCAGCGGAATCACCCTTCGACGATAACGCCGCGATCCCGTACGACAGCGGCACGCGTGCGGCGCGCCCCGGCCGATATCGATTCGTAGCCATCCGTGGCCCGATCGGCTCCGAATGGTCTATGAGGATCGCGGCCGCGATCTGTCTCTCGACCGACGAGCAGCAGAAAGGCGCCCCTGTGCCGAAATCCCTGACTCCGCATTTTGCCGACGTCCAAGCTCACTACGACCTTTCCGACGACTTCTTCCGCCTGTTCCTCGATCCGACGCAGACCTACAGCTGCGCGTATTTCGAGCGCGACGACATGAGCTTGGAGGAAGCGCAGATCGCCAAGATCGACCTCGCGCTGGGCAAGTTGGGGCTGGAACCGGGGATGACGTTGCTCGACGTCGGGTGCGGTTGGGGTGCCACGATGCGACGCGCCATCGAACGCTACGACGTCGACGTGGTGGGACTGACGCTGTCGAAGAACCAGGCTGCGCATGTCAGCAGGATGTTCGACGGTATGGACACCGACCGCGGCAGGCGAGTGCTCTTGCAGGGCTGGGAGCAGTTCGACGAGTCGGTCGACCGGATCGTCTCCATCGGCGCGTTCGAGCATTTCGGTCGTGACCGCTACCCCGCCTTCTTCGACAAGGCGTATCAGGCCCTGCCGTCCGATGGGGTGATGTTGCTGCACACCATCTGCGGGATCGATCCCCGCAAGGCTCATGAGATGGGAGTACCTGTCACCTTCGAGCTGGCCAGGTTCATCAAGTTCATCCTGACCGAGATCTTCCCCGGTGGGCAGTTGCCGTCGATTCCGATGGTCCATGAGCACGCGACCGCAGCCGAATTCACGGTCACTCGGGAGCAGTCGTTGCAGCCGCACTACGCCCGAACCCTCGACGTCTGGGCTGACAATCTGCAGGCTAACCGGCAGCAGGCCGTCGCGACCCAGTCCGAAGAGGTCTACGAGCGTTACGTGAAGTATCTGACCGGCTGCGCCAAGCTGTTCCGCCGTCGCCAGACCGACGTGGTCCAGTTCACCTTGGCGAAGTAGGCACCGTTCGCGCCGGTACCGGGCAGGCGTCGGCGGCTTCGCCGACCAGGTGGCTGCCGGTATCGGGCGGGCGGGCGCCGGCGCTGTACTGCGCGCCCGTCACCGGGGGTTGCTCGGCCAGTAGGGCATTCTCCTCGTCGGTGAACGCCCGGCCACGCGACAGGAAGCGCATGCCTTCGGGCGCTTCCAAACTGAACCCACCACCCCGACCGGGTACGACGTCGATCACCAACTGGGTGTGCTTCCACGCCTCGAACTGGGGGCCGGAGATCCACACGGGCACACCGAAGATGCCTTTGCTCCTCGCGTCCGCACCGCCCACGTCGAGCACCGCCAGCACGATGTCGCGGTCCCCGACGATGAACTCGCCGTCGGGGTAACACATCGGCGACGATCCGTCGCAGCACCCGCCGGACTGATGGAACATCAACGCCCCGTGACGCTCCTGCAACCGCGCCAGCAGATCGGCGGCGGCCACAGTGATCAGGGCCCGCGCCGGTGCTCGACTCATCACGTCCTCACTTCCACGGGCCAGTGGTGTTGTTCAGCTCACAGTACTCGCGCAGTCACAATGGGCAGGTGGCTGAGGACCCCTATCTGTGGCTTGAGGACATCACCGGCGACGACGCCTTGGCGTGGGTGCGTGCCCACAACGAGCCGACGCTCGCCCAGTTGAGCGGTGAACGTTTCGAGACGATGCGCTCCGAGATATTGCAGATCCTGGACACCGATGCGCGGATCCCCTACCCGGGCCGGCGTGGTGAGTTCCTGTACAACTTCTGGCGCGACGAGACGAATCCGCGCGGCCTGTGGCGGCGCACCACGCTGGAGAGCTACCGCACCGACGATCCGGACTGGGACGTGATCCTGGACCTGGACGAGCTGGCCCGCGCCGAGGACGAGAACTGGGTGTGGTCCGGGCCCGAGGTGATCGAGCCGGATCACACACTCGCCATGATCAGCCTGTCCCGCGGCGGCGCCGACGCCGCCGTGGTGCGCGAGTTCGACATGCGGACAAGAGAATTCGTGCCGGGCGGGTTCGAGCTGCCCGAAGCCAAGTCGTCGGTGTCCTGGGAGGACGAGGACACCCTGTTGGTGTGCACAGACTTCGGCGAAGGCTCGATGACCGAGTCCGGGTATCCGCGGATCGCCAAGCGGTGGCGGCGTGGGCGGCCGTTGGCCGAGGCCGAGACGGTGTATGAGGCGGAGCCAACCGATGTCCGGGTGATCGCCTCGGTCGACCGGAGCCCGGGCTTCGAGCACACCCGCCTGGGCCGCTACACCGACTTCTACCACCGCATCCGCTACGAGCTGCGCGACGGTGAGCTGATCGAGATCAAGATCCCGACCGACTCGTCGCTGTCGCTGCACCGCGAGTGGCTGCTGATCTCCCTGCGGAGCGACTGGCAGGTGGGTGATGTCACCTACCCGGCCGGGGCGCTACTGGGCACCAAGTTCGACGACTTTCTCTCCGGCACAGCCGATCTTGCGATGGTCTACGAGCCGGATGAGCACAGCAGCCTGGCCGGTGTGCAGTGGACCAAAGAGAAGCTGATCCTCGTCACGCTGCGTGATGTCGCCAGCCATGTCGAGATCGTCACTCCCGGCACCTGGGAGCACAGGGACGCACCGGACATTCCGCCCGCGACCGACACCATCGTCGTCGACAGCGATCACCTCGGTGACGAAGTCTTCTACAACTCAAGCGGATTCACCACCCCGTCAAAGCTGCTGTACGGCACCGCCGGAGGCCCACTGGTCGAGGTCAAGTCGGCACCGGCGTTCTACGACGCCACGGGCATCGCCGTCGAACAGTTCTTCGCGACGTCCAAGGACGGCACGCAGGTGCCGTACTTCGTGGTCGGGCGCCGCGACGAACCGAGCCTCACCCACCTCTACGGCTACGGCGGGTTCCAGAATTCGTTGACCCCGAGCTACCTCGGCGGCGCGGGCCGAGCCTGGCTGGCCCGCGGCGGAACCTTCGTGCAGGCCAACATCCGTGGCGGCGGCGAGTACGGCCCGGACTGGCACAAGCAGGCGATGCGGCAGAACCGCCACCTGGTGTACGAGGATTTCGCCGCGGTGGCAGCGGATCTGGTGAGCCGCGGCATCACCACGGTCGAGCAGCTCGGCGCCTCCGGCGGCAGCAACGGTGGGCTGCTGATGGGCGTCATGCTGACCCACTACCCCGAGCTGTTCGGAGCGCTGGTGTGCAGCGTGCCGCTGCTGGATATGAAGCGCTTCCACCTGCTGCTGGCAGGTGCGTCGTGGGTGGCCGAGTACGGCAATCCCGACGATCCGGCGGACTGGGAGTTCATGTCGAAATATTCTCCGTACCAGAATATTTCAAAGGACGCGAAGTACCCGCCGATCTTGATCACCACCTCGACCCGCGATGACCGGGTGCATCCCGGCCACGCCAGGAAGATGACGGCGGCGTTGGAGGCCGCCGGGCACCGGGTGCTGTATTACGAGAACATCGAGGGTGGCCACGGCGGCGCGGCCGACAACAAGCAGGCGGCGTTCAGGTCCGCGCTGACGTACGAGTTCCTCTGGCAAACGCTGAGCGGCTAGCGGGGCCCTGCCGGGAATTCGTGCGCAGCCGCGCCTGGTCAGGCCAGTATCGTTCTCGAAATGCAGTCGTGGGGTCCGTTCGGTCCGCCGCCCAAGTCCTGGGATAACAACAATCCCTTCGCCGCGGGCGCCGACCCGTTCACACCGGCCGAAAAGAGCACCGCCAAACCGGCGGACCCGTGGACTCCTGCTGTCGATCCCTGGGCAACCGCTCCATCCGGTCCGCCTCCCCAGCAGCACTTTGCCGATCCGTGGGGCGCTCCGTCCGCCGCCTATCCGGCGCCTGCGCCGTTGCCGAAAAGCTCTCGGCGCGCTGCCATCCTGATCGGCTCCGCCGCCGCCGTCGTGGTGGTGATCGCACTGGTCACCGCCGGGGTCTTCGTGCTCAACAAGCAGGGCACGGCCAGCGCCAGCGAGCCGGTCAGCCCCGCAGTCGCCGTACCCACCAGCGAGCTCACGTCCGCGCCGTCATACACCGCAACCAGGACGCCGCACCCGACCACCACCACGGCGCAGGCCCTGCCCACCGGTGACGCGGCGCTGGGACAAAACCGGATCGCTGCCAACTTCGACGCCGGCCTGGCAAAACAACCATGCAATCCCGTCGGTTGGCCGAGCGACGCAGCGGCGGCCCGGATTTTCTACGAGACAGCCGTGTCGTGCATGGATACGGCGTGGAAGCCCCTGGTCACTGCGGCGGGAATGGAATTCCGTAGTCCCAAGGTGTCCCTGGCCGAAGGATGCGATAGCGACGGGATGCGGGGCTTCGCAGGCATGTACTGCAGTAAGACGGAAACTCTGTCCGTGCCACTTTCCAGCTTGTCCCCGAAAAAAGACAACGCCGAGGTGATCTTCAACCTGGCAGTGCTCGCCCATGAATACGCCCATCACGTCCAGCACCTCATCGGGACCCTAGGCGAACTGCACCAACAGGCGCGAGCCGTGGGCGAGCAGTCCGAACCAGGACTGGAACTGTCGCGCCGCCTGGAACTTCAGGCGCAGTGCTTCTCCGGCATGTTCGTCGGTTCCATCGTCGACACCGGAGGCCGGTTCACCGTGGCCGATTACCAGGTGATTGCAAACGGCCATTGGGATGCTGTTTCGCCACGCGACCACGGATCGCCTGAGCACTATGGATCCTGGTGGGATCAGGGCTACCGCCTGAACAAGATCGGCGAATGCAATACGTGGCTCTCGCCTCCCAGCGACGTGTCGTAGCGGCGAAAGCTACGGGGCGCAACCGGAACTCAAGTTGGTCGACGCCGCAACCCACCGAGCAGCGCCACAATGATCCCGAACACCACAAGCGCACCGCCGGCCGCCAGGGCGAGGTTGAGCCATTGGTGCAGGCTGTCGATGGCATGCCCCACCATGGCATCGGCGATCTGGCGGATGTCGCCGCTGGTGTGGTTGAGGGCCTCGTTGAGGTAGCGTCGGCCCGCCTCCAACCCGGCCCAACCGGCGGCCCCCACCAATAAGGCGGAGATGCCCAGTGCAGCAAGGGTTTTACCGCGGGCGCGCGCGGCGGCGAGAGTCAGCAGCGCGAAGACGCCGGCCAGCACTGTCACGCCGACGCTCACCCACGGGCCCCACACGGCCAGCGGTCGCAGGATCCCCGGCCGCAGATTATCCGGTGCCGATGAGGCGATTGGGACCGTAAGTGTTTGCGGCACTTCGACACCGAAGTTGGACAGGGTTTCGCGGAACGAGGTGTCCCTGAGCATCGGGGCCACATCGATCACCCAACTACCGTTCTCGTCCCGCGACAGCCGGTCGGTGAACATCCAGGTGTGCGCAAGCTGGTTGGCGAGGGCGAACTGTCCAGGGAAGTCCGGCCCGGCGGTGTAGGCACCTGCCACGGCGCGGATCCGGCGCGAGTCGACATCGGCACCGTTCTGCGAGGCCAGGGATTGCACCTGGGTGGTGAGTTCCCCGGCGACGGCCTGCTGCAACTGTGGGTCGGCAGCGGCGCCTGCGGCGAAGGACGAGTAGCCCTGCTCGTCGATGACGTTTTTCTGCACCCACGCCGACGGCAGCGCCGCGGCCAGCAGGATCGTCGTCAACACCCACAGGAACAGCGTCATGACGAAGCGCACGCCGTCCTCCTAGTTCCCGGGCGGCGGCCAGACTGCTCAGTCCGACAGGGCTCGCCCCACGATCAGCGGATCGGCGTGGCCGACCACCTCAAAATCCTTGTTGTCGTAATCGAACTTACCGAGCACGTGGCGCATGGCGTTGATGCGGGCGCGTTTCTTGTCGTTGCTCTTGACCACAGTCCAAGGCGCCATTTCGGTGTCCGTCCAGGCGAACATGTCTTCCTTGGCGGCGGTGTAGTCGTCCCACTTGTCCAGCGACGCGAGGTCGGTAGGTGAGAGTTTCCACTGCCGCACCGGGTCGACCTGACGGATGGTGAACCGGGTGCGCTGCTCGGATTGCGTGACGGAGAACCACAGCTTGGTCAGACTGATGCCGTCGTTGACCAGCATCTGCTCGAACAGCGGGGCCTGCCGGATGAATTCGGCGTGCTGCTTGGGCGAGCAGTAGCCCATCACGCGTTCCACCCCGGCGCGGTTGTACCAGGAGCGGTCGAACAGCACGATCTCGCCGGCGGCGGGCAGGTGCTGCACGTAGCGCTGGAAGTACCACTGGGTGCGTTCTTTTTCGGTCGGCTTCTCCAGCGCGACCACGCGGGCTCCGCGGGGGTTCAGGTGTTCCATGAACCGCTTGATGGTGCCGCCTTTACCTGCGGCGTCACGCCCCTCGAACACGATGACGTGCCGGAGTCCGTTGCCCTGGCTCCACTTCTGCAGCTTCAGCAGTTCGATCTGCAGCAGGCGCTTCTGTTCCTCGTACTCCTGACGCGACATGCGGTCGTCGTACGGGTAGTTCTCCCGCCAGGTGTCGACGACCTCGCCGCTGGGTTGCAGCAGCAGTTCGGGGTCGTCATCGTCGTCGTCGCGGACCGTGTACCCGGTGATGTCGAGAGTCACCGGCCGACGGTATCCACCCCGGCGAACACGAAGGTGTCGCCGGGGTGAACGGCTGGTAGTGCCCTACTTGGCCCTGCGGCGCGGACGCGCCAGCGCCAGCTTGGTCAGCAGCTTGTTCATCCGAACGATCGCCTTCTCGGAGTTGTTGTAGTAGCTGCCGCCGGCGCCCACACTGGTGCGCGGCACCACCACGGTCTCCTGCTTGCAGAACTTGCGCACCCCGTCGACGCCGCCGAAGCGGGCACCGATACCGGAGGTCTTCCAGCCGCCCATCGGCGCGGTGGTGCACATCAGGTTGGAGATGACGTCGTTGACGTTGACCGCACCGCAATCAAGCTGCAGCGCAATGGCCTTGGCCCGGTCGACATCCTTGGAGAACACCGAGGCGCTCAGCCCGTAGGGGCTGTCGTTGGCCAGCCGAACGGCTTCCTCGACCGACGACACCTTCATGATCGGCAGGGTCGGACCGAAGGTCTCCTCGGTCATGCAGGCCATCGAGTGGTCGACGTCGACCAGCACGGTCGGCTCGAAGAAGCTGCCACCGCCCTCGGGGCGCTTCCCTCCGGTCAGCGCCTTTGCGCCGGCTGCGACAGCCTCGTTGACGTGACGTTCGGTGATCGCCACCTGGCTGTCGTCGATCTGGGAGCCGAAGTGGTAGCCCTCGCCGGTACCCATCTTGAGGTTTTCGACGGCTTTCACGGTGGCGGCGACGAACTGGTCGTAGACCGGATCGAGCACATAGACCCGCTCGACGGACACGCAGGTCTGGCCGGCGTTGAACATCCCGCCCCACACCGCGGCGTTGGCGGCCAGCTCGACGTCGGCATCCTCGAGCACGATCATCGGGTCCTTGCCGCCGAGCTCCAGGCTCACCGGGGTCAGACGACGTGCCGCCCGCTCCATCACCTTGGCCCCCGTCGCGCAGGAACCGGTGAACTGGACGTAGTCGGAATTGTCGATGACGGCCTCCGACACCGCACGCGCACCTTGCGCCAGGGCGAACACCTCGGGGGCACCGGAATCCAGCCAGCCGCGCAGCAGCACCTCGGCAGTCAACGGGGTGCGCTCAGACGGCTTGAGCAGCACCGCGCACCCGGCAGCCAGGGCGCCGATGGCGTCCATCATGGCGTTGGCCACGGGGTAGTTCCACGGCGCGATGATCCCGACGACTGCACGCGGCCGGTAATGCACGGCGATCTTCTTGATCGACATGATGGGCAGCGCGGCCGGCCGGGTGTCCGGGGCCATCGCCTCTTCGACGACCTTGATGTAGTACGAGAGGATCATGATCAGCAGCGGGACCTCTTGTGCGGCGTCCATGGCCGACTTGCCGGTCTCGGCGATCAGGAGTTTCTCGATCTCGTCGCGGTGGTCCCCCAGCCATACCGCGTAGCGGGAAAGGACCTTGGCGCGGCCTTTGGCGCCTCGGGCCTCCCACTCCTTCTGCGCTTCCCGCAGACCCGCCGCGATACGCGGCACGTCGGCCGCGTCGGTCCAGGTCACTTGGCCGGCGACGGCGCCGGTCGCGGGGTTGTAAATGGTGCCGGAGCCCGTGAACTCTCCGGTCAGAGCTACATCTGGCGTCGCTGTCATGCGGCCTATGTTAATCGGCGTTTGTGACGCACGTCGCACCGGGGTTGACACCTGTCAAGTTGGTGGCCGCGCCGGGGTGTCCAGATCGACGAAATGGCCGCCCCGCGGAGTGTGTGAGCGGCCATCTCGTCGAATTCGAGGGAAAGTTACCGAGAGCGTGGCGACCCCTCATCACCGCGCTCTACGCCGGTATCACCTCAGTCCTCAGAACCCTTCTTCGGGCCGAGCTTCTTGGCCGTCTTGTCGGCCGCTTCGCGCACCTTCTTGACGACCTTGTCGACGTTCGCCTTGGCCTTTTCCCGCCGCTTCTCGGCTTTGTCCTTGGCGCCGTCGAGCGCGGCGTTGAGGTTGGTGACGTGGGGCTTGAGGTTGTTCACCTTCGGCTTCTGGTCGGACTTGTCGTCGGCGGCCGACAGCAGCCGGCTCCGATTGAGACTGTTGTTGGCGAGCACGTTGCCGGTGCTGTCCACCTTGTCGCGCACACCGAGCACGTTGGCGGCTGCGATCCGCACGGAATCGCGCGCACCGATCAGTTGGTTGTTACGGAACTGCATGAGGGCGCCGTCACCGGTCGGGTCGGTCGGGTCGTGATTGGTGCCGCCACCGAGCCCGGCCGGGAGCGCTTCGGCAAGACCCTCGATCGCCGGGTCCGCGACCCACATCGGCGCATCGATGTATTCCTTCACCGCCTTGTAGACCGCGAGCTTGTCGCCGGATGCCACCGCCTGCGCGACGGATACCAGGCCGACCGCCCCGAGCACGGCGCCGTTGACGCTCCGCACCGCCGATTCCTGCAGCCCCTGAGCGAGCGCCGCGGTGTAGTTGTCGTTGGGCCACGGGGTGTCGACGTCGAGCACCTGCGCGAACTGCGCGTTGATGTCATCCCGGAGGCCCAGGAGTTCGTTGTTGCGGAATTGCATGAAGGCGCCGTCACCGGCCGAGGTGTTGGTTACGTGGTCCGAGCCGCCACCCAACTCATCCGGCAACGTGATGGCAATCGCCTCGATGAGCGGATCAGCGACGTAGACCGGCGAATCGACGATCTGCCGAATCTGGGAGAACAGCCGCTCGTTGTCGCCGGCCACGAGCTGAGCCGCGAGGACAAAGGGCGTGAGCGGCGCCTGGACGAACTGGTCCGCGAGCCGCTGACCGGCCATGAACACCAGCCCCGCTTGATTCATGCCCTCGAAGCTGGCCATCAAGGCCGTCGACGCGTCGAGAACACGCCGCGGCGGCGTGGGCGTCGACACCGCGACCGGAGTGATCGCGACGACGCCGGCGGTGGCGACGGCGACGCATGCGGCCAGACCGCTCGAGACACGACTGTTGACACGACTGTTCATTGATGAAATCCCCTCGATGACTTGCTATTTGGGCTGACCGACGACTCGGTACGCGCCGAAATTTACCTGGCACTAATCAAGATCTCAGGTTTTTCTCAGGTGGAAATTTTGCGGTTGTTGCATACGCAACTACCTTCGCTCCCGGCGCGGTTGCCGCAAAAATCAGAAAGTAACCATCTGCGCAGCTCGCACCCGCACGAAGAGTTTGCTGTGGGGCTACGCCAGTTCTAAAAGCATTGCGGAACGCAACACCGGACGACGACCGTCATGCCTGAACCATCAACTGGTCCTTGATGGTTGGCCGATCTTGAAAATGCCCCGAGGACATCGCGCGCCATTTCGCACCTGAGGGCTCCGCGTCGCGGGTAGCCATCGGGCGAAAAGTCCGCACCGGACAAATGATCGCTCAGCGAAGATCAGGCGAGGCGTCATCCACCTGGCCATATTGCCGATCTCGGGCGAGCATCGCGGCGACGCACACCACCGAGGTGCCCAGCAGCACCCCGCCGATCGTGTCCGTGAAGTAGTGAAAGGTCATCGACAGGCCGAACATGGCGAGCAGGACAACGCAGACCGCCACCACCAGCACCCACAGCCTCATGCCTGCCACCAACACGAGCAAGCTCGTCCCTGCCACGAGAAACGTGGTGTGACCGCTGGTGGCGATCACCGTCGTTCGCGTCATCAAGCCGATCTTCGGTAGGGAGAAAGGTGGTGCGCTGGCCTATCCCAGCGGTCACACCACGTTTCTCGTGGCAGGGACGAGCTTGCTCGTGTTGGTGGCAGGCATGAGGCTGTGGGTGCTG
>NZ_LZSY01000087.1 GCF_001665625.1 Mycolicibacterium peregrinum | reverse complement strand
AGAGACCAGCTCTTGCGGACGCATGCGTTCCAGCCGTTCGAGACCTTCGCCGACCTGGAATTGGCCTGGGGCCCAAACTGGTCCGGTTCCCTGAAGTCCTTGTGGCTCGGTGAGGGCGAGGCGATCGGCGACATCCTGGTCGGAGCGGAACTCGCCGAACAACTGGGCACCGAGCCGATGCACCCGGTCCTGATGGACCTGTGCACGGGCGTCGCCTTCCCGGCGTTCCCGGCTCTTCTGGCGGCCGAGCAAGGGGTCAACGACCTGTTCCTGCCGTTGCGCTACGGGCAGGTGACGTTGAAAGAGAAGATGCCTCGGCGGTTCTACTGCCGGGCGAAGTGGCACGAGGCCGAGCTCAACAACGAAACCCAGGTGTTCGACCTCGAGTACATCGATCGGGACGGCCATTACCTCGGCGGCGTTCGCGAGTTCACCGTCAAGCGCGCACCCCGCGAAGCATTGCTTCGTGGCCTCGGCGGCGACGCCACCCGGCTGCTGTACACGCTGGGCTGGCACGAAGTGCCGGTGCCGCCGTCCGACGCTGCGGCCGAAAGCCCGAGCGGCACTTGGCTGGTCGCCGGGTTCGACGAACTCGCCGCGAAGGTGCCGGGCTGCATCCCGCTCGATCGCAACACCGGTCAGCAGCTGGGAGAGGTGCTGGCAGAGGCCAAGGAGCGCGGTCTGCCGTTCTCCGGTGTCATCTGGCGTGCCGCCACGCCGGGCACGGAATCGGCCGGTGCTGACAGTCAGGCGCGACTCGAAACCGAGATCACCAATCTGCTCGGCGCGGTGCACACCGTGCAGGGCGGTGAGGTGAAACTCCCGAATGGTCTGTGGATCGTCACCGAGCGGGCCGTCGCCACCGAATCCGGCGAGCCGGTCGATCCGGTGCAGGCGGCGCTGTGGGGCTTCGGCCGCACCACGATCAACGAGGAACCGGCGTTGCACGCCAAACTCATCGATTGCGACGGGTCACCGGAGGCCGTGCAGGCACTGGCCGATCTGATCGCCACCCCGGTCGAGGAACCGGAAATCGCTGTGCGGCAAGGCAAGCTGCTCGCATCTCGGTTGCTGCCATGGTCGCGAAGCGGGAACCTCACGGTGCCGCGCGGCAGCGACTACGTCCTGGCACCCACCGAACGCGGCGCGATCGACAACCTCCGCATCACCGAGAAGGAGGTGCCGGCGCCGGACGAGGGTTATGTGCAGGTCCGGGTGGAGGCCGCAGGTCTCAACTTCCGGGATGTGCTCAACGTGCTGGGCCTGTACCCCGGTGATCCGGGACCGATCGGCGGTGACTTCGCCGGCATCGTCACACAATTGGGTGAGGGCGTCACCGGAGTCGAGGTGGGCCAGCGGGTCTACGGCTCCATGCAGGGTGCGTTCTCCAGCCGGTTCAACGTGCCTGCCCAGTTCCTGGCGCCGATCCCGGACGGGGTCAGCGCGGTCGAGGCCGCGACGATTCCGGCCGCGGCGCTGACCGTCCGACTGTCGTTCGACTGGGCGAAGCTCAAGCCCGGCGACAAGGTGCTGATCCACGCCGCCAGCGGTGGTGTGGGCCTGGCCGCCATCCAGATGGCACAGCAGTGCGGTGCGGAGGTCTACGCCACGGCGAGCACCTTCAAGCGGGCCACGCTGCGCAAGCTGGGTGTCAAGTACGTCTATGACTCGCGGACAACGGACTTCGCCGATCAGATCCTGGCGGACACCGACGGTGCGGGCGTGGACGTGGTGCTCAACTCCCTGACGAGCGAAGGGTTCATCGAGGCGACGCTGAAGGCCACCGGCAAGAACGGCCGCTTCGCCGAGATCGCCAAGCGCGACATCTGGTCACCTGAGCAGATGGCCGAGGCCCGTCCCGACATCGCCTACGAGATCGTGGCGTTGGACACGGTGATGTTCACCGAGCCCGATCGCATTCGCGACCTGCTCACCGAGGTGTCGGAAGGCCTCGCCAAGGGCGAATGGACTCCGCTGCCCGCGGAGATCTACCCGCTGACGGAGGCCAGGACGGCGTTCCGGCGTATGCAGCAAGCCCGGCACATCGGCAAGATCGTGTGCCAGCTGCCGAATCTGCTTGCACCTCGGCCGGATCGGACCTACCTGATCACGGGTGGGCTCGGGGCGATCGGTCTACACACCGCGTCGTATCTGGCTCAGCTGGGTGCCGGCGACATCGTGCTGACCAGCCGCCGCGCACCGGATACGGACGCGCAGAAGCTGATCGAGGAGATCACCGAGCGCAACAAGACCCGCATCCATGTGTTCACCGCCGATGTGGGCGAGGAGTCCGAGGTGTCGAACCTCCTGGAGCGGATCCGTGCGGAGCTCCCGCCGCTTGCGGGCGTCGCCCACCTGGCAGGTGTGCTCGACGATGCGCTGCTGGGTCAGCAGAGCACGGAGCGGTTCCATAAGGTGTTGGCACCCAAGGCCTTCGGCGCCGAGTATCTGGACAGGTTGACCAAGGACGACGAGCTGGACTTCTTCATCGTGTCCTCCTCGGTGTCCAGCCTGTTCGGTTCCCCGGGGCAGTCCAACTACGCGACGGCCAATGCGCTGCTCGACGGTCTGATCGCACAGCGCAGGGCGCAGGGCCTGCCGGCCACCGGCATCAACTTCGGCCCGTGGGGTCAGGGTGGCATGGCCTCCTCGGAGGCGGCGACAGCCAATATCAGTGCGCAAGGCCTGATTCCGCTGGATCCCTCGGCCGCCCTCGCCGCGCTCGCCGAGGTCGTCGCCAACGGGACCGGCCAGGCGGCCGTCATCAAGGCCAACTGGCAGCGGGCCGCGAAGGTGCTGGGCAGTCAGCGGCCTCCGATCCTCGACCTGGTGTTGCCGAGTGCCGTCGGTGAGGTCGTCGGTGACAGTGAGGTTCTCAAGCAGCTGCTCGAGATCCCCGTGCCGCAGCGTGCCGGGTTCGTGACCGAGTTCCTGCAGAAGGAGGTGCAGAACTTCCTGCGACTCGCTTCACCGCCGGCCGCGACCAGCCGCTTCCTGGATCTCGGCACCGACTCGCTGATGGCGATCGAACTGCGCAACCGACTGCACACTCAGTTCGGTGGCAAGTTCACGCTCAACGCGACGGCGGTCTTCGACTATCCGACCATCGGCGGGCTGGCCGAGTATCTGGTGGCCCAGCTGCCCGATGCGGAGTCGGCGGATTCGGCCGAGTCGTCGGAGCCGTCGGAGCCGTCGGAATCTGACGCGGCGCAACCGGAGTCGGCACCGGAGGCCTCAGAGGCACCCACGGACTGACCCGCGAGCAGACGCTGCGGTACCCGCGAACACCGATTTTCGGTACCGCAGCGTCTTCTCGTCGGAGCGGACGGAAGTCTTCAGGACATGCCGGCTGCCGCACTGCGGCCGACGTGCACTGGCAGGTCATCCGCCCAAGGTTGGTTGACGGCCATGTCATCGACTTCGACGTAACCCCGCTCGAACTCGCCGGTGGCTGCGTCGACGAGCCGATACTCCTGTCGCTTGGTGTGAATCGGCTGCGAGTCGAGGATCACCACACGAACCTCTCCCGGATCGAACCCGCAGCGCCGTTGCATCGCCTCGATCAGGCACTCGTTGTGCATGTGGCCGTCACCGAAGTTCCAGCCAAGCAGCATCGCGCAGACCTGCTCGCCCTCACACAAGTTGTAGTCAGCTTCGTCCTGGCCGGTCATGGCTCGGTGCGCCAACGTGAACAATGCGCGCCCGTGGGTGTTCATCCCGCGGAACGCGTAGCCGAGATAGGTGATGATCTGGGGCGTTTCACCGTCGTCGTACAGCCGCTCCAGTTGCAGGTGATACATCGGGCCGAGCGCTCGCGAGGCTGCTCGCAGCTTCTCGTCAGCCGACGGCTTCACGCACCACACCGTGGTGTCCCAGTTGCCTGCGTAGTACCTCATGCCGGGCAAGAAGGAAATCTTGTGCGGCAACAGGTTTCCGCACACCACGGTGCCCGCGAGGACGACAAGAAGCAGCACCACCGGCCAGGGTTCGCCAAGGTCGGACAGTCCGATGTCCGCATGGCCGACGAAAAGCCAGAGCAACCCGAAGATCATGAAGACATTCCATTCCAGCGGAACACCCATCGGAAACGACAACAGGATGTTCAGGTGGAACACGACCATCACGAATGCCGCGACGGCGGTGGGCCAGCCACCGTGGGAGAAGAACAGCACCAGCGGCACCAACCCCTCCACTGCCGTCGAGAAATGCGCGATGAAGTGCGCGACACTGCTGGGCCTCAGATCGTCCGGATATCGCTTGAACATCGAGCGTTTGAGAATCCCCGGCGGGACAAAGGGATTGTTCGCCAGCATCGTCGAAATGACGAACGGAAAGTGCGCGTTGAGCTTGCTGGTAGCGGCGCCCAGCCAGATGACCAGGAAGACCACCTTTGCGCCGACGACGATGTCTGTCCCGACGAACAGGAACACCAGTGCCAGTGGCGCGTACACCTCGGCGCGGGCCGCCAGATAGATCACCTTGTCGCGCAACCCGAGCAACGCCAGGACGGACAGCACCGCGGCGGTCTGCCACCAGGGCAGCACGCCGATCTCGGTGTCCAGGGCGGAAATTGGGCCGGACCCATCGGACAACAGCGCTGTCACGAGTAACACGAGCAGTCCGGCGTACAGCGCCACATCGATCGGGGACCGGATGTCGCCCTTGGTCAACGGCACCCGGTCCGGCCACGGCGGCAGCCGCACGGTCCCGGGCCGCAACCAGTACAGGATCGATCCCATCGGCGGAAAGTAGCGGCCCGCCAAAGGCCCGAAACAGCAACCGAGCCCGACGACTTCGAACAACATCGTGTAGAGGACGGCCTTCTGGAAGACGATCGGCTCCAACCACCAGGCCCCGACGTTGGTGAATCCGTCGACGCCCCGAGTCGACAACGCGAACACCCAGGCACCGAGAACGTAGAGCACGATCTTCACGCCGTACATCAGCGGCATCACCAGCGGCGTGCCGAAGCCGTTCTCGGCGATGTGCCGCGCCATCGGCACAATTCGCTCGGCGCGGGTGCCTTTGCTCCACACCGCGACATCGACGACCGGCAGGTTCGGCTGGAGAAACCCCATGCCGGAATGTTCCACGTCAGAGGCCGATTGCGGGGGTCTTTGGAACGAGGAGCCGCCCCGGTGCTTGCGTCAGCAAGCGCGTCACCCCTGATTGCCGAGCAGACGTGGCGGTACCCGGAGTTGCCGATTTTCGGGTACCGGAGTGTCTGCTCGGCGGAAGAACTCGGCAGAGAGAACTCAGATCCAGCGGGTCGCTTCGACCTCGGCAGGCAGCGGCGGGTGCAACGGCACGTCAAGTCCGTCGTAGATACCGGGCTTCTGGGTAGCCAGCCAATCGATCGCGCCGAGCAGACGGTTGGCCGCCGTGGTGTTGCCGCCGTCGGCGCGGGTGCCACCCGGCACATCGGCGCGCACGACGATGCTCAACTGCGGATCGCCGTCGACGATCACCCGGTGATCGCCGACCCCTTCGTCGGGCTGCGGCCAGTCCGGCGCGCAGGCCGGGTCGATGCGGGTGATGTGCTCGATGACGACCCGCTCGACCCCGTTGGCCCACCCGATGACCTGCAGGCGGAATGCGCCCTGGGTGCCTGCCTCGAACCGGCCCATGACGTTGTCGACGGCCTCGGTCAGCGGCAGCCGTTCGACCGTCTCGGTGATCTGGTCGATCTCCAGGCCGAGCCCGCGGCCGATCAAGCGGACATTGCCGCCCCACACCATGGTGGGGATGGACGGCAGCAACATCATCGGCGTCTCGTCCATCGACCCACCGAAACCGCAGAGCACCCGGACCGAGTGCGGCTGGTTGTAGGTGGAGTAGTCGAAGATCTCCTGGCACCGGATGGTGCGGATCCGGGTGCACAACCCCGCCGCGATCACGGCCAGGGCATCGTTACCCCAGCCCGGGTCCACGCCACTGACCAGAAGCGCGGAGTTGCCGGCCACCGCGGCGTCGGTGAGCCGCTCGACCCATTCGGCGGGAGCCGAGGCCGGGTCGTAGAGCGAGTACAGCGACGGCGTCACCACTTGCTTACCTGCACGGAGGCACCGCTCGATCTCGGCAAGGGCCTCCTCGGGACGGATGTCGCCGGAAGACATATACGCCACCGCATCGCACTGGGCGAGTGCCGCGTCCACATCGGTGGTGGCCTCGACTCCGGTGGGCGCGTCGAGCTTGGCGAACGTCGCCGCGTCGCGACCGGCCTTGTCGGGCGAGGACGTGATCACCGCTGCCAGTTCGAGGCCCGGAAATCCCGTGGCCGACCTGATCGCCGTCGCACCCATGTTGCCCGTACCCCACACCGCAATTCGACGCATCGGGCCACCTTAGTAGACCATTGGTGACTATCCTCACATTATCCGAAAACAGCTGGTCAAGCCCGTTTACGGAAAGGGGTACAAGGCTCGATCAACCACTGGGTTGGTTAGCTTTCAGAAATTGCTCAGAGTCTCTTTGCGTTGAAGTTACTGAACGGTATAGTTAGCCGCAGTTACTGGTGGGTAACTTATCCAAAGTACCCAACCTCAGGTGGCATTCCACAAGGAGGAAAAGTGAGCCACTACAAGAGCAATGTCCGTGACCAGGTCTTTAACCTGTTCGACGTGTTCGGCATCGACAAGGTGTTCGGCACCGGCAAGTTTGCGGATCTCGATCAGGATTCGGCTCGCGAGATGCTCGCGGAGATCGCACGACTGGCCGAGGGACCCATCGCCGAGTCGTTCGCCGACGGCGACCGCAACCCTCCCGTCTTCGATCCCAAGACCCATAGCGTCACGCTGCCGGAGTCGTTCAAGAAGTCGATGCGCGCCCTCCTCGAGGGTGGCTGGGACAAGGTCGGCCTCTCCGAGGAACTCGGCGGTATGCCGGTGCCGCGTGCCCTGCAGTGGGCGCTGATCGAGCACATCCTGGGCGCCAACCCCGCGGCCTACATGTACGCGATGGGCGCGGGCATGTGCGAGATCTTCTACAACAACGCCACTGAAGAGCAGAAGAAGTGGGCAGTGCTGGGCGCCGAGCGCGGCTGGGGCGCCACCATGGTGCTCACCGAGCCCGACGCCGGTTCCGACGTGGGCGCCGGCCGCACCAAGGCCGTCCAGCAGGAGGATGGCTCCTGGCACATCGACGGCGTGAAGCGGTTCATCACGTCCGCCGACTCCGACGATATGTTCGAGAACATCATGCACCTGGTGCTGGCCCGCCCCGAGGGCGCCGGCCCGGGCACCAAGGGTCTGTCGCTGTTCTTCGTACCCAAGTTCCTCTTCGACTTCGAGACCGGTGAGCTGGGCGAGCGCAACGGCGCCTTCGTCACCAACGTCGAGCACAAGATGGGCCTGAAGGTCTCCACCACCTGTGAGCTGACCTTCGGTCAGCACGGCGTTCCCGCCAAGGGCTGGCTGGTCGGCGAGGTGCACAACGGCATCGCGCAGATGTTCGACGTCATCGAGCAGGCCCGAATGATGGTGGGCACCAAGGCCATCGCAACCCTGTCGACCGGTTACCTGAACGCCCTCGAGTACGCCAAGGAGCGCGTCCAGGGTGCCGACCTGACCCAGATGATGGACAAGGCTGCCCCGCGCGTCACCATCACCCATCACCCCGACGTGCGCCGGTCCCTGATGACCCAGAAGGCCTACGCCGAGGGCATGCGCGCCGTCTACCTCTACACCGCGACCTTCCAGGACGAGGACGTTGCCAAGGCCGTCCACGGGGTGGAGCCCGAGCTGGCCCACAAGGTCAACGACCTGCTGCTGCCGATCGTCAAGGGCTGCGGCTCCGAACGGGCCTTCGTCCTGCTGGGCCAGGAGTCGCTGCAGACCTTCGGTGGCTCCGGCTTCCTGCAGGACTACCCGCTCGAGCAGTACGTCCGCGACTCGAAGATCGACTCGCTCTACGAGGGCACCACCGCCATCCAGGCGCAGGACTTCTTCTTCCGCAAGATCGTCCGCGACAAGGGCCAGGCGCTGGCATTCGTGGCCGGCGAGATCGAGCAGTTCATCAAGAACGAGACCGGCAACGGCCGCCTCAAGACCGAGCGTGCCCTCCTGGCCACCGCGCTGGAGGACGTGCAGGGCATGGCTGCCACCCTCACCGGGTACCTGATGGCCGCCCAGGAAGATGCCGCAAGCATCTACAAGGTGGGTCTGGGTTCGGTCCGCTTCCTGATGTCGGTCGGCGACCTGCTGCTCGGCTGGCTGCTGGCCCGCCAGGCCGCAGTGGCCATCGAGAAGCTCGACGCCGGCGCCACCGGCGAGGAGCGCACCTACCTGGACGGCAAGATCGCCGCCGCATCGTTCTTCGCCAAGAACATGCTGCCGCTGCTGAGCAGCACCCGTCAGGTCATCGAGACCCTCGACAACGAGGTGATGGAGCTCGACGAGGCTGCGTTCTAAGAAGTTCGAAGTCGAACGCCCCCGGGTTACCCGGGGGCGTTTGTCTTTGATGCACCCGGGTGCAGACACGGCCGCCAACGGGTATCTCCGGACAGTGCCCATGGAGTTGACGAATTGGTTCCTCACGACAGAGGAACGCGGCAATCCGGACACCTTGTTGCCTGACTGGTGTGCCGGCAACCGGGTCGAACCGCTGATCCATGGCGCAACCTACTTCGATCGGCTGGCCGCCGAGGTGAGCGAGATGCGCCGAGGCGACCATCTGTTCTTCACCGACTGGCGCGGCGACCCCGACGAACGGATGCGCGTTGACGGACCTACCATCGCCCAGCTGTTCTGCCAGGCTGCCGAGCGTGGCGTTGTCGTCAAGGGCTTGATGTGGCGCTCGCACCTGGACCGATTCGCCTACAGCGAGGAGGAGAACCGGCATCTCGGTGACGTGATCGAGGCAGCGGGTGGGGAGGTGCTGCTCGACCAACGGGTGCGCATCGGCGGTTCCCATCACCAAAAGCTCGTCGTACTGCGCCATCCCGGCGCACCCGAACGCGACGTCGCCTTCGCCGGCGGTATCGACCTCTGCCACTCGCGGCGCGACGACGCCGACCACCATGGGGATCCGCAGTCGATGCGGATGGCTCGCCAGTACGGCGAACACCCGCCGTGGCACGACGTCCAGCTACGCATCCAGGGACCGGCGGTCGGCTCGCTGGACTTCACGTTCCGGGAGCGTTGGACCGACCCGGCACCGTTGGACATGCTGTCGCCGATCGCCTGGATCGCCGATAAATTTCGCCGCTCCGACCTGAGCGCCGGCACATTGCCGCCGCAGCCGCCCGATCCCCCACCCTGCGGCCGACAGGCGGTGCAAGTACTGCGGACCTATCCCGATGCCCACTTCGAGTACGCGTTTGCCCCGCACGGCGAGCGCAGCGTGGCACGTGGGTACACGAAAGCCGTGCAGCGGGCCAGGAGCCTGATCTATCTCGAAGACCAGTACCTGTGGTCCAAGCAGGTTTCGCAGTTGTTCGCCGACGCGTTGGCGAACAACCCTGACCTACACCTGATCGCGGTGGTGCCGCGACACCCCGATGTCGATGGCCGCTGGGCCCTGCCACCCAACCAGGTGGGCCGCCAGCAGGCGATCGAGAAGTGCCGGGCCGCCGACCCGCGGCGTGTACATATCTTCGATATCGAAAACCACATGGGGACACCGGTTTACGTACACGCAAAAGTGTGTGTGATCGACGATGTCTGGGCCTGCGTGGGCAGCGACAACTTCAACCGGCGGTCCTGGACGCACGACAGCGAGTTGTCGTGCGCAGTACTCGACGGCACCCGCGACCAACGTGAACCCCGTGACCCAGCGGGCCGCGGCGATGGTGCCCGGGTGTTCGCCCGCAACCTCCGGCTGCGGCTACTCGCCGAACATCTCGACCTCGCCCCCCACGACGATGTCGACCTGATCGATCCGGCGGCTGCGGTCGAGGCCGTCACGGCGTCGGCGCAGGCGCTGCAGGACTGGCATGACGGCGGGCGGACCGGCCCGCGCCCGCCCGGGCGGCTCCGGCCGCATCAACCCGAGCGTCTCGGCCGGCTCACCCAGGCGTGGGCAAAACCGGTGTACCGCGCCGTCTACGACCCCGACGGGCGGTCTTACCGCGACCGGCTGCACCGGCGCTGGTAGTGCGGTGACCAAGCCCAACGTTGGCTCGTGTCTCAAATTCGGCCGAAATATGGGACACAAGCCAACATTCGGCGGATGACAAACTGGTCGCATGACTGAAGCCCGCGGCATCTTGCTCGTCATGTCGTTGATGGCGACGACCGCGCTCACCCTGGCCCTCGGGATCACCGATCCGGCGGCGCCGATGTCCTACCCGACCAAGTTCCTGGTGTGGAACCTGGTGCTCGCCTGGATCCCGATGGTCTTCGCGATCGCTTTCGATCTGGTCGAGCGACGACTGTGGCTGTTGCCGCTGGGACTGGGTTGGTTGGCGTTCCTGCCGAACGCTCCCTATCTGGTGACCGATCTGGTCCACCTCGGCGAGGGCTACGAGCTGTGGCGTCACGTGCTGCAGTACGGATTCGCCGCGTGGACCGGGATGCTGCTGGGCGTGGTCTCGCTGTTGCTGGTGCATCAGCGCCTTGACGACGAATTCGGCTCGTTCTGGGGCTGGCTGGCCGTCGTGCTGTCCGTGGCGGGGTGCGCCGTCGGCGTGGTCATCGGCCGGTTCCAGCGCTGGAACTCCTGGGACCTGGTGACCCGGCCCGATGCGGTGGTCGCGGCGACGTTCGACTGGATGCGCGCACCGCTGTCCTATGTGCAGTCGA
Organism: Mycolicibacterium peregrinum; assembly: GCF_001665625.1. GTDB lineage: Bacteria > Actinomycetota > Actinomycetes > Mycobacteriales > Mycobacteriaceae > Mycobacterium > Mycobacterium peregrinum_B. The sequence continues at coordinate 102,700 of NZ_LZSY01000087.1, read as the reverse complement.
CCGGCGTGGCGATAGCTGTTGCAGCGTTCTTCGGGTTGGCGTATCTGACGATCTGGGCACTCAACGGACTGAATGTGCGCAGATAGTGTCCTGATCGTTATCGCGGTTTATCCCATTTGCCACATGGGTAACTTCTGTATCAGCGGCGCGAGTCCGCGACCGCACTGAAACAGAAAGAGGCGAATGGATCACCACCATGAACACCGTCCTATATTTCAGCGTCTATGGCGCCGTCTATGAAACCCGGGCCTACACCACCGCCGATATCAACCAGCTCGTCCACGACCACGGGCTGCACTGCCTGACCTCCGCGGATCGGCAGTTCGACTTCTGGTTCAGCCCGTCAACACACTCATGCCAGCGTCACGTGAACCGGAAGGCAACCGAACTCCTGCTGGCCACAACAGCTTTCACCCCCAAGACGGTTCCGCTGCTGCGCGGATGCGTCGTCGTCGCCACGCACGACACCGATGGTGAACTCGACGGGCTGAGCTGGCAGCAACTGGAGCTGCTGGCCCGCCGCGACCGCTCGCTGACCACGTCGCAAAAGCGTGCGCTCGGTCGACACATCAACCGCGCCGACGCCCGCCGAATCGACCCGCTCATCCCCGCCGCACACTGCGACGGGTCGCATCACATCGCGGTCAGCCGCGTCCGCGCAACCAGTCGAAGGGCCTGGGCCGATTGATCGGGGATGCCTGAATGGCCCGCGGCGGCGGAACGCTACACGGGCGATTCATGGGCCAGCGCCCGGTAGCCCTTGGCTCCCGCCCGGTCGACGGCGGCGCGGACCAAGCCGAACACCAAGCCCTGCAGGGCCGCAGCCGTCAGCGCTTTGGCGGTGGACCTTTCGAGATCTTTGGGGTCGGGCGGTTCCAGATTCGGCTCATCGATGCGCTTCCAGATCTGGGTGAACAACGCGCCGGCCAACAGTCCCCCGCCCACGCTCGTCGCCATCGACAGCGGCAGGTACAGCGTTTTCGAGAGTCGGCTCACGGGTTCTCCTCGCATCGTCCAGGCCCCGAAAGAACGGCTTTCGGGCTGACAGTGCGGATACCCCGAACCGACCGGTTCTAACGGGTTCCGGCGGCGGTACGAGGTTTTGCCGGGCCCTGCGTCGGGCACAGCTGTGTGAGAAGTAGTACGCATGGGGAAAGGCCCACCGATGACTACCGAACCCAAAACCATCAACGAAGCGTCCACGGCCGAGCTCCTCGGCCAACTACAGCAGCAGACCACACGGCTGGTACGCGACGAGCTGCGATTGGCGCAACGCGAATTCCAGGAGTCGGCGCGCCACGCCGGACTCGGCGCCGGGCTGATCAGCGCTGCCGGCCTGCTGGCGGTGCTGGGCCTGATGACGGTCGTCGCCGCCGCCGTGGCGGCGATCGCGCTGGCCCTGCCGGTATGGGCGGCCGCGCTCATCGTCGCCGCGGTGCTGTTCCTCGGGGCCGGGGTGGCCGCGCTGGTCAGCCGCAGCCAAGCCAAACAGGTACCGCCGCCGGCGAGCCAATCGGTCGACAGCGTCAAGCAGGATCTCGACGAGCTCAAGGAGGCACGACATGGCCACCGCTGATCGCCTTCCGCCCGAACCGGGGCCAGACGCCGGCATCGACGAACTCCAGTCCGATATCGACAAGACGCGCAGCGAGCTGGGTGAGACGGTGGCTGCGCTGTCGGACAAACTCGACGTCAAGGGCCGGGCACAGGACAAGGCAGTCGAGACCAAGGAAGCCTTCGTCGACCGGGCCCACGCCGCAACCGAGGCCGCGCGGTCCAAACCGGCGGTTCCGGTGGCCGCTGCGCTTGCCGTGCTCGCGGCGGTAGGCCTGCTCGTGTGGTGGCGCCGCCGCTGACAGGTCAGAACCGGGTCAGGCTGGGCATCAACACGTCGTCCACGAGCGCCCGAACCGTCTCCTCGGTCGGCGGACGTCCCGGGATCAGGGACCGGAACACCAGATACCCGGGCATCACATCCCACAACTCGTTGTGCACCGCCGCGGCGGTGATCTCACCCCGGTTGACCGCATCCGTCAGCACTTCGGTCATCAGCTTCTTGCGCTGCAGAACGAACTGATTCTGCAGCGCCGCACTCAATTCCGGGCTGTGCGCCACCTCGGACATGATCGCGCTCATCGTGCTGCCGTGCTCGCGTGCCTGTGCGCACACCGACGAGCCGATACTCAGCAGATCGGTCCGCAGCGCGCCCGTGCGAGGCGGCACCAACTGGATCCGGGTGCCCTCGATGAAGGCTGCCAGGACCAGCTCGGTCTTCGAGGGCCACCGGCGGTAGATGGTGGCCTTGCTCGACTTCGCTTCGGTCGCGACGGCTTCCACCGTCAGCCGGTCGTATCCGTGCTGCTGCAACAGACGCAGGGTGACCGCCAACAACTCCGATTCGCGCTCGGTCCACTGTGTCGCCGGGGCCGGCGGTGAGACGTCATGCGACGAGGCGGTCGAAGCGGGTGACACTGAAAACCTTTCCATAGCGGGCAACCACGGCCACTTGCCTGTAGGCCTTGCCCTGCAATCGACTGTACCGTACGGTACCGTTCAGGTGCTTGGAACGGCCAAAGACTCTCGCCTCACGGCGCGCAGAGCGCCCGTTGTCGAAAGGCTCTGAGATGCAGGGGATCTCGGTAGGCAGCCTGATAAGGCGGCGCTGGACGGTGATCGTGGCCGTGCTCGTGGTGGCGGTCGTCGCGTTCACCGTCAGCCGACTACACGGCATATTCGGTTCCGACAACGAGGTGTCACGCCCCAGTGCCGACGCCCTGGAGAACACCGGATACAACCCGAAACGGGTTCTCTTCGAAGTATTCGGATCACCGGGCTCGGTAGCCACCATCAATTACCTGGACATCGACGCACAACCCCAGCGGGCCGAGGACGTGACGCTGCCCTGGTCGCAGACCCTGGTCACCGATGACCCGACCATGTTCGCCGACCTGCGGGCGCAAGGCGACGGCGAATACATCGGCTGCCGCATCACCGTCAACGGTGTCGTCAAGGACGAAAGGTCCACCGATAACGTGAACGGCTACATCGCATGCTTGGACAAGTCGGCATGAGCGGGCAGCACGCCGAAGGCGCAGACGTCCGCTCCAGGACGTCGCGGACCATCCGCATGCTCGCGGTACCGATCGTGCTCGTGTGGGTGGCCATCGCCGCATTGACGAACATCCTTGTGCCACAACTGGAGGTCGTCGGCGCAGCACGTTCGGTGGGGCTCAACGCGCCCGATGCACCGTCGACCATGGCGATGCGCCACATCGGCCAGGTCTTCGACGAGTTCAACTCCGACAGCGCAGCCATGATCGTGCTCGAAGGTGATCAGCCGCTCGGCGATGATGCCCACCGCTTCTACGACACCCTGGTGAAAAAGCTTGCCGAGGACACCGAGCACGTCGAGCACATCCAGGACTTCTGGGGAGACCCGCTCACCGCGGGCGGCTCACAGAGCAAGGACGGCAAGGCCGCTCTGGTGCAGGTGTACCTGGCCGGCAACCAGGGCGAGGCATTGTCCAACCAGTCCGTCGACGCCATCCGCGAGATCGTGGCGAGTGTCCCACCACCGCCCGGGGTCAAGGCCTACGTCACCGGCGCCGCGCCGCTCATCACCGACAACTTCGAGGTGGGTAGCGAGGGCACCGAAAAGGTCACCGGCATAACCTTCTTGGTCATCGCGGTGATGCTGCTCGTGGTCTACCGATCCCTGGTCACGATGCTCCTCATGCTCGTCACCGTCCTCATCGAACTGGCGGCCGCGCGCGGTGTCGTCGCCGCGCTCGCGCACTCCGGGGTCATCGGTCTGTCCACCTATTCGACGAACCTGCTGACGCTGTTGGCGATCGCTGCGGGTACGGACTACGGCATCTTCATCGTCGGCCGCTATCACGAGGCGCGTAGCCGTGGCATGGACCGCGAAGCCGCGTACTACGACATGTTTCGCGGCACCGTCCACGTCATCGTCGGCTCCGGGCTGACCATCGCCGGAGCCGTGGCCTGCCTGCACTTCACCCGACTCCCCTACTTCCAGACCCTGGGCGTACCCGCCGCCATCGGCGTGCTGGTGACGCTGGTGGCCGCACTGACGCTCGGGCCCGCCGTACTGACCATCGGGAGCCGATTCGGACTCCTCGAGCCGAAACGCAATCCACGGGCACCGCGCTGGCGGCGCATCGGCACCGCGATAGTGCGGTGGCCCGGTCCCATCCTGGTGGTGTCGTGTCTGATCGCGCTCGTCGGCCTACTCGCCCTGCCGGGCTACAAGACCAGCTACGACGGCCGCCCCTACCTACCGGAATCAGCACCGGCCAACATCGGCTACACCGCCGCCACCCGCCACTTCTCCGAAGCCCGGCTGAACCCCGAGCTGCTGATGATCGAAACCGATCACGACATGCGCAACCCCGCGGACATGCTGGTGCTCGAACGCGTTGCCAAGGCCGTTCTGCACACCCGCGGCATTGCCCTGGTCCAGTCGATCACCCGACCACTGGGCACACCGATCAAGCACAGCTCCATCCCATTTCAGATCAGCGCGCAAAGCGCCAGCCAGATCATGAATCTGGGTTACCAGCAGGACCGCGCCGCCGATCTGCTCAAGCAGGCAGGCGAGCTGTCCAACACGATCAACATCCTCAAGCAGCAGGTCTCCTTGCAGCAGGCCAGTGCCGCCGCCACCCATGAGCAGACGCAGGCGTTCCACGACACCGTCGCGATCGTGAACGACCTGCGCGACAAGATCGCCAACTTTGACGATCAGTTCCGCCCCTTGCGCAACTACTTCTACTGGGAACCACACTGTTTCGACATCCCCATGTGCGCGGCGTTGAGGTCGGTTTTCGATGCGCTCGACGGGATCGACAAGCTCAGCGACCAGTTCGGTCAGATCACCGCGAGCCTGGACAAGCTCGACGCCCTCCAGCCGAAACTCGTGGCGCTGCTGCCGCCGCAGATCGCCATCCAGGAGCGCAACCGTGATCTGACCCTGTCCAACTACGCCACCACGGCCGGCACCAACTCGCAGTCCCAGGAAGCCCTCGAGAATTCGACTGCGATGGGCCAGGCCTTCGACTCCGCGAAGAATGACGACTCGTTCTATCTGCCGCCGGAAGCCTTCGACAACCCCGACTTCAAACGTGGCCTGAAACTGTTCATGTCACCCGACGGCAAGGCCGCCCGCATGATCATCACGCATGAGGGCACTCCCGCCACACCCGAGGGTATTTCGCACATCGATGCGCTCAAGGACTCCGCCTTCGACGCGATCAAGGCCACGCCGCTGTCGGACGCCAAGATCTACGTGGCCGGAACTGCTTCTGCGTACAAGGACATTCAGGACGGCGCCAAGTACGACCTGCTGATCGCCGCGTTGGCAGCCATCAGCCTGATCTTGCTCATCATGATGTTCATCACCCGCAGCCTGGTCGCCGCGATGGTCATCGTCGGCACGGTCGTGCTGTCGTTGGGAGCGTCGTTCGGTCTGTCAGTTCTGGTGTGGCAGTACATCTTCGGCATCCAGCTGTACTGGATCGTGTTGGCTCTGGCCATCATCCTGCTGCTGGCGGTCGGAGCGGACTACAACCTGCTGCTGATATCCCGATTCCAGGAAGAGATCGGGGCCGGTCTCAAGACCGGCGTCATCCGCGCCATGGCCGGGACCGGCCGGGTGGTGACCGCGGCCGGCCTGGTGTTCGCCGCCACCATGTCCTCGTTCATCTTCAGCGATCTCATCGTGCTCGGGCAGATCGGTACCACCATCGGCCTCGGTCTGCTCTTCGACACCTTGATCGTGCGGTCGTTCATGACGCCGTCCATCGCGGCGCTGCTCGGCCGGTGGTTCTGGTGGCCGCAGATCGTGCGGCCCCGCCCGGCCAGTCGCATGTTGCGCCCGTACGGATCTCGCACCTCGGTTCGCAAACTGCTCGAGCCGGAATCCGAGCCCGAGCCGACCACATCGACTTAGCCGCCGGACATCACGCCAGGTTCGTCCGCGCCCATTCCTCGGCGGTCGTGGTGGTGATCCCGCGAACAGCGTTGTAGGACTGGTCTTTCGGCCAGGCAACACCGTTGGTGCGGGCGAACACCGCCCGGTACTTGCTCATCGTGTCCTCTGGGTGCTGCCGCAATTGCTCGGCCAGGAAGTCATCGGTCCACAGCGTGCGGTTCACCGCACTCCCACGGAGCCGTTCGACGATATCGGCGAGTTCGCGGTAGCTGATGGTGTCCCCGGCGAGATAGACAACAGTGTCGCGAAGTCGCGGTTCGGCGAAGACGATATCGGCGGTCAGTGTCCCGATATCTTCGGGAGTGGTGAGGGTGACTTGGTTGTCCCAACTTCCGAGCGCATGCACGGTACCGGCAGGCAGATCCACGACGCCGAACTCGGGGTCGAACAGGAAACTGGTGAACATGCCGGTGGAGACGATCACCCACTCCGTGGTGTGCTGGCCTCGCAGCAGGTCACGCACGTCGAGCTGCTCATCGAACAGCGGCTGCGCGCTACCGCGGCCTATCTCGTCATAGTCGACACCGAACTGCCATGGGAAGAACCGCGGCACTCCGGCCGCGAGGGCCGATCGAGCGAGTTTGCGCTGTGTGCCCGGCCCCGCCGCGAAACCGACACAGCTGATGACCGTGTGGTACCGCCCCATTACGGCCGCAAGCTCTGCCACCGACGCCGTCGAGACGTCGGCATGTTCTACCGTGATCCCCGCCTCCGCCAATTTCGTTTGGCGCGCATCGCTGTTCGCGTCGGCACCCGCTGACGGTGGCCGCAAGAGCACCGCGAGAGTTGCGTCTGGAGGGCGCGCGACGTGATTGGAGAGAGCGAACAACACGCCGGCGCCGAGTTCTCCTGCCCCGATCACGAGAATGCTGGGGCTGTCTGCCGCTGATGACGTTGTGGGCAATGCGGCCTCCGTTACTGGTGGTGCGTCAAGCTTGCCTCGGCAACCACATCCACCTGCGGCCACCGGCAAGGACTGCAACCGCCAGATCGGCGACAATCATCCCCGTCAGCTGTCGAGCGAGCGCAGCAGCGCCCTTGTGCGGGCCCGGTTCTCGGGCGATGCGTCGAACACCACCCCGACATATTCGTCGACACCAATCGTTCCGAGCGCCCGAATGCGTTCTGCCACAGTGCTTTCGTCACCGATGATGGCGGCGTCCTCGGGTCCGGCGTAGCCCTCGCGGTCGAGCATGGCACGGTACGACGGCAGGTGCCCGTACATGGCGAACTGTTTGGCGGCCTGAGCACGGGCGCCGTCGACGTCATCGGTGACGCTGACCGGAAGCGCCGCGACGACGCGGACCGGGCGGTCCCCGGCCGCCTCGCGCAGTGTCGGGGACACGTGTTCGGCCAGTGTGGTCGGGCCGGTCATCCAGGTGACGGTGCCCGCTGTGCGACGGCCCGCGAGCTTGAGCAGTTGTGGCCCCAACGCGGCGATGTACACATCTGGTGCCGTCGCCCCCGGGATCTGCAGCGCGCCGCGCGTGGTCACCGTCTCGCCCGGTGCGTCGGCGGGTTCGCCGGCCAACAGCGGTTGTAGTCCGTCCAGATACTCACGGAGCCGACGCACCGGCTTGTCCCACGGAATGCCCCACATCCCCTCGGTCACCGCTGCATGGGTCATGCCGAGGCCGAGCAGGAACCGGCCGCCGCTGATCAGGTTGAGAGTGAGCGCACGCTGCGCCAGCAGCATCGGGTGCTGATTCTGGATCGGGATGACGCCGGTGCCCACCTCGATCCCGTCGACCTCACGGAAGGCGACAGCGAGCACGGTCAGCAGGTCCGGTTCGTAGGGCATCTGGGTCATCCAGACCCGCCGGAATCCCTCGTCGTGCAATTGCGCGAGATTCTCTACTGTGGCGTCGATCGGGGAGCGGCCACCGGTGTCACTGAGCGAGGCGATGAGGCTGGTCTGCATGTCACCACGCTACGGGCCGTATGGGCCAGACGATGCGGGGATCAAAACAAATAAGGGCGGGTTCGGGAGGACACCTGGGGGCGTTTCAATTCGTCTCACGCAGCCGGTCTTTCACCCCTGTACCGACTCTTTGGATCAGTCACTCCCGAACCCGTCGTACGCTCGATCGTACGCCTCGGGTACCCCTCAAACCAGAGAAAAGTACGGCCGAATTTGCCGAGAATTTGAAGCTAGGTCGCCCCGTGTTGCCGTCGGGTCGGGGGGTCAGACGGCAACACGGAGCTACCCGTGTATCGACCTCTATGCCGCGGCCGTTACACATCCCCGAAAGAAACTTTTCGGATGTTTTCGGCCTGGGCGTTTACGGAGGTCACGCCGCAAGCTACGCCTCCAAAATCGCGGTGACGCCCTGTCCCCCGGCCGCGCAGACAGAGATCAGGCCGCGCACCGGCTTACCCGTCTCCTTCTTCTTCTCGGCCAGTTGCTTGGCCAACTGGGCCACGATCCGGCCACCGGTGGCCGCGAACGGGTGACCCGCTGCCAACGAGGAACCGTTGACGTTGAGCTTGCTCCGGTCGATGCTGCCGAGCGCCTTGTCCAGACCCAGGCGCTCCTTGCAGTACTCGTCGGAGTCCCAGGCCGCCAGCGTGGCCAGCACCACCGAGGCGAACGCCTCGTGGATCTCATAGAAGTCGAAGTCCTGAAGGGTCAGCCCATTGCGGGCCAGCAGGCGAGGCACCGCATAGGTCGGTGCCATCAGCAGCCCGTCGGGCCCGTTGACGTAATCGACGGCCGCGGTCTCGCCGTCGACGAAGTAGGCCAGCGGCTCGTGACCGTGCGCCTGGGCCCAGTCCTCACTGGCGAGCAGCGCCACCGAGGCACCGTCGGTCAGTGGGGTCGAGTTGCCCGCGGTCATGGTCGCGTCACCGGCCTTGACCCCGAACACCGGCTTGAGCTTGGCCAGCTTCTCCACCGAGGAATCGGCCCGGAGATTGTTGTCGCGGTACAGCCCGAGGAACGGGGTGACCAGGTCGTCGAAGAAGCCACGGTCGTAGGCGGCGGCCATGTTGCGGTGGCTGGCGGCGGCCAGTTCATCCTGGTCGACGCGCTTGATGCCCATCTTCTTGGCGGTGACGGCGGCGTGCTCGCCCATCGACATACCGGTGCGGGGCTCGCTGTTGACCGGGATCTCGACGCCCAGTGCGGCCGGCAGCTTGCCGACCAGCTTGAGCCGGTCCACGTTGGACTTCGCCCGGCGCAGGCCCAGCAGAACCTGCCGCAGATCGTTGCCGAACGCGATCGGGGCGTCCGATGCGGTGTCCACACCGCCGGTGGCCGCAGACTCGTATTGCCCCAGCGCAATGGCGTTGGCAGCGACGATCGCAGCCTGCAGGCCGGTGCCGCAGGCCTGCTGAAGATCGAAGGCCGGCGTGTACGGCGACAACGAGCTGCCCAGCACGCACTCGCGCATCAGGTTGAAGTCGCGGCTGTGTTTGAGCACCGCGCCGCCGATCACCGCACCGAGCTGCTCACCGGCCAGATCGAAGCGCTCGATCAGCCCGTCCAGCGCGGCGGTGAACATGTCCTGGTTGGAGGCGTTGGCGTAGGCGCCGTCGGACCGTGCGAACGGAATTCTGTTGCCACCCAAAACGGCAACGCGTCGCCGGGTCGTGTTGTTGGCCATTTGTTTGCCCTCCACTGTCGGGTTGTCCGGGGCCATATTACCCACTGTTCTTACTCTGGAGTAAGTTCGGTATTGACAACGCAGTACTGCGAAGCGAAAGGCAGCTGAAGTGGCTTCCGACCTGTTCTCCCAAGTGGTCAACTCCGGGCCGGGATCGTTCCTGGCCAAGCAGCTGGGCGTGCCGCAGCCCGAGACCCTGCGCCGCTACCGCCCCGGGCAGCCGCCCCTGAACGGCTCCCTGCTCATCGGCGGCGAAGGCCGCGTCGTCGAGCCCCTGCGCGCCGCACTCGCCGGCGACTACGACGTCGTGTCCAACAACATCGGCGGCCGCTGGGCCGATTCGTTCGGCGGTGTGGTGCTCGACGCCACCGGCATCGCCGACGCCGCCGGGCTCAAGGAGCTCTACCAGTTCTTCACGCCGGTACTGCGCAACCTCGCGTCGTGCGCGCGTGTGGTCGTCATCGGCACCACGCCGGACGAAGCAGGCAGCGTCCACGCCCAGATCACTCAGCGTGCCCTGGAGGGCTTCACCCGCTCGCTGGGCAAGGAGCTGCAGCGCGGCGCCACCGCGTCGCTGGTGTACCTGGCCGCCGACGCCAAGCCCGGCGCCACCGGCCTGGAGTCCACCCTCCGGTTCATCCTCTCGGCCAAGTCGGCCTACGTCGACGGGCAGGTGTACCGGGTGGGCGCCGCCGACTCGACCCCGCCCGCCGACTGGGACAAGCCGCTGGCCGGCAAGGTCGCCGTGGTGACCGGCGCGGCGCGCGGCATCGGCGCGACCATCGCCGAGGTGTTCGCACGTGACGGCGCGACCGTGGTGGCGGTCGACGTCCCCCAAGCGGCCGAGGATCTTGGCAAGGTCGCCGAGAAGGTCGGCGGCAGCGCCCTGACGCTGGACGTCACCGCCGACGATGCGGTCGAGCAGATCGTCGCCCACGTCACCGCACAGCACGGCGGCAAGGTCGACGTTCTGGTCAACAACGCCGGCATCACCCGCGACAAGCTGCTGGCCAACATGGACGAGAGCCGCTGGGATTCGGTGATCGCGGTGAATCTCCTTGCCCCGCAGCGCCTCACCGAGGGTCTGGTTGCCGGCGGCACGCTCGGCGATGGCGGCCGGGTGATCGGACTGTCCTCCATGGCCGGCATCGCCGGCAACCGCGGCCAGACCAACTACGCCACCACCAAGGCCGGCATGATCGGCCTGACCGAGGCTCTCGCACCGGTGCTGGCCGAAAAGGGCATCACCATCAATGCCGTGGCCCCCGGGTTCATCGAAACGAAGATGACCGACGCCATCCCGCTGGCCACCCGTGAGGTGGGCCGCCGGCTGAACTCGCTGTTCCAGGGAGGCAAGCCGGTGGATGTGGCCGAGTTGATCGCCTACTTCGCCAGCCCGGCGTCGAATGCGGTCACCGGCAACACGATCCGGGTCTGCGGCCAGGCCATGTTGGGGGCGTGAGCAGGTGAACAACATGCTGCGCGCCGTCGTCGGCGCCCTGCCGTTCATACCGCGCGACGACACCCTGCCCGCACGCACCGTCACGGTCGACGAGCTGTCCATCGACCCGGCCAACGTTGCCGCCTATGCGCAGGTGACCGGGCTTCGGTTCAGCGACACCCTGCCGCTGACCTACCCGTTCGCATTGACCTTCCCCACGGTGATGTCACTGGTGACCGGATTCGATTTCCCTTTCGCCGCAATGGGTTCGGTACACATCGAGAACCACATCACGCAGTACCGGCCAATCAAGGTGACCGACACCGTCAGCGCCGCCGTACACGCGGAGAACTTGCGTGAACACCGCAAGGGCCTGCTGGTGGACATCGTCACCGAGCTCAAGGTCGGCAATGACACGGCGTGGCACCAGGTGACGACGTTCCTGCACCAGCAGAAGACCAGCCTGTCCGGTGAACCGAAACCGGAACCGCAGAAGCAGCCGAAACTGCCGCCGCCCAACGCGGTTCTGAACATCACCGCGGGCCAGATTCGGAACTACGCGTCGATCGGCGGGGATCACAACCCCATCCACACCAACGCGATCGCCGCCAAGCTGTTCGGCTTTCCTACGGTCATCGCGCACGGGATGTTCAGCGCTGCAGCGGTCCTGGCCAACATCGAGGGGCAGCTGCCCGATGCGGTCAAGTACTCCGTGCGGTTCGCCAAACCTGTGGTGTTGCCCGCCAAGGCCGGACTCTACGTCGAACGCGACGGCGACAGCTGGGAGCTGACGCTGCGCAACCTGAAGAAGGGCTACCCACACCTCACTGCGACGGTGCAGCCCGTCTGACTGCGAAGTAGCCGGGGGCTATTGCGATTCCAGCTCAGCCGTCACGTCGCCACGGTCGAACGGGTCTTTGGAGTGGTCATAGGTGTCGCGGCATTGGCCGTAGAGGGTGACGCGCGCGTGGGCGCCCAGTGGGAGAACGTACATCAGCTCCACCACTGCTTCCACGTCGTTCTTCTGCAACGTCGCGGTGCTGTGTGAGTGGAAGCCGGGGTCGCCCTGCCATCCGTGTTGCTGCAGCGCGGTAACGAGCATCGCAGGGTCCAGCGGCGCGGACCGGTCGGCGCCCGGCATCCAGAACACCAACACGAGCTTGCCTCTGAACGGGCCCTTGTTGTCATCGGTGCAGGATTCGTAGGTGAACGTCGTTCTGGTCAGGTTGCCCCGCAACCCCAGGTCCCGGACCAGTTCTTTGCCGGCGTCGATCACCTGCGCGCGGGACTGTTGCGGTGTCATCGGTTCTGTCACTGCGTTACCACCGCCGCACCCGACCATCACACTGGTCATTGTCACTAGCGCGATCGCCGTGATCACGTGTCTCCAACGCGTACCCAATCCTCATGCTCCTCCCTCAGTTCCTAATGGCGGTGGTTGTCCTGAGCGCGCCGATCCGCCTCGGGGTCGAAGGCTTGGTCGACACCCGGGATGGTGATCGAGGTGCCGGGCACCGGGATGGGGCCCATCGGGGTTGGTATCACCACCGGAACTTTGGCATACCAGTGATCTGAGCGATGTTCGGCCGTCATCCCGTTCTGTTGCAACCGATCACCGTGCCCTGAGGCGATGTCGGCCATGTTGTACAACGACTCCGAGCCCTGTTCGAAGTATCTGCTGTGATCGGTGCCGTAGTCGCGCAACGAGGATTCGGCGTCGAATCGGGTCGATCCGTACCCCTCGATCGACGGGTCGGTGCCCAGGCCCAGGCCGGGTGCATTCATGTGTTCTCGGCCGAGGTAGGTGACCGGGTCGGTGCTGGCCGCCCCCACGTACAGATGGCCGTCCGGAGGCAAGTGGAAATCGGCTGCCGATTTCGCCAGATCGGTGCCCGGGCTACCGATCAGCACAATGTCGTCGGCGCGCATACCGAACCCGGCCGCCGCATCGGCCACAGTGGTCGAGCCGTAGGAATGGCCGATCACAGTCAGGTGGCTGGAACCCAAGTGGGTGGCGTCCAGAGCGTTGACGTCGGCGGCCAACAGTTCAGCACCGTGGCGGGCCATGTTCGGCACCGCGACCGCCTGGTCGTCGGGCGCGTCATAACCCATCCACATGACGACTGCGTTCGACTTGCTCGGGTCGGCCAAACTGGTCTCGTTGTAGAGGTTGACCGGATCGGGGTTGTCCAACGATCCGCCCTTCACCGAGGTGGTGAGACCGGAGACCTTCACGGTCGTGTTGTTGGCGGTGTCGGGGTTACCGATCGCGATCGCCGCCGCACCCTTGCCGCCGAACGCCTCGGGGTCGTACTTGGTCAGAAAGATCGGTGGGTGCTGATCGTCGGTCCCGGGGAGCTTGGCGTCGCGGCCATAGCGGTCCAGCGCCTTCTGCACCTCGACCGCATTGTGGTAACGCGTGATGTCTGTGGCGGTCAGACCGTACTTTTCCGGGTGCGCCCGCACCTCGTCGACGCTGACATGGTGCGCCTCAGCCGCAGAGTTGACCCGGGCCAGATCCTGTTTCTGGATCTTCAGATTGGCCTCGCTCTTCACACCGGTCGGGATGCCGTTGAGGTTCCCGATCTTGTCCGGGTGATCGCGGAGCATCTGCGCCTTCTGCTCCGGGGTCAGCGAAAGCCACCAATCATGGATCGCGTGGGGGTCCTTGGTGTCGGGGATTTGTGGCTCGGCCTTGTCACCAGGGGTGGGTGCGCCCCCGCCGGCCCCGCTGCCCGGGCTGTTGGTCAGGCCGGCCACTGCCTGCCGTACCGCTTCGTCGGTCTGTTGATCCGCCGCGTCGAACTGAGCCAGCAACTTTTTCACCGCAGCGGTGTTGCGAACCGCCAGCATGCGGACCATCAACGCGTTGACCGGGCTGAGCCGAGCGTAGAAATCCAGAGCGCTGCCCGGCCGCACCGACACCGTGCCATCCGAAGCGACCTGCCAGCCCTGACCCTCCAACTGCGCCACGGTCTGCAACACCGATGATCTGATCTGGGTCAACTGCGCGCCGCCGGCCTGCAGAGGAGCTTGCACCCGAACCATGGCCTCGTGCACGCGCCGCATCTGTTCAAGGGTCTTCTGCCCGTCGGCAATTGCCGCATCTGACGCCGTGCCCTGCCATCCTGCCTTCAGCTTGTCCAGGTTCGCCTGCTGCCGATCGATCTGGGCCTGGTAGGCCGCCGCAGCCGCCTCCATCTGAGCGCCGGCGCGGGTCAGCGCCTCCGGTTGCGAGGCCTTCACCTGCTCGACGGTGACCGTCATCGACTGAACTGCTGCAATCGACGACCGAAGGTGGCGTCAGTGGCCTCATACTGCTGGGCTGCCGCCTCGAGCTTCTGCGAGTGACCGTTCAGCGCCGTAGTCACCGACTGGTTGACTTCATCGAACACCGCCTGGGCCGATTGACAGCCGCCCGCGGAGCGCAATCCCGCCATGCCGGCCGCCGCATCAGCCAGCGCCGCAGCGGCTCCGGTGTTCGACGCGGCCGCAGCTACCGATTTCTCCGCTGCAGCAACATCGCGCAACGTCGGCGCGTTTACTCGCAGGGTTGGCGTCACCCTTCGAGGATAAGTGCACCGTCACGCCGGTCCAGACACCAAATTCTGGTCAGCCGGCCCCTGCGCTCGAACTAGGCGCTCGCAACCGCCTCGCCCGAGGTCTTCCGCAGATCGGCGAATTCGGAGATCGATGCCGACGTGACCGAAGCGACCGGCCGGGCATTGGGCGCTGACGCGTCCGACTTGGACACCATCACCACGTTGTCGATGTAGGGCTGGATCGTCGTGCTGTTCTGCACGGTCGACACGATCACCAACTGGAAGCCGAACTTGCGGAACGCCGACAGGGCCTGCTGAGCGAACTGCGGATCCGACTTCGAGAACGCCTCGTCCAGCATGAGCTGGGCGAACAGCGGCCGGGTGTCGTCGCTGTCGGGGCTGGCCAGGTTGAAGCTCAGCGCCCCGGCCAGACAGAACGCCATGAGCTTCTCCTGCTCACCGCCGGAGTTGTCGCCGGAGTTGCTGTAGGTCCGGATGACCTCGCCGGTCTCGGCGTCGCGCTCCTCGCAGTACAGCACGAACCGGTTACGCACATCGAGTGCATCGCGGGTCCACTGGCGGTCCTCGGGGGTGTTGCCCGCCAACAACTTTCGCAACTGCAGGATGTCGGTGTACTGCTCGAACATCGCGGTCTCGTCGCCGAAGCTCACCAGGGACACCCGCGAGGAGATGCGCTGGGCCTTCTCGTTGAGTTCGTCGACGGCGGCCAGATGTCGGGTACCGGCATGCAGTGTCAACCGGGTACCGCGGTTGAACTCCACCGCGCCCAGCCCGGTATTGACGCGGGCGATCTGCTCGGTGATCCGCCGAGCCTCGTTGTCGGCGATCATGTGCAGGTTCAGGATCGCGCCCGGCGCCTGCTCGGTGATCAGCCGCTGCATGCGCTCGTAGGCGTCGGGCAGCTCGCGCTCGTCGATCCGACGGCACAACGCCACGTAGTCGTGCACCCGCTCGTCGAACACATCGCTGTCGTTGGGAATCGCATCGGGGAACGAGCTGTCGTAGGCGGCCATGATGCCGGCCAACTCGTCGTGAGACCGGTTGCGGTCCGCCCGCAGGCGGTCCCGTTCACGACTGATGACGCGGACCAGTTCGTTCCGGTAGAGCTCGGGTTCGAGCAACTCCAGGCTCAGCGCGATGTCGGCGGCATAGCCGTCGATCGTGTCCCGGGCATGTGACGGGAATTCGCCGGCACCGAGCCGCTCGGTCAAGACCTCGCTCAGCTCCAGCAGCGCCGTCCGCCTGCGGTCCAGGGTGGTCTCACGCTCGTTGAGCGAACCGATCTGTTGGATGACCTTCTCGACGCGCTCCCAGCAATCGTCGGCCCGCTGTTGCAGCCGTTCGGCGTCGGGATTGTCGGAGACCAGCAGATCGTGTTCGCCCTGCAGCCGCTCCAGCATCTCGTCCACCGAATCGGTGTCGATGTCACTCCACTGCATGTACTGGTCGCACAGCGCCCGGCAGGCCCGTTCCCGGGACTGCAGCTGGCCGCGGTGCTCGTCGAGCCGCTCACGGGCCGTGCGCGCCACCTGGTACACATCCTGGGCCGCGGTCAGATCATCCTGCAACGCTTCGACTTTGGCCGCTGTTCCCCCGAGGAAGATGTAATCCGAGGGGCGCAGCCGTGACCGGTCGTCCTTGATGGAGAGACGGCCGCTGTCCTTGCGCAAGCCCTGGTCGGTCACAGCGCGGGACTGCTCGGTGAACTCCCCTGGCCCGTCGACGCACACGTAATCACCCACCGCGGCAATCACGTTGAGCGCCTCCACGGCACTGTCATGCGTCGGGTCGGCCAGTTGAAGCTTGGTGGCCAGCGTGGCCGGGGGCGGAGTCCGCAACTGCGAACCGTGCTGGACGTGCTGCAGCTGGATCCGGCCGCGCATGTCGTTCTCGTTGACGAAACGCAGCGCCCGTTCCATGTGGGCGTCGGGAACCAGCAAGCGCAATCCGGCACCGCGCAACACCTTTTCGACCGCAAGCCGCCACCGCGACTCGTCCGGCTTGAGCTCCATCAGCTCTGCCACGTAGACCAGATCGCGTTCAGAGATGTCGAGCGCCCGGGCGATACGTGCCCGCATCTCATACTCGGTTCTGGGCAGCGGGGAACCCAGGCGCTGCACCCGCTCCAGCTCGGCTTCCACGCTCTCGCGTGCCTCACGAGCCCGGACTTCCTTCGCCGAGGCCTCGACGTAGGGCTGATTTCCGGTGAACAACTCACGGTGCAGCCGGTCGGCTTCCTCCATCAAAGTCTCACGCAGCGACCAGAATTCCTCGCCGTCGTCCGGCGGGGTCAACCCCAGTGCGGTGACCTTGTCCTCGTAGCCGCTGCGCCGACGCGACACCTCCTCGCTGACCCGCTCGGCCTCGGTCAGGCGCTGTTGCAGCGGCACCAGATCCACCGTGACGGTGTTGATCTGGGCCATCAGCGAGTTGTGCTCGTTCTTGAGCTGACGCTGCTGGGTACCGAACTCGTCGCGTTGGGCGCCAAGCTGGGTGATCTGATCATCGAGATTCGCGATCTCCGGGCCGGCCTGGGCCAGCCGCACATGGTCGACGTAATCGCGGATCATGGTGTTGTCGATCGTGTCGATCACCCCGAACTTGGCGGCCTCCTCGGCATAACGCGCTTGTACCGCAGCGATGTTGCCGAGCGTGTTGCGCTTCCGCCGGGCCACGTCGAGCAGACCACGGGCCTCGACCAAGGGGTTGATCTGCTCGAGCGCCTCCTCCACACCACTCAGGCTGGCCGGCTCGTCCAGCATGAACTCGCGGACGAACTGTTCAAGACCACCAACGCTTTTCAGCGATTTGGCCTTGCCCAGCAGCTGTTGAGCTGCTTCAGAGGCTCGGATACCGATGCTGGAGTACAACTGCGCCAGGTACTGGCTCTCGCTGCGGCCACCGGTCCAGCCGTCGTCCCGGAACACCGCGGCGTCATAGCCGTTGGACGCCCAGCGGTTGCACAGGCCGAAGATGTCGCGGTCGTCGTCGATCAGGTAGTAGCGGCTGCCCGGATCCGAGGTCTTCTCTGCGGCCAGCCATTTGAGGACCAACCCCGTGACCGAACGCCCGGTGCGGTCGCTGTAGGTGACCGCGACCGCGGACCAGGCCGGCCCCGTCCCGCGCAGGTACATGATCTGCCGGCTGGTGCCCTCGCGTCGCTCTCCCCACGCGCCGCGGACGTACTTGTCTACCGTGCGCTTGCCGGTGCCCGAACCCGCGGCGGTGGTGTCGCCCGAGGCGTTGAAGTTGCGGCGGTGTGACGGCAGGAAGGCCAGCGAAATCGCATCCAGCAGTGAGGATTTACCGCTGCCCGAGGATCCGGTGATCAGGGTGCCGTGTCGGCTGAACGGGATCGAGTGATACCCGTCGAACACGCCCCAGTTGATGACCTGCAGGCGCGACAGGGAGAACTGGTTGGTCGGGTCAGCCATGGGCGTCCACTTCGTCTTCGAGCCGTTCGGATACGTCTGTGTCGTCGGAGTCATCGACGGTGCCGTTCGCGGCCCGCTTGAGCTGCTCGAACTGCTGCTGCAACTCGGTGATCATCGACGCCGTCATGATGGCGTTGACCACCGGGCTGATGGTGAAACTGTCCTCGTCCTCCCGGTTACGCCCGAGCATCTCGATGTCAGTGAGCCGCTCGATCGCGTTGTCGATCCGCTTGTCGAACGAGGCGGTATCCCGGTCGGTGTCGTTGTTCACCCCGGCGAACAGCTCGTGGATCTCGTCGCGGCTGATCAGTACGTTCTCGTCGCGCGCCGCCGCGCGCATGAGCTTGGCCAGGTGCAGGGCCAGGATCGAGTCGTAGGTGTTGA
The DNA here is from genome assembly GCF_001665625.1 of Mycolicibacterium peregrinum. Lineage (GTDB taxonomy): Bacteria > Actinomycetota > Actinomycetes > Mycobacteriales > Mycobacteriaceae > Mycobacterium > Mycobacterium peregrinum_B. Next base: position 84,260 of record NZ_LZSY01000087.1, on the reverse strand, counting down.
GGGTCTCGCGGCGCAGCAGCCGACGCCGCCACTGCGATTCGTAGTCGGCCTGCTCGACGTAGGCGATGTCGTGATCATCCGAAATACACAGCCGCATATCGAGTTCCGACAGCCGCACGGTGAGTTCGGCACGGTACCGCGTCACCCACGACCACAGCTCCGAGTGGTTGTCCTTGCTGACGTAACGACGCGACAGCAGATGCTGAAGCGCCCAGCAGGCGCGGTCGGGCAGTTCGCTGACATCCCCGTCGAAGCGGGGCGCGCGCCGCTGGTCGGTGGACCGTTCGACGGCGTCGATGCTCGGCAGGGCATCGAAATCGATGACGCCGTCTTTGACGGGCGACGACTCCGGGGTGTCGGTCATAGCATGCTCTCGCTGGCAGTAGGGATCGGTTCGTTGAAAACCAGTCGGGGGATTTCGATTTCGCGGTCGGCACCCTCCAGAGACCGGAACCGCACCCGGACCGAAGGACCGTCGCCCGGTTCTCCCACCTGTTGCTTGAGTGCCCAGGACCACAGCACGATGACGTGCCCCAGGTACGCCGCGTCCAGCATGCCGATCGCGTCGGGTAGCGACAATGGCCCGTCCGCCACCGCGCCGTTGATCAACTCGGCGAGCTCAGCGGCGTCCACCTGGGACGCCAGTGCGGAGAAGGCCGACAAGTTCACCTCACCGTGCGAGGGTTCGGCCTGCGACGGCGGGACGGCGTCACGAATCTTGAATGCCACGGCGCCAATCGAATTGAAGTCCGTTCGGACCAGCGGAACCTCGATGCCGATGCGGCTGTCGGCGAGCGAAACGCTGAGCAGCTCCTGCGCGCTGGCCAGGGCGTCGTTGAGCTGACGGGTGACGCCGCGGCTGTGTTCCAGCGTGCCGGACGCGACGAAGCGTTTGATCCGTCGGGCGCAGCGCTGGCGGGTGCGGCCCACCTCGGCCGTCTGCGCCGACACCAGGCCGAAGAAACCCGTCATCACCTCGCGCAGGCCCGGGTCCAGGTGCGGCAACTCACGGGTCACCGCCTCGATGTCGGCCACCAGCGCAGCCCGCTGCTCGGGGTCCTGGATCATTCGGGTGAAGGCGCTGTAGGACGCACTCTCCCGCGAGGCGAACAGCGACTCGTAGTCGTCGAAAAGCTGGCGTTGGCGCTCCCGGTAGCCGAGATCGGTATCGGCGGAGGCATCCAGCAGTCGGGTGGTGATGCGGTTCAGCATGGCGCCGTACTGCCCGATGTCGGAGACGATCTGCTCCATCTGCAAGGCGATGGCTCGTGCCTCGTCTTCGACGTCGACCAGGTCGGGTTCCGGCCGCTGTCCCTGCTCGAGAGCATCCAATTCATCACGCAGCTTGGCGATTTCGGCTTCGATGTCGGCACGGATGCGATCGGGGTCATTGCTGACCTGGCCGGCCACGCGGCGCAGACCGGCCGCGATCCCGGTGATCGAACCGCCGGTGGCGACGGTGTCCTCGCGTCGCATGCGGCGGGCGAAATCCAGCACGGCCCGCGCCTCGTAGGTGAGGTAGCAGACATTGCGTTCGGTGTCACCGGACTGCTCGGTGATCCGGTGCAGCCAGCCCTGGCTGGCCCAGTGCTTGATCAGGGCCAGACCCGACTGGTCCGTTTCGGAGCCGAGGTCGGCGAGGTCGCGTTCCAGCCGGACCACCAGGTCGGTCTCGGTGAGCTTGGCGCCGCGGTCCAGGTGGCGTTCCATCAGCGTCAGGTAGGTGGCCAGGTTGTTCGTCACCAGGAGCCGCAACGAGCGCGAATCGGCCACCTCGCGATGGAGCTGGTAGAGCTGGTCCAGCGACGAGCTGCCGGTGCCTGCCTCAGGCATTATCGGGTTCTTCGGTCGCGTTGAACATTCGCACCACTCTAGGCGGCCGACGCAACAGGTTCCGACGCCAGTTCGGTTTGCTGTTGACTATCAGACCGGCCATAGTGACCGACACCTCAGCCCAGCTGCCCTAGAGTCATCCGGTGACTCCCGCCAAGGTGCCGCCGGCCGGATTGGTCCGTGCGGTCGAACGCGTTCGCCACCACCTGCGTCGCGTGCATCAGCGCGCGGTCCCGCCGCCCGCGGCGATGCTGGAGCTGATCCTGGGTGCCTGGGTCGCCCAGGGCATCACCGCCGCCGCACAACTCGGAGTGGCCGACGCGCTGGCCGACGGCCCGCTGCGCCCCGAGGAGCTGGCGCGCCGCGTCGAGGCCAATCCCGACACCCTCGACCGGCTGATGCGGGCGCTGGTCAGCGAGGGCGTCTTCCGTCGCACCCGCGACGGACGCTACGCACTTAATCCGTTGGGCGACACGCTGCGCACAGACGCGCCCGTCTCGATCGCCGGGATGGCCAAATTCGTCGGCTCGCCCCAGCATCGGGAGCACTGGAGCCATCTCGCCGATGCGGTCCGCACCGGCGAGGCGGTCATCCCGAGGCTGCGCGGCAAAGGGGCGTTCGACTACATGGGCTCCGAGCCTGAACTGGGCGCGATCTTCAACGACGCGATGACCAGCGTCTCCGAGCTGGCTATTGCCCCCGTGGTCGCCGCCTACGACTTCTCCCGGTTCGGAACCATCGCCGATGTCGGCGGCGGGCACGGCCGACTGCTGGCGGCCATCCTGCAGGCCACCCCGCGGAGCCGGGGCGTGCTCTACGACCTGCCGCAGGTGGTCGACGGAGCACCGGCGATGTTGGGCAAGTACGGAACCGCCGACCGAGTCCGCGTCATCCCCGGCTCCTTCTTCGACAGCGTCCCCGCAGGCGCCGACGCCTACGTCATGAAGAACATCATTCACGACTGGCCCGACACCGAGGCACTGTCGATCCTGCGCAATGTGCGCGCCGCCGCGACACCGGGCACCACTCTGCTGCTGATCGAGGGAGTGATTCCCGACCACGACCGCGAGTTCCTGGGCAAATGGACCGACATGGAGATGCTGATCGGGATCGCCGCGAGGGAACGCACCGAGGACGACTACCGAAAGCTGTACCAGGAGGCCGGGTTCCGGCTCACTCGCGTGGTGGAGACGGCATCACCATTCAGCCTGGTGGAGGGTGTGGCCGCTTAATCCTCGTTGGCGCACGGCGAGGTCGCGGACACGTCGAGTCTGTAGGTACTGGCCGGACTGATTTCAGCCTGTACCGAGACGCTGTACCCCCGGCTGTCCTCGTAGGCTTTGTTGTGCGGCGGTTCCGGCTCTGGGCGGGTCCACGGTATGGGTTGGAACCCCTGATCGAGCAGGGTGTCGATCCGGGTCAGGGCTGCCTGGACGAGCTCGGGCGCGGGATCGGGAATCGAGGCTTGGCGGTACACCCGCCAGGGCGGCCCGTCCGGCATCATTCCCGCATTCGTGCGGCAACCATGCAAGGCCGCGAAGGCGGGATCGGGATCGATGGGCCTGCCGACGATCATCGACACGTAACCCGCGACCGCCCGCGCCGCCTCGGTGACGGTCAATGAAACTGGCTCCGTCGTCGCCGCGCCTTCGCCAGCAGGCTGATCTTTGCCGAAGAATCCACATGAGCTTGTGGAGACCAACAGAATCGTCGCGAAAAGAGTTGTGATCAGCTTCATTTCACCTGCATCCGGGATACTTGGTCGACGGTGGCCCGCTGCCGGCGATGCCGATCAGCTCGTCGTGACCGACTGCGTTCCCGCGTCCGAGGGCGTGCCCTTCAGACCGCGCCAGAACAGGTTGATCATCAGCTCGGCCGCCTCGTTCACGTCGGCATCTCCGGTGCTGACCCGGCTGGCGATCGCCTCGCCGGCGCCCACCAGCGCCACCGCCATCATCTCGAAGTCGCTGTCGGGCTGAGGATTACGCGTACCGGTGCTGAGCAGCCTGGCCACCAGATCGATGATCCGGTCGCGGCCTTCCCGGACCGTGTGCGCGAATGCCTGTGAGCTGGTGGCCTGGGTATAGAGCACCATCCAGGAGGCCCGGTTGGCATCGATGTAGGTGAGGAACGCCAGCACGGCACTGCGCAGCAGATCCTTGGGGCTCTGGGTGAAGTCGATCTCCCCGCGCACCACGTCCACGAACCGGGTCAGCTCCCGGTCGAGGCAGGCGCCGAACAGTTCTTCTTTGGAGCCGTAGTAGAGGTACAGCATCGGCTTGGAGATCTCGGCCTCGGCGGCGATCGCGTCCATCGACGTCTCGTGATAGCCGTTGACCGAGAAAATCTGCACCGCGGCGTCGAGCATCTGCTGTTCACGCACAGCCCGCGGCAGCCGCTTGGTTCCACCTGCCATCCGAACAGGATAAGCGTCCGGTTGAGGAACAGGGCAGCAGCTCAGCGAGCTGCTAGCAGTGCACCCCACCCTTGGCGTCAATATTGCGCTGCACCGCCGCATCCACGGCGGCCTGGTTCAGTTGGCCGTCGGCCAACGCCTTCTCCAGGCCGTCGAGCACCGCGGGCACCTCGTCGGTGGTGATCCACAGCGCGTTGTCGGCCCCGGCCTGGAATGCCTTGAGCACCGCAGCAGCCACTCCGTAGCGCTGGTTGATCGCGGCCATGCTGGACAGGTCGTCGGTGTAGACCAGCCCGTTGAAGCCCGGGCCGCCGTATCCGCCCGAACGCAGCAGCTCATACGCGGCGGGGCTGAGGCTGGCCGGATCGGTACCGGTCAGGCCCGGCACCTCCAGGTGTCCGACCATGACGGCCACCGGGGCCTGGGTGGTCAAGGTGGCGTAGGGCAGCAGATCGTTGGCCTTGAGCTCCTCGAGCGGCGGGGTGGTCACCGAGCCGGTGTGCGAGTCACCCGAGCCGTGTCCGTGTCCCGGGAAGTGCTTGAGCACCGGGAGCACCCCGGCCTCCCGCAGCCCGCGGGCATAGGCACCGGCGTACTCGGTGACCTTGGCCGGGTCGTCACCGAAGGACCGGTCACCGATGACGGTGTCGTCGGGATCGGAGGTGACGTCGACGACGGGCGCGAAGTCGACCGTGATGCCGAGGCCGCGCATCTTCTGGCCGCGCTCCAGCGCGATGCCGTACACCTCGTCGACGGATTTGGTCTGGGCCAGCACCCGCGCCGACGGCTGCTCGCCGATCAGCGAGGACAGCCGCGAAACCCGGCCGCCCTCTTCGTCAACGGTGACCGCCAACGGCAGCGGGCCGGCGGCCGAGATATCGCGCAGGGATCCTTCGTTGACCATCGACAGGTCGGTCCAGCTGCCGATCATGATGCCGCCGACGTGCTGGCTGCTCACCACCGAACGCGCGTCGTCCGCGTCCTTGACCCCGACGGTCAGCAACTGGGCCAACTTGTCGCGGGGCGACAGGGCCGCCACATCGCATACCGGCGCGGCGGGCATCGGTGCGTGGGTGGACATCGGCTTCGTGTCAGAAGACTGAGACTCCGGCGCCGGCGTGCTCGGGGAGCAGGCCAGCAACAGTCCGGACAACGCTGCGAAAGTTGCGACGAGGCGCGGTGAAGCCATGAGGCCCGACCTTAGCCGCTGAGCAAGCCGTAATCGATTCTCTGCGTGTCGACCCACGTCCACCTGGCACTGATCGGCGGTGTTGCCGTGCTAGGTTGGCCGGGTGAACCGGTTCGTCATACCCTCCGCGGCCAGCATTGTCGTCGGCCTGCTGTTGGGGGCGGCTGCCGTTTTCGGTGTGACGCTAATGGTGCAGCAGGACACGAAGCCTCCGCTGCAAGCGGGCGACCCGGCGTCATCGGTGCTCAACAGGGTCGAGTACGGCGACCGGTCCTAGCTTGGATGTGCCGCTAACGCGGCGGGCGCTCGACGCGCCACTGTCGCGGCGCTGGTTGTGGGTGGTCGCCGCGGCGACACTGCTCCTGACTTTCGCCCAGTCGCCCGGAGAGATTTCACCCGACACGAAGCTGGACCTCACTGCCAATCCCCTGAGGTTCCTGGCTCGCGCCTTCAATCTGTGGAACAGCGACCTGCCGTTCGGGCAGGCGCAGAACCAGGCCTACGGCTACCTCTTCCCCCACGGCGCGTTCTTCCTGGCCGGCGATCTGCTGGGGATTCCCGGCTGGGTCACGCAACGACTGTGGTGGGCCCTGCTGTTGACCGTGGGTTTCTGGGGCATGCTGCGCCTGGCCGAACTCCTGGGCATCGGCAGCACCGGTTCGCGTGTCCTCGGCGCACTCGCCTTCACGCTGTCACCCCGCGTGCTGACCACCCTCGGCGCGATCTCGTCCGAGACGCTGCCGATGATGCTGGCGCCGTGGGTGCTGGTACCGATGATCCTGGCGTTCCGCCAGGATCGGAACCTGCGGCTGATGGCTGCCCGGTCGGCGGGCGCCGTGGCGCTGATGGGCGCGGTGAACGCCGTCGCCACCCTGACCGGCTGCCTGGCAGCGATCATCTGGTGGGCCTGCCACCGCCCGAACCGGCTGTGGTGGCGGTTTACCGCGTGGTGGTTCGGCTGCACGGCACTCGCCGTCGCCTGGTGGGTCGTGGCGCTGGTGATGCTCGGTCGGATCAGTCCGCCGTTCCTGGACTTCATCGAATCCTCGGGCGTCACCACGCAGTGGATGTCATTGACCGAGATGCTGCGCGGCACCCATACCTGGACCCCGTTCGTGGCGTCTACCGCCACTGCGGCGGCGTCACTGGTGACGAGCACGGTCGCGGTGCTGGCCACGACCTTGGTGGCGGCAGCCGGCCTGGCCGGGTTGGCGCTGCGCTCAATGCCTGCGCGGGGCCGGCTGATCACCATGCTGTTGATCGGCGTGGTCCTGCTGGGCCTGGGCTATTCCGGGGGGCTGGGCTCCCCGGTCGCGACGGCGGTCCAGGATTTCCTGGACGGCACAGGCACGCCGCTGCGCAACCTGGCCAAGCTCGATCCGGTGCTGCGGCTACCGCTGGCGCTGGGTCTGGCTCATCTGTTGGGCCGGATCCCGCTGCCGGGCAGCGCGGCCCTGCCGGTGTGGGTGCGGGCATTCGCCCGGCCCGAACGCGACAAGCGCATCGCGGTGGCGATCGTGGTGCTCGCCGCACTGGCCGCCGGAACCTCGCTCGCCTGGACGGGCCGGATCGCCCCCGCCGGAACCTTCACCGCCATCCCGCAGTACTGGCACGACACCGCGGACTGGCTCGACGAACACAACACCGACCGGGGCCGGGTCCTGGTCGCACCCGGCGCCCCGTTCGCCACCCAGACCTGGGGCAACAGCCACGACGAGCCGTTACAGGTGCTCGGATCCAGCCCGTGGGGGGTGCGGGATTCGATCCCGCTGACACCGCCGGAGACGATCCGCGCACTGGATTCGGTGCAGCGGTTGTTCGCCGCCGGCCGCCCTTCTGCGGGACTCGCAGACACCCTTGCCCGGCAAGGCATTTCGTATGTCGTACTGCGCAACGATCTGGATCCCGACGTGTCCCGGTCAGCCCGGCCGGTGCTGGTGCACCGGTCGATCGAAGGGTCTCCCGGACTGTCCAAGGTCGCCGAGTTCGGCGACTCGTCGGGTCCCGGGACGCTGGAGGGCTTCGTCGCCGACAGTGGTCTGCGACCGCAGTACCCCGCCGTCGAGATCTATCGGGTGGACACCGGCGGAACCAACCCGGCCGCGCCCTATCTGGTCGACACCGACGCGATGACCCGGGTGGCCGGTGCACCCGAGGCGCTGCTGCGTCTCGACGAACGCCGACGCCTGGCCGGCCGACCCCCACTGGGGCCGATGCTGCTGACCGCCGATGCCGAACGGGCCGGCCTGCCGGTACAACCCGACGGATCGGCCGGGGTGATCGTCACCGACACCCCGACCGCGCGCGAGATCGACTACGGCCGCGTCGACGACCACGCCTCGGCGATCCGCACCCCCGACGACGCCCGCCATACCCACAATCGGGTCCCGGACTACCCGACCGACGGGGCCGCACCGGTCTACGGCAAGTGGAACGGCGGACGGGTGTCGGTGTCCAGTTCGGCCGCGGACTCCACCGCACTGCCCAACGTCGCGCCGGCCACCGGACCCGCTGCCGCCATCGACAGCGACGGCTCGACGTCGTGGGTGTCCAACGCCCTTCAGGCCGCGGTCGGCCAGTGGTTGCAGGTCGATTTCGATCACCCGGTCACCAACGCCACCTTGACCATCACCCCCAGCGCGACGGCGGTCGGTGCCCAGGTGCGCCGCATCGAGGTGGCCACCGCGACCGGCACCAGCAGCCTGCGCTTCGACACCGCCGGCCAGCAGTTGACCATCCCGCTGCCGGTCGGTGAAACGCCGTGGGTCCGGGTCACCGCGGTCGCCACCAACGACGGTTCGCCCGGCGTGCAGTTCGGCATCACCGATCTGTCCGTCACCCAGTACGACGCCTCTGGATTCGCGCACCCCATCAACCTGCGGCACACCGTGGAGGTTCCCGGTCCTCCAGCGGATTCGGTTGTCGCACAATGGGACCTGGGCACAGAACTCCTGGGCCGGACCGGCTGCGCCGACAGCCCGGCCGGGGTCCGGTGCGCGGCTGCACTGGCGCTGGCCTCCGAGGAGCCGGTGAACCTCAGCCGCACGCTCACGGTGCCCGCCCCCACCGAAGTCGAGCCGACGGTGTGGATCCGGTCCCGCCAGGGACCCAAACTCGCCGATCTGGTCGCCCAACCCGGAACCACCCGCGCCTCCGGTGACGCCGATCCGATCGACGTGCTCGGTTCGGCCTATGCCGCCACCGACGGCGACCCGCGGACGTCCTGGACCGCGCCGCAGCGCGTCGTTCAGTTCAAGGCGCCGCCCACGCTGACGCTGAAACTGCCTGCGCCCACCGAGGTTGGCGCGCTGCGGATCGATCCCGGCGCCAGCCAACCGCCGGCGCATCCGACGCTGGTCTCGATCGACCTGGGCGACGGTCCGCAGGTACACAAGCTCCCCGGCAACGGTGAGGCTCAGACCGCGCACCTCAAACCGCGGGTGACCGACACCATCACCGTGTCGCTGCTCGCCTGGAACGACATCATCGACCGCACCTCGCTGGGCTTCGACCAGCTCAAGCCGCCCGGGCTGGCCGAACTGACCGTCCTCGACGTCCACGGCAAGCCTGTCGCCCCCGCCGACTCCGCCGCCAATCGCAAACGGACGGTGTCACTTCCGTGCGGTCAGGGTCCCATCATCGGCGTGGCCGGGCAGTTCATCCAGACCTCGGTGCGCACCACCGTGGGGGCACTACTCGACGGTGATCCGATTGCGGCCCAACCCTGCCGGACCGGCCCGGTCACCCTGCCCGCCGGCCAACAGGAACTCCTGGTGAGCCCGGGCGCAGCGTTCGTCGTCGACGGGGTCGTCCTCAATACCCCGGAGGCCGCTCAGCTACGCGTGGCCACAACAACTCCCGTCGCCGCACCGGTGTGGTCACCGGACCGCAGGCAGGTCGAGTTGCCGGCATCAGGGAAACCGCGGGCCCTGGTGGTGCCCGAAAGCGTGAACCCGGGATGGATCGCGCGGACCGCCGATGGCACCGCACTGAAGCCGGTGAAGATCAACGGTTGGCAGCAGGGCTGGGTGATCCCGGCCGGCGAGAGTGGACCCGTCACGTTGTCCTTCCCCTCGAACCGGCCCTACCGCATCGGGTTGATCGGTGGACTCGCACTGCTGCCGGTGCTGGCCCTGTTGGCCCTGTGGCCGGCGCGGCGCCGCGATCTGGATCTCGATCCTGTGCAGCCGTGGCAGCCGGCGCGGCCGCTGGCGGCGGCCGCGGTACTCGCGGTGGGTACGGCGCTGTCGGGTCTGCCGGGATTACTTGTAGCGGGTGCCGCCCTGGGAGTGCGCTACCTGCTGCGTAATCGCGACGCCTGGCAGGAGAGGCTGACGGTCGCCGTAGCGGCGGGCGGGCTGACGCTGGCCGGTGCGGCGCTGAGCCAGTACCCGTGGCGGTCGGTCGACGGGTATGTCGGACACTCGCCGTGGGTGCAACTGGCGGCGCTGCTGTCGGTCATCTCCGTTGCGGTATCCACGATCACCTTTGCCCGATCACCCGAGCCGATCGTCACACCAAAAGCACCGGAGCCCACCGATCCGGAGTAAACGGGCACTTCGCCGACGGATTCAGTGGAGCTGTTGACAACGCGGGTATCCAGTACTTACGGTACCGACACGCGTGACACAAGCCCGGAACGTCCTTTGCTGCATGGGGGACCTCAGGTTGCGGACCAGGATTGTGCAGGGCTGAGCGTATTAACTACGCAGTCAGTTGCAGCCGAGCTGTGAGGCTTAGCTGTGTTCGCGCGGCTGCGCACTATGTGGTGCGCACGGCTGCGGTGTCGGCGACGGAGGGGTTCGCCGACACCGCACCCTCGGGACCTGTCGCCGACCTTGCGGGTCAGGCGGTGGCCGCCAGCGCCCGCGCATCCTCGTCGGCGAACGTGTCCTCCAACGTCAGTGGCGAGTAGTCGAGGTCGATCTCCTCGAGCGGCCGGCCCCGGGCGCTGCTGATGGTGCCGAACCGGCGCATTCCCTTGTCGGCCGAGTACTGCATGAACTCGTCCTGCACCAAGCCGAACGGAATGTCCGGTGCGTACAGGGCGAAGCCCTCCTCGGTGAGTCGCAGCGCCAGCGGGATCAGCTCGTTCATCCGCTCCTCGAACACCGCCCAGTTGGCGTCATCGGCGGCGACGTGACGGCGACAGGTGAACGTGCCCCACGCCATGTGCCGACGCTCGTCGTCCCCGATGCGCCGGACCAGCTCCTGCATCCCGGGCAGGATCCCGCGATCGACGCAAATCTTGTGCCACGCATAGTATCCCGTGAGAGCCAGCATGCCTTCGACGATGTGGTTGTAGGTCACCGACGCCCGCACCTGGGCAGCCGGCGACGGGTCGGTGTACAACGCATCCAGCGACTGCGGCAGCTCCTCGTAGAACATCTGCCGGTAGGCCGGAAGGTCGTCGAAGTAGTTGTGCAGATCGTCGCCGATACCGACGGCGTCCAGCCACATGCGGAACACCTGGGTGTGTTTGGCCTCCTCGAAGGCGAACTGGGTCAAATACATCTCGTCACCCAGGCGGCCCTCGGCCCGCATCGCGGACATGAAAGGCTGAATGTCCTTGGTGACAGCCTCCTCCCCGGCGATGAACTCGGCGCACAGGCGGGTGGCGTACTCCCGTTCCCGATCGGTCAGCGCCTCCCAATCCGCTCGGTCGCGGGAGAAATCGATGTCGGCAGGATCCCAGAATTTCGCGTTACCACCCGCGAAGAGCTTCAGCGGCAAGCTGTTCCAATTGAGGCCACCTTTGGCCAGCGAACCGAACTGTGTGTGTGACATGAGACCTCCTCAGGTCTGGCGGGCTGGTTGATCGGATGCCGAGAAATTGGGTACCGCGAATGCGGCCGACAACACCCCGACGAGGCGGCGTACGGCCAGGGCCGGTTGCTCAGGGCTGGGCTCATCGAGGCCCAGGATCGGATCCATCCCACGCACGTACGGCGCGAGCGCCAGGTGCGGAAAGATCATCAACATCAGCGACAGCAACGCATCGACGTCGCAGTCGGGCTTCAGGTCGCCGCGCGTTTGCGCATCCCGCACCAGGGGGCGCAGCACATCGAGGTAATGACGGTGGACCACGGCGCGCACGCTGACCCGCGCGTCGGCGTCGACCTCGAAACTGGCGGCGGCGTGCAGCGCCCGCTCCCTGGGGTGATCGGCGAAGTAGGCCACCCAGTCGTCGAGCAGGTCAGGGAGGAATTCGAAGAGCGGGCGGCTCGGATCGAGCTCGCGAATCCGGCCTTCCATGTAGGACCGCACCCGCTGGCTGCCGACATCGGCGATGAACGCGTACAGGTCGCGCTTGTCCGCAAAGTATTGGAAGAGACTGCCTTTCGCGACACCGGCCTTGCGGGCGATGACGTTGAGGCTGCCGCGGGAGTATCCGTGCGCCCCGAATTCCGCCTCGGCGGCCGCGATCACCGCGGCCCGACGAGCGGGATCGACACGTGCCCAGGTGACCGTTGGCATCAGCGCCTCCAGAGTGGATGACCACTGGTCATATTACTGTGATGGCGCTCACAGTCAAGAAGTGCGTACCGCGATCAGGTGATGCGAAACCGGCTCGCCCTCGACCCACCGCTCCACTGACTGCTCGATGAGCAGGTCGTTACCGGTGAGGCGAGTGCGGTGCTGCCGCACATGCTCGTCCCAGGACCGCACCACGAACGCCTCGACGAAGACGGCGTCACGCTCGACACTGCGGAACAGCTGCCATTGCGTGGCCCCGGTGCGCTGCCGGGACCGGCCGAGTACACCCATGGCAGCGAAGAACTCGGCCTCATGTTCAGGTTCCACCCGGTAGGACGTCAGTACCAGGACGGGGCCATCCGGCGGGGCCGGCTCGAACACCAACGCCGGTTCGGGCCAATGCGCCGACGGGGTCAGGTCCAGGTCGCCGGTGCGCGCGTGCAGCGGCCACCACCAGGCCGATACCGCGCAGAACACCAGAAGCCCGGCACTGATCAAAAGCGCCGTCACGGTGCTCGTCGCACCGGCCACCAGCCCCCACACCAGCGAACCGATCGCCTGGCCGCCCATGAACGTCAGCTGATACACCGACAACCCGCGGGCGCGCACCCACGCAGGCAGGCTCAACTGCATCGAGGCATTGAGCGTCGACAGTGCCAACAGCCAGGACGTGCCCCCGATCACGAGGGCCGCCAGGACGATGCCGAAGTTGTGGACCAGCGCCAGAACCGCAGTGGCTCCGGCGAATCCGACGGCGGCGGCAATCAGCAGGGCGTTCAGGCCGAACGCGTACTGCAGCCGGCCCAGGACGAACGCGCCGAGCACCGCCCCGACTCCGAGCGCGCCCAGCAACAGGCCGTAGCCGGACGAGGACAGCCCGAGCTGCCTGTCGGCGATCACCGCGAGCAGGCCCCACAACGCGCTGCCGGGCGCGATGAACAACACCGCCCGCAGCAGAATCCGCCGGATGATCGGTGAGCTCCGGATGAACCGGCCACCGGCGCTGAGTGCGGCCAACGGCCGCTCGGCGGGCAGCAGGTGTTCGGCGACGGGGCTGCGCCAGAGCAGCAGCACCACGACGATGCCGGCGAAGGAGACCGCGTTGAGCGCGAACACCAGGGTTGGGCCTGACAGCGAGACCAACGCGCCGGCGATCGCCGGTCCGATCGCCCTCGCCCCGTTCATGCTCATACTGCCGAGCGCGGCGGCGGCCGGAATCTGTTCACGCGGAACAAGATCAGGTTGGATCGCCTGCCATGCCGGTGCCGTCAGCGCCTGCCCGCAACCGATCAGGAACAGCAGGATCAGCAGCACCGTCGGTGTCGCGAGACCGACACCGGTCAGCGTCGCCAGCGCAGCCACTCCCGCCGCCATTGCACCCTGGGTGGCCAGCAGCAACCTGCGCCGGTCGACCAGGTCGGCGAGCACGCCCGACGGCAGGGCCAACAGCATCACCGGCAGCGTGGTGGCGGTCTGCACCAACGGCACCAGCACCGGGGCACGCGGATCTCCGACCAGCATCCACTGGGCGCCCACCGTCTGCATCCAGGTGCCGAGGTTGGAGACGAATTGTGCGATCCACAGCGCCCGGTAGACCGGCGATGCCAACGGCGCCCACGTCGAACCTGCGGTGACGGCCATCTGCATGATCGTGCCAGTGCCACTGGGGCATAGTTGGGACATGGCTGAAGTCCGCAACATTCCCGAAGCCCGCCATTACGAGATCACCGTCGACGGCGAACACGCCGGCCTCGCGGCCTATGTCGACTCAGGCGACCAGCGCATCTTCCACCACACCGAAATCGACGACAAGTTCGGCGGCCGTGGCCTGGCAGGCGAGCTGGTCTCCGCGGCACTGACCGATGCACGTGCCGCCGGCAAACGCATCGTCGCGGTCTGCCCATTTGTCAAGAAGTACGTGCAGAAGCACCACGACTTCGACGACATCCTCGACCCGATCACCCCCGAGGTCATGGCCGCCGTCGAAGCCGACGCCGGGTAGCCGCTAGACCTTGGTGGCGGTCACCAAGAAGGCCGGCATCTGGGTGCGGCCTTCGGGTAGGGCCGCATACAGCTGTGCCGGCCGGATCTCGTCGACCTGCCAGCGGCGTGAGACCACCTCGCGCAATTGATCTTCGGTGAACTGTGTCGGGCCCGGGCCGTCCAGGTCACCGAATGCGCCGGCCCCGAAGGCCAGGATGTAGAACCGCGCACCAGGCGTCGCCGCGCGGTATACGGATTGCAGGTAGCCGTCGCGGAGTTCGGCAGGCAGCGCGTGCAGCAGCCCACTGTCGAAGATCGTCGAGAACCGGCCGTCGTATCCGGTGAACGAGGAGATGTCGGCCTGCGCGAATGTCGCGGTGTCCAGCCCTCGCTGACGGGCGGTCTCGGTTGCTGCCGCCACGGCGGTGGGGCTCAGGTCCAGGCCGACGACGTTGTGGCCGCGCGCAGCCAGCGCCAACGCGAGTTCGGCGTGACCACACCCCGCATCGAGAACCTCACCTCGAACCGCGCCGTCGGTGTCGATGATCGCCGCGTACTCCGGTTGCGGTGCACCGATGCTCCAGGCTGGGGTCTGGTCCTGCCGGTAGGCGTCGTCCCAGTCGATCACGTGTGTCATGTCAGGCGTCCCTTCATTTTATTCAAATTTGTACTATATTGACAGTAGGTCGAGATATAGCGAACGGCAAGGCGATCCTTCACACTATTGAGATCTGAACTAGTTGTCCGATCGGAGGAATGTGACGCGAATGCTCTCCACCGCCGAGGCACGGACCTGGCGGCCCTACATCGAATCCAGCCTGCGTCTGGAGACACTGCTCGACGAGCGCCTCCGCGAGGCCACCGGCCTGAGCTTGATGGACTATCACCTGTTGATGCTGCTGTCCGCCGCTCCCGATCACCGCCTGCGCATGAGCGAACTCGCCGAGAAGATGGTGTTCTCCCGCAGCCGAATCACCTACCAGATCAACTCGATGACCAAGCGCGGTCTGGTGCTGCGGGAACCGGTGCCCGAGGATCGCCGCGGCTACCGCGCGGTGCTGACCGCCTCCGGCGCCGAAGTGCTGCGCGACGCCATGCCGCTGCACTCCGAGTCGGTCCGCGAATTGTTCTTCGACCACATCCGGCCCGACGAACTCGACTGCATCGAAAGGGTATTCACCCGGCTCCACGACACCCTGCAGCACGACGAGCTGCGACCCGACGAAGAAGGACCGACATCATGAGCTTCACCGCCGCCGAGCTGACCCACCTGCGCGAGCAACCAATCGGACGCCTGTGCACCGTCGACCGCAACGGCGCTCCGCAAATCCGTCCCGTCGGTGTCCACGTGAGTCCCGATCAGGAGGGCATCGACATCGTCGGCCACGCCCTCGCGTCGACGCAGAAGTGGCGCAATGTGATTGGCAACCCGCAGGTCGCCTTCATCGTCGACACGGTGCTCTCGGTACGGCCACCAGACGCGCGCGGCATCGAAATCCGTGGCACGGCAACGGCGCTGCCCGGCGCGGGAACCACCGAAGGCGGGCTGTCCGGCGACATCATCCGTATCGCGCCGCGCCGCATCATCAGCTGGGGGCTCGACGGTGCAGGTACCACCGCCCGCGACTGGGCCGAATCCCCACACACAGCGGACTGACGCACCTAGCATCGGGCTCGTGCCGACTGTCAACACCGCCCACGGAGCCATCGATGCCACCGACCTCGGCGTCACGCTCATGCACGAGCACGTCTTCATCATGAGCACCGAGCTGACCCAGAACTATCCCGAGTCCTGGGGCGACGAAGCCAGCCGGGAAGCCGATGCGATCGCGCGGCTCACCGAACTCAAATCCCACGGTGTCGACACGATCGTCGACCTCACGGTGATCGGCCTCGGCCGCTACATTCCGCGGATCGCCCGGATCGCCGAGGCCACCGACCTGAACATCATCGTCGCCACCGGCTTCTACACCTACAACGACCTGCCGCTGACCTTCCACTTCAACGCGCCCAAAACCGGCCGTCCGGATCCGATGACCGAGATGTTCGTCCGCGACATCGAACACGGCATCGCCGATACCGGGATCAAACCGGCAATCCTCAAGTGCGCCACTGACGAACCGGGCGTCACACCGGGTGTCGAACGGGTGCTGCGAGCCGTCGCTCAGGCCCACCGACAGACCGGAGTGCCCATCTCGACCCACACCCATGCGGCCAGCCGGAGCGGCCTCGAACAGCAGCGCATCTTCGCCGAGGAGGGCGTCGACCTGTCCCGGGTGATCATCGGCCATTGCGGTGACACCACTGACATCGGCTACCTCGAAGAGCTGATCGCCAACGGGTCCTATATCGGCATGGACCGGTTCGGTGTGGATGTCTTCCTGCCGTTCGAGGAGCGGGTCGCCACGGTGGCGACCATGTGCGAGCGCGACCACGCCGAGAAGATGGTGCTCTCGCACGACACCTGGTGCTACTTCGACGCGCTGCCTGACGAATTGACCACCACGGCCCTGCCCAACAGTCATTACCTGCACATCCACAACGATGTGCTGCCTGCCCTACGGGAGCGTGGGGTCACCGAGGAGCAGATCACCACGATGCTCGTGGACAACCCACGCCGGATCTTCGAGCGGAAGGGCGGGTACTGAGATGACCGACGCCATCCCGACCATTCCTACCCAGGTCGCCGAGTTGGCAGCGGCCGGTCCTGACCGGCCCGCGGTGACCTGCCAGGGCATCACGCTCACCCGGGCCGAACTGGACCGGTCCACCAATCGACTGGCCCGAGCCTACGCTGAACGCGGTGTGCGACAAGGCGATTACGTCACCATAAGCCTGCCCAACTCGATCGGATGGGTACAGGCCGTCCTTGCCACCTGGAAACTCGGCGCGGTACCGCAACCCCTGTCGCCCCGGTTGCCGGACGCGGAGTTCGCCGGGATCCTCGCGCTGCGTCCCAGGGCCCTGGTCGTCGGCCGCGACGCGGGCGAAACCCCCTGGGTTCCGGCCGGTTTCACTCCTGATGCCGAGCTGTCCGATGCACCGCTTCCCGAGGCGGTCGCGCCGACGTGGAAGTCGATGGCGTCGGGCGGCAGTACCGGACGCCCGAAGCTGATCGAAGCCGGCGGCGACAGCCGGGTGCCCGCTCTGATCGGTGTGCCCCTGGGCGCCCAGCCCGACGACGTGACGCTGATGTCGGTACCGATGAGCCACAACACCGGTTTCACCACATTCGCCATCGCGCTGTTGCAGGGCCACCACCTGGTGTTGATGCCACGCTTCGATCCAGCCGAGTTCCTGGCGCTGGTCACCGAACACCGCGTGACGTTCCTGACCACGGTGCCCACCATCATGCAACGGCTGCTGCCGGTGTACCGCGCCGACCCGAAAGCCTATGACCTGTCGAGCATTCGGCGGTTCTGGCACGTCGGCGCACCCTGCCCACCTGCGGTCAAGCAGGCCTGGATCGACCTGCTCGACCCCGAGGCCCTGTGGGAACTGTACGGCGGCACCGAACTGCAGGCGCTCACGTTCATCTCCGGCGAGCAGTGGCTGCGGCATCCGGGATCGGTCGGCGTGGTGGTGGCCGGAGAGATGAAGGTGCTCGACGACGACGGCCAGGAGTGCCCGCCCGGCGTGACCGGTGAGATCTACATGCGGCCCGGACCGGGCAGCGCCCCCACCTACCGCTACGTCGGCAGCACGGCCAAAAACCGCGACGGCTGGGACTCACTCGGAGATCTGGGGTATTACGTCGACGACGGGCCCGAGCGGTTCTTCTACCTCAACGACCGGCGGGTGGACATGTTCACCGTCGGCGGCAAGAACGTCTACCCCGCCGAGATCGAAGCGGCGCTCGCCGAGCATCCTGACGTCCTGTCCTGCCTCGTCGTCGGCGTACCGCACGAAGATCTCGGGCAGGTGCCGTACGCGCTCGTGCAGACGTCCGACGGATCGGACCTGAATGCCACGGCGGTGCAGGCATTCCTGCGCGAGCGTCTCTCGGGCTACAAGGTGCCGGGCGACGTCGAGTTCGTCGACACCCCACTGCGTGACGACGCGGGCAAGGCCCGGCGTACCGCGGTGCGCGACGAGGTCATCGCGCGGCTGGAGCCGGCTCGGGCTCGTCGGTGATGGAGCTGTCCAGCGGTGGCACCGGGGTCTGATTCCGGTACTCCCACCGCCGCAGGGCCTCCCGGCACGGTGACTCCACCAGCGCGTAGCTGACCGCGGCCAGCGCGAAACCGAACACCAGCGTCAGAACCAGCACCACCAGCATCTGGCCGTTGAAAAGGAACTCCCCGATCATCGGGAACACCATGGCCAGCGCCGCAAGGTGCCAGACGAACAGCCCGTAGGACCAGCGGCCCAGCGTGACCATCACCTTGTTGCCCAGAATCGGATGCCCGGTGTCGGGGTGGTCGAGGACCAGCGGGGCCAGCAGCGCGCCCGCGACGATCGCACCCATCGCCGTCTTCAACGTCACCTGGCCGACCGAGCCCGGGCGTAGCCCTTCCAGTCCGGCCAGCGGCGAGGCCGCGATCGCGAACGCCACCGCGGCGATGACACCCATCAGCACCCGGCGCCGGGCCAGCCGGTGCACCCAACCGAATGGGCTCACCGTGAGTTCAGCCAGCACCATGCCCGCGGCGAACCAGGAAAAGAACGCCGGCGGCCAGTTCCACGGGTTGAGTCCCGTGGTGCCCGAGAACGGGATGCGCACCCACAACAGGCTCAGCGCCGCGAGCGCGACGATCACGCCGACACGGGCCCGCACCGGCAGCCGCCGCGCGAGCAGCGCCAGCACCGGCAGCGCCAGATAGAAACTGACCTCAACCGACAGGCTCCACATCTGGGTGAGCCCCGCGGTCAGCGTCAGCGGCACGTAGATCTGGGTCAGGGTCAGGTTGGCCAGCCACACCGTCAGATCGGCTTTGGCCTCCGGGAGCAGCAGGATGATCACCACGACGGCCACCACATAGCCGGGCATGATGCGCACGATGCGCGAGCGCAGGTAGTGACCGGTTCGCGGGCGGGGACGCATGCCGCGGGCGGCGGCGGCATGGCCTCGCCACAGCAGGAACCCAGACAATGCGAAGAACACCGCGACTGCCAGGTCGAACCGGCCGAAGAACCGGCCGCTCACCCCGGTGGTGTGCCCGGTCTGAAAGGCGACGTGCGTGAGCACCACACCCATGGCCGCGCAGGCGCGCATGCCTTCGACCGCCGGCAGGAAGCTACGTGTCCCGCCGACCTGAGATTCCGATCCGGTTTCCGGGTCCGGTGCTCCGGTGGCCACGGCGACCAGTGTGCCGCTCGATGGCAACCCCGCCAAACTGCGGGTTAACGCGCCCGCGGGATGTCGCCGGAGTAAGTAATGGCCTTAGATAGTGCTGTTAGGGTCGAACGGGTTTGCCTCACGGCGAGTTGGCCCACACTGAAGGAGGCACGGTTTGAACCGCGCAGTGGCGCTGCGGATAGCGGCATGCGGACTGATGGGGCTGGGTGCAGCCCTGCTCATTGCCGCGCTGTTGCTGACCACCTATACCAAGGGCAAGATCGCCAAGATCCCGCTCAATCTCGATACCAGCCTGGTCAGCGATGGGACCGCGACCGCTTTCGATCCGGAATCGCTGGTGGCCGAGAAGTTCTCGGTCGACCGCAACGTGCCGGTCGCTTTGCAGCAACAGGTCAGTGTGGAATCACCGTCGAACGCCGAAGTGGTGACGCTGCAGGTGGGTAGCACGTTGCGGCGCACGGACCGGCAGAAGGACTCCGGTCTGCTGTTGGCGCTGGTGGACACCGTCACGATGAACCGCAGCACCGCGCTCGCGGTGTCCAGCGACAACAACCCGGGCGGGGCCCTGCAGAAGCCGCGGGCCATCGAGGACGAGAAGCCGCCGACCAACGTCGCGCTGCCGCATGACGGCCTGACGTACCGGTTCCCGTTCGACACCGAGAAGAAGACGTACCCGTTCTTCGACGCGATCGCGCAGAAGGCGTATGACGCGAACTACGACGGCGAAGAAGACGTCAACGGGCTGACCACCTACCGGTTCATCCAGAACGTGGGCTACGACTCCAACGGCAAGCTGGCCGATCCGGTCAAGTACTCCTCGCTCTACGAGGACGACGCCGACAGCTCGGTGACCGCAAGCCCCGAGATGTGGGGCGTGCCCGGCGAACCCGACGAGCGGATCACCATGGACCGCTTCTACGCCGCGCAGCGCACCTTCTGGGTCGACCCCGTGTCGGGCACCATCGTCAAGGCGCAGGACCACGGCTACCAGTACTACGCGCGGGACAAGCTCAAGCCCGAGGTGACCTACGTCGACTACAAGGTCACCTACAACGAGGAGACCGTGGAGTCCCAGGTTGCGGCCGCTCAGGACGAGCGTGACCGCGTGTCACTGTGGACCCGCGTCCTGCCGATCACGTTCACCGCGCTGGGCCTGCTGGCACTCGTCGGTGGCGCCGTGGTGGGATCGTTCGCGATCCGCGCCGAGTCCACGCTGATCGATCCCGGGCTCGACACCGCCGATCACGGCTTCTTCGACACCCAGGGCTTCCAAGTCCCCGGCGCCGAGGCCAAGACCGAGAAGCTACCCGCTCAACGACCAACCGACCTACCACCGGACCGGTGATCTGAGCCTGCGCTCTGCAGTGCTGCCGGCCTACGCGCTGACACTGTCGTTATCGGTAACCGGGCCCCTGCTGGGGCCCGGTTACCTGCTTTTGCGGGACGCCGTCTCCACCCCCCGCTCATACCTGACCGATGCGGCGCTCGGCCTGACCGAAGCCGCCCCCCGCGCGTTGCCCCAGGATTTTCTCGTTGCCCTGACGTCGACCGTGCTGGACGGCGGAATCGTGGTGAAGGTTCTGCTCGTGGCGGGCCTGTGGCTGGCCGGCTGGGGCGCCGCACGCTTGGCCTCCACTGTGATGGACGCCGGGCTGCCCGCTCAGTTCATCGCCGCGACGCTGGCGATCTGGAATCCGTACGTGGCCGAGCGGTTGCTGCAGGGGCACTGGAGCCTGCTCGTCGGCTACGGCTGCCTGCCCTGGGTGGCGGCGTGCGTGGTGCGCCTGCGGACCAAGCCGGAGACGGGCCCGGTGTGGGGCTTGCTGTTCTGGATCGCGCTCGCCGGTTTGACGCCGACGGGGCTGATGCTGGCCGCCACGGTCGCTCTGGTGTGCGTTGCGGCCCCCGGCGATGGCTGGCGGCGCCTGCGCGTCGCCGCGCTCGCATTGGGCATCTCAGTGCTGGCGGCGACGCCGTGGCTGGTGGCCGCCGCGGTCGGTGGCACGGTGTCCTCTCCGGCGTCGGCGGCCGGGGTGCATGCATTCGCGGCTCGGGCCGAGCCCGGACTTTCCACCCTCGGCAGCCTGGCCGGCCTGGGTGGAATCTGGAACGGTGAAGCCGTGCCAAGCTCGCGCACAACACTTTTCGCCGTGGCCGCCACCGTCATCCTGGTCGGCGTCGTCGCGCTCGGCCTGCCCGCGGTGGTGCGCAACCGCAGGGCGGTGCCGCTGCTGATCCTGGCCGCGGCAGCGGTGCTGATCCCGGCAGCGATGGCCACCGGCCCCGGTCTGGCGTTCGTCGACGCGACGATCCGGGCCGTGCCCGGCCTCGGGGTGGTACGCGATGGTCAGAAATGGGTGGCGCTGGCCATGCCGGGCTATGTCGTGGCTGCTGCCGCCGCCCCGATCACCTTGGGCCGCCTGCGGGTGCCGATGGCCGCGTCGGCCGCGGTGGCCTGCGCGGCGCTGATCGCGGTGCTGCCAGATCTCGCCTGGGGCGTCGGCAACCAGATGCGTGCGGTGCAGTACCCGCCTGGGTGGACCGCCGCAGCGGCCGCCATCAACGCGGATCCCCGACCGGTGGCGGTGTTGCCACCGGACAGTATGCGGTCGTTCTACTGGGCCGGCGCCGCGCCGGTACTCGATCCGCTGCCCCGGTGGCTGCGCGCCGAGGTGCTGTCAACCGGCGATCTGGTGATCGGTGGCCGGGTGGTACCCGGGGAGGGAACGCGGGCCCGCGCGGTGCAGGGCCTGCTGCGCTCGGGCGCTGACGGCCGGACAATGGCCGACGCGGGTGTCGGCTGGCTGGTCGTCGAGACCAATGGGGTGCCGGCAGAACTGGATCTTCCGGTGGCTTACCGGGATGGCGATATCGCCCTGTACCGGATCGGCGGCGACCACCCGGCCTCACCTCACCGGGGCGTGTTGACAGCCGCACATCTGGTATGGCTGCTGGCCATGGTCGGCGGGGTAGTGGGGATGGCGGTCAGCTCCTGGCGAGCCAGAACTTCTTGTTGACTTTGAGCTGACGCTGCATTTTTGCGGGTAGCGGTGCGCGTGGTTTCACAGTCAACGGGCGCCGCCACGCGTAGTCGGAGTGACCGGTGTGGCTACACCAGTCCGCTGACGTAGTTGCCCTCGTGCACCGATTCCAGCACCGCCCGCATCGCGTCCGCACTGAGCGTCCAAGAGAATTCGTCGCTGCGGGCCTGCGCCTTGCTGCCCAACTGGACCCGCAGCACCGGGTCGCTCAACAGCTGGTGCAGCCCGGCGACCAGGGCATCACGATCCTCCACCAGCAGCCCGGTGACCCCGTCCACGATCGAGTCGTTCAGCCCGCCCGATGCGCGATAACCGATGGTCGGCACCCCGTGCTGGGCGGCCTCGGTGACGGCGAGTCCCCAGCCTTCTTTCCGTGACGGCAGCACATGCACCCAACTCTGCTGCAGCACACGGTGTTTGGTCTCTTCGTCGACGTGGCCGTGGAACGTCACCGAATCGGAGATGCCGAGTAGTTCGGCGTGTTCGACCAGCCGTTTCCGCCACCAGCCGCCGCCCAGGATGTCCAGGTGCAGCCCGGGAATCCTGGTGCGCAGTGTCGCGACAGCTTCGAGGGCGTCCTCGATCTGCTTGTGGGGCACCAGCCGGGACAGCACCACGAGGCGCGGACTGGTCGACCGCGGCAGCTCCAGCGTGGGACCGGGAGCCTCGTCAAGTCCGTTGCGCACCACGGCGATCCGGCCGGAATCGACCCCGAGCTCGTTGAGATCGCGGGCCGAGGGCAGGGAGACGGTGACGTACTGGTTGCGACGGTGCAGCCGCGGGGACAGTTTGGACTCGACGAACCAGCCGATGCGGCCCTTCATCGGGCCCGCCACGGGCCACAGTTCCCGGTGACAGTGGTGCACGAGCACCGCCACCCGACGGCCGAACGCCAGCCGGGCCAGGAACGGCAGCCCGTTCTGGGTGTCGATGACGACATCCGGCCGGACCTTGCGCAGCGGCCCGAGACCGACGCGGGAGGCCACCATGGACAGCCCGGCCCAGATGTACACGCTGTAGGGCCCGCCGGCCCGGTTGATCTGTACCCCGTCGACCACCTCGCGCCGAGCCGCACCCGGGTACCGCGCTGTGCGCAACGTGACGTCCATGCCGCCGTCGGCCAGGCACGCGCCGATCCGCTGTAGATAGGCCTCGCTGCCGCCGCCCTGGGGGTGCCCGGTATCGCGCCAGCAGAGCAGCAGGACGCTCCGCAGGCGAGGGTCGGGACGGGCAGACATCGTGTTGAGAGTACCGGTCAGTAGGTTGGGCAGGTGCAGCCCAGCGACATCTCCGCGCGCTTCGCCCGCCGGGCAACCCTGAACAGGTCCGTGCGCCTATTGGCCCAGTTCCGGTTCGAGCAGACCGAACCGGCCCGCTTCTACGGCGCGCTGGCCGCCGATACCGTCGACCTGGTCACCGATCTGTGGTCGGGCGCCACCGGTGAATCTCCTTCTGGGCGCACCGTGCTCGACGTCGGCGGCGGACCCGGCTACTTCGCCTCGGCATTCGATGCGGCGGGCATGGACTACATCGGGGTGGAACCGGACCCCCGGGAAATGCATGCGGGACCAGCCGCGGACGCGACCGAAGGCACCTTCGTCCGGGCCTCCGGGATGGCACTGCCGTTCGCCGACGACAGCGTCGACATCTGCCTCTCCTCCAATGTCGCCGAGCATGTGCCGCACCCGTGGCGGTTGGGCAACGAGATGTTGCGGGTCACGAAGCCGGGTGGGCTGGCGGTGTTGTCCTACACGGTGTGGCTGGGTCCGTTCGGCGGCCATGAGATGGGGCTGACGCACTATCTGGGCGGAGCCCGGGCGGCCGAGCGCTACGCCCGCAAACACGGGCACCGACCCAAGAACGACTACGGCTCGTCGTTGTTCGCGGTGTCAGCGGCCGATGGTCTGCAGTGGGCCGCCAGCACGGGCGCGCTGATCGCCGCATTTCCCCGCTACCACCCACGATGGGCCTGGTGGATCACCTCGGTGCCAGGGTTGCGGGAGTTCCTGGTGAGCAATCTGGTTCTGGTTCTTCGGCCGTCCTAACCCGTCCACTGGAACAGGTTCTCGTTTTTCTGGGAAATCTAGGTAATGTGACGGCCATGACACAAAGCGCAGCCGCCATAAGGACGGAATTCGACAAACTGTTCATCGGCGGCCACTGGGTGGAGCCCTCGACCTCCGAGGTCATCGAGGTCTTCTCCCCCGCGACCGGCGAGAAGGTCGGCCAGGTCCCGCTCGCCGCCGAGGCCGACGTCAACGCCGCGTGCGCCGCGGCCCGCAAAGCCTTCGACGAGGGCCCGTGGCCCCACATGTCGCCCGAGGAGCGCCAGGCCGTGCTGGCCAAGGCCGTCGAGCTCATCAACGAGCGGGCCGAGGACTTCAAGCACCTGCTGAAGCTGGAGACCGGCCAGCCGCCGACCATCGTCGACATGATGCAGTTCGGCGCGGGCGTCTCGAGCCTGCAGTACTACGCCGGCGCAGCCGACAAGTACGACTGGAAGGACATCCGCGACGGCATCTACGGCCAGACCCTGGTCATCAAGGAGCCGATCGGTGTTGTGGGCGCCGTCATCGCCTGGAACGTGCCGTTCTTCCTGGCCTGCAACAAGTTGGGCCCGGCCCTGCTCGCGGGCTGCACCGTCGTGCTCAAGCCGGCGGGTGAGACCCCGCTGACCACCAACCTGTTCGCCGAGGTGCTCGCCGAGGCCGGCCTGCCCGAGGGCGTGCTGTCGGTCGTGCCCGGCGGTCCCGAGACCGGCCGCGCTCTGACCGCGAACCCCGAGCTGGACAAGTTCACCTTCACCGGCTCCAGCGGTGTCGGCAGGGAGATCGGCAAGATCGCCGCCGAGAAGCTCAAGCCCTGCACGCTGGAACTCGGCGGCAAGTCCGCGGCGATCATCCTCGAGGACGCCGATGTGGACTCGACCCTGCCGATGCTGGTGTTCTCCGGCCTGATGAACTGCGGCCAGGCCTGTGTGGGCCAGACCCGCATCCTGGCACCGCGGTCGCGCTACGACGAGGTTGTCGAGAAGCTCTCGGCCGCCGTCGCCGCCATGCCGGTCGGCCTGCCGGACGACCCGGCCTCGATGATCGGCCCGCTGATCTCGGAGAAGCAGCGTGACCGCGTCGAGGGCTACATCAAGAAGGGCGTCGAAGAGGGTGCCCGCATCGTCACCGGCGGTGGCCGCCCCGAGGGTCTGGACTCGGGCTGGTTCGTGCAGCCGACCGTCTTCGCCGACGTCGACAACTCGATGACGATCGCGCAGGAGGAGATCTTCGGGCCGGTGCTCGTGGTGATCCCGTTCGACACCGAAGAAGACGCGGTGCGCATCGCCAACGACTCGCCGTACGGCCTGGCCGGCAGCGTGTACACCACGGACTTCCCGAAGGCTGTCGAGATCGCCTCCAAGATCCGCACCGGCACCTACGCGGTGAACATGTACGCCTTCGATCCGGGCGCCCCGTTCGGCGGGTTCAAGAACTCGGGCATCGGCCGCGAGAACGGCCCCGAGGGCATCGACGCCTACACCCAGGCCAAGAGCGTGCTGCTGCCGTTCGGCTACACCCCGGAGTAAAACTCCACGAGAGTTCTCTGCGCGAGCAGACGTAAAACTGCCCCAAAACACCAGTTTTGGGGCAGTTTTGCGTCTGCTCGGCCAGTAGATGGACAGCCCGCATTCAGGTTGGGCAACTACGGTGGGCAGCCCAACAACGAGGAGGCACCGTGGCAGTTTCCGTTGATCTGGCCAAGTCGCTCGACAAGGCCTACGAGGACAAGTCGCTCAAGGAGATCCTGGACGCCTCTCCGGCGGCCCTGGCCGGGGTCACCGACGCCGATGCCGAGCATCTCGCGGCCGCGTTCAACATCAAGACCGTGCGCCAGCTCGGGTCCAACAAGTTCTACGCCGTGGCCGCGGCCCTGGTCGCGCTGGATACCGCGGGCTAGCTGTTCGCGCCGAACCCTCAGCGGCCCTGGAAGTTCGCGGCCCGACGTTCGATGAAGGACTGCACGCCTTCGGCCGCGTCGGCGGTGGCGAACAGTTCAGCGACCACAGGCCGCAGTCGCGCAATCGCGGCATCATCCCCGTCGCGGCGGGTGGTGTGCGCCGAGGCGAGGGTGGCCCGGACTCCGAGCGGGGCGGCGCGATCGGCAATCGTGTGTGCGATCGCGCAGGCTCGGGTCAGGGCCGCGTCTGCGTCCGGCGCGACTTCCTGGATCAGCCCGATGCGGTACGCCTCGGCGGCGTCGAACTCGTCGCCGGTCAGCAGCCATCGCATGGCATTGCCCCAGCCCGTCTGGCGCGGCAGCCGCAAGGTGGCACCGCCGAACGGGTAGATGCCGCGCAACACCTCGATCTGCGCGAACCGGGTGTCCTGCGCCGCGACACGGACATCGGCGGCCAGGAGCAGTTCGATGCCGAGGGTCAGGCATCGACCCTGGGCCGCGGCGACGACGGGCTTGGTCCACTCGCCGTCGAGGCGCCACGGGTCGCGTCCACCCTCGGGCATGGGCAGATCGCCACTGGCCACGTAGGGGGCGACGTCGACGAGATCGAGGCCCGCGGTGAAGTGGTCACCGTGCGCGAACAGCACCCCGACGCGCAGGTCGTCGTCCGATTCGAGAAGTCCGTAGGCGAGCGAGAGATCGGTCAGCATCGCGACGTTGAACGCGTTGCGTTTCTCCGGACGGTTGAGTCCGATCAGCAGGACGTGGCCGTCCCGATGCAACGTCAGAGTGTCGAGGGCCGGGTCCGTCGTCATGGGGGCAGTCAACGCCTGTTCGCAGAATTATGCAAGACATCATAATTCGGCTGAGGTCCACCGAAGCGTGGCAGGACCTGTTCAGAAGCCGTTCACCTGCTAGTCTCTTATCCACAAGCATGTTCGTTAGATACTCGATATCATGCGAGGATTCCATCATTTCTATGGTGGATGACATAGAAGGGCGGTGCGCGATGTGGGTCGTTGAACTCAACCTCGCCGGTCACCGGTTCACCCGTCGGGTCCGCACACCACATACTCCGGTGCGCACCATCACCCCGCGGATGCTGCTTCGCTGTTCCTCGCAGTTCTTGCATGACCGGGTCGCCTGACTCCGCCACGAAGCCGCGGAACAAACGCGGCTCCACCCGCGCCCGCATGCTCGGCAGCGCGGTCGAGGTACTACGTGAGCGAGGCGCTGCCGGCGTCACGATCGACGAGGTCCTGGCCCGTAGTGGCGCACCTCGCGGTTCCGTCTACCACCATTTCCCCGGCGGTCGCCGCCAGATCCTGATGGAGGCGCTGCAGTTCGCCGCGGACACGATCGGTGATGTCGTCGGCGCCGAAACGTCGGAAAACGCGTGGGATCTGGTGCACCGGTTCGTCGAATTCTGGGAGCGAGTGCTCACCGGAAGCGATTTCACCGCGGGCTGCCCGGTGGTCGCGGTGGCGATCGCCGACCCGGACGAGGAACCGGAACTCACCGCGGCGGCGGGCGCGGTCTTCGACCGCTGGCGCACCGCCCTGACCGCCCACTTCGCCGCCGACGGCTTCGACGCGTCCGACGCGTCCTCGCTGGCGGTCATGTGCATCGCAGCACTGGAGGGCGCCGTGGTGCTGTGCCGATCGTCGAGATCGGTCGAGCCCCTGCACGATGTCGCCCGCCAACTCGAATTCCTGATCAAGTCAAAGGAATTCGTCCTCCGTAACGGCGTCCCGCGGCTCAGCCGGCAGTCTGCGCCCTGACCCAGCGGGCGCAGACGAAATCGCCGTTGAGCGCACTCTCGGCCAATGCCCACTCGGACCGGACCGGCAGTACCGGCGACCCCGCACCCAGCGAACAGGGTGCGTAGCTGACGATCATCTCGTCGATCAGTCCGGCGGTGACGAACTGGGCAGCGACCTGCCCTCCCCCGACCACCCAGATGTCCTTGCCCGCCGCAGCCGACACCAGCTCGGTATGCAGCTCGGCAACGTCACCAGAGAACACCTGCACCGGATGCTCAGCAGCCACGATCTCGGGTCGGTGGGTCAGCACCCACGTCGGCTGCTCATACGCCCACTCATCGGGTTGGTTCTTCACGATCCATTCGTAGGTCGATGATCCCATCGCAAGGGCACCAATGGTTTTGATGAACTCGTCATAGCCGAACGGGCCCTGCTGGTCGATGTTCCGCGAGATCAGCCAATCCAGACTGGCCTCGTTGTCGACGATGAAACCGTCCAGGCTCGACGCGGTGTAGTACACAGTCTTCAACGGTCAGTCCTTTCTCATCCATTCGAGTGGGTCACCCCGGTCGACAGCGACACCGTGCCGGGCCAGCATGCCGCGCGCGAGGGCACGCCGGTGCGCGGAGTACGTCAGCACGTGCGCGATGATCCCGTACAGCTGAAAGGATTCCGGCGGATCGCACAGTGCGTCGATGACGGTGTCCCCCAGCCGTCCCGCCGCCGAGTATTCGGAGATCATTGTGGTCCAGCGCTTTCCGATGTCGGCGTGATGCGCCTCTAGCTGCTCGGCAGACGCCTGGCTGGTCGCGGTCCGGGCGGGGAAGTCCCGGCCTTCGATGGTGGCCAGCCAGACCTCCTTGGTCCACACGATCGCGCCGAGCACCGCGGCGACACTTCCTTCGGGTCCGTCCCAGTCGAGCACTACCTGCGCCGGTGAGATCTCCTGCCCCCATTGCTCTTCGGAGAGCTTGCGGGCGGCGCCGATCAGGTACTCGGTGTCGGCGACGTCGTGCACGAGCATGAACTGCGCGATGTCCGGACCGGTGGCCTCACTCGGGTCGGCGTCACACCACAAGGCCTGCGGCGGATGGAAGTGCACGCCGTTGGGCGCGGTGAGCCGAAATCCCACAGCGCCGGCACGTGACGGCGGCACCCCGAACGCGCGACGGAACGCCCTGGAGAACACCTCGGCCGAAGACCAGCCCTCGGACTCGGCCACCTCGGCCACTCCGGCCCCCTGCTGCAAACGCCACGCCGCATGCTCGAGCATGACTCGACGGCGCAACGCCGCGGGCGGTTCTCCGGTGAGTCTGCGGACCTCCCGGGAGAAGTGAAACTCCGACGCGTAACTGCTGCGCGCCATGTCACCGACGCCCGAGTTCGCGTCGTCGACGACGGCGTCGAGCAGTTCCCGCAACCGGTCACGCCCGTTCGGTTGTTCCTCCACGGTCACCGAGTATGGTCGGCTGCCCGTCCGCGGGACATGACATTTCCTGCTGCGCTCGCGCGGCCCTCAGCTGTCCAGCACCTGTGCCACCCGGGCCTCGACGTCGACGCCGTCGAGATCGGACAGGTTGATCCCGAACCGCCCGGTGAGCGCATCGAGCACCTGCTCGGCGGTGTCGAAGCGGATCTTCTCGGTCCCGTCGTGGTGGTGGATGGCCAGGTTCCGGCCGCGCAGGTTGATCCTGGCATCGTCGGTGACCAGGGCCGCGGTCAGCCCGACGACGAAGATTCCGCCGGGATGCGTTGACACGTACCAGCTTCCGACTTCGAGGTCGATGCGTGGTTGCGGCACGGCGGTGAATCGGTACAGCGGCTGCCACTGCCCGCGGACCTGTGCGGCCAGTTCGTATACCGGTGCGCCCTGGGTGGGCAATTCCATCAACCGGTAGGGCTCGTGGCGGGTCTGTTGCACCGCGGCGGTCTGCAAACGGATAGGGGACGACAATGTCTGCCCGCCGAAACCGACGTCGACCAGGAAGCGTCCGGCCTCTCCCGGCACCGTCACGGCGAGCACGTTGTGGGTGAGCGCGGGCAACGGCGCGTCGGGCTCCTTCATCCAGACCACCCGCCCGGCCAACCGGTCGACGCCGTATCCCAGCTCGTCCAGGACGTGGCCGAGCAGACCGTTGTGCTCGTAGCAGTAGCCACCGCGGCGCCGGGTGATCAGCTTGTCCGCCAACGCCTCTGCACTGAGGTCTGCGACCGGGATGCCCAGCAGGGGGTCGAGGTTCTCGAAGGGGATCGAGCGACCATGCGCGGCGACGACGTTGCGCAGCGTCTCCACATCGGCTGACACCGGACCCGCAAGGCCGATCCGGTCGAGGTACGCAGTGAGGTCTGATCCCATGATCGCAATGGTGCCTCAACGGTGGTCGTGGTCAATCTCGGAGGACACTGGCCCTATGGCTGCACATCTCACCGAGCGACTGCGGGAAGACCTGCTGGCCCGCTGGTCCGAATCGCACCGGAAGCACCACAACGTCGCGCACCTGCGGGAAGTGCTCGACGCGATCGGCGTCCTTGCCGAGGACGGACTGCAGTTCGACCGGGAAGCGGTCGAACTCGCGGCGTGGTTTCACGATGCGATCTACGAGATCGGTCGCGACGACAACGAAGACCGCTCCGCGGCGTTGGCCCGCCAACTGTTGGCCGAATCGCCCGACAGCGGCGAAGTCGCCCGACTCGTCCTGGCCACCAAGTCGCACAAGGTCGAGCCGGAGGACGTCAACGCGGCGGTGCTGAGTGACGCAGACCTGTCGGTACTCGCAGCGCCGGCACTGCGCTACCGGCAGTACGCCGACGCGGTCCGCGAGGAGTACGCATCGGTGCCCGACGACGTGTTCCGACCGGCGCGGGCGCGCGTGCTCGCGGCGTTGCTCGACGGACCGATCTTCCACACCGAGGCGGGCCGGCAACGCTGGGAAGCCCAGGCCCGGCGCAACGTCGGCGAGGAGATCAGTGAGCTGGACTCATAGCGACACCGCGGACCTGTGGTTTTGAGAGGATTGACCGCGGCTACTCGGCAGTAGGTGAACGACCCTGCGAAGCGAATGGGTTTTTCGCCCTCGACCTGGGTACACTAGCAAAAATAGAACACGTTCCAATCCACATAGGGGGACCCTGTGGCCGCGACCGACATCGACCCGTCCGAAATCACCAAGTGGGATCCGAGCCTGACCGAGAAGGTCATGGGCTTGCTGCGGCCGCTGATCAAGGGCTACCACCGTGCCGAGGTGCGCGGGCTGGACAGCTTCCCCAACGGGGGCGCCCTGGTGGTGTCGAACCATTCCGGTGGCCTGTTCGCCCTGGACGTGCCGGTGTTCGCGACGGGCTTCTACGAGAAGTTCGGTTACGAGCGCCCGGTCTACACCCTCAGCCACGACATGCTGATGACCGGCCCGACCGCGGCCTTCTTCAAGAAGACCGGCTTCATCCGGGCCAACCACGAGAACGCCGACGAGGCGCTGCGCTCGGGTGGCGTGGTCGTGGTGTTCCCCGGCGGTGACTACGACGTGTACCGACCGACCCTGTCGGCGAACAAGATCGATTTCGCCGGGCGTACCGGTTACATCAAGGCGGCGATCAACTCCGGCGTCCCGATCGTGCCCATGGTCGGCATCGGTGGCCAGGAGACCCAACTGTTCCTGTCCCGCGGCACCGAGATCGCCAAGGCACTCGGCCCGATCGCGCGGATGGCCCGCACCAAGATCGTGCCGGTGTCGTTCGGCTTCCCGTTCGGCCTGTCGGCGGTGTTGCCGCTCAATGTGCCGCTGCCGTCCAAGATCGTGATGAAGACGTTGCCGCCGATCGACATCGAGGCCGAATTCGGCGAGAACCCCGACATCGACGAGGTCGACGCGCACGTCCGCCGGGTCATGCAGCGCGCGCTGGACGAGCTGGCCGAAGAGCGCCGCTTCCCGGTGATCGGCTGAGCACCGGTGAATCCGCTTGATCTGCTGACTGGACCGGTGGACCGAGTGTCCGACGTCGCAGGCCTGGTGGCCACCATGCGCAGGGCCGGAATCATCACCGTGATGCGCCCGGACAAGTACCTGCGCATCGCGTCGGCCATGGCCCGCGAGAACATGAGTGTCACTTCGGGTTTCGCGGCCTCGGCACAGCGGTGTCCGAACCGGCCGGGCCTGGTCGACGAACTCGGCACGCTGACCTGGCAGCAGGTCGATCAGCAGGCCGATGCCCTGGCCGCCGGCCTGCAGGCGCTGCCGGGCGGTGAACCCAAAGTGCTCGGCATCATGGCCCGCAATCACCGCGGCTTCGTGCTGTCACTGATCGCGGCCAATCGCATCGGCGCCGACGTGCTGCTGCTCAACACGTCGTTCGCCGCGCCGGCCATGGCCGAGGTGGTCAACCGCGAATCCGTCGACGCGGTCATCTACGACGAGGAGTTCACCGACACCGCCGCCTTGGCCCTCTCCGACCGGCCCGAGGCCGCGCGGATCGTGGCGTGGACCGACACCCACGCCCACGACCTCACCGTCGCGAAACTGGTCGAGCAGCACCGCGGCGCCGAGCCGCGCCGTGCCACCGAGAAAAGCAAGGTCATCTTGCTGACCTCGGGCACCACCGGAACTCCCAAGGGCGCCAAGCATTCCGGTGGCGGCCCCGAGGTGCTCAAGGCGATCCTCGACCGGACCCCCTGGCACACCGAAGAGCGGGTCGTGATCGTGGCGCCGATGTTTCACGCCTGGGGCTTCTCCCAGCTGGCCTTCGCGGCGTCGATGGCCTGCACCATCGTGACGCGGCGCAAGTTCGATCCCGAGGCCACCCTCGAGCTCGTCGACCGGCATCGGGCGAAGGGCCTGTGCGTGGTGCCGGTGATGTTCGACCGGATCATGGACCTGCCCGAGAACGTCCTGAATCGCTACGACGGCCGCACGCTGCGGTTCGCCGCAGCGTCCGGCTCGCGCATGCGTCCGGACGTCGTCACCGCCTTCATGGACCGGTTCGGCGACATCATCTACAACAACTACAACGCCACCGAGGCAGGCATGATCGCCACCGCGACGCCTGCCGATCTGCGCGCCGCACCTGACACCGCGGGTAAACCGGCCGAAGGTACCGAGATCCGCATTCTCGACGCGGAATTCCGACAGGTTCCCGCCGGCGAGGTGGGCACCATTTACGTCCGCAACTCCACGCAGTTCGACGGCTACACCTCCGGCAGCACCAAAAACTTCCACGAGGGCTTCATGTCTTCGGGTGATGTCGGTTACCTCGATGAGGCAGGCCGGCTGTTCGTGGTGGGTCGCGACGACGAGATGATCGTCTCCGGCGGCGAGAACGTCTATCCGATCGAGGTCGAGAAAGTGCTGGCCGGCCATGCCGATGTCGCAGAGGCCGCGGTCATCGGTGTCGACGACGAGCAGTACGGCCAACGCCTGGTGGCGTTCGTGAGGGTCTCGGGCGCTGCCACGCCCGACGACCTGAAGGCGTATGTTCGGGAGAACCTCGCCAATTACAAAGTGCCGCGGGAGATCACCGTGCTGGCCGAGTTGCCGCGCAACAGCACCGGCAAGATCGACCGCCGTCAACTGCAGGAGATCGTGAGTGGCTGACCGCCAACCTGGACCAAGAAGGCGGCTGCTCCTTGCCGCCGCCGAGTTGCTCAACGCTGCCAACGCGGTGAAACCGCTCGGACGTAGGGGCTACACCACGGTCCAGTCCTTCGCGTTCGGCTGGCCGACCTCGGAGAATGCCCCGCTGGTGATCACCGTGTCGGCCCTCGATGCGCTGCGCCGCGCCATCCGCGGCGACTACCGCTCCGCGGGTGGCCGAATCTCGTTGCTGCTCAAGGCCATTTCCTGGGGCCTGCTGGTGCTGGTGCACCGGCGCGGTGTGCAATCACGGCCCTACTTCGAAAATCCGGTGCACGAAGCCCTGGCCGACGAATACCCCACGACAGTGCGGCCCCTGCGTCGGGGTGAGGTGTACTCCACCGCGATGAGCCGGCGCCGCTACGCCCGCAAGACCGTCCACTACGGCCCGCACCGGGCCAATCTGGCCGACATCTGGATGCGCCCGGACCTGCCGCGCGACGGCAAAGCACCGGTGCTGCTGCAGGTCCCGGGCGGGGCATGGATGATCGGGATGCGCAGGCCGCAGTCGTATCCGCTGATGAGCCACCTGGCCGAGCAGGGCTGGATCTGTGTGTCGATCGGTTACCGAATCAGCCCGCGCCACCCGTGGCCCAACCACATCATCGACGTGAAGCGCGCGTTGGCCTGGGTGAAGGAGAACATCGCCGAGTACGGCGGTGACCCGGACGCGGTGTGTATCACCGGCGGTTCGGCGGGCGGGCATCTGACCGCCTTGGCCGCGTTGACGCCCAACGATCCCAAGTGGCAGCCCGGTTTCGAGGACGCGGACACCTCGGTGGCGGCGGCGGTACCCGTCTACGGTCGCTACGACTGGTTCAGCACCACGGGTCCCGGACGTCAGGAGTTCATGGAGATCCTGGAGCGGCTGATCGTGAAGTTGCCGCTCGCCACCAATGATCAGGTGTACCGGGACGCCTCACCGATCACTCTGGTACACCCGGACGCACCGCCGTTCTTCGTCCTGCACGGGACCAACGACTCACTCATCCCGGTGGTGGAAGGCCGCGATTTCGTCGCCGCCCTGCGCCGGGTGTCGAATTCGCCCGTGGTCTACGCCGAGATCCCGCATGCACAGCACGCCTTCGACATCTTCGGCTCACCCCGCGGGCACTACACCGCCGATGCCGTCGCGGAATTCCTGACCTGGGCGCGGGCCCGGGCTCAGCTCACCGCGAGCTCCGCTGCCGGTCGGTAAGCTCCTGAAAATGTCCGCACCGGACACCGAGATCGCCACGCTGGCCGCCGACCTACCCGACGGCGCGGTACTCACCGACCCGGCCGTGATCGAGGGATATCGCCGCGACGCCGCTCTCGATCCCGAGGCTGGGGTGCCGCGAGCCGTGGTGCGGGCCACCAGCACCGAGGACGTGCAGGCCGTGCTGCGGTGGGCCAGTTCGCGCCGTGTCGCCGTGGTGGCCCGAGGCGCGGGTTCCGGGCTCGCCGGCGGCGCCAACGGCGTCGACGGCGGCATCATCCTCAGCACCGAACGGATGCGGCAGATCCACATCGACACCGCGAACCGCACCGCGGTGGTGCAACCCGGCCTGCTGAACTCCGAGGTGAAGAAGGCCGCCGCCGAGTACGGCCTCTGGTACCCGCCGGACCCCGGCTCTGTCGAGATCTCTTCGATCGGCGGGAACGCGGCGACCAATGCCGGTGGACTGTGCTGCGTGAAGTACGGGGTCACCAGTGATTACGTACTGGGCATGCAGGTCGTGCTGGCCGACGGCACCGCCGTCCGGTTGGGCGGCCCACGGTTGAAGGACGTCGCCGGACTGTCACTGACCAAGTTGTTCGTCGGCTCCGAGGGAATTCTCGGGGTGATCACCGAACTCACCCTGCGGCTGATCCCGGCACAGCCTCCGGCGTCGACGGTGGTCGCGGTGTTCGCCTCGGTGGAGGACGCCGCCGACGCCGTCGTGGCGATCACGGCCAAAGTTCGGCCCGCCATGTTGGAGCTGATGGATCACGCCACCATCAATGCAGTCGAGGACTACCGCCGCATGGGCCTTGACCGTTCGGCGCAGGCACTGCTGCTGGTCCAGTCCGATGCACCGGGCGCGGCGGCCGAGGAGATCGCCCACATCGTCGAGGCCTGCGAGAAGTCCGGGGCCACTGAGGTTTACGCGACCGACGATGCCGAGGAAGGCGCTGCCTTGACGGCGGCCCGGCGGCTGGTGGGCCTGGCACTGATGCAGCTGGGCACGTTCTATCTCGAGGACGTGACGGTGCCGGTACCCGACCTACCCGCGTTGGTGGCCGGTATCAAACACATCGCCGAGGATTGCGACGTGCTGATCTGCGTCGTCGCTCATGCCGGCGACGGCAACACCCATCCGGTGGTGGTGTTCGACGCCGACGATCCGGATATGAGCGAGCGCGCCCGTCAGGCGTTCGCCCGGGTGATGGAACTGGCCATCGCCATGGGCGGCACCATCACCGGCGAGCACGGTATCGGCCGACTCAAAAGGGATTGGCTGCCACTGCAACTCGGCGATGACGTGATCGAACTGACCCGACGCATCAAGGATGCCCTCGACCCGCTCGGCATCCTCAACCCGGGCTCAGTGCTGCGCTGAACCGACCTCCGCCGAGACTACGGTTTCTGATGCGGTCAGCCGAAATTGCGTCACAAACCGTAGTCTCGGCGGCGATTTCAGCTTTCGGCCAGCGCCCCGTGCAGAGCCTTCTTCGCCTCGGTGATCGCCGCGAGCAGGTTCGTCCGAACCTCACCGAGCTTGGCCTTCTGCTCGTCGGTCCCCGTGAACGCGATGGTGCGGGCCAGGCCCGCCACCTCGTGCAGGCCGGCACGGATCTTGATGACGTCGGCGAACTTTCCCACCTTGCCCAACAGCGCGTGCGCGGTCTCGCTGGTGACACCACGCCAGGCCAGCAGCTGGGTGCCGAATTCGGTCAGAGTGGCGACCCCGTCGGAGACGGTGACCACACCGCGGCCGGCCAGTCCTGAGATGGCCAGTTCGACGATGTCCAGCGGCGGGGTCAAGGCGCCGCCGGTGGCCTCGGTGGTGCGCTCGACGATCTGCTCGGCCGTGGCCGGCCCGTCGAGCAGCAGAGCCGCGGTGCCGATCGCCGCACGCTTGAGCGCGAAACCCGGGCCGAAACCCTTACCGAACCCACCGCCGCCGAAACCTCCGCCGAAGCCGCCCGCGCCGAACGCTCCCGGACCGAAACCGCCCTGTCCTTCATGGCCGCAGCCGCCGCCGAATCCCGCCGGACCCCAGCCGCCACCAAATCCTCCAAAACCCATGTCACACATCCTTTTCCAGGTTTAAGCCGGACCGCAGGAGTGCGGTCCAACAGGTGTATCAAGTTCCTTGATACGCTCGAGTCGGGGCCAATTCAATGAGATCTGGCTGAGAACTGGTTGAGCTGTGGGCGAAACGGCGCGGTCGATCCGGATGGCCGGCGGGGTCGGCGCATGTGAAGATGCCAGCTATGACTGCCTCGGACGGGGAGCCGCTGGGATATCTGCTGCACCGAGTGGCCGCGACACTGCGCCCGGAGGTCGCCGCAGTTCTCGCCCCGATCGGACTCGGACTGGCGGAGTTCGTGTGCCTCCGGATCATCTCGCTGAATCCCGGGCTCACCAGCGCCGAACTGGCCCGCTTCACCAATGTCAGCGCGCAGGCGACCAATCAGTTACTGCACCGACTGGAAGCCGCGGGCGCTGTTCACCGACCCGATACCGCGGCGGCAGGTAAAGCACTGCCCACCGAACTCACAGCGTCCGGCCGGGCGTTGCTCACCCGTGCCGAGGAGGCCGTGCACACCGCCGATCAGCGGGTACTCGACCGGCTGACACCCTCCGAACAGCGACAACTCAAGACGTTGTTACGCAAAGCCGGACGCGACGACAATGCGTGGTGTTGATCAACTCCTCACGCCCGTCACCGTGGCTTCGGAGCAGCCAGTTCTGCCAGTGCGGACAAGAACAACTCATCCATCCGCGGGCTCAGCTCCGACAACGTAGCGGCCCCGGCGTGACTGGCCGACCCGAAGACCCGATCGAGCGCGTCAGGATCGGCAGGTGCGCCGATGGACAGGCACAGGCAGGCCACGCCGTCGGCCCGCAGTTCTTCGAGGGCCTTGGCGGCATCGGCCTGGGCATATCGTCCCTCGTAGCCGTCGTCGTACGGATACCCGTCGGACAGTACGAGCAGCAGCCGGTGTGGCGTTCCCGCTTTGGTTTTGAGGATCTCACCAGCTCCACGGATTCCGGCGCCCAGGCGGGTGTAGCCGAAGGGCTGAAGCTGGCTGAGCCGGGACCGCTCGGCGGCGCCGAAGCGTTGACCGAAGGTCTTGACGGCGAGCAGGTGCACCGCGCGGCGGCCCTGCGAACGAAAACCGTAGACGGCCACGCGATCACCGAGTTCCTCTAGCGTCGCAGCAAGCGTCGCAGCGGCGCGTCGTTGGTGCTCATGGACGGCAAGGCCTTCGCCGTCGGCGTCGGTCGCCGATCCCGATGCGTCGACGAGGATGAGCACACCGAGATTGCGCGCGAGTCGACGGCGCTCGGTGTACACATGCTCGGGCGGTGAATGGCCTGAGCGCAGATCGACGAACAGGTCGATCATGGCCTCGATGTCCACGTCGTCACCGTCGGCGCGGGCGCGTAACACTTTGGTTCCGAGGCCGACTCGTGCCAGCCTGCGTCGCAGCACGGCGTCGCGCGCCACGCGAACGGCCGAGACATCCGCCGGGACGGTGATCGGATAGTCGATCACGCGGCACCAGTTCTCCCGATACCGGTCGCCGAAAACGTTCCATTCCGGATACAGGGCGCCGCCGACAGTGAGAGCCGAGCCAGGCCTGCCGGCACCGATGAAGTGGATCGGGGTCGGTGCCGGCCGCGCATTCACCCCGGCGTGCGAAGTCCGTCGTATCGAGCCGACCCCCACTTCAGCCCCGGCGCCCTCACCTCCGGGCGAGCGAGAGCTGCCGAAGAGCGTGCGCAAGAACTTCGCGGGCGCCTGCATACCGAGCGGAGCCTCGAAAAGTTTGAGAATCCAGCTCTTCTCGGACGGTCCGTCGTCGTCATCGTCGTCATCGTCGTCATCGATTTCCGACGCGTCGGGATGCTCGGTGATCATCGGGACATCGGTATCGGTCGCCGGAGAGCCAGATTCGCCGCGGCCGCGGATCAATTTGGTCGGTTTGATCGTCCCGAACCAATCGGGAGTCGCGTCTAGTTCGGTTCTGCCCAGGGCGATCTGCAGCGATTCCTCGCAACTGGCCGACTGTACCGCCGGGGCGGGGGCGACCGATGCCGCCAGTGCGATCCGCGGGCCGAGTTCGGCCAGGACACGATAGCCTTCGAGCCCCAGATAGCGGCGCGCAACCGACGGCCGCGCCCGCAGTCGCCTGACGTACTGACCATCGAGGCTTCCGGCTCCGAGGAGTGCGCTCTGGACCAGCACCTCGCGGCGCTGCCGGTCCCGATCGGCGTTCGCCGACACGAAGACGACCCGCCCGTCGGTGTACGCGGGCTCGTCCGTGTGGCCCACGGCCACCTCGATCGGGCGCCCGGCGAGGAAACCGGCCAGAAACCGGAAGTGATGCGGTTCCGGGAGGCCGGTGCTCACTGCGGCAGCAGGACTGCGTCAACCAGTTCCCCGAGGCTCCGGATGATGTCGCGATCGTCGGACAGCACCTCCACCACCGCGGACTGGACAGCATCGCGCAGGTTGAGTCCTTCGGCGGCAAGACCACCGGCGAGAATCAGCATGCGGGTCGAGGCCACCTCGCTCAGCGCCGAGCCGTCGAGACGCCGGATGGCGTTTCCGAGGACGACCAGCGATGCCGCGGTGGATGAGTCGATTCCAGCCTCGGAGGCGACGATCTCGGTCTCGACCTCAGCTGTCGGGAAGTCGAGGCTGATCGCCACGAAGCGTTGCCGGGTCGAGTCTTTGAGGCTCTTCAGGATGCTCTGGTAACCGGGGTTGTAGGAGATCACCAGTTGAAAGCCGGGCGCCGCGGACAAGGTGGTGCCCAGCCGGTCGATGGGCAGCTCGCGCCGGTGGTCGGCGAGCGGATGGATGACCACCGTTGTGTCCTGACGCGCCTCCACGATCTCGTCGAGATAGCAGATGGCGCCGGCGCGCACCGCTCTGGTCAACGGGCCGTCCACCCAGACGGTTTCGCCGCCCTTGAGCAGGAAGCGCCCCACCAGATCCGCAGATGTCATGTCCTCGTGGCCGGCGACGGTGATGAGTTCGCGACCGAGTTCGTGAGCCATCGCCTCGACGAAACGGGTCTTGCCACACCCGGTGGGGCCTTTGAGGAGCACCGGCGCGCCGCGGCGGGCGGCCGCCCGGAAGGTCTCCACCTCCCGGCCCGCGGCACGATAGAACGGCGGCCGTGTCCCTGATTCGGCGGACGGCCGAAACTTGCTGACCGTCGTCACTTTTCGGGCCTTTGGATCGGCACCACGGGCGGGATGCTCACCCCATCCGGCAGCACCAGTTCGCCTTCGTGGTTCACATACCCCGAGTGCTTGGTCGGCAGCGGCAGATCAGGATTCGGACACGGCCGGTCGGTTCCCTCGCCGCAGATCCCGGGGTTGAAGTACGAGCGCTTCTGGACATCTTCGGGCCACGCATCTCCGTGCATGCCCAGCCAGGTCGCGGGAACGTTGTAGAAGAGGAAGAAGCACGCGCTGACACCACCGAAGATGGCGAGGAAGCGGACGAACTGCTGTTTCACGAACCCGCCGCGGACCCGGTCGATCCCCCGTTCGACCACGGTGCGGCCACGGTCATCGGTGAAGAAGCGCAGGCAGACCAGCGCCGTCTGGACACCGCCCCACATCAGCCCCTCGTAGATCGGCCACTGGTAGTAGGTGCCGGCGTTGAACGACAAGGACTGGATGGCACCGGGATAGGAGTAGAACCCGATCGGCAACATGATCAGGGCCTCCATGACGAAGTCGAAGACAAAGGCGATCGCATAGGTGACCAAGACCAGCCGCAGATTGCTGATCCCAGGCCAACGGTTCTTGATCTTTCGCATGATCGCGCAGCCGACGATGGTGAGCAGCAAGACACCGTACGCATAGCCGGGGATGTTGGTCAGCAGCGGTTCGGGCACCGTGTGGCCCGGTTCCTCGTGTGCCACCCAGCCCGGAATGTACGGCGCCCACGACCCCTGGTTGAACAGCCAGGCGTTGTACGTGCACCAGGTGCTGTAGTAGTTGAGCATCGGATCCTGGAACATCATCAGGCCCATCGACACGAGCAGCATGCCGTCGAGCGTGATGCGCCGCTCACGCATCCAAGGCCGAATAATGAAGAACCACAAGGCAAACGGCAGACCCACCCAGAGCACCACAGCATTGGCCATCAGCGGGATCTTCATATACATCGGTGGCTCGCTCGGGCCACCCGACACCGGCTCGAAGTAGGGGCCGGTCACCCACCGGGTGAACACATACAACGTCACCAGCAGAAAAACACCGCCGACGGTCGCCCAGATTCTGTACGCATTCGACGACGGCGGACCTTGCTTCTCGAGTTCGGCGACGCCGCCGATCGATTCGGTGACAGCAGGCTTCTTGGACAGATCACTCATGTTCGGATTCCCCTTGGCGATCGTGGAGCAGCCGGTGGTGCCAGGCCCGGCCAACGGGTGCAAATATACTCATGGGTATCTGAGATTCCAATAGGTCACTCAGATTCTGTGGCAGAATTCTGCCATGGCGGAGCGCTGGACCCGAGAACGCAGACTGGAGCACACCCGCTCAGTACTGCTCGACGCCGCCGAAGAGGTATTTGCCGAAAAAGGTTTCGCGCCAGCCACACTGGATGACATTGCGCGAGCCGCCGGTTACACCAAGGGCGCCATCTACAAGCACTTCACGACCAAGGAAGACCTGTTCCTGGCCGTGAGTGACCGCTACTGGCGGCGCTACTTCGACAATTTCGCCGAGGTGATGTCGAGCGCGAAACAGGTCGGCACGCGTGAACGCGACGAGATCGCAAAGCGCTGGAGGCAATTGAGCCAAGATCGCGGTGCCGAGCACGCCGCCTTGGGGCATGAGTTCACGCTCTACCTCCGGCGAAACCCGGAGTCACGGGACCGCGTCGCCGCCAAGCGTTCGGAGGTAGTCGACGCGCTGGCAAAGTTCATCGTCAACGGCATCGAGCAATTCGGCGGCACCCTGCTGATACCGCCGAAGACGTTCGCCCAAGTTCTCATCGCCACCAGCGACTCGGTGGTCCTGGGCAGCGAACTCGACGATGTCGACCTCTACCGGCCCATGGTCGAGATGTACGTATCGGCGATCAAATTGCCCTAGGACTCGGCAGCGCGCCGATCAGCCTGCCACTGCACTGAACCCAGTCCGGTCAGCAGCGAGCTGACCGCGTCGACGATCAGATCGTCGTCGAGCGGGTCGATCATCCGATTGGTGGCCATCGTGGCCAGTCCGTGCACGGTGGCAAAAATCAGAGTGCCCACCCGGCGCACGTCACCGGCCGCCAATTCCCCGGTGTCCTGACCCCTTTCGACAAGATTTCGCACCGGGGCGAATGCGGCGTCACGCGCGTCGGTCAAGGCGTCGGAAGCATCCGCGAGATAGCGACTGCTCGCCATCAGATCGAGCAGCGCCGGGTTGTCGCCGGCGAATCGAATATAGGTGTTGGCAACGTTTTTCAGCCCATCGACGACCGAATGTCCAGGCTGCACCGCATCTTCCAGCGCCCGGTGTAGCCGATGAAATCCATCGGCGACGAGCGCCTCCAGCAGTGCCGCCTTGTCCTCGAAATGCCGGCGGGGCGCACCATGACTGACCCCGACCGCGCGCGCCAGTTCGCGCAGGGAAAGCCCGTCGACACCCGACACGCGCAGCGTCTGGCCGGCCTGCGCCAGCAAGGCCGCCCTGAGATCGCCGTGGTGGTAGCGGCCGGTCGACATGCCAGGAACCCTAGCAAGAATGTTGCCATTGACAGCATTGTTGCCACTGACTACATTCCGTTCGGTGACCTGGATCACGGGACCCGACCCGTCGGCGACCACGACGCGCGACGCGGTGCGGACGGTCAAGAGCTTCTGCCGTATCTGCACGTCGGTGTGCGGGATCCTCATCGACGTCGAGGGCGACACCGTGACCCGGGTTCGCGGCGATCGGGACCACCCGCTGTCGAAGGGTTACGCATGCCCGAAGGGCCGCGCGTTACCGCAGATGCACCACCATCCCGACCGGA
The DNA here is from genome assembly GCF_001665625.1 of Mycolicibacterium peregrinum. Taxonomy (GTDB): domain Bacteria; phylum Actinomycetota; class Actinomycetes; order Mycobacteriales; family Mycobacteriaceae; genus Mycobacterium; species Mycobacterium peregrinum_B. The sequence continues at coordinate 41,463 of NZ_LZSY01000087.1, read as the reverse complement.
TCGAACGGCCGCAGATGCGGATCGACGGCAGGCTGCAGGACACCTCCTGGACAACGTGTCTCGATGATCTCGGTGCTCGCCTCGAAGGCATCATCGACCGCCACGGGCCCGCATCGGTCGGCATCTTCTTCGGAACGGGTGTCGGCATGGACGCCACCGGAACCCGGGTGGCCGAGGCGTTGCATGCCGCCATCGGCACCCCGGCCCGGTTCAGCCCACTGACGATCGACGGCACCGCCAAGCCGTTGATCTCGGATCTGGTGGGCGGATTCGTGGGACTGTCCGGCCGGCCCGACTACGACAATGCCGACTTCGTGGTTTTCATCGGCACCAATCCCGTGATCTCGCACGGCCATGCCATCGCCGTGCCCAATCCGACCGGCACGGTGCGCGATATCGCCAACCGCGGCCAGGTGTGGGTCATCGATCCACGCCGGACCGAGACCGCGCGGCTGGCAACTGGCCACCTGGCACCGCGCCCCGGCACCGACCATGCGGTGCTGGCCTACCTCGTACGCGAAATCCTGTTACGTGGAATCGATCCCGATGTGCGGGTCCAGGGCTGCGATCGGCTGGCCGTCGCGGTTGAACCGTTCACGCTCGAGCGCACCGCCGAACTGTCCGACCTCCCCCCCGAGCAGCTGCGCGGTTTCCGGCAGGCTGTGCTGGCCGCACGAAGGATCGCGATCGAAACGGGCACCGGAGTCACCATGACCGCGGACAAGGCCAACGTCACCCAGTGGCTCGCCTGGGTCATCATGATCCTCACCCGCTCGATGAACCGGCCCGGCGGATTCTGGTTTCATCCCGGCTTCTCCTATCAGCTCGAGATGTTCGAACTCCCGATCTCCCCGCCGGACGGATCGTTCGGTCCGGGCCCGCGCAGCCGGCCCGAGACACAGTCGTTCATGAACGAATGGCCCTGTGCGACACTGCCCGACGAGATCGAGGCGGGCAACATCCGCGCGTTGATCAACCTCGGCGGCAGCCTGCTCACCTCGTTCCCGAACACCACCGCGCTCAGACCGGCGCTGGCGAAGCTGGAGGTGCTGGCCACCACCGAGATCATCGCCAACGAAACGGTGGCGATGTCGACCCACGTATTGCCGACCAAGGATCAGTTGGAACGTCCGGACATCACGATCTGGGATGCGCTCAGTTCGCGGGTGTCCGCCCAGCACACGCCGGCCGCGGTGCCCGCCGTCGGGGACCGCCGATCAATGTGGTGGTTTCTGGCCGAACTCGGGCGACGACTCGGCCACGACATCGCCGATCCCGGCCAGCCTGATGACACAGTGCTCGCCGGGTTGACGGCGGCGGCCCGCTGCGACTTCGAGGAGCTGGCTGCGACCGGCTGGGTGGATGCCGGCCGCGAACTGCCCGCGCCCTGGGTGGACCGGCACATCGAGCGGATGGGCGGATGGCGGGTGGCACCACGGCTTCTCGTTGACCGGTTGGCGCAACTGAAGGATCCGGCGGCACTGGTGCTGATCCCCCGTCGACAGATGCGACGGCTCAACGCGCAGCTGGACTTTCTCGGCGATACCGCCGACGTGCTGATCAACCCCGATGACGGGGCCGCCGCCGGCGTCGTCGACGGCGCGGCCGTGACGGTACGTAACGCCCACGGACAGATGACCGGGGTCGCGAAACTCGATCCAGGGATCCGACGCGGCGCAGTCTCGGTGCCGCATGGCCATGTGGAGGCAAATGTGAACGAACTGACCGACAAGGACGACATCGACGTGGTGACCGGCATGGTGCGCTACTCCGGTGTGCCCGTCGGCCTGCACACGGTCCGATGAGCGCCGACCTGAAGGTGGTGCAGTGGGCCACCGGGAACATCGGTCTCAAGGCCCTGCGAGAGGTCATCACCCATCCCGCGATGACCCTGGTTGGCGTCCACGTCTACGGCGCGGACAAGATCGGGCGCGACGCAGGTGAGTTGTGCGGCGTGGCACCGATCGGCGTGCGGGCCACCGGCGGCATCGAGGACGTGCTGGCACTGTCCCCCGACTGTGTGCTCTACATGCCGCGCACGTTCGACGTCGACGATGTGTGCCGGCTGCTGGAGTCGGGCATCAACGTGGTGGCGACCTGCGGCCAGTTCCATCACCCCGCGAGCATGGACCCACACCTGCGGGACCGGGTGGAAGCCGCCGGTCAGGCCGGAAGGGCATCGGCGCACAGCACGGGCAGCAGTCCCGGGTTCATCTCCGAGGCACTTCCGCTGGTACTCACCTCGATCGAGCGCCGACTCGATGGCCTCGTGATCGAGGAGAACGCCGACCTGTCCAAGCGAGACTCCCCCGAGCTGCTATTCGATCTGATGGGATTCGGCCGCGACCTGGCGCCCTTCGACCAGTTCCGCGCCGACTATCTGGCAGCCAGTTTCGGTCCCTCGCTGCGTCTGCTGGCCGATGCGGTCGGACTGCCGCTGGAGCAGGTGACCGCACGTGGCGAATTGGCCGCCACGCCAAGGGAAGTCCACATCGCCGCCGGCACCCTCAAGGCTGGAACCGTTGCCGCACAACGCATCACCATCGCGGGAAGACGTGGCGGAAAGGATCTGCTGGCCTTCCGCGCCACCTGGTACTGCACCACCGACCTCGAGCCGGCCTGGGAGGTTCGGGAAACCGGCTGGCATGTCTCAGTGGCCGGCGACGCGCCACTGGAAGTCACCCTGCGGATGCCGATACCCCTGGAGCGGATGGCCGAGACCACACCGGGATACACCGCGAACCGCGCGGTGAACGTCGTCGCCGCGGTATGTGCAGCGGCTCCGGGCATACGATCGACGCTCGACCTGCCGCCCGTGGTGACGAAGTTCGCCTGAACGTCCTAGAAGACCCGAACCTGCCCCTCGAGCACCGGAACAGTCTCGGGCAGCTTGTAGGTTTCGATGCCATTGCGGAACATGATGGGCTCGCGGGCATGTTCGGGCAGATGCTTGACCAGCCAGCGGGGATCGTCGAACGTCCAGTGCGGGTAATCGCTGGAGAACAGCAGGATCTTCTCGCACTCCATCCACTCGAATGCCCGGGACAGTTCGGTCTTGTCCTCGGGGTAATCCAGCGGCTGGGTGGTGAACTTGATGTGGTCCTTGACGTATTCACTGGGCTTGCGCTTGATGTCCATCCAACCCTTGCGGGCCGCGTAGATGGCATCCATCCGCCACATCAAGGGAAGGATCCAGGTGAATGCATGCTCGACGAACACGATGCGCAGCGTCGGGAACCGGTCGAAAACCCCGTCGAAGATCAGGCTCATCACCTGGTTGGCCGCCAACAGTGAGTACGTGACCATGAAGTCGTGGTTGTAGCTGGGCAACCCGACCGGAGGGAGGGGGAGTTCATCGTACTCGCCGCGGGACAGGTGGCAGCTCACGGTGATGTCGTGCTTGGTGGCCGCGGCCCAGATCGGGTCGTACTTCGGGTCACCCCACGACGGACGCGGCTCGGCCTTGATCAGGATCTGCGCCATGTAGGGATGACCGGCCCACCGCTCGATCTCCTGCGCCCCCAACTCCGGCGCTTCGACCGCCAGGCAGATGGATCCGCGCCAGCGTTCATGCCAGTTGTTGTGGCTGTCGAGCCAGTGATTGGCCTGCCAGTCGTTCAGCGCGCAGTTCATCACATGGTTGGCCTCGGGAATGTGGGCCGAGTATGCCGCTGGTTCCAGGACGGCGATATCCGCTCCGGCCTCCATGATCAGCTGCCGGAACGCGAGATCGGGGTCGCTGCCGGCGAATTCGCCGTCGGACGGGAAGGAATCGGTGCGCATGGCGTAGGCATGCGCATAGTCGGGAGCGTCGTAGTAGATCAGGTCGCCGACATCGTGGGAGTTGAAGTATCGGGACCGCCACGGCTCGGGGATGTACTGACCGAGCTCGCCCCGTCGGGGCACCGGATGCACGTCGGAATCGACGCATCGCACCGCGATGCGCTCGGCGGCAGGAATCCTGGGCGACGTAGTAGTGGTCATCGTCATTCCCTCTCGATCACCGGGTGGCCGCGACGGCGATGGACTTGGTCTCGAGGTACCCGTCGAGCCCTTCACGGCCGAGTTCGCGGCCGTAGCCGCTGTCCTTGATACCGCCGAACGGTGCAAACGGATCCATGGTGTACCCCTGGTTTACCCCGAAAGTCCCCGTTTGTACACGCTCGGCGATCCCGATTCCCCGGTCTGGATCGGCCGTCCACACCGAGCCGGCCAGTCCGTAGTCGGAGTCGTTGGCAATCGCGACGGCCTCGTCCTCGTCCCGGTATGCGATCACTGTGAGGACGGGACCGAAGATCTCTTCGCGGGCAATGCGCATCGAGTTGTCGGCGCCGGCGAACAGGGTGGGCCGGACGTACCAGCCGGTGTCCACACCGTCGGGCAGATCGGTGCCGCCGCAGACCAGCCGGGCACCCTCGCGCCCGCCGAGGTCGATGTAGTCGCGCACGCGCTGCTGTTGGCGTCGGGACACGAGTGGCCCGAGCTCGGTGGCGGGATCGGCAGGATCGCCCACGACGAGTGCGTTCATCCGGTCGGCCAGGGCGTCGACGAATTCGCGTTCCCGAGAGGCCGGGACGACGATGCGGGTCAGCGCATTGCAGATCTGGCCGCTGTTGGACAGGCTGGCCGAGCGCACCCCGGCCGCGACCGTCGCCGGGTCGGCGTCATCGAGGATGATCGCCGCCGACTTTCCACCGAGCTCGAGGCTGACCTTGGTCAGGTTGGCCGCGGCGGCGGCTGCGACGGCCCGGCCCGCGGCGCTGGAGCCGGTGAACGAGACCTTGTCGACGCCTGCATGACCGACCAGGTGCGCGCCGACGGCGGCATCCCCCTGGACGACGGAGACGACGCCCTCGGGCAGGCCGATCTCTTTGAGCATGTCGCTTAAAAGCAGTGCATCCAACGGGGATTCGGGTGCAGGCTTGAGCACCACCGCACAGCCGGCCAGCAGCGCCGGCACCAGTTTGGTGACGATCAGGAACTGCGGCATGTTCCAGGGCACGACGGCGGCGACGACGCCCACCGACTGTCTCTGGATACGTATGTCCGATCCGAAGAACCCGGTGCGGGTCTCCTGCCAGGGGTAGGTCTCGGCCAGCTCGCTGAACGCGGACATCATCATCGTCGGCAGTCCGACCTGCGCCCGTTGGGCGAAAGTGATCGGCGCACCCATCTCGGCCGAGATCAGTTGGGCCATCTCGCCGCGTCGCCCGGCGTAGACCTCGGCGAGGCGCCGCACCGCCGCGATGCGCTCCGCCGGATCGAGGCGTGGCCACGGCCCGTGGTCGATGGCCGCACGAGCGGCCGCGACGGCCGCATCCACCTCGGCGGGCCCGGCTGCCGCCACCCGGGCGATGGGTTGCTCGGTGTGCGGGGAGATCACCTCCACGGTGTCGGCAGCGTCGCCGTCGAGCGACCAGTCGGCCTCGATTCCGAGATACTCCCCAAGATGTTGATCCATCCAGACTCTCCCGCCTCAGTCGAACTCAGAGTATCAACTACTTGTCATTGATGAAACCGGCGTCTACCGTCGAGCCTGAAGCCCCTGGCCGGCATTGCAGCCCCATGTCGGCATCATCGGTCGAACCACACCTCAGAGGAGCGGGCATGGCTCGGTTTCCCAAGCCGGCTGAAGGCAGCTGGACTCAGCACTACCCGGAGCTCGGCACCGGGCCGGTGTCCTACGAAGACTCGATCAGCCCGGAGATCTATGAGCTGGAACGCAAGGCGATCTTCAAACGCGCTTGGCTGAATGTCGGCCGGGTCGAACAGCTTTCACGCAAGGGCAGCTACTTCACCCGGGAGATGAAGGCGGCCAACACCTCGATCATCGTGGTACGAGGCAAGTCCGGAGAGGTCAAGGCCTTCCACAACGTCTGCCGACACCGCGGCAACAAGCTGGTGTGGGACGACATGCCGCTGGAAGAGACCAGTGGAGTGTGCCGGCAGTTCACCTGCAAGTACCACGCCTGGCGCTACGACCTGGACGGTGAGCTGACCTTCGTCCAGCAGGAGGCAGAGTTCTTCGACCTGGACAAGAGCCGCTACGGCCTGGTTCCCGTGCACTGCGAGGTGTGGGAAGGTTTCATCTTCGTCAACTTCGCGAAGGTGCCCGAGCAGTCACTGCGCGAATTCCTGGGCCCCATGATCACCGATCTCGAAGGCTACCCGTTCGACAAGATGACCTCGAGATTCACGTATCGCTCTGAGGTGAAGGCGAATTGGAAGCTCTACATGGACGCCTTCCAGGAGTTCTACCACGCACCCATCCTGCACGCGAACCAATCCCCCACCGCTTACTCCAAGGCCGCCGCGGAGTCCGGTTTCGAGGCCCCGCACTACCGGATCGAAGGGCCGCACCGGCTGGTGAGCACGTCTGGCGTGCGCGCCTGGGAGATGCCGGACGAGATGCGCAAGCCCATGGAAGACATCTGCCAGAGCGGACTTTTCGGACCGTGGGAGAAGCCCGATCTCGGCGAGATGCCGGCCGGGCTGAACCCCGCCAAGTGCGATCCGTGGGGGCTGGACTCGTTCCAGTTGTTCCCGAACTTCGTCATCTTGTTCTGGGGACAGGGCTGGTATCTGACCTACCACTACTGGCCGACGTCGTTCAACACGCACACCTTCGAGTGCACGCTGTACTTCCCGCAGCCACGCACCCCGCGCGAGCGGTTGGGCCAGGAACTGGCCGCGGTCTCCTTCAAGGAGTACGGCCTGCAGGACGCCAACACCCTGGAAGCGACCCAGACCTCGATCGAGACCCGGGTGGTCGACGAGTTCCTGCTGTGCGATCAGGAGATCCTGCTGCGTCACCTGCACAAGGAGACGGCGTCGTGGATCGAGGACTACCAACGCAAGACCGCGGGAGTGTGAACCGATGAGCGTCAAACTGCCGGCCGAATTCGCCGACCTCGAACAATTTTCGGACTGGTGCCTGTCCAGCGAGCCGCAGCGCTACAGCAAGCGGTTGGCCAGCACCATGACCGAGATGCAGGCCTTCTACGACGCGATCACGCCGCGGGCCGAGGAGGCGATCAGCTTCTGCGACAAGTTCAGCCTCGACGCCTTGCCCGAGGACGTGCTCAACCTGATGCACCTGCTGTATTCGATGATCACAGTGTCGTTCCCGGTGGAGTGCTGGAAACAGCCACGGGTACCCGACTCCGGTGCCACATCGTTGGACTGCGTCGCCGAGCCGGTGCCGTGACCCAGACCGACAACGTGAAAACGACAGTCCTTCGCGCCGCCCGTTGGATCGACGTGGCTGCCGGCCAGGTCCACTCCCCGGCCGTCGTCGTCGTCGAGGGCAACCGCATCAAGGCCATCAACCCCGAAGAGCCACTACCGGATTCGGCCACCGTCATCGATCTGGGCGACGCCACCCTGCTGCCCGGGCTGATGGACATGGAACTCAACCTGCTGATCGGCGGTCCGGGCAACCCAGGCGGCCTGCCGACCCCGATGCACGGTGTGCAGGACGATCCGGCGTACCGGACGCTGCGCGGCGCGGTCAACGCCCGCACCACGCTGGACGCCGGGTTCACCACGGTCCGCAACCTGGGCCTGATGGTCAAGACCGGTGGCTACCTGCTCGACGTTGCGTTGCAGCGGGCCATCGACCAGGGCTGGCACCAAGGGCCGCGCATCTATCCGGCCGGCCACGCCGTCACCCCCTACGGCGGACACCTCGACCCCACGGTCTTCCAGCGGCTGGCGCCGGGCATCATGCCGCTGTCGATCGCCGAGGGCATCGCCAACGGGGTTCCAGACGTCATCGCGTGCGTGCGCTACCAGATCCGCCACGGCGCCAAGCTGATCAAGGTGTCGGCCTCCGGTGGCGTGATGTCCCACAGCACCGCGCCGGGCGCCCAGCAGTACTCCGATGCCGAGTTCGCCGCGATCGCCGACGAGGCCCATCGCGCAGGCGTCAAGGTCGCTGCCCATGCGGTCGGCGACACCGCGATCCAGGCCTGCATCCGCGCCGGCATCGACTGCATCGAACACGGATTCCTGGCCAGCGACGAGACGATCCAGATGATGGTCGACCACGGCACGTTCCTGGTGTCCACCACCTATCTCACCGATGCCATGGCCATCGACCGCATCGCCCCCGAGCTACGCAAGAAGGCACTCGAGGTGTTCCCCCGGGCAAAATCCATGCTTCCCAAGGCCATCGCCGCCGGGGTCCGGATCGCCTGCGGCACCGACGCCCCGGCCGTCCCGCACGGCGAGAACGCGAAGGAATTGTGCGCGCTCGTCGAGCGGGGCATGACCCCGATGCAGGCGTTGCAAGCCGCGACCCTGGTGGCCTCGGAGTTGGTCGATGCCGCCGACGAGCTGGGGCAGCTGGCCCCGGGCTACCTGGCCGACGTCATCGCCGTCGCGGGCGATCCCAGCGTCGACATCGCGACGACGCTCGACGTCCGGTTCGTGATGAAGGACGGCGCGATCTACAAGCACGTCTGAGCGGCTCGCCGCGAACCAGGTGACGTGCGCTAGCGTCGAAAATGACAGGCACGGCAGGAGACGAGAGCATGGACCTCACCGAGAACACCTTGTGGTGGCTCAAACAGGCGTTCTACTTCTCGCTCACCGAGGTCAACGAGTCGGTCAAGGACCACGGGGTCACCACGGCCCAGATCGGTGTCCTGCGCCAGCTGACCAATCAACCGGGTTTGTCGGGCGCCGAGTTGGCTCGTCGCCTGCTGATCACCCCGCAGGGCGTGCAGCTCGCGCTCACCGCGCTGGAGAAGCGTGGCCTGGTCGAGCGCAAACAGGATCCCCAGCACGGACGCATCCTGCAGGTCTTCCTCACCGACGAAGGCCGGGCGGTGGCCTCGGCGGTGGTCGCCGACGCCGTCGCCGCCCATGAGCGGGTGTTCGGCGTGCTCAGTGACGACGAGCAGGAGCAACTGAAGGCGCTCCTGCGTCGGGTGATCGAACAGGGGACGGGCAACACCCCTCAGTCCGATCACATCGACCCGTGACATCTCCGCCTCCCGACGAGGCGATCGCCTATTTGCGGCGTCGCCGGCCGATGCTCAGCATCCAGTCGGGAAACGCCAACCCGTGGATGATCCGCTGGGTCCGGAAGTACTGGCGCGGAAGCGACGCCGTGTTGTAGGGCAGGTCGTACTTCTCGCACAGTTCCCGTACACGAACGCTGACCTCTGGAAGGCGGTTGCTCGGCAGGTCAGGGAACAGGTGATGCTCGATCTGGTAGCACAGGTGACCGCCTGAGAACGCCAGCAGCCGGCTCGCGTTGAAGTTTGCGGTCCCGACCATCTGCCGCAGATACCACTCGCCTTTGGTCTCATCCTCGACCACCGCCGGATCGAAAGTTTCGGCGCCGTCGGGGATGTGCCCGCAGATGATGTTCACGTACACCCACAGGTTCCGGACCACATTCGCGGTGATGTTGGCAGCCAGGGTCCGACGCCACCGGCGCAGGCTCAGGGCGGGCAGGACCACGTAATCCTTGCTCAACTGGCGGGCGATCTTGCCGAAGAACTTCCGCTTTTCCACGGCGAGGCCGTCTGGCGTCTCGTGCCGCAGACGCTCGGAGTGCAGGCCGTGCAGGGCGATGCCCCATTCGAACATCGCGGCCAGCACCAGGTTTCGCACCGGTGTCGCCAAGTGGACCCAGCGCCACGGCTGGTCGGTGGTGACCCGATGCAGGCGGTAGCCGATGTCCTCGTCCATCCCGAGCACGTTGCTGTACACGTGATGCCGGTAGTTGTGCGAGTACCGCCACTGCGCGGAATGTCCGACCATGTCCCACTCCCAGGTGTTGGAGTGGATCTCGGGGTCGTTCATCCAATCCCACTGGCCATGGGAGATGTTGTGGCCGAGCTCCATGTTTTCGATGGACTTCGCATATGCCAGTGCGCACGTTCCCACCAACCATCCGGTCTTCGACCGGGTGCCGGCGATCATCAGTCGTGCCGCGACGTCGAGCGCCCGCTGGAAGTGGATGACCCGCCGGATGTAGGCCGCGTCCTGCGCCCCGAGCGACTCCTCGACGTCTCGGCGGATGACCTCGAGTTCATAGGCGATCTCTTCGACATCCTCCCTGCTGAGATGCAGGTAGGCGGGAACATCGGCGATCGCCATCAAGGTGTCCTCGGGGTGTGTGCGGCAGGTAGAGCGGCACAATCACCGCGAGCGTCAGACCGCAGCCTAGAGCCTCAGACTTACCGACAGGTAATCGAGGTGCACCGAACAGGCGAAATGGTGGTGCGGACGTATCGCCTGCGCACCTCTACGGGAGTGGGTCATGCCCCCGCACCGTCGTCGATATCTACCACTTGAGATTAATGACAAGTACTTGATATTGTTGACCGCGATGGAGACATCTACGACGACGCCCCGCACGGAATCCGCCGACGTGATCGACGCCGACGGGTTCACTCCCGTGCGGATCAAGCAGGTGATCCGGGAGACCTCCGACGCGGTATCCCTGGTACTCGACATCCCCGAGCCGGCCAGAGACCGATTCCGTTATGCGGCGGGGCAATTCATCACCATTCGGCCGAGAATCGCCGGGGCCGAACATCGCCGGTGCTACTCGATGTCCTCGTCGCCGACCGTCGATCCCGATCTGCGGATCACCGTCAAGCGTGATCGCGACGGCCTGGTCTCCAACTGGGTCAACGACACCGTGAGCATCGGCGACGAACTGCACGTCGCACCGCCCGAAGGCCGCTTCGTCCTTACTGCAGGCGAACGCAACATCGTCACCTTCGCCGGCGGCAGCGGCATCACCCCCGTGTTCTCGCTGGTGCAGTCGGCACTGGCCGCCACCACCCGCAGGACTCGACTGTTCTACGCCAACCGGAATCTCGACTCGGTGATCTTCCGGGAGGCGCTGGCCGCCCTCGTCGACAGCCACAGCGAGCACCTTCAGGTGCACCATCACCTCGACGATCTGGACGGCGTCGTCTCGCCGCAACAGATCGCCGATTTCATCGCCAACGACAGCCACGCGGCTACCGATTACTACGTCTGTGGACCCGCCCCGTTCATGGACACCGTCGAACGGGTCCTGCTCGACACCGGGATCCCCAAACAGCACGTGCATCTGGAGCGGTTCAGCGTCGCTGCGATCCCGCCGCCCGACGCGGACGAACCTGCGGTCACCGAAGAGGTGACGATCGAACTCGGCCGCAGCACCGTCACCGCGCCGTACCGCGCAGGTAACACCCTGCTTCAGACCGCGCGGCTGGCCGGCCTGAAGGCGCCGTCCTCCTGCGAAACCGGTTCGTGTGGAACCTGTATGGCTCAGGTGGTCGAGGGCAGCGCGCGCATGCTCAACAACGACGCCCTCGACGACGACGAGATTGCCGAGGGCTGGGTGGTGACGTGCCAGGCACTGCCCACCAGCCGCACAGTGAGAGTGGTCTATGAGTAAAACCAGTGTGAACAGGGTGGCCGTGGTGACCGGCGGGGCATCAGGCATGGGCGAGGCGACGTGCCACGAGTTGGGTCGGCGTGGACATCAGGTCGCCGTGCTCGACGTCAATGCCGATGCCGCCCAACGCGTCACCGACGACCTGCGATCGGCCGGCGCCACCGCCTTCGCGGTCGGCGCCGACATCACCGACCGGGCTGCGGTGGAAGAGGCCTTCGGCAAGGTGCGCAGCGAGCTCGGGCCGGTCGGCATCCTGGTGACCAGCGCGGGCATGTTCGGGTACGCCTCGTTCGCGGACATCACCGAACAGTCCTGGGCGCAGATGATCGACGTGAACCTGAGCGGGACCTTCCGCTGCTGCCAGGTGGCACTGCCGGACATGGTCGAGGCGGGGTGGGGTCGCATCGTGATGATCTCCTCGTCGAGTGCGCAGCGCGGCACCCCGTTCGCGGCCCACTACGCCGCCTCCAAAGGCGCCCTGCTGACCCTGACGAAATCGCTGGCGCGCGAGTACGCCGCGCACGGCATCACGGTCAACAACATCCCGCCATCGGGTATCGAGACCCCGATGCAGCACCACTCGCAGGCTGCGGGTTACCTGCCGCCCAACGAGACGATCGCCGCCAACATCCCGCTCGGCCGACTCGGTACCGGTGCGGATATCGCTGCCGCCGTGGGGTTCCTGTGCTCCGAGGAGGCCGGATTCATCACCGGTCAAACCCTCGGGGTGAACGGCGGCGCAGTGATGTAACGGCTCCCGAGCCGTCCGAGCAGTCCGAAATCGCACTAGTCACTACGGAGGTTCACATGGCAACCAAGTGGCCCAAGCCGGCTGAGGGCTCCTGGACCGAACACTATCCCGATCTGGGTACCGGCCCGATCCCGTTCCGGGACTCCATCTCTGAAGAGTTCTACGCTTTGGAACAGGAGGCCATCTTCAAGCGGGCCTGGCTCAACATCAGCCGGGTCGAAGAGACGCCCGAGGTCGGCAGTTTCATCACCCGGCAGATCGAGGCCGCCGAAGCGTCGCTGCTCCTGGTGAGAGACCACGACGGCGGTATCCGCGCCTTCCACAACCTGTGCCGTCGACGCGGGCACACGCTGGTGCCACCGGACTTCCGCGCCACCGAATTACGCAGTACCGGAGCCGAGTTCGAATGCCGGCACTGCGGCTGGCGTTACGGCCTGGACGGACGGCTGATATCGCTGCCCGACGCGGACCGTTTCAGCGACCTGAACCCCGATGACTACGGACTGGTGCCGGTGCACTGTGACGTCTGGGCGGGCTTCGTGTTCGTCAACTTCGACCGCGAACCGCGCCAGAGCTTGCGCGAGTTCCTCGGCCCCATGGTCACCGCGCTCGACGACTACCCGTTCGACAAACTCACCGAGCGATACGACTGGGTGGCACACAACAACAGCAACTGGAAGATCTTCGCCGACGCCTTCCAGGAGTACTACCACGTGCCCTCGCTGCACACCCAGCAGGTTCCGCCCGAGGTTCGGGATCCCAACGCCGGCTTCACCTGCGGCCACTTTCAACTCGACGGTCCGCACCGCCTCGTCTCGACGGCCGGCACCCGACGCTGGCTGCTGGCACCGGAATACATGTACCCGATCGAACGGGCCACCCAAAGCGGGCTGGTGGGTCCCTGGCGGACTCCCGACATCGGCGAACTGCCGATGCACGGACTCAACCCGGGCAACATCGATCCCTGGGGGATCAGCAACTTCCAGATCTTCCCCAACCTCGAGATCCTGATCTACGGCGGCTGGTACCTGCTCTACCGTTACTGGCCGACCTCACACAACACCCATCGGTTCGAGGCGTTCACCTATTTCCACCCGGCACGCACGGTGCGGGAACGCGTCGAGCATGAGGTAGCCGCCGTGGTGCTCAAAGAGTTCGCCCTGCAGGACGCCGGCATGCTCGGCGGCACCCAGGCCGCGCTCGAGTACGACGTCATCGACGACTACCCGCTCAACGATCAGGAGATCCTGGTACGGCACCTGCACAAGATGGCGGTCGACTGGGTCGAGGCCTATCAGCGCGACCGAGCACCGGCAGGAGTGTGAGCATGGCCTCCACAACCTCCACGGATTCCCCGCGACTCCCCAGCGCCTTCGCCGAACTCGAGCCCTACGCCGAAATCTGGTGCCTGCCAACGGAGACCGAACGGTGGGATCGTCGCCTCGCCAGCACCATGCCGGAGATGCACCAGTTCTACGACGCTTTCTTCCCGCGCGTCGAAGAGGCGATCGAGTACTGCGACAAGTTTCCGCTCGACGACGTTCCCGACGATGCGCTCAACCTGCTGCACCTGGTCTATTCGCTGATCATGGTCGCCATGTCGGTGGAGATCATGCACCAACCAGCTCCGACCGATTCCGCCGACGCCGTGATGATCCGCACCGGCGAGCCACGGCCGTAACACCACCGAACCCTGAAAGGACGCACCCGATGAGTGTGTTGACCATCAACAAGCTGACCACTTCGGTGGGCGCCGAGGTTGTCGGCGTCGACCCCGAACGCCTGGGAACCGACGACAGCCTGGGAGCCGCGGTGCTCGACGCCCTGGAGGACAACGGGGTGCTGGTCTTCCACAACCTGCATCTGGATCCCGAAGCCCAAGTGGCTTTCTCGCAGCGCCTCGGCGAGATCGACCGCTCGGCAGATGGCCATCACCCGGTCTCGGGTATCTACCCGATCACGCTGGACAAGACGAAGAACAAGGCCGCCGAATACCTCAAGGCGACGTTCGACTGGCATATCGACGGTTGCACCCCCATGCACGACGAATGCCCGCAGAAGGCGACGGTGCTGTCAGCCCTGGAGGTCGCTGCCCGGGGAGGTGAAACCGAGTTCGCCAACACCTATGCGGCCTACGACTCGCTCGATGAGGCCGAGAAGGAGCGCTATCGCGGGTTGCGGGTGGTCCACTCCCTGGAAGCGTCGCAGCGGCGGGTCTATCCGGATCCGACACCCGATCAGCTGAGCCGTTGGCAGGCCCGACCTACCCACGAGAACCCGCTGGTGTGGACGCACCGCAACGGGCGAAAGTCGTTGGTACTGGGCGCTTCGGCGGACTACATCGTCGGGATGGACCGCGACGAGGGCCGGGCCCTGCTCGCTGAGCTCCTCGCCCACGCCACCACCACAGACAAGGTGTACAGCCACAAGTGGTCGGTCGGTGACACCGTCATCTGGGACAACCAGGGTGTCCTGCACCGGGCCGCGCCGTACGAACCCAACTCACCCCGGCACATGCTGCGGACCACGGTGTTGGGAGACGAGCCGATCCGGTAGCTCACTCACCCACCACCGCGAGCGTGCGTGTTTGTCGCCCGACACGCCTTGAAACGGCCGCATTATGCGCACGCTCGCGGTGTGCGGCTTCAGCTGCCCTCGACCACCCGGATGATCGTCTTGCCCGCGACGCGTTTCGCCGGGTTGAACGCCGACACCGCATCCGAGAGCGGAAGGACCGCACCGACAGTCGGCCGCAGTTTGCCGTCGCGCAGTTTGCGCTCGAGCATCACGAGTTGCGTCCGGTCGGGTTCGACGACGAAGAAGACTGCCCGAGCGTCCGCCGGTTGAACCCGGGGTGGTTCGGCGATGGTGACCAGGGTGCCACCCGCCCGCACCAACTGCGCTGAGCGATCCAGGATCTCACCGCCGATCACGTCGAACACCACGTCGACCTGGCCGACGGCCTCTTCCCACCCGCCTTCCAGCACGAGGAAGGCATCGGCCCCCAGCTCGAGCGCGGCGTCCCGCTGCGCTGCCCGACCGGTACCGATCACCCGGGCTCCGCGTTCGCGCGCCAGCTGCGCCGCGATCGATCCGACAGCACCGGCCACGCCGTGGATCAGCACGGTCTGCCCGGCCGCAAGGTGCCCGTGGTCGAACAATCCCTGCCAGGCTGTCAGTCCCGAGATCGGAAGTGCTGCCGCAGTGGTGTGGTCGACACCGGCCGACAGCGGCGCAAGATTTCGCGCCTCGACCGCGACGTACTCGGCGAGAGTGCCGTTGCGGGCCCAGTCGGTGACCCCGAAGACCCGTTGCCCGACCGTGAGGCCCGTTGTGCCATAGCCGAGTTCGACAACTACGCCCGAGACTTCATGACCAGGCACGGCGGGCGTCCTGTCCCGCCCGGCGCGATCGACCCAGGTTCCCGGCCAGTCCAGCTCACCGGGAGTGAAAGCGGCCGCGTGCACCGCGACGATGACGTCGTTCTCGGCCGCATGCGGGTGGGGGATCTCGGACAGCGACAGTCCGTCGGCGCCCGCAGCGCGGTCGCCGGTGATCAGGGCTTTCACGGTTGTTTCCTCGTTCCTCGGTCAGCCGATGTTGATTTGACGCGCGTCCGGATGACGCAGGTGGTCGCGGGCCTGGATCTCGTCGGGACCCAGCATGGTGATCATGTCGACGCCCGGAGCGCAGATGCAGACCGCCAGGAAAACAGCGCGGTGGTGCGGGTCCAGATTCGCGACCTGGTAGTGGACCACATCTCCACCGGGCTCCCAGAACGCCTCTCCCGCAGCAATGTTCCGGGGTGCCTCACCCTCCAGCTCGAAGAGGATCGTCCCCTCCAGCGCGTAGCCGAAGACGGGTCCGGAGTGACGGTGCGGCTGCACGCCAGGGTCGGCCGGCGGGATCTCGATGATCTGCGTCATCGCATGCGCGCCCTCGGGAATCCGGGGCGGGGTGACGCACAGCAGATCGGTGACCGTGACATTGCCTGCAGCCAGCATGTTCACTTCCTTCGTTCGAATCTTGCCCTTCCATCAGACCAATGCCAATCCATCAAGTCCAACGAACAATATTGATCATCTCTATCGCGAAACGAGATACTCGAGGTCATGGAACTTCGCCAGCTTGAGTACTTCATCGCGGTCGCGAGTGAGATGAGTTTCTCCCGGGCCGCGAACCAGACACACGTTGTCCAGTCGGCCCTGTCCACGGCAGTGGCGAAACTGGAGAAGGAACTCGGAGTGGATCTGTTCGACCGCTCCAAACACCAGATCAGGATCACACCTGCGGGAGAGCTGTTCCGTGAGCATGCCCGCCGAGTGGTCCAGTCCGCGCGACTGGCAAAGGACGCGGTGAGCGCGTACCACGGAGAGCTGACCGGAACGGTCGACCTCGGGTCGCTGATCTCGTTCGGCACGCTCGACGTACCTGAGATACTCGGCGACTTCCACCGCGAGTATCCGCTTGTCCGCATCAGGTTGCGGCAGAGCCAAATTGGTTCCATGGCCTATCTTTCGGCGATCACCGACGGCTCACTCGACCTGGCTCTGGTATCGGCACCGGACCGGTTCCCCGCGCGCGTTCAGATGCAGTTGCTGTGCCGAGAACCGATGGTGTTCGTCTGCCGCAGGGATCATCCGTTCGCAGACCGCAATGACGTCGAGGTCGCTGAACTCTGCGACGAGGATCTGATCGGGTTTCCGCGCGAATTCGGCCTCAGACGTCTCGTCGACACCGCTTTCGCGGCTGCCGGCGTCGACGCCCGGGTGTCTCACGAGGTGGCTCTCGAATACTCGATTGCCGGCCGTCTGGTCCGACACGGCCTCGGCACCATCGTGATGCCCGCCAGTGAGGCCGCGCACTATCCGGACCTGCGCGCCATCGAGATACGACCGGCGATCATGTGGGACATCTACCTCGCCTCAGCCGAACAGTCACGGCTCGGCCCCGCCAGCGCCAAGCTGGCAGAATTTCTCCTCGCCTCCGCCCCGGCGTGAGCGGCGAGCAAAGTCACACTCCGAGTAGGAGATCCGCAGCGCGGTGCGCGATCATCATGGTGGGCGCGTTGGTGTTGCCCGAGGTCAGTGTCGGCATCACGGATGCGTCGATGACGCGGAGTCCGTCGATGCCGTACACGCGCAACTCGGGGTCCACGACCGACGCGTCATCGGTACCCATGCGGCACGTTCCGACCGCGTGGCCGATGCTGGTCTCCCGGCGGGCCAGCCATGCGTGATCCTGATCGCCGGTGTTCAGGTACGCACCCGCAATGCCTTTCATGGCCGAGGCACCCTCGACGACGTCACGGGCATGGCTCATCCCCTTGCGCAGCCGATCGATGTCGTCTCCATCACCCAAACGCTCGAACTCGATCCTGGCCTTACCGTCGTGCAGTCCGACCCGGCCCCGGGTCTGCGGATGCATGAGCACGGTGTAGACGGTGAACCCGTCGACGCGCTCGATGGCCGTGCGGCCCGTGCTCCCGTCGAGCTCGTAATGTATGGGGCTGACCGCGATTTGGAAATCGTCGGTGAAGATCTGGGCTTCGAACGGCGACATGGTGAGTACCCCGGTGCCGCCGAGCAGCAGTGAGCCGACACCCTTCAGCGCCCTGATCGGCCCGAGTGTATTTGCCGTCGGCACCTTCGATTCCCAGAACTGAGTGCCGACCAGGTGGTCCTGGAAGTTCTCGCCGACGCCGGGAAGCTCGAGCACGGTGCCTGCCGGTCCGATGCCCGAGCGCAACAGCAGCGTCGGTGAGCCGATGGCGCCTGCGCTCAAGATAACGTCCTGGCGGGCAAGCAGTTTGCGACCCCCGCACTCGACGCCGACAGCTCGACCGTTCTCGATGAGGATCCGCGACACCGTCGTTCTGGCCAGCAGCCGGGGCCGTCGATCTCGGGGTAGCGACCGGAGGAAGCCATGCGCCGAGGAGACCCGCAGGCCTCGACGCTGGTTGACCTGGGTTCGAGATACTCCCAGTTGCGACCGTCCGTTCTGGTCTGGGTTGCGGTCGTGTCCGGCCTCGGCGGCGGCAGCGATGAACGCCTCGTCGACCTCGTGGTGGTGTCCACACCACGACACCGGAATCGGGCCGGCGTCGCCGCGATACTCGTCACCGCCGCCGATCCAGTTCTCGATGGCCTTGAAATGCGGCAGAACCTCGTCGTACGACCAACCTTCGCATCCGGCCGCGGCCCAGCCGTCGTAGTCGGCGGCGCGACCGCGCACGTAGACCATGGCATTGATGGACCCGCTGCCGCCGATGATCCGTCCACCGGGGAAGTGTTCGGCGATGTCGCCCTTACTCGGATCGGGCGCGCACTGATGTTTCCAGTTCGCCGTCAGGTAGAGCGAGGCAATCCCGGTCGGTACGCGAACATCGGGGCGGCGATCCGTGCCGCCGGCCTCGATCAGCACCACATCGGCACCTGCCGACGCCAGTCGCGACGCCACGACCGATCCGGCCGAACCAGCACCGACGACGATGTAATCGGCGACCAATCTATCTGCCACGCAAGCGAGGCTAGCCGCGGCGCAGGGCCGCCCGTGGGCATTCCTCGATCGCTTTAGCGGCGACTTCTTCCAGCCCGGCCGGCACCGGATCCAGTTGGACCACCGAGTAGTCGTCCTCATCGAGTTGAAACAGCTGCGGCGCGAGCTTCTCGCAGATGGCATTGCCTTCACAGCGATCCAGGTCGACTTCGACGCGCACGGTAGCCTCCAGAGGAGTTTATCCAAGTTTCGTTTGTAGAAACCCTACTCCTCAACCGGCGAACAGACGCGCTGAAACGGCCAATCGAGGATGGGGGCGCGTCTTTTGGTGAGTGCGTGTGGATCTCGCCGACGCCGGTCATAACGCAAAGTGCGCGATGTGTAGCTTGGGCGGCATGCACCCGGCGCACGTGTGGAGGGACCTGGCTGAGCCGGGGTCCGATCAACTCCCACTGACGGACGAGCTGCTCGATGCCACCGAAAGTCAACTCGGTGTGCGATTACCTGAGGCGTTGGTCGCCCTGCTGCGTGCAAGGAACGGCGGGGTTCTTCAGCTCCGTTTTCCGCCTGGGCGCAATTACAACACCGTCCACTACTCCATCCGGGGCATCGGCCCGAAATGGCCGCGCATCGAAAAGGACGCCTGGTGGCATGACCCGGAGTGGGGCCCGCCGCGACCCGCCGACGCCGAGTGGTTGATTCCCTTTGACGGCGACGGGCATTGGGACCTCTGTCTCGACTATCGGCGTTCGCCGGTCGATTCGTCCGGCTTGCGGGTGCACCCCGCGATCGTCGTGGTCGATACCGAGGAATTTGAGCCGAACATCGAATCCTTTGTTGCCGAGTCCTTCGATGGCTACCTCGCCCAACTCGTTCCAGACGACGAGTAGCGCGGCCAAGCCGCAACATCCATTGCGACGCCCCGCCGCTAGGCGTTACCGCCGAGTGGTTTCAGCAGACTCCCCAGCCAGCGCATCGGACCCGGCCACGTCCGGCTTTCCCCCTGCACCGATGCCGGGCCGCGGGACGGCAGCGGCTTGCGCCACTCATTGATCCCGATCTCAATTCGCTGGTGGCGTGACCCAGACCAGTACGTAGTCAGACCAAAACTCTCGACCACTGCGACGATTCGCTGCCCCACCATCGTGTCGGTACGGTCCTTCACCTCCTCGGCCGCCGCTTCGTCCCCGTCGTAGGAGGCCTGGACCAATGCCTCCGGCAAGTCGGGATGCGCACGAAAAGAGCTGTATCCCAATGCCAATTTCGGCGGGTATTCACCTAGCCGCAGTGCATCCTGCTCGTGGAAAAAGGTGTAGGCCCACTCGCGGTAGCGATACCAGTCCGGCGGATTCGGATTGAGGGTGCGCTCGTCGTCGATCTCGCTGGTGCCACAGGTCATGCAACAGGAGAAGCACATCCGACCGAGGATGCCCTCCGATTCCAGCTGGGTGAACGTGTCCTTCAACCGACCGTAATCACCGGTGTCGAGCCAGGCGGCCTGCTCGGCCACCCGCTCATCCCACATCGATCCCACCAGGAGCGCCGCGTCGTCAGGCTGCAGCACTTCGGAATCGGATGCCCATTCGAGCAAGTCGTCGTAGTCCCAGAACCCGGCGATCAGTCGAAGCCTGAGCTCCTCCTGCAGTTCGGCGAGATCACCAGTCTCCGAGTCTGGGCTGTCCATTGGCCACATCCTTCCGTTTGGCCGGTTCATCCGGAAACCCGGTTGATGTGCGACTACGCGAGCGTGCGGCAACTGTCACTGTTGCACGGCGAGTAGGCAGACAAACACGCACGCTCGCGGTGCAGAAGTCACTGCGGCATCGCCGACTCGACCACGGTCAACTTGTCCGAAAGTCCTGCGACCCTGCGAATTTCGCGGAACTCGTCGACCATGCCCTCGGTGACCTCGTGCGGATCGTCGACCGTGGCATCGTCGGAGAGCACCGAGATGTTGAGCTGATCGACGTAGCTCCACACCGTGATGTTCAGCCCGCTGCCCGTCGTGATCGGCCCGACCGAGTAGATCTCGGTGACGGTGGCCCCGCCGACCTTGCCGCGTTCCCGCGGTCCCGGCACGTTCGAGATGTTGAGGTTGAGCACCTTGTTCTGACCGTCTTGATGTGACAGCCATTTGAACGCTGCCTCGACCGGCGCCGGCGGCATGTAGGCGGCCCAGCGCGCGATCAGTTCCGGACCGATCAGTTGATGACTTTCCTTCGCCAGCGCGGCTGCATCGTGCGCGCGCTGCACCCGCTCGGCGGTGTCGGCGATATCTACCGGCAACGCCACCAACACACCGCTGAAGCGGTTACCCGAGATGCGGTCCGGCGAGAAGTCGAAGCTCATCGGCACCGAGGCCAGCAGCGGATGGTCGGCCTTGCCGTCGTATTTGAGCGACAACGTGCGCAGTGCCCCCGACGACATGGCCAACACCAGGTCGTTGATCGTCACCCCGAGTTTCTTGCTCGTTTCCTTGACGTCAGCCAATGCCAGTGTGGCCGTGGCGAACAGGCGCTTCTCGTCGAGGATGTGGTTCATGAAGCTGGGCGGCGGGGTGAACGGCCGGGTCAACTCGGGCGACAGCTTGCGGCTGCTGCGTCGAACCCGCCCGAACCCCTTGGCCGTGTATCGCATGGTCCCGGGCAACCGGCCGAGCTGACGCATGTGATCGGCGAACGCGGAGCGCACCAGTTCGGACTTGCTGGGCGCAGGATCGGTGGCATAGGAGTCGTCGTCGCGGTCCGGGCCGTCGCGTAGATCCATCCCGCGGGCCAGGAGATTGGCCGAGGCCACCCCGTCGGCCAGGGCGTGGTGGATCTTGCCGACCACGGCGATGCGCCCGTTTGCCAAGCCTTCGACGAAGTACATCTCCCACAACGGCCGGCTACGGTCCAGCGGGGTACTGCCGATCTCACCGATGGCCTCGTCGAGTTCACGGCGCCCGCCCGGGGCACGTACCCGCCATGGCCGGACGTGGTACTCCAGGTCGACGTCGCAGTTCTCCCGCCACATCGGGTGGTGGAACTTGAACGGGATGTCCACGAGCTGGTAACGGAAGGGGTCCAGCTTGTGCAGCCGTCCGCGGATCACCTCCCGGAACTCGTCAATTCCGAAAGTCCGCTCACCCATGTCTTCGAGCGCGATGACCGCGATCTTCAACGTGTGCATGTGCACGTTGGGCGTCTCTGTATACAGCAGGAACGCGTCCCACCCACTCAACCGCTTCACGGTGTCCCTCCCCAGGTGTGGAAACGTCTATATGACCGCTTTAGCCTCGTCCATCGCCCGGTTTCGGTGAATCTGGTTGAGGAACAAGCCGATTGCCGTAGCCATCGTCCCGGTTCTGGCCCCGTCCGTCATGTCGAAGGCATGTCCGGCGCCGGGCAACTCGATGTAGCTGACCACGGCCCGCGACACCGACCTGAGCTTGTCGACGAAACTGCGTGCCTGCGCGACCGGGATGACACTGTCGCCGGTGCCGTGGATAACCAGGAACGGCGGTGCATCGGGATGGATTTGCGCGATCGGTGAGGCCTTCCGGAAGATCTCCGGATACCGATCGAGCTTGCGGCCCACCACGATCCGTTCCAGGAAATCGACGAACCGGACCCGCTCCTCGGTGGAGCGGTCCTCCCAGTCGTAGCGCCCGTATATGCCCACTACGGCATCGACCGAGGTGTCGGCGCCCTCCGGCAGGTCTCCCTGGAGCTCGGGGTCGTTCGGGGTGAGCCCGGCCAGCGCGGCCAGATGACCACCGGCCGAGCAGCCCGCGAGGGCGACGAAGTTGCGGTCGCCGCCGAACTTGTCGACATTGGCCCGCGCCCAGGCGATGGCGGCCTTGACGTCGGTGATGTGGCGCGGCCAGCGATGATGCGGGGCCACCCGGTAATCGATCGACAGACACACCCAGCCCTGCTGGGCCAGATGTGACAACAGCGCGTAGCCCTGGAGGATCCGGCCACCGTGTACCCAGGCACCGCCCGGCACGAACAACAGGACGGGAGCGGGGGCTGCGCTGGGCAGATCCTTGGACCGCCACACATCGAGCAGTTGGGTCGGGTCGTCGCCGTAGCGCACCGAGGTTCGGTACACGTCGCGCCGGTACTCGTAGGTGTGCCACAACGGCGCCACGCTGTCGGGGGCCGGCCAGTCGATGGCCAGGTCAGCCGGCGAGACCACCCCGCGCAGCGCCTCTTGGGCAACGGCGTTGGTCTGCTCCCGCTCCGCCTGCCGCAACTCGCTGTTGTCCGGGGCGAACCATGACTTCGCCGAGGAGGCGACGAACTCGGGCAGATGGCGGAATCCCCACACGCTCATGGCAGCTAGGGCGCCGAGCGGTTCCAGGTGCTTGCCCACGACCGGCAGCGAAGCTGATGCCACGCTAAGGGCCAGCATATGGTCGGAAGGCTTGGCATGCAGCAACCATTTTGCTCGATCAGCGAGCGTCGGTGCGGGGTACCGGTTATCCGGTCGTGCCGTCATTGCGCGAGCGTACCCCGCAGCCTATTGACTCAGGCGACAACTTCGCCGACTTGTCCACCCGGCGTCGAATTGTGACCTGCATCACGTCGACTTAACCGCGTCAGCCCCGTTAGCTTCGCTAACCATGACTAAGTCTGCGCTGGCCATCACCGAAGAGCACCTGGATCTCGCCGATGCGGCACTCGGGCAGCTGAACCGTCTCGACAGCCGCGCAGCCGCCCGCGCCACCCTGGAGAAGGCAGGCAGCTATCCCGCCGAGATCTGGGCGGCGGGCGCCGCACTCGGCTGGAACGGACTGGCCGTCTCCGAGGAGTACGGCGGCTCCGGGTTCGGTCTGCCCGAGCTGGCCGTGGTGGCCGAGGTCGCCGGACGCGAACTGTCCCCGGGACCGTTCCTGCCCACCGTGTCCGCGGCTGTGGTCATCGACCGGTATGCACCGGATTCCGTTCGCGCCGAACTCCTCCCGGGCCTCGCCGAGGGAACGACGGTGGCAGCACTCGGACTGGCCGGCTCGGTGAGCATCGACGCCCACGGACTCCTCGGCGGACAGGCCCGCGCGGTGCTGGGCGCCCCCGACGCGCAGGTGCTGGTCCTGGCCGCCGGCGACGACGTCGTCATCCTGGACGCGATGGCGGACGGAATCACCGTCACCGCACAGGATTCCCTGGACACCACCCGGAGCATCGGCGCGGTCGACCTGCGTGCCGTGGCCGTCGACGAGAGCCGGATCCTGCGTGGCGCGGCGCGCGGGGCCCGCACGGTGTTCCGCATCCTCGGCTCAGCCGAGGCGGTCGGTGTCGCCTGGGCCGCACTGGACATGGCCGTCGAGTACGCCAAGGTACGTGAGCAGTTCGGTCGCACCATCGGCACCTTCCAGGCCGTCAAACACCACGCGGCCAACATGCTCGTCGACGCCGAACAGACCACCGCAGCAGTGTGGGACGCCGCCCGCGCCGACACTCTCGACGGTGCCCGGTTCGCCGCCGCGGTGGCCGCCGCCCACGCCATCCGGGCCCAGATCTTCTGCGCCCAGACCAACGTTCAACTGCACGGCGGCATCGCCTTCACCTGGGAGCACGACGCGCACCTGTACCTGCGCCGGGCCCGGACCCTGGCCGCAGTGCTCGGTGACGGCGCCGATCCGCTGGTCGACGTCGTCGACGGGCAACGCAGCGGGCAGGCGCACGGGGCGTCGTTCACACTGCCCGAAGACGCCGAGCAGTACCGCCAGGACGCACAGGCCGCCGCATCGGCGGTGCGGGCGCTGCCCGAGGACAAGCGCCGCGACTATCTGGTGGATTCCGGCTACCTGGTGCCGCACTGGCCCAAGCCCTACGGGCGCGCCGCAGATGTGTTGGAACAGTTGGTGATCGAGGAAGAATTCACCGACATCGAGCGCGCAGACATGGGCATCACCGGCTGGGTGACTCTGACCATCGCCCAAGCCGGTACCGACGATCAGCGCGAGCGCTGGGTGGAACCCGTGCTGCGCGGTCAGGTGATGTGGTGCCAGCTGTTCTCCGAGCCGGGAGCGGGTTCGGACGCGGCCGCCGTGCGGACCGCCGCCAAGAAGGTCGACGGCGGCTGGCGGGTAACGGGTCAGAAGGTGTGGACCAGCCTGGCTCAGCACTGCCAGTGGGGCCTGGCCACCGTGCGCACCGACCCCGACGCACCCAAGCACGCCGGCGTCACGATGATGGCGATCGACATGAAATCACCTGGAGTGACGGTGAATCCGTTGCGTGGCCTGACCGGTGACGCACACTTCAACGAGGTGTTCTTCGATGACGTGTTCGTTCCGGACGCCGACGTGGTCGGCGACGTGAACAAGGGCTGGCTGGTCGCGCGGGCCACCCTGGGCAATGAGCGCATCTCGATCGGCGGCGGGTCCGCGGCCCCGACCGGATTCGACGCCGACGAGCTGGTCGCCCTGATCGACGCCGACCCCGACGGCGCGCGGTACGTGCGCCGCGCCGGCGAAGTGATTGCCGTCGGCCACACGCTCCGGTTGCTGAACCTGCGCCGGGTCAGCCGGGCCATCGCAGGCACCGAGCCAGGACCGGAGGGCAACGTCACCAAGCTGCTGGTAGCCGAGCACTCACAGCATCTGACTGAACTCGGTATGGACCTGGTCGGGACGGCCGGGGTGACCGGACAGACAACGAAGCTGACCCGGGCCTACCTCGGCAACCGAGCGATGACGATCGCCGGTGGCACATCGGAGATCACCCGCAACACCATCGCCGAACGCATCCTCGGCCTGCCCCGCGACCCGCTGCTGAAATAGCTCGCGGGCGCCTCTACACCGTCGGGACGGTACCGCCGTCGACGACAATGTCGGCACCCACGATGGAAGAGGCCGCATCCGACACCAGAAACGCGACCACTTCTGCGACTTCGGCAGGCTGGGCCGGCCTGCCGAGCGGGATGCCACCGAGCGCGGACATCAGCGATTCGAGGGCGTCCTCTCGGGATCCGTCGGTGGCCGTGGCAATGCGATCGATCAACGCCTCGGCCGCCGTGGTCTGGATGAACCCGGGTGAAACGGTGTTGACCCGAACACCTTTGGCCGCCAGTTCATTGGCCAGGCCCTTGCTGTAGGCCCGCAGCGCCGCCTTGGCCGCGGCGTACCCCAGGGTTCCGTCGTAGAGCGGCATCCGGCTCTGGATCGATCCGACGTGCACCACCGCACCCCGGCCGTCGTCGATCATCGTCGGCAGCAATGCCCGGTCGAGCCGGACCGCCGCCAGCAGGTTCAGGTTCAGCTCGTCGGCCCAGTTCCGATCGCTCAGCGATGCGAACCCTCCGGGTGGTGCGCTGGAGCCGCCCGCCGTGTGGACCACGATGTGCGCGCCGCCGTTCTGACGGATGTGCGACGCCAGGTCGGCGATGTCGGCCGCCGAGGTGAGGTCCGCGGCGAGGAAATCGTCTGCCGCCGCGGCGCCGTCACGGTCGGGGCGACGAGCCACCGCGGTGACGTGAGCGCCGGCGGCCCGCAGTCGGTGGACGATCGCCGCGCCGGCACCCTTGGTACCGCCGGTGACCACCGCGCGCCGCCCGTCGAGGGCGTTCATGCGTCGGCCCGAAAGACCGGCCAGCACAGAGTGGTACGCCACTGCGCGGAATCATCTGTGTCCCAGACGAATCGCTCGTAGTACTCGCGCAGCGGACCCTCGACACTGATCTCCCGCTGTGTCGCATACTCGCCGAGTGCGCTGTATGCCAGGTCCACATCATCGTGGGGACCACGGTGGTTCACCACCGCGAGTTCGGCCGCCGGGACGGTCTGCCGTTCGACCCGGCCGACCGGGCGAACGCGGCCGTCGACCGGGATGAAGACCGTCGCGGCGCCGCGGTCACCACTGAAGATGTCGAACCCGAACAACGCGCCGGGTGCGCCGGTCGCCACCAGCCCGGGATCGGCGTGGACCGTGGCGCGAAGTTCCCCGACGGCGCCCTGCCACCAGGCCGGCAGATCGTCACGATCCACCGTCGCCGTGATCGCGGCGGCCGCAACCGCCGGGACACTGCGGTACTCGATGCTCGACGTCTCATCCGGCGGCTCCAGGATGGCCCGCAAGGACTCGACGGCGCTGCGGGTGGCGGTAAGCCGATCCTCCAGCCGTCGCAGATGATCACTGATCAACGCATTGCGCTCGGCCGGTGCGACAGCGAGCACCGCGCGTAAATCGGCGATCGGCATGTCGAGCTGACGCAGGCGGCGCACCACTTGCGCAGTGGCCACCTGCTCGACGGTGTAGTAGCGATAGCCCGAAGAAGAGTCGATGCGGTCGGGTACGAGCAGGCCTACCTCGTGGTAGTGCCGCAGCGTCTTGACCGGCAATTGCGTCATCCGCGAGAAGTCGCCGATGGACAGGGCGATGTTCACGTGCCCAGTGTGGCGTCTCCCCCAGGGGGAGACTCAAGCACGGCGCCGGGGTTGACTCTCCCGCCGCCGACGACGCGAGCCTGACGTCATGTCCCGTGATATCTCAGATCAGCTCCCCGCAGTCGTGCGCCGCTACGTCGACGCAGTCAACGCCTTCGACACCGATGCCGTGCTGGCCACCTTCACGGCGGACGCCGTGGTCAACGACAACCACCGCGAGTTCGCCGATACCGCGGCCATCCGCACTTGGATCGCCCGGGAAATCACCGGTGACCGCGTCACCATGGAGGTCACCGACGCCGACGTACGGCCAGGGGTGATCGTCGTGTGCGCCCGCTATGACGGCGAGTTCGACAAGACGAACCTGCCTGACGAACTGATCCTGACGAACTACATCGTGGTCCGTGACGACGCGATCGCGGCACTGTTTATAGCCTTCAACAACAGCTGACCAGACCGGCACGGTAGAACTGACGGTGTGACCGTCAGCACAGCCTTTCACCCCGATCTCGAACGCATCGCCCGGTTCATCCCGCGCCAGCTGGTGACCAGGCGTTCGCTGCCGTTGCTGCAGCGGCTGACCCGCCTGCAGAACCGGCAGACACCCAAGGACGTCGAGGTGTTGACCCTGAGCTCGGGAGCAGGCGTCCGGCTGTTTCGCCCGAAGGGAGTCACCGAGCCGACGCCGGCGCTGCTGTGGATCCACGGCGGCGGCTACGTGCTGGGTAGCCCGGCACAGGATGACGCCCTGTGCCGGCGGTTCGCCAAGGAACTCGGTGCCACCGTGGCCGCCGTCAAGTATCGGCTGGCGCCGCAGAATCCCTACCCGGCCGGGTTGGAGGACTGCTATGCCGCGCTGAAGTGGCTGGCGGGGCTGCCCGCGGTCGATCCCACCCGGGTCGCCGTCGCCGGTGCCAGCGCCGGAGGCGGCCTGGCCGCGGCGCTCGCCCTGCTGGCCCGCGATCGCGGGGAGGTACAGCTGGCGGCCCAGATCCTGGTGTATCCGATGCTGGACGACCGCTCGGTGGGCCCGGAGCTGGAGAACCCCGGTCATCGGCTGTGGACCCAGGGCAGCAACAGATTCGGCTGGTCGGCCTACCTCGGCGGCGCCGATCCGGCCGTCGCCGTACCGGGCCGCCGCCAGGATCTGGCCGGGCTGCCGCCGACCTGGATCGGGGTGGGCACGCTGGACCTGTTCCACGACGAGGACCTGGCCTACGCCGAGCGGCTGCGCGCGGCGGGGGTGGACTGCCAGGTCGAGCAGGTGTACGGAGCTTTCCACGGGTTCGATCAGATCGCGGCGAAAACCCCCGTGGCCCAAGCCTTCATGGCCAGTCAAGCCGGCTATCTACGGGCGGCGTTCGGCTAGTTCGCGGCGGTGACGCAGGTACACGCAGGCCCGTTCCAGCAGACAGCGGTCGGCTCTCGAGAGGGAACCGGCCCTGGGCACCAGGCACTGGACGGTCCGGGCGAAGCGCAGGCATAGCTGGTCGGTTGTCATACCGAACTCGAGCCAGACGTCGTCCTCGCGCGGACCCCCGTAGGGAGCCCACGCGAGGACGAACTTCAGCAGGAGACGCTCGAAGGAGTCCATCTACCGGTCGAACGCGTCAATCTCGAACAACGTTGTCCTCGAACACGATCCGGCCGATCAACTCGTAGCGGCGCGGATCGCGCAGCTTGAAGTAGGTGGCCATTCCAGCGCCGAGGACGAAGATGCCCACCACGATCCACGGCGTCAGTTTGAACAGCAGGGTGCCGGATGCGGTGCCCGCGGCGGCGTCCTTGTGTTCCCACAGCAGGTACACGACATAGAGCATGCCGATCCCGCCGAGGCCGGGGGCGATGAGCGTCTTGAACCAGTGCTTGGACACCGGGTGGTTCTTCCGGATGTGGAAGTAGCTGATCACCGAGAAGGCACACAGCGACTGCACGATCAGGATCGCCATCGTCCCGAGGATCGCGAGCAGCGTGTACATGTGCACGTAGGGATCCATTCCGGCGAACAGGAAGGCCAGGATGATCACCAGTGCGATACCGCTCTGCACGAACGAGGCGATGTAGGGCGAACCGTGTGTGGGATGTGTTGAGCCGATGGTCTTCTGCAGTCCCTTGGACAGACCTTCGCGACCGAGCGCGTAGAGGTAGCGCGAGGCACAGTTGTGGAATGCCATCCCGCAGGCGAACGATCCGGTGACCAGCAGCACGTTGAACACCGTGATCGCCCATTCGCCGTAGGCATCCCGCACCGGGGCGAAGAAGATCTCCGAGGACGTGGCGGAGTCCTGCGCGAGTTCCACCGCGTGCTGCGGACCGGTACCGGCGATCGCCATCCAGGACACGAACACGTAGAACACACCGACACCGACGACGCTCAGCATCGTGGCGCGGGGGATGATCTTCTTGGGGTTACGCGACTCCTCGCCGTACATGGCGGTCGACTCGAACCCGACCCATGACCAGAATGCGAAGAACAGGCCCAATCCGGCACTCGCACCGGCGATTCCAGCTGCCGGAGAGAAGGCGCCAATCGGGTTGATGGTCTCGGCGATCGCGAATCCCTGCGGCCCGCCGCCTTTGAACAGCACCGCCACCGCGCCGAGCGCCAACATCACGATCTCGGTCACCAGGAACACGCCGAGCACCTTGGCGGTCAGGTTGACATCGAAGTAGGTCAGGGCCGCGTTGATCACCAGCATCAGCAATGCCGGGATGATCCAGTGGATATGGACACCGAGCTGGGATTGCATGAAGTTCTGGAAGAAGAACGAGAAGATCCCGATGAGCGAGGCCTCGAAAACCACGTAGGCCATGGTGATCAGCCCGCCGCTGGCCATCCCGACGATACGGCCGAGGCCGTGGGAGATGTAGCCGTAGAACGCGCCGGTGGTGGTGATGTGCTTGGCCATGGTCGCGTAGCCGACGGCGAAGAGGCCGAGGACGACCGTCGCCACGATGTAGCCGGCTGGAGCGTGTGAACCATTTCCGAAGCCAACTGCGATCGGGACATTGCCGACCATTGCGGTGATCGGTGCAGCCGTCGCCACCGCCATGAAGATCACGCCGACCGTCCCGACGGCGTTGCGCTTTAGTCGCTGTACATCGTGAGCTGCAGATTCGCTCTTTGCGACAACTTGTTCGGTCATCTAGCGGAATACCTTCCAGGTAACAGTGGATGCTCGATGTGGCCTGGGCCACAGTGCGAACCTAAGGCATATTGGCACGACCAAAAGCGGTTCGCAAGCGCTACTTGCAACCATTGACACAAATGGTTGCGACCGTTTACGGTGAGGGCCATCACAGCTACCGGGTAGCTACTCAAGGGAGCCGCATGTACGACTACGGCACGTTCACGTTCGAATCCAAAGCCGAAGTGCTGGATAGGGCGAAGACGTTCTGGAATCCAGACAAGACGCAGTTCTGGACCGATACGGGTGTCGATCTGGTGATCGACCGCAGGGAAGGCTACTTCCTATGGGATATGGAGCAGCGTCGTCTCATCGACATGCACCTCAACGGCGGCACCTACAACCTCGGTCACCGCAATCCCGAAGTGATGCAGGCGATTACCGAAGGCATGCAGCACTTCGACGTCGGTAACCACCACTTTCCCTCGGTGGCCCGTACCGCCCTGGCGCAGCGCCTGGTCGAGACGGCCCCGGCGTCGATCAAGAAGGTCGCGTTCGGGTCAGGTGGCGGCGAGGCCATCGACATCGCGCTCAAGAGCGCCCGGCACGCGACCAAGCGCCGCAAGATCGTCTCGATCGTCAAGGCCTATCACGGCCACACCGGCCTGGCGGTGGCCACCGGCGACGACAGGTTCGCCAAGTTCTTCCTGGCCGACCAACCCGATGAGTTCCTGCAGGTGCCGTTCAACGACATCGCCGCGATGGAGAAGGTGCTGGCTCCCGGTGATGTCGCCGCGGTGATCATGGAGACCATCCCGGCCACCTACGGATTCCCCCTTCCCGCACCGGGATACCTGGAAGCGGTAAAGGCCGCGACCGAGAAGCACAGCACGCTCTACATCGCCGACGAGGTGCAGACCGGTCTGATGCGCACCGGTGAACTGTGGGCCATCACCAAACACGGCATCGAACCCGACATCCTGGTCACCGGCAAGGGCCTGTCCGGCGGCATGTACCCGATCACCGCGGCCCTGCTCGGCGATCGGGCAGCGCAGTGGCTCGATGAGGACGGCTTCGGACACATCTCCACCTTCGGCGGCGCCGAACTCGGTTGTGTCGCGGCGATCAAGACCCTGGAGATCTGTACCCGCCCCGAGGTGCGCTCGATGGTCCATTACATCTCCGACATCTTCGACCAGGGCCTGCGCCGCATCCAGGCCGACCACCCGGACTGGTTCGTCGGAATCCGGCAGAACGGTGTGGTCATCGGTCTGGAATTCGACCATCCCGAGGGCGCGAAGTTCGTGATGCGCGAGCTCTACCAGAACGGGGTCTGGGCGATCTTCTCGACACTGGATCCCCGTGTGCTGCAGTTCAAACCGGGTCTTCTGCTCTCGCGCGAGTTGTGCGAAGACGTCCTGGACCGCCTCGAAGTAGCGGTGAGCCGGGCCAAGACCGCCGCCATCGGACGGAAGGCATCATGACCAGTACTGCACAGGCGGGCCACATGCTCGAACGGGCCAGATGGGCCGCCGCGGCCTACGCCGACTACGACGCAGCCGCGGTGAACAACATCGTCAACGCGGTGGCCGAGGCCGGCTACGCCGAGGCCGAGCGCTTTGCCGCCGAGGCGGTCGCCGAGACCGGCATGGGTGTGGTGGCTGACAAGGTCACCAAGAACCGGGCCTGCTCGCGCGGCATCGTCGATTACTACCGCGGAGAAGACTATGTGTCACCCCGGATCGACGAGGCTCGCAAGATCGTCGAACTGCCTCGCCCCGCGGGGGTGGTGCTGGCACTGACGCCCACCACCAATCCCGTTGCCACCGTGTATTTCAAGGTGATCCTGGCACTGATGACGCGCAACGCCGTCGTCGTCGCGCCCCATCCCCGGGCCAAGCAGTGCTCGGTCGAGGCCGCCCGCGTGCTCGCCGAGGCCGCCGTCGCGGCCGGTGCGCCCGACGGCATCGTGCAAGTCGTCGATGAGCCGTCGATTCCCCTGGTCCAGGCGCTCATGGCCGACGAACGCACCGACGTCATCGTCGCCACGGGCGGCACCGGCGTGGTCCGAGCCGCGTACTCGTCGGGCAACCCGGCGCTCGGGGTCGGCCCGGGCAACGTCCCCGTGTTCGTCGACGCCAGTGCGGACATCAACGCCGCCGCCAAGCGGATCGTGGACAGCAAGGCATTCGACAATTCGGTGCTGTGCACCAACGAGTCGGTGCTGATCGTCGAAGAGGCCGTCGCCGACAAGCTGCGCTCGGCGCTGACCCGGGCCGGGGCGCACATCCTCGACGAGGACGGCGCCCGGCGGCTGCGGGCCTACATGTTCGCCGACGGCCACCTCAACACCGATGTGGTCGGACGGGACGCTGCGTGGATCGCCGGGCAGGCCGGCCTGCGGGTGACCCCGAAGACCCGCGTGCTGATCGCGCCGTTCGACGACGTGATCACCGAGGAGATGCTGGCCCACGAGAAGCTGTCCCCGGTGCTCGGCATGACCACCGCTGCCGACGCCGCGCGAGGGATTCGCGCGGCCCGGGCCGTGGTGCGGATCGGCGGGGCCGGGCATTCGGCCGCCATCCACAGCGAGAACCCCTCGGTCATCACCGATTTCGCCGCGCAGGTTCCCGTGCTACGGGTATCGGTCAACGTCGGAAACTCCACCGGAAGCTCCGGGCTGGACACCAACCTGGCACCGTCGATGACCATCGGCACCGGGTTTGTCGGTCGCAGTTCGATCGGAGAGAACCTGCAGCCGCAGAACCTGGTCAACTGGGCCCGTGTCGCCTACAACAGCGACGCCGGGGTGCCGATGGGCAATTTCGCGGGCATCAACCCGTGGCACTCCCCCGCCGGTCCGGTGCCCGAATATCCCCGCGCCTCCAACGACCGCGACGGCGTACCCGTCACGCCGCGCCGTTCGTACCCGGCTGCCAACCGGTCCTCGGACCCCGGGCTGGACACGCTGCGGGCCGAACTGCGCGCACTGGTCGTCGAAGAACTCGCACAACTGATCAAGAGGTAGGGCTGTGGCTGAACTTCGTTCCTTCATTTTCATCGACCGGCTGCAACCGCAGACCATGTCGTATCTGGGCACCTGGATCAAAGGTGCCCTGCCCCGGGCCGACCAGGCCGCCCAGATCATCGAGGTGGCTCCCGGTCTGGACATCGAGGGCGTCACCGACGTCGCCCTCAAACACGCCGAGGTCAAGGCCGGAATCCTGGTTGTCGAACGGCAATTCGGCTACCTGGAGTTCCACGGCGAGACCGGAGCGGTCAAAGCCGCCGCCGACGCCGCGCTCGACGAGCTGGGCGGCGACACCGGAAGCGCTGTGGCACCGAATGTGCTGGCCTCGCGGATCATCTCGAGCGTCGACCATCAGCACGCATTCCTGATCAACCGCAACAAGATCGGGTCGATGGTGCTGCCGGGTGAGTCGTTGTTCGTGCTGGAGGTCCAGCCCGCGTCGTACGCCATCCTGGCCACCAACGAGGCCGAGAAGGCCGCCGACATCAAGGTGGTCGACTTCCGGATGATCGGCGCCACCGGCCGCGTCTACCTGTCCGGTACCGAAGCCGACATCCGCACCGCGGCCGAGGCCGCCCAGGACGCACTCGCCAGGGCCACGGCATGAACCGTGACGAGCTGCGCGCCCTGGTGCGCGAGGTGGTGCGGGAGGCCGTCCGGGATGCCGGCGCCGCCGCCAAGACTCCGGGGCCGGTGGCTGTCCCCCCACCACCGGCTCCGGCTCCAACAGCACCGCCGACGGTCGCAGCATTGTCGGCACCGCCGACGGTCGCAACCCAGTTCGGTGTGGAACCCACCGGGCCCCGCGCCGTCGACGGCAAGAACCGCACCGAGACCGTGCAGCTGGCCAACGACAGGGACCTCGACACCTTCGTCCGGAAGTTGTTGCGTCTCTTCGAAAGCCCCAAGACGCGCGCTGATCTGAAGGCCGGCCGGCTCAGGTTCCGGCTGGCCGGAGCATCCCGCACGTCGGCCGGCGGGGCCAGCAGGCGCATCGACAGCGGCGCGGTCACCGAACGCCAAATCGCCGACATGGCCGGCGGCACGCTCGTGCTCGGTCGCAAGGCGGTGCTCACCCCGCTGGCCCGGGAGAAGGCCCGCACCTTGGGAATCAAGATTGAAAAGGAGCCAAAGTGCTAGCAGCGACTGTCACCGGCAACGTGTGGTCGACCCGGCGCATCGACGGTATCCCCGCAGGCGCCTTCCTCGAGGTCGAGGTCGACGGCACCGGATCGAAGCTGATCGCCTTCGACGTCCTGGGTACCGGCGTGGGCGAGCACGTCCTCGTGGCCCAGGGCTCGGTGGCGTCGGGTTGGTTCACCGGAACCCCGCCGCCCGTCGACGCCCTCATCATCGGATCCATCGATATCAATACAGACACCCAACCCTGATAGCGAACCCAACAAATAAGGAGAAACACCTATGTCCAGCAACGCAATCGGATTGATCGAAACCAAAGGCTTCGTGGCTGCGCTCGCTGCCGCCGATGCCATGGTGAAGGCCGCCAACGTCACCATCACCGACCGGCAGCAGGTCGGCGACGGCCTGGTCGCCGTGATCGTCACCGGTGAGGTGGGTGCGGTCAAGGCCGCCACCGAGGCCGGCGCCGAGACTGCCTCCCAGGTGGGCGAACTGGTCAGCGTGCACGTCATCCCGCGTCCGCACAACGAGCTCGGCGCACACTTCTCGGTCGCCAGCAAGTAGTCATGCCTACCAAAGCGGAGGAGAGCACGCGGATTCGCACCCAGATCCGCGTCTACCTGTTGGTGGAGGACCTGCAGCGCCAGTTCGCTGCGTACCTCGGAACGCCGACCCGGGCCAGGGGATACCCACCGTACGAGGGCGAGCATGCGCTCATCGTCGAGGTATCCCCCGCCCTGGCCATCGAGCGGGTGATCGATCTGGCCCTGCGTGAAGTCCCCGGCATACAGCCCGGAATCCTTTACGTGGAACGCCAATTCGGAGTCCTGGAGATCCACTCGGCCAACCTGGACGATGTCCGGCGGGCCGGCGAGGCGATCCTGGCCGGCACCGGCAACAAGGCATCCGATCAGTTGCGGCCGCGGGTCCTCTACCACGACATCATCGAGAGCATCACCGATCAGCACGCGGTGATCCTCAACCGCAACCGGCAGGCATCGATGATCCTGCCCGGGCAGTCGCTGCTGGTGTACGAGATGACCCCGGCGCTGTTCGCGGCGGTCGCGGCCAACGAGGCGGAGCGCGCCGCACCCGGGCTTACCGTGGTCGACGTGCAGATGATCGGCGCTGCTGGAAGGCTCTACATCGGTGGCAGCACCGCGGATGTCACGGTGGCACGGGACCGGATCACCGCAGTGCTCGACAGTATCGAAGGACGGGATCACTAATGGTCATCACCGACGAGGTCGATGTCGCACAACTGGCGTTACGCCAGTACGACATCGGGACAGACGCGACCCTGAGGTTGCTGAACCTGTCCGAGAATGCCACGTATCTCGTCGAGGACGGCAGCACCCGGTCCATCCTTCGAGTGCACCGGCAGGACTACCACCGGCCCCACGAGATCGAGTCCGAACTGGACTGGCTGCAGGCACTTCAGACTGACGGTGACGTCACTGTGCCCTCGGTGCTACCGGCCAGAGACGGTCGGCGGCTGGTCACGGTCCAGGGCGAGGAGACCGGCGGAGTCGCCCGGCATGTCGTACATTTCGGCATGGTCGCCGGGGCCGAACCCGACGAGGGGTCGCTGACCCTCGACGATTTCCACACGCTGGGCCGGATCACCGCTGCGCTGCACGACCATTCGCAGCGGTGGGAACGCCCGCCCGGGTTCGGCCGGTTCTCGTGGGACTGGGAGCACAGCCTCGGCGCGAAACCGCGCTGGGGCCGCTGGCACGATGCCGAAGGCGTCGGCCCGGCCGAGCAACAGGTGCTCGAACGCGCCCAGGCACTGCTGCATGACCGGCTGCAGGCGTACGGCACCGGGTCCGACGTCTACGGGCTGATCCACGCCGATCTGCGGCTGGCCAACCTGTTGGTTGACCCTGATCCCGCAGGAACTCCCAACATCACCGTCATCGACTTCGATGATTGTGGATTCGGTTGGCACTTCTATGATTTCGGCACAGCCGTATCGTTCATCGAACACGACCCAGCCCTGCCGGAATGGCAGGACGCCTGGGTGAGCGGCTACCGCACGCGACGCGACCTGCCGGCCTCCGACGAGGACATGCTGGCCTCGTTCGTGCTGCTGCGCAGGCTATTGCTGCTGGCCTGGATGGGCAGCCACAGCCACTCCAGGGAATCGGCCACCAAGGCCATAAGCTATGCCGCGGGTAGCTGTGAACTCGCCGAGCGCTATCTGCGCTCCAACGGCCTCACCTTGACCTGACTCTCAAAGGATCTCAACCATGTTCGCATCGCTTCAGGGCCGCTCGGCCATCGTCACCGGCGGCAGCAAGGGCATCGGCCGCGGCATCGCCCAGACCTTCGCAAATGCCGGCGTGGACGTCTTGATCACCGGCCGTAACCAGTCCGACCTCGACGAGACGGTCTCGGCGCTCGCCGGCACCCCGGGTCGGGTCAGCGCCCTGCGCGCCGACGTGACCAGTCCTGAAGACGCCCGCCAGGTGGTGGACGCCGCCGTCGAACGGCACGGCGGCCTGGACATCGTCTGCGCCAACGCCGGCATCTTCCCGTCCGGACGCCTCGAAGACCTCACCCCCGACGACATCGACCAGGTCCTTGCGGTGAACTTCAAGGGCACCGTCTACATCGTGCAGGCCGCCCTGGCGGCACT
The DNA here is from genome assembly GCF_001665625.1 of Mycolicibacterium peregrinum. GTDB lineage: Bacteria > Actinomycetota > Actinomycetes > Mycobacteriales > Mycobacteriaceae > Mycobacterium > Mycobacterium peregrinum_B. The sequence goes on along the minus strand of NZ_LZSY01000087.1, from coordinate 4,490 downwards.
GACCGCCAGCGGCCACGGACGCGTCGTCATCACCTCGTCGATCACCGGCCCGATCACCGGATACCCGGGCTGGTCGCACTACGGTGCATCCAAGGCCGCCCAGCTGGGCTTCCTGCGCACCGCGGCGATGGAACTGGCACCCAAGAAAATCACCGTCAACGCGGTCCTGCCGGGCAACATCGTCACCGAGGGGCTGGACGAAATGGGCCCCGATTACCTCAACCAAATGGCCTCGGCAGTACCTGCCGGTCGCCTCGGTTCGGTCGCCGACATCGGTAATGCGGCGTTGTTCTTCGCCACCGACGAGGCCGCCTACATCACCGGACAGTCGCTGGTCGTGGACGGCGGACAGATTCTGCCCGAATCGCACATGGCGATCGCTGAACTCTAGTTCAACCTGGATAGAATTGGCTGGACCAATACACGGGCAGGGGGCCGGGGTGGCAGTTCACAGCGAAGAGTTGCGCAGGCACATCGTCGCCGACATCAACGCGGGCACCCCCGGCGCCAAACTCGGCAGCGAGCGTGACCTGGCCGAACGCTACGGCACCAGTCGCTCCAGCCTGCGCCAGGTGCTGGCCGCGCTGGAAGAAGCCGGGATGGTGCACCGGGTGATCGGCAGGGCCGGCGGCATCTTCATCAGCCACGGTCAGGTGGAGCGGCACCTCTCCGACGTGGTCGGTGTGCCCGCCTTCCTGGCCAACCAGGGATATGTCGCCGGCACCCGGGTGCTCTCGACGCGCATCACCACCCCCGACGACGCCACCCGGAGCGCGCTGCGTCTGGGCGCAGGCGATTATGTCATCGAGATCCAGCGCGTGCGCCTGGCCGACGGCTCGCCCATCTCGCTCGAACACGCCCAGTTCCCCGCAGACGCCTTCCCCGGCCTGCTCGACCAGCAGTTGGGTGGGTCACTCTACGAAATCCTGCAATCCCAATACGGTTTGGTCACCGGCCGGGCCGATGAGCGGATCGAGGCAGTCAACGCCACCAGCAGTGAAGCCACTCTGCTCGGCATCAAGCCCAAGGCGGCACTGCTGCTGATCACGCGGGTCACCTACGACCAGAACGGTTCCCCGTGCGAGTTCTCCCGCGACCTGTTCCGCGGGGACCGCACGGCGCTGGCCGTCACGGCGAAGGGCAGCGGCATCGCCACCCACGCCGATGCCAACACCGCCTCGGTCACACTGCAGCGCCAGGCCGGCTGAGACGGAATTCGCCGCCGCCCGTGCTGATTTCGCCAGCTTCGTCAAGGAGCGGCTGTCAACCGTCCTGAGACTCGTCGTCGGGGCTCACGATCCGGAAGCCGCCAGGCTCGGCGATCGCCTCGTCGACGTCGCGCGCAGGCCCCGGCCCGGCCGGCCGGTCGGGCCGCTCCGCATCCAGCTTGCTCTCGAGCGATTCCGGCTCGCCCGCCCGGTCGGCGCCGTGCCACTGCTCCGGCGGATCGACCACGTCGTCGCCGTCGGCGTTGGCGACTTCGTCGGAATCGGTTGACTCACTCGGCGAGAGAGTGTCGTCCGGGCCATTTTCGATATCGCTCATGGTGGTGGGATGCCCACGGCACCGCCGCGGGAAACTCCGGCAGATCGATCAGGCTGCACTCTGAGCAGGTGCGGCGGTCACACCTTTGACGAAGTCGCCCATGTAGCCGATGGCCTGCCTGCCTTCCGGCAGGATCTCGGCGGCGAGCGGGAAGTCGTGGATCTGGCCGCTCCAGACGTGGAGCTCACACGATGCATGCGCGGCGGCCAGGCGGTCGGCGACCAATTCCGAGTCTGCCAAGAGTAATTCGTCTGCGCCCACGTGGATCATGACCGGTGGCATACCCGTCAGATCCGCCGTGGCCGGATCGATCAACGGCTCGGCGTCACAACGGTTGGGCTCACATTGGCTGCGCCGCACACAGCGGGCGAAGGCCGACAACGCCGCCCCGGTGAACATCGAGCACCGAGAGACGTTGCGGTGAGCCAGTTTTTGCGCGGGGTCCAGATCGATCAACGGCGAGATCGCGGCCAGACCGGCCGCCGGCACCACACCGCGGTCCAACGACCTCAGCGCCGTCCCGAAGGCCAGGTATCCGCCGGCCGAGTCACCGGCGATCACTGTCCGCTCGGCGCCGTAACCCCGCTGTCGAAGCCAGGACAACCCGGCCAGGGCATCCTCGACGGCGTCGGCAAGGCCGCACACGGGCAACATCCGGTAGCCGACGTTGAGCACCAGTGCGTCTGCCGCAGCCGACAATCGAGAAGCCAGAGCACGGTGGGTGTTGAGCCCACAGGTAAGAAACGCCCCACCGTGCAAGTACAGAATCGCGTTACGCCCCGATGTCCCCGGTGCGCGCACCAGTTCCGCCGGGCAATTCGGCAGTGCCACGGGCTGCACCGACACCGACGATCGCCGCGGGACCACTCCGACGAGATGATCGATGGAGCTCAGCGGCCACGCCAGATCAGGCTGCAACGCCCAGGCACGGATCGCGTTCTTCACGGCGAATCGACAGCCGATTCCCAGGACCGCGGCCTCAAGGCTGCTCCTGCGATGCAATACCCGTTTAGCCGCGTATGCCCCGGTCATGTCGATCATCTCCTGTTGTCATGACAACGAATACCCGCACTTGCGCGTGGCAAACGGTTGATCGGGTATTCCACGGCAATGCACAGCGCAGCGCCATTCGTCCCCGAGACACATGAGTTGTCCGAGCTGGCCGGTGCGGCGCGGCACTGTGAAGGCTGTCCGCTATATCGCGACACCACTCAGACTGTTTTCGGGTCCGGACGACCGTCCGCGCGGGTGATGCTGATCGGCGAGCAGCCGGGTGACCAGGAGGACCGGGCAGGAGAGCCCTTCGTCGGCCCGGCCGGCCGCCTCTTGGACAAAGCCCTGGCCGCTGCCGAGATCGACCGCGACGAGCTCTATCTGACCAACGCCGTGAAGCACTTCAAGTTCACCACCAATGAGCGCGGCAAACGCCGTATCCACAAGACCCCCAGCCGCACCGAGGTGGAGGCGTGCCGGCCATGGATCTTGGCTGAATTGGACACGGTTTCCCCAGAGGTCGTGGTCCTTCTCGGAGCGACTGCCGCTAAATCCCTGCTGGGCAATGACTTTCGGGTCTCGCGTCACCGAGGGGAGATCCTCCACGTCGCGGGCCTGATGTCCGGCGGGGACCCCGCGCTGGTAGCGACGATTCACCCGTCGGCCGTGCTGCGCGGACCGTCGGAGACCCGCGACGAAGCGTTCGACGGACTGGTGGCCGACCTTCGCACCGCCTACGCGACGACGCGAACCGTGCGCAGCGAAGGATCGGCGGGGTCCGGCACGTTCATCCCTGCCGCCAGACCGGTACGCAGGTAATCCAGGACTGCCTCGTTGATCCGTTCACCAGGAACCACTGCCGGAATGCCCGGCGGATACGGGGTGATCTGCTCGGCGGAGATCCGGCCGGCCGCCTGCTCCACCGGAACATCCTCGACCCGGCCGAAGAACGCATCGCGGGGCGACGCCACGGTCTCCAGCTCCAACTCCGTCGGCGACGGCAGATCGACCCGCGGCGGCGGGTCGAAATCGTAAGCGGCGTTGCGCCACAGCTTGAGCGCCTCGACCAACCGGCCCGCGGTATCCGGGCCGTCGGCCAACGACATGGTGGCCAGGACCCGGCGATGGTCGGTCATACCCAGGTCGAGTTCACAGCGCTCGCGCAACCAGTCCGACGCCTGGTAGCCCGACGTACCGGTCCCCGACACATCGATCAGCACCTGCAACCGATCCAGATCGTGTGAGGCCTGCTTGCCCAGCAGCTCCTGGTCGAGCACCTCGACGTCGTCGATTTCCTCGATCTCGCGTCGGGTCCGCCCAGCCAGATCCAGTGCGGCGCCCATCAACTCGTGACCGCGCTCGACCATCTGCCGACGCCAGCCGTCAATCGCGCTGTACACCAGTACGTTCGGGCTCGTCGTCATGAGGAGGTCCGCACATGCCGATAACCGGTTCTGGTCCACCAGGTCACCTTGCAGATGAAACACCGAGCCCAGTAGTTATCAGGCGTTAAATTCTCAAAACACGCCTTAAAGGTGTGTTGAAGTGCAGTTTTATCCACGCATACATGTAACCTATTAGGTATGAGCAGCCAAAATTTTGCCGACCGGCAGCGGCGTGGCGCGAGGTTGAGTGTGGGATACCGGGGTAAATGTTTACCCCATGGAACTACACGACGATCCTCAGCAGTTGGTGGAGGAACTCGTCCGGCAGCATGCTCAGGTTTTGGGCGAGGCGCATGGGGATCTGGCTGCGCGGCATCCGGAAGTCCCAGATCGTTTTGTCGATCAGGGCAGCAATGTGCGACCGATCACGGTGTCGTGCTCGGTGTTGGAAACGTTTCTGCTATCGCGGTTACGGCGGGAGACTCCCGATTCGACTCTAAAAGTCAAGGCGGGCAACGGGATGGGAGTTCTTCTGCTCGACGGGAAGGGCTCGCGGATTTATGTGCG